>NZ_JBICKN010000010.1:0-270 GCF_043104185.1 Delftia sp. WSY_22
CAGCCCATGGCATCCCGAGCGACGTGACCACGGCGCAATCGAGCTGGATCGGCCGCGCCTACGGCATGAGCGACACGCCGCTGGTGGGCCGCATGGACTGCTGCGTGGCCAACCTGATGCAGCCCATGCACCAGCGCATGCTGGCCGATGGCATCGAGGTGGTGATTCGCGGCACCAAGCTGGCCGACACCGGCCAGGTGCCGGCGCGCGGCCCAGGCGATGCCTACGAGGTCTTGCTGCCGCTGCTGCACTGGAGCCATGACCAGGTGT
>NZ_JBICKN010000011.1:0-954 GCF_043104185.1 Delftia sp. WSY_22
CATCGACGGCATCGTCACCCGCTTTGGCATGCAGGGCCAGGACCACCGCCACTACGCCTACAAGGCCCGCCTGAGCCCCTGGCTGTGGCTGGCCACGCGCAAGAGTGACTTTCGCATCTTCCAGAACCTCAACGTGCCCGACATCGTCGAGCAGGTATTGGGCGTCTATGGCCATCCAATGCAAAGGAAACTCACGCGCGCCTATCGCAGTTGGGATTACTGCGTGCAATACAACGAAAGCGATTGCGACTTCGTCTCGCGATTGATGGAACACGAAGGCATCTACTATTTCTTCGAGCACGCATCGGGCCAGCACACCCTGGTGCTGTGCGACGACATCATTGCCTCGCATGGCGCATTGCCCGGCGGCGAATCCATTCCCTTCTATCCCCCGGAAAAAGCCGCCGCAGGCGATCAGGAAAACATCCACGCCTGGCAGCTGGAGCAGGAAATCAAGCCGGGCCGCCATTACATCGACGACTACGACTTCAAAAAGCCCCGGGCCGAACTGTCCCACATGCGCCGCGATCCACCGGGCCATGCGCACGACGGCCATGAAACCTACGAATGGCCGGGCGGCTACACGGAGTACGGTGATGGAGATGCCTACAACCGCGTGCGACTGAAGCAAGGCCTCACGGGCCACAGCCGGGTGCGGGGCCAGTCCTGCCACCGGGCGCTGGCCACGGGCTACACCTTCAGCCTCTACAACTACCCGCGCGGCGACCAGAACCGGCAGTACCTGATCACGGGCCTGAGCTACCACCTCAAGGAGAATCCCCGCGTCAGTGCCGTGGCCCCGGGCGCCAAGGGCAGCGCCGCCGAAGACGGCTCCTTCCAGCGCTACGAACTGCAGGCCCAGCCCACCAGCCTGGCCTTCACGCCGCCGCGCACCACGCCCAAGCCGCGCACCACGGGCCCGCAGACTGCCGTCGTCGTGGGTCCGGCCGGAGA
>NZ_JBICKN010000012.1:0-1274 GCF_043104185.1 Delftia sp. WSY_22
CCACCAATCCGACCAACCCCACGGATCCCACCAACCCGACCAACCCCACCAATCCCACGGACCCGACGAACCCGACCAATCCGACCAATCCGACCAATCCCACGGACCCCACCAATCCGACGGATCCCACGGACGGCCACGGCCTGATCACCTCCGTGCAGGACGTGGTGGGTGCGCTGTCCGGTGGCACGGTCGCCGGCCCGGTGGGCAACCTGATCGATACGCTGGTCAATCCCGGCAGCGGCACGCTGTCCGGGGTGACAGGCCTGCTGGAGAGCCTGACCAGCACCAATGGCGGGCCGCTGGGCGTGCTCACCGAGCTGGTGGACGGCCTGGTCAACATCCAGAACCAGGGCCTGGAGCCCCTGATCAGCACGCTCAATGAGCTGCTCAAGGGCCTGGATGAAGCGGGCTCCGGCGGCTCCATCGGCACGGTAGTGGACAACGTGCTCGGCGGCCTGCTCGACGAAGACGGTGCGCTGGGCGGCCTGCTCGCCGGCGTGGGTGGCCTGCTGGGCGGCCTGGTGGGCGGCGGAACGGGCAACCCGCCCGGCACGCCTGACAGCGGGGTGGTCACGTCCGTGCAGGACGTCGTGGACGGCCTGCTGGGCGGCACGGTGGCAGCGCCTGTGGGCCAGTTGCTGGATGCCCTGGCCAACCCCACGGACGGACTGCTGTCCACCGTGACCGGCGCGCTGGAGAACCTGACCAATGTCGAGGGCGGCCCCCTGGGTGTGCTGACCGAACTGGTCAACGGCCTCACCCAGGTGGACGGCGAAGGCCTGGCCCCGGTGATCGGCACGCTCAACGAGCTGATTGCCGGCCTGGGCAACGGCCTGGGCGAAGATGGGCTCGGCGGACTGGTCGGCAGCCTGCTGGGTGGATTGGTGCCCGGCGGCGGCACGGGTGGCGGCACGGGAGAAGGCCTGGTCACCACGGTCCAGGACGTGGTGGACGGCCTGCTCGGCGGCACCGTCGCAGCCCCTGTGGGCCAACTGCTGGACGCGCTGGCCAATCCCACCGATGGAACGGCCTCGGTCGTCACCGGCCTGCTGGAAGGCCTGACCAGCGTGGAAGGCGGCCCCCTGGGCGTGCTGACCGAGCTGGTCAACGGCCTGACCCAGGTCGATGGCCAGGCACTGCAGCCCGTGATCGGAACCCTCAACGGCCTGATTGCCGGCCTGGGCAGCGGCCTGGGTGAAGGCGGCATCGGTGAACTGGTCGACGGCCTGCTGGGCGGCCTGATCCCGGGCGGCACGGGAGGCGGCAGCGGT
>NZ_JBICKN010000013.1:0-315 GCF_043104185.1 Delftia sp. WSY_22
CCCGGTGATTCCGTTTGCCGTCAACGTGGTGCAGTACCCCGTGCCGTCGGGCCAGCGCTGCTTCAACCTGGGCCGCGCCATCCGCCGCGCCGTGGAAAGCTTCGACGAAGACCTGAACGTGCAGATCTGGGGCACGGGCGGCATGAGCCACCAGCTGCAGGGCGCGCGTGCGGGCCTGATCAACAAGGAGTGGGACAACCGCTTCCTGGACCTGCTGATCGAGAACCCTGCCGGCCTGGCCAAGATGCCGCATATCGACTACGTGCGCGAGGCCGGCTCCGAAGGCATCGAGCTGGTGATGTGGCTGATCGCGCG
>NZ_JBICKN010000014.1:0-89258 GCF_043104185.1 Delftia sp. WSY_22
CCGAACTGCCCACGACCCTTCGCTTCGCTGCGGGCGACCTGCGTTGGGCGGGATGCGGGGTGTGCCGCAGAACTCACTCCTTGCGCCTGCGGCGCAATCCGTTCAAACAACTGCGGCAAGCTAGACAACGAAGCAGCCCTGTCCTTCGGCAGGGCTGCCACCCCGCATCCCGCCCAACGCAGGCGTGGGCAGAAGGGGGGAGGCTGGGGAACAGCCAACAGCCAACAGCCAACAGCCAACAGCCAACAGCCGGCGCCATCGCTCCGCTCGGCTTCAAACCGGGGCCGAGCGAAGCGAAGGCCCGCACCACCTCCCGTATGTCAGCGCCTGCGGCGTGGTGGTTGCGGGGTTGCAGTCCTGCCGAAGGACAGGACTGCTTCGTGACCTGACTCGCTGCGGTTGTCTGAGCGGCGCGCGAAGCGCAAAGCGAGTTCCGCAGCGAACCCCGCAACCGCCACGACGCAGGTTGCCCCGGAGCGAAGCGCAGGGGTCGCGGGCATTTGGGCGCGTTTCTTTGCCTACTTTCTTATCGCGCGATAAGAAAGTAGGTCGGCCGCCGGGCCGAGACCCGGCCTCGAAAAACAACCCCCCGGCAGGGACAAAAAAGCACCCCTGAACGGCAGCCGCTCTGAGGGCACACGCCCCATGACTGTCGCCTCAAAGACATGCCCCACCCACCACAATGCGCAAAAAAACACCCCACCACCCCCCGCAAACCAAGCAACCACGCCACCCCCTGCTATAGAGCCATCAGTCCCGCACCCACGCTGCGCGTTTTCCCCACAAGCCCCAACGCTACGGGCTTGCCCGAATCCATGGTTGGCATGCATCCATCTAAATTGAACAGCAGCAAGTTCGATGGTCGTGAGCCTCTGAGGAAGATGGAAATGCAAAGACGAGTGTTTGGCGCATGGATGTGCGCATCGGTCCTGATGACGGGCGCAGCATGGGCGCAGGACAGCTATCCCAGCCGCCCCATCAGCTTGGTCGTGCCCTACGGCGCGGGCGGCGTGACCGATGTGGTGGCGCGTGCGCTGGCCCAGGGCATGGGCAAGCAGCTGGGGCAGACCGTGGTGATCGAGAACAAGCCCGGCGCGGGCGCGTCCATGGGCGTGATGGACATGCGATCGGCCAAGCCGGACGGCTACCGCCTGACGCTGGCGCCCGTGAGCATCTTCCGCCAGCCGCACATCCAGAAGGTGCAGTACGACCCGGTGCGCGATCTCAGCTACATCGCCACCTACATGACCTATGACTTCGTGCTGGCCGTGCCCCAGGACTCGCCGTTCAAGACGGTGCAGGACCTGGTCGAGTTCGCCAAGAAGAATCCGGGCGCCGTGGACTACGGCACGCCGGGCAAGTTCACGGCCAACCACGTGGTGATGGCGCTGCTGGAGCAGGCCACGGGCGCACGCTTCACGCATGCGCCCTTCAAGGGCGATGCCGAGGCGCTGAACTCGCTGATGGCCGGCCATATCAAGTCCGGCGTGTACGCCAACACGGTGCTGCCGTACCTGAGCTCGGGCAAGCTGCGCGCGCTGGCCTCGGCCTCCGAGGTGCGGCCCGAGGCCTTTGCCAACGTGCCCACGTTCCGCGAGGCCGGTTATGCCTTCGATGTGCCCTCGCCCCTGGGCATTGCCGGGCCGCGCGGCCTGCCGCCCGAGATCGTGCGCAAGCTCGAAGCCGCCATCAAGGCCGCCATGGACGACCCGGCCTTCCGCCAGGTCGTCGGCAACTACGGCGTGCGCACGCAGTTCCGCGGCAGCCAGGAGTACACGGCGTTCGCCAGGAAGGCGTTCGAGGACGAGAAGAAGATCGTGCAGAACATAGGCCTGGAGGATTGAGGCCGCTACGCGGGCGGCAGCCCGGCCATGGCACGCAGGTCCACCAGCCGGTCGTACTCGGCCGCCGTGACCAGCCCCAGCTCCACGGCCGCCTCGCGCGGCGCAATGCCGCGCGCCATGGCCTCGCGCGTGATGCGTGCCACGGCGTCATAGCCCAGCACCGGGTTGAGCGCGGTGGCCTGCAGCAGCGAGTGGCTGACCTGCTGCTCCAGCCGCTCCGTATGTGCCTGCAGGCCGGCCACCAGTTTCTCGGCAAACACGCGGCTGGCGTCGCCCAGCGCGCGCATGGCGCGCAGCAGGTGGTGGATCAGCACGGGCTTGGCCACGTTGAGCTCGAAGTGCCCGGCCGAGCCCGCCAGCGTGACGGTGAGGTGGTGGCCCATGGCCTGGTAGGCGGCCTGGACCACGACCTCGGCCACGGTCGGGTTGCGCTTGCCCGGCATGATGGAGGAGCTCAGCCCATCGTCGGGAAACACCAGCTCCCCCAGGCCGCAGCGCGGGCCTGAACCCAGCAGGCGGATGTCATTGGCCATCTTGGCCAGCGAACCGGCCACCACATTGAGTGCGCCCGAGACCTCGATGAGCGCATCGTGCGCGGCCATGCCTTCGAACTTGCAGGGATTGGGCGTGACCGCCAGGCCCGTGAGCGCCTGTATCTCCTCGCAGAAGACCCGGTCGAATCCGGCCGGCGCGTTGAGCCCCGTGCCGGCCGCCGTGCCGCCCTGGGCCAGGCTCCACAGCCGGGGCTGGGTGTCCCGCAGCCGGTGGATGCCGTGGCCCACCTGGTGGGCGAATGTCTCGAAGCTCTGGCCCAGCGTCATGGGCACGGCGTCCATCAGGTGCGTGCGCGCCACCTTGAGCACGCCGGCAAAGGCCAGGGCGCGTTCCTGCAGGCGCTGCTGCAGCTGTTCCAGGGCGGGCAGCAGGTGGTCGCGCAGCTCCAGCGCCGTGGCCAGGTGCATCACCGTGGGAAAGCTGTCGTTGGACGACTGCGAGGCATTGGCATGGTCGTTGGGGTGGACCGGGCTGCGCGTGCCGGGGGGCTGGCCCAGCATCTGGTTGGCGCGGTTGGCGATGACCTCGTTGGCATTCATGTTGGTCTGCGTGCCCGAGCCCGTCTGCCAGATGGTCAGCGGGAAATGCGCGTCCAGCAGGCCGTCGCGCAGTTCGGCGGCTGCGGCCTCGATGGCCGCGCCGCGCTGGTCGTCCAGCACGCCCAGGCGCCGGTTGGCGCGCGCTGCCGCCAGCTTCTGCAGCCCGAATGCGCGGTACAGGCCCTGCGGAAAGCGCTCCTCGCCAATGGTGAACAGCTCCAGCGCGCGCTGGGTCTGCGCGCCCCAGAGGCGGTCGGCAGGGATGTGGACGGGGCCGAAGGCATCGTGCTCGATGCGGGTATGAGCTTGGGTCTGTGCCTGGGCCTGGGTGCGTGTCTGGTCCATGGGCTCAGTCCAGCGAGATCTTCGCGTCGGCTGCCACCTTGCGCCAGCGCTCCACCTCGGCGGCCGTGTGGCGGGCCAGGGCTTCGGGCGCGTATTGATCTGCGGGCAGCAGGCGTATGCCCTGGGCGGCCATCCTGTCGGTCCAGGCCTTGTCGGCCAGGGCCTTGGTATAGGCCTGGTAGACCTTTTGCACCACGTCGCGCGGCGTGCCCTTGGGCGCGTAGATGCCGTACCAGGTGGCGGTCTCGAAGCCCGGCAGCAGCTTCTGGCCCAGCGCGGCGGCGCCCGGGAACTGGGGCATGGGCTTGTCCGAGGTGAGGGCGATGGCGCGGATGCGCTCGCCCGCCAGCTGGGGCAGGGCGGTGTTGGTCTGGTCGAACATGGCATCGACCTGGCCGGAGATCACATCGGTCATGGCCGGTGCCGCGCCCTTGTAGGCCACCTGGGTGATCTCCATCTGCGCGCGGCTGGCGAACAGCGCCGCCACCAGGTGCGAGGTCGATCCCACGCCCGCGTTGCCGAAGTTCAGCCGGCCCGGGTTCTGCTTGCCGAAGGCCACCAGCTCCTCGGCCGTCTTGTACGGGGAGTTCTTGCCCACCAGAAGCACCAGCGGCGTGTCGGGGAAGCGGAACACCGCCTCGAAGTCCTTGACCGGGTCATAGGCCAGCTTCTTGTACAGCGACGGCGCCGCGCCCATGTAGCCCATGTGGCCGACCAGGAAGCTGTAGCCGTCGGGCGCCGAGCGCGCCGCCTTGGCCGCGCCGATGGTGCCGCCCGCACCCGGAACGTTCTCGATGATGATCTGCTGGCCCAGCTGGGTGCTGGTGCGCTGGGCGATGTCGCGCGCCATGGCGTCCGTGGGGCCGCCGGCCGCGAAGGGCACGATCCAGGTCAGCGGCTTGGCGGGGTAGCCGCCCTGGGCGTGCGCGGCCAGGGCGAAGGTGGTGGCGGCCAGGGCAAGGGCCAGGCGTGGCAGGCGGGGAAGATGGAAAGGCATGGTGTTGTCTCCTGTAGTGCTGTGTTCTGTCCTGGGCCGGGATGTCAGCGGCCGCTGGCTGTATGGGCGCGCGACAGCGCAAGGGCGCGGTCCACCATCTGCGGGGCCTCGCCCAGGTAGTTGCGCGGGTCGGTGAGGCGCTGCAGCGCCGCGCGGTCGAAATGGGCCGTGACTTCGGGCAGGCGGGCCAGCGCATCGGCCAGCGTGCCGCCCTCGGCGTTGACGCTGCGGCAGGCGGCATAGACGATGTCGTGCGCCTGCTGGCGGCCCGTGTGCGGGGCCAGGCCCATCATCACGGCCTCGGCCACGATCAGGCCGTCGGTCATGTCCAGGTTGCGGGCCATGCGTTCGGGATCGACGATGAGGCCGCCCAGCATGAAGCGCGCCTGGTGCAGGGCGCCGGCCGAGAGCACGAAGCTCTCGGGCAGGGCCACCCATTCGGCGTGCCAGGGGCCGGTGGCGCGCTCCAGGTCCTGGACCATGGCGTCCAGCATCAGGCCCGCATGCTGGCGCACGGCCTTGGAGGCGGCCAGCATCAGCTCGCTGGAGATGGCGTTGCGCTTTTGCGGCATGGTGCTGCTGGCGCCGCGCCCCGTGACGAAGGGCTCGAACACCTCGCCGAACTCGGTGGAGGACAGCAGCATCACGTCGTAGGCGATCTTGCCCAGCGAGCCGGTGACCAGGGCCAGGAAATTCACGGCCTCGGCCAGGCCGTCGCGCGCCACATGCCAGGTGGTGGAGGGCACGCCCAGGCCCAGTTCTTCCATGAGCAATTGCTGCACTTCCAGGCCCCGGCCGCTCAGCGAGGCCAGCGTGCCTGCCGCCCCCGCGAACTGGCCCACCAGCACGCGCGGGCGCAGTTCCTTCAGGCGCTGGGCATGGCGGTCGAACATGGCCAGCCAGATGGCGGCCTTGTAGCCGAAGGTGATGGGCAGGGCGTGCTGCAGGTGCGTGCGGCCGGCCATGGGCGTGTCGCGGTGGCGTTCTGCTAGGTCGGCCAGGATGGTGCGCAGCGCGGCGATGTCGGCATCGACCAGGTCCAGCGCATCGCGCACCTGCAGCACGGTGGCCGTGTCCATGATGTCCTGGGTGGTGGCGCCCCAGTGGATGTAGCGGCCTGCGTCGCCGCACTGTTTCACCAGCTGGTGCACCAGCGGCAGGATGGGGTAGCCGACAATGTCGGTTTCCTTGCGCAGCAGCTCGAAGTCCAGCGCTTCGAGGCTGCAGCGCTGCGCGATCTCGTGTGCGGCCTCGGCCGGAATCACGCCGCAGCGGCCCTGGGCGCGCGCCAGCGCGACCTCGACCTCGATGTAGCGCGACACCAGCGCGCTGTCGGCGAAGATGGCGCGCATGGCGGGGGTGCCGAAGGCGTCGCGGAACAGCAGCGAATCGATGGCGGTGCTGGAGGTGAAGGACGGAAGGGTCATGGTGCGCAATTGCAATTAAGTTCGGACATATCGATATTTTTATTTATGTACGTACATTACGAACATCCGGGTTTGCCTGGGGTGAGGGCCTGCGCCCATGGCTGAGACACGCTATGCCCAGGTGGCGCGCGACCTGTCCGAGCGCATTGCCTCGGGCGAATACGCCGTGGGCGCCCTGCTGCCCACCGAGCTGGAGCTGTGCGACCGCTATGGCGTGAGCCGCCACACCGTGCGCGCGGCGATTGCCGAGCTGCAGCAGTCGGGGCTGGTCTCGCGGCGCAAGAAGGTCGGCACGCGCGTGGAGGCGGCGCAGCCCCATGCGCACTACCGCCAGGCGCTGACCTCGCTGGAGGACTTGGTGCAGTTCGGCGCCACCCATGTGCGCGAAGTGCGGCGCATCGAGGAGGTGGTGCTGGACCAGGACCTGGCCGCCGAACTGGACTGCCCGGCCGGCAGCCGCTGGCTGGCCATCTGCAGCCTGCGCCGCGACGGCGCAGCGCCGCACCTGCCCATTGCCTGGACCGTGGTCTATGTGGATGCGCAGCGCTTTGACACGCAGGAGCTGGCCGAGCGCGTGCGCGCCGCGCCCGAGTTGCTGGTCAGCAGCCTGCTGGAGCAGCAATACGGCCTGCGCATCGCGCGGGTGCGGCAGGCCGTGGTGGGGGCGCTCATTCCCGAGGCGCTGTCGGAGGAATTGCAGGCCCCGGCCGGGTCAGCGGCGCTGAAGATCGTGCGCCGCTACCTGGATACCGATGGGGAGTTGATGGACCTCAGTGTGACCTTGCACCCGGCCAGCCGCTACACATTGCATACGCAGCTGGACCGGGATCTGGCGAGCGTCTAGCCGTTGGCGTTGGCAGCTTCCGAGCCCTGCTCTGCGAGGAAGCCGCCGCTCTGGTGCGACCACAGCTTGGCGTAGATGCCGCCCAGCTCCAGCAGTTGCTGGTGCGTGCCCTGCTCGACGATCTGGCCCTGGTCCATGACGATGAGCCGGTCCATGGCCGCGATGGTCGACAGGCGGTGGGCGATGGCGATCACGGTCTTGCCGTGCATGAGGCTGTCCAGGCTTTGCTGGATGGCGGCCTCGACCTCGCTGTCCAGCGCGCTGGTGGCCTCGTCCAGCAGCAGGATGGGCGCGTCCTTGAGCATCACGCGCGCAATCGCCACGCGCTGGCGCTGGCCACCCGACAGCTTGACGCCGCGCTCGCCCACCTGGGCGTCGTAGCCGCTGCGGCCCTTGAGGTCGGTCAGCGTGGCGATGAAGTCCGAGGCCTCGGCCTTGTCCGCGGCGGCCAGCATCTCCTGCTCGGTCGCATCGGGGCGGCCGTAGAGGATGTTGTCGCGCATGGAGCGGTGCAGCAGCGAGGTGTCCTGCGTCACCATGCCCACGGCGCCGCGCAGGCTGTCCTGCGTGACGGTGCGGATGTCCTGCCCGTCGATGGTGATGCGCCCGCCCTGGGGTTCATGGAAGCGCAGCAGCAGGTTCACCAGCGTGGACTTGCCCGCGCCCGAGCGGCCGATCAGGCCGATGCGCTCGCCCGCGCGAATGTGCAGGTTCAGGTGGTCGATCACCTGCTTGCCGCCGTCCTTGTAGGCAAAGCTCAGGTCCTCGAAGGCGATGGCGCCGTGCGTGACCTGCAGCGGCCTGGCGTCGGGCGCGTCCACGATGGTGCGCGGCTTGGTCAGCGTGAGGATGCCGTCCTGGATGGTGCCCACGTTCTCGAACAGGCCCGTCATCTGCCACATCACCCAGTGCGAATAGCCCATCAGCCGCAGCGCCATGGCAATCACCGCTGCCACCACGCCCGCGCTGGCCTGGCCGGCAGACCACAGGTACAGCGCCGTGCCCGTGGAGCCCACCAGCAGCAGGGTGATCATCAGGTGGTTGGTGATCTCGAACAGGCTGACCAGCCGCATCTGCGCATAGCCGGTGGACTTGAAGGCGTCCATGGCGTTGCGCGCGTACTCTGCCTCGCGGCGCGTGTGGGCGAACAGCTTGACGGTGGCGATGTTGGTATAGGCATCGGTCACGCGGCCCGTCATCATGGAGCGCGCATCGGCCTGCTCCTTGCCGATCTTGCCCAGGCGCGGAACAAAGTAGAAGCAGGCGCCGATATAGGCCAGCAGCCACAGCGCGAACGGAATCATCAGCCGCCACTCGAAGCTGGCCGCCAGCACCAGGATGCCGATCATGTAGACGCTCACGCCCACCAGCACATCGACCACCATGAACACCACTTCGCGCACCGACAGCGCCGTCTGCATGATCTTGGTGGTGATGCGGCCCGCGAACTCGTCCGCATAGAACGACATGCTCTGGCCCAGCATCAGCCGGTGGAACACCCAGCGCAGGCGCATGGGGAAATTGATGGCCAGCACCTGGTGCATCACTGCCGTGTGAAAGGCCAGCAGCAGCACGCTGGACAAGAGGATGGCGGCAATGCCCCAGACCGTGCCGCGCTGCTGCTCCCAGAAGCCTGCCGGCGACACGGTGGAAAGCCAGTCCACCACATGGCCCATCAGGGCGAACAGCGCCGCCTCGTAGACGGCCAGCAGCGCCGAGGTGCAGGTCAGCAGCGCGATCCAGCCGCGCATGCCTTGCGTGCAGGCCCAGATGAAGGCAAAAAAGCCCTTGGGCGGGACCGTGGGCTCGACGCTGGGATAGGGCGGGACGCGTTTTTCAAAGAAACCGAACAAGATTTTTTTACTCCTTGGTCAGACCATCGTAGGCCAGAGTCGGGTTTGCCCGATGCGCGTTCAGCATGACCTTTGGGCGCAACATGTTTTGTAAGAGATCTCCACACAACTGTCTTACGCCGGGCTGGGCGTCACGTCTGCGCTGCACACAGGCGGCGGTCCGGGATGCGGTCGCGGCGCCGGTACGGATTGTCCAGGCCCGAGGCGGTTCACTTTGTGCGCGAGCAGACAACGCAGCATGCAGCGGCCAGCAACAATGCACGCCGCTGCGGTTGCCGGCCCTGGCTCTTCATGGAGTGGATCATGCGCAGTGCGCGTGCCTTGCTCGCCCCGAGCGTGCCATGCACAGCGCCGCCACGGCCGCCAGCATGGCCAGGCCGGCGGCAACCCGGCCCGTGGACAGAGGGCCTGCCGTCTGCAGTGCCCATCCGCCCAAAAGGGCACCCAGCGCAATGCCGGCATTGGCGGCCGAGACATTGGCCGTGCCCGCCAGGGCCTGCGCCTGGGGTGCGGATTGCATGACGCGGATCTGGCAGACCGGGTACAGGGCCGTGTTGGCCACGCCCCAGACGGCCAGCGCGACCACCAGCCAGGGCAGGGCCTGGGCCAGCTGCACGGTGGCCGCCATGCCCAGGGCCAGTACCAGGCACAGGGCCGCTGTGACTCTCAGCGCGTGGCGCTCGGCCCAGCGCCCGCCCAGCCAGTTGCCGGCCAGGCCGACGGCGCCAAATCCCATCAGCCACCAGCCCACGCGTGCGGGTGCCACGCCGGCGGCGCGCTCCAGGATTTCGGCCAGATAGGTATAGGCCGTGAACATGGCCGTGAAGACCAGCACCGACAGCGCAATCTGCGCCAGGAACCGGGGAGTGCGCAACACGCGCAACTGCTGCGCCAGGGGCATGCGGGGCGCGCCTTCAAGCGCCGGCATCTTCCATTGCAGGGCCAGGGCCACCAGCAGCGACAGCAGGGCCAGCAGGCCGAAGGCGCCGCGCCAGCCCACGGCATCGGCGGCCAGCGTGCCCAGGGGAATGCCCAGCAGCAGCGCCGCAGAAATGCCCAGGTAGACGCTGGCCACGGCACGGCCTGCGCGTGACGGTCCTGCCAGTTGCGCAGCGGTTTCGCTGGCCGTGCCCCAGAACACCGGCAGCGCCATGGCCGGCAGCAGGCGCGCCAGTGCCAGCACGCCCAGGCTGGGCGCCACGGCCGCCAGCGCGTTGGAGCCCGCAAACAGCAGGGCAATGGCCACGAACAGGCGCTTGCGGCCCACAGGTGCCAGCCAGGCCGTGAGCGGCGGACCGGCCAGCGCCACGACCAGGGCGAACAGCGTGACCAGCTGGCCTGCCGCCGCAGCGCTGGTGCCCAGGTCGCGCGCCAGCGCCGGCAGCAGGCCGACGATCAGGAACTCCGTTGTGACGATGACGAAAGCCGCCACCGCCAGCACGGCGGTGGCGGCCTTGCCTTGGGTGGCAGGAATGGAGGGGCGGGCATCGCGGTTCAGGGATGGGGCAGGGGACATGCGCAAAGACTCCGGGGAAAAGAAACAACAGGCCCGCGAGCTTATTTAAGATGTGAATTCTTATCTCGGATGAATTTTCTGCAGATACTGGAAATTGATTCTTGAATGAAAGCCGCCATCGCCATGTTTCCTTCGGAGCGTCTCAAGGGCATCGAGGCCTTTGTCTGTACCGCAGACGCGGGCAGTTTCACGGCTGCTGCCGAGCGGCTGCACCTGACGGGCTCGGCCGTGGGCAAGGCCGTGGCCCGGCTGGAAGCCCGGCTGGCGACGCGCCTGTTTGAACGTACGACGCGGCGGCTGCGGCTGACCGATGCCGGCGAGGCCTTCTACCGCACCTGTGTGCGCGTGCTGGGCGAGCTGGAGTCGGCCGAGCAGGTGCTGGCCGCCGAGCACCTGGAGCCCGCAGGCAGGCTGCGCGTGGACCTGCCGGCGCTGTACGGACGGATGAAGGTGATGCCGCTGCTGCTGGAGTTTGCACAGCGCCATGCGGCGGTGCAGCCCCAGGTGTCGTTCACGGACCGCTTCGTGGACGTGGTGGACGAAGGCATCGACGTGGCCGTGCGCATAGGCGGCAGCGTGCAGCTGCCTGCGGGACTGGGCCAGCGTCTGCTGGGGCGGGAGCGGCTGGTGTTCTGCGCATCGCCTGCGTATCTGGAGCGGCGCGGAGCGCCTGACAGCCTGCAGGCACTGGCCGGCCATGATGCCGTGGCCTATGGAAGGACCG
This sequence comes from Delftia sp. WSY_22, assembly GCF_043104185.1. Taxonomy (NCBI): domain Bacteria; kingdom Pseudomonadati; phylum Pseudomonadota; class Betaproteobacteria; order Burkholderiales; family Comamonadaceae; genus Delftia; species Delftia sp. WSY_22. Next base: position 10,645 of record NZ_JBICKN010000014.1, read on the forward strand.
ATGCAGGCATGAGTGCATGGCAGAGCAGTGCCGGCGCCATTGCGGTGCAGCCGCGCATGGTGCTGGGCGATGGCGAAGCGGTGGTGGCTGCCGTGATGGCGGGCTGCGGCATCGCCCAACTGGCCACGTGGATGGTTGAGGCGCCGCTGCGCGATGGCCACCTGCTGCGGCTGCTGCCCGGCGCCGAAGTCGATGGCCTGCCGCTGCACCTGGTCTGGCCGCGCAGCCGCCAGTTGCTGCCCAAGGTGGATGCGCTGCTGCGGCACCTGGCTCAGGGCCTGACGATCTGAACGGCTCTGCCATGACAAAAGGCCCGCGAAGGGCCTTTGGCTTGTTCAGGGGGCAGGGCGGTCAGGCCGGCAGGAAGCCTTCCACCGACAGGTAGCGCTCGCCCGTGTCGTAGTTGAAGCCCAGCACCTTGGCGCCTGCGGGCAGCTCGGGCAGCTTTTGCGCAATGGCGGCCAGGGTGGCGCCCGAGGAGATGCCGACCAGGATGCCTTCCTCGCGGGCCGAACGGCGTGCGTACTCGCGCGCGGGTTCGGCCTCGACCTGGATCACGCCGTCCAGCAGGCTGGTGTCCAGGTTCTTGGGCACGAAGCCTGCGCCAATGCCCTGGATGGGGTGGGGCGAGGGCTGGCCGCCCGAGATCACGGGCGAGGCGGCAGGCTCCACGGCGAAGACCTTGAGCTGGTGGAATTGGGCCTTGAGCACCCGCGCCACGCCGGTCAGGTGGCCGCCCGTGCCCACGCCGGTGATCAGCACATCCAGGCCTTCGGGGAAGTCGGCCAGGATTTCCTGGGCGGTGGTGCGCACATGCACATCGATGTTGGCGGGGTTCTCGAACTGCTGCGGAATCCAGGCGCCGGGCGTCTGGCTGGCCAGCTCCTGGGCGCGGGCGATGGCGCCCTTCATGCCCTTTTCCTTGGGCGTGAGGTCGAAGCTGGCGCCGTAGGCCAGCATCAGGCGGCGGCGCTCGATGCTCATGCTCTCGGGCATGACCAGCACCAGCTTGTAGCCCTTGACGGCGGCCACCAGGGCCAGGCCCACGCCGGTGTTGCCGCTGGTGGGCTCGATGATGGTGCCGCCGGGCTTCAGGGCGCCGGACTTCTCGGCGTCCTCGACCATGGCCAGCGCGATGCGGTCCTTGATGGAGCCGCCGGGGTTGCCGCGCTCGGACTTGATCCACACATTGGCACCGGCGCCGAACAGGCGGTTGATGCGCACGTGGGGCGTGTTGCCAATCGTTTGCAGGATGTTGTCAGCTCTCATCGGACCTCCGCGATTTTGGGGTGGTGGTTGGACAGTCGGGGTGTTGCGCAGCCAGCGTGCGCGGTCACGGAGCATTGTGCACGCAGGCGTTCCATGCATGGGCTATATCGATATGGCCTGGACGGCTAACATCGCCGCATGAATCTACGGTTCCTGGAAACCTTTGTGCTGCTGGCCGAACTGCGCAATTTCCGCATGACGGCCGAGCGGCTGTACACCACGCAGGCCGCCGTCTCCAGCCGTATCGCCACGCTGGAGCAGGAGTTCGGCGTGCGCCTGTTCGACCGTGGCGTGCGCGAGGTCACGCTCACAGCCGACGGCGCCAAGGCCCTGGTCCATGCCGAGCGCATGCTGCGCCTCATGCGCGAGATGCGCGAGGACATGCTGGACAAGCAGGCCTATGCGGGCGTGATCCGCATCGGCGCCATCGAGTCCATCGTGCACAGCTGGTTTCCCGATTTCCTGGCGCTGCTGCAGCAGCGCTATCCGCGCCTGCAGGTGGAGATTGCCTGCGACACCACGCTGCACATGTCCGAGCAATTGGTGAAGGGCCAGCTGGACCTGTCGCTGCAGGCCAAGCCCGTGACGGCGGCCGGCGTGGGCCATCTGTCGCTGGGTGAATTTCCCATGGCCTGGGTGGGCAGCCCCAAGCTGGGCATCGGCGACGAGACCCTGAGCCTGGCCGAGCTGGCGGCCTTTCCCATCATGTGCTTTGCGCGCGGCTCCGAGCCCTATGCGGTGATCGAGCAGCTGTTCTCCACCGAAAGCAGTGCCTCGGTGCACCTGAACTGCATTGCCTCGGTGGCCACCATGATCCGCGTGGTCTGCGACGGCCTGGGCGTGGCCGCCGTGCCGCCGGCCATCATCCAGCGCGAGCTGGCCGAGCAGCGCCTGCGCCTGCTGCGCGTGGACCGGGAGTTCCCCTCGCTGCCGCTGGTGGCCTGCTACCGCAATGACCACCAGAACCCGCTGACCGAAGTGGTGGCGCGCGCGGCCGAGGAGACTGCTGCCGCCTTTGCGCTGAACCACGGCCAGGCCGTGGCGCGGCTGCCGGGCAGCGGCCTGGGCGGCTAGGCCCGAGGCCGCCTGGTCGATCAGCCCTGCGCCGAAGCTAGCAGCTGCTCCACGGCCAGGGCCACGGACAGCAGTCGCCGGTCCTGCCCGCCGAGGCCGGCCAGGCTCAGGCCCACGGGTGCCTCGCCTGCGCGGTGGCAGGGCAGGGAGATGGCGCAGCCGTCGAGGAAGTTGATCAGCGTGGGGTTGCGCAGGATCAGGCCGTTGGCGCCGAAGTAGGCCTCGTCGCTCTGCGTGAGGTCGGCGATCTTCGGGGCGACCACGGGCACGGTGGGCATGACGATCAGGTCATGGTCGGCCATCTGCGTGCTCACGGCGGCAATCCACTGCCTGCGGCGTGCCAGCAGGTCGATGTAGTCGGCCGCGCTGATGTCCTTGCCGCGCAGGATGCGCGTGCCCACGCGCGGGTCGTACTCGGACAGGCGCGTGGCGATGTGGTGGCGGTGCCAGGCCCAGGCCTCGGCGGCCGTGAAGCCGCCCTTGGAATTGATGTCGGCCAGCTCGCCGAAGGGCGCGACCACGGCATGGGTGATGTGGGCGCCCGCCTGCGACAGCCGGGCCAGCGTGCGCTCCCAGGCCGCGGCCACGGTGGCGTCCATGCCGTCCAGCACCACGTTGGTGGGTGCCAGCAGGCGCAGGCCCTGCAGCGGCGCGGCATGCAGCTCGCCCAGCGGCTCGCCGGAGAGGATGGCATCCAGCGTGGCGCAGCAGCGCACGCTGGGGGCCAGCGGGCCGATGGAGTCCAGGTTGGCCGACAGCGGCAGCACGCCTTCCATGCTCACGCGGCGCGCCGTGGGCTTGAAGCCCGTGAGCCCGCACAGCGCCGAAGGAATGCGCACCGAGCCGCCCGTGTCCGAGCCGATGGCCGCCATGGCCATGCCGTCGGTGACCGAGATGGCCGCGCCCGAGGACGAGCCACCCGGGATGCGGCCGCCGTCCTCGTCACGCTGCCAGGGATTGCGCGGCGTGCCGTAGTGCGGGTTGATGCCCAGGCCCGAGTAGGCGAACTCGGTCATGTTGGTCGTGCCCACGATGACGGCGCCGGCCTGGCGCAGGCGCTGCACTACTTCAGCCGTGCGCTGCGCGGGCGGTGCGTCGGCCAGCAGGCGCGAGCCGCCCAGCGTGGGAAAGCCGGCGATGTCGAACAGGTCCTTGACCGAGACCGGCAGGCCCTCGATGGGCGAGCGCGCCAGTCCGGCCGCACGCAGCACGTCGCTGGCGCGGGCCTCGGCCAGGGCCGCGCCCTGGAACACGCGCGTGAACACCTTGGGGCCTTCCCGCGACATGGTGCGGGCCAGGGCCTGCTCGGTCAGCTGCACCGAGGTGGTTTCGCCGCCATGCAGGCGCTGTGATGCCAGTTCCAGGCTGGGCAGGGGGAGGGCTTGGGTCATGTGGGAAGTCCTGTGGGTGAAGGCGGGCGTGGGCGGATCGGAGTCGCGGCTCAGGCCACGACGTCCAGCAGTTCGCTGCGGTAGCTGTGGCGGATGGAACGCTGGCTGCGGGGATCGTACAGCTCCATGGAGAACTGCGTCGAGGGGCGGATGCCACCGATGGCGCCCACCGTGCCGCAGGTCATGCCGCAGCCTGCGGGCAGCAGATCCTTGCCGCCCGTGAAGCCTGCGATCAGGTCCTGGGGCGTGCGCAGGCTGGCCAGCGTGCCTTCCTGGTAGAGCACCTCGCGGCCGTCTTCCACGATCCACGAGCGCACGACCAGCTCATCCCAGTGGCCGGCCACGTCGGCAAAGCGCCAGGCCTGGGTGGCCACGGGCTTGACGCAGGCCTGCTTGGAAAAGGCCACGCTGTAGGCTTCCAGCTTGCGGTCCGTGTGGTCGGAGGCCAGGCTCACGAACATCTCGCCTTCGTGCGTGAACACGAAGACCTCGACCTCGCCCGAGGAGTCCGGGCCCAGCACCTGCAGCGCGCTGTGCTGGCTCAGCTGGTTGCTGGAGATGCGGTAGTACAGCGGCACGGCGCTGGGGCGCGGGATGCCGATGGCGGCCAGCTCCTCGATGTGGTGCTCGATGGCCTCGCGGTCGCGGCCGGCCCAGCCGGCGACGATGAGGGTGTCGAATTCAGGGGCGAAGGTCTGGCCTTCGGGGGTGGTGAACTGCAGTTGCATGGCAGGCGATCCAGGGGGAATTCGGGGCCGCGGGCCCCGGTGAGAAAACGCGGAAGTCAGGCTGTGGCGTGCGGAGGGCGTGGAGCGGCACCGCACGCGCAGGCCTCACTGCTTCCTGACGAAGAGCACGACCAGGAAGGCCGCCAGGAATTCGAGGGCTGCCACGAAGTACAGGCCCGAGGACAGCGATCCCGTGCTGGTCTTGAGCGCGCCGATCATGTAGGGCACCACGAAGCCGGCCAGGTTGCCGATGGAGTTGATCAGTGCAATGCCGCCGGCCGCCGCCGTGCCGGCCAGGAAGGCGGCAGGAATCGACCAGAACACGGGAAAGGCCGCGAGGATGCCGATGGAGGCCAGCGTCAGCGCGCACAGGGCGAGCACGGCGTTGTGCAGGAACAGGCCCGTGAGGATCAGGCCCGCCGCTGCGATCAGCGCGGACAGGGCGCAGTGCATGCGGCGCTCGCCGGTCTTGTCCGAATGCATGCCGTTCCAGACCATGGCCAGCGTGCCGGCCAGGAAGGGAATGGCCGAGATCAGGCCGATCTGCAGCGTGTTCTGGATGCCGATCTCCTTGATGATGGACGGCGACCAGAACGCGATGGTGGCGTTGCCGCTGACGATGCAGAAATACACGGCGGCGCACAGCCACACGCGGTAGTTGCGGCAGGCATCCAGGAAGGACACATGCTTGTGGCCGCCCTGGTTCTCTGCCTCCACTGCGGCGGTCACGGCGCGCTGCTCGGCCGCGCTCAGCCACCTGGCGTTGGCGGGCTTTTCGGGCAGGTACAGCAGCACGAAGAAGCCGGCGATCACCGAGGGAATGCCTTCCAGGATGAACAGCCACTGCCAGTTGGACAGATGGCCCACGCCCTGCATGCCATTCATGATGGCGCCCGCAATCGGGCCGCCCACGGCGCCTGCAATGGCGAACGAGGTCATGAACAGGCCGTTGACGCGCGCCCGGTGGCGGGCCGGGAACCAGTAGGTCAGGTACAGCACCACGCCGGGGAAGAAGCCGGCCTCCACCACGCCCAGCACGAAGCGCAGCACGTAGAACATGGTGGGCGTGGTCACGTAGGCCATGGCCATGGAGGCCGCGCCCCACAGGATGGTGATGCGCGCCAGCGTCTTGCGTGCGCCGATCTTCTCCAGCAGCAGGTTGCTGGGCACTTCGAACAGGAAGTAGCCGATGAAGAAGATGCCTGCGCCCAGGCCGTAGATGGCCTCGCTGAACTGCAGGTCGTCCAGCATCTGCAGCTTGGCGAAACCGACGTTGACGCGGTCTATCCAGGCCAGGATGAAGAGCAGGACCAGAAAAGGGATCAGGCGCCAGGCGATCTTGCGGTAGGTGGCGTCCATGTCGAGGGACGCGGCCTCGCCGGCGCCTGTGCTCTGTGCGAGGGGATGTGCGGCGGATGCCGGGCTGCTCATGGGGTGTCTCCTGTCTTCGAAAGTGCAGCGGGCACACGGGCCAGGCCGCTGGGACCGGGCCCGTGTGTCGTGGGAACCTCAGGCGTCTGGCGCTTGCAGCGGTTCCTTTGGCGGCAGTATCGAAAGGCAGGACAGGGCTGTCCAACAAGAAATTATGAGCAGGCCTGAATGCAAATTCTTATGGGCAGCAATGGTGCGGGCGCCGCACCGGCATGCGGCATGCGTGCACCATTTGTGCTCGGGAAAACCCTGATTTTTTCAGGCGGTGGCGGCGGCACGCGGCGCACGCAAGGGCTGCTTCCACAGCTCGGCCAGCAGCAGGCCGCCGATGGTCAGCACGCCGCCCACGGCGTGGTAGGCCGCCAGGGGCTCGCCCAATGCCATGAAGGCGATCACGGCCGTGAAGATGGGCACCAGGTTGAAGAACATGCTGGAGCGGCCCGGCCCGATGCGCGCCACCGACATCATCCACAGCAGCGGCGCGGCGATGGAGGCCATGATGCCCGCAAAGCCCACCAGCGGCAGGTTGGCCGCGTTCAGCCCCGTGCGCGGCGCCATCAGGAACAGCGGCAGCTGCGCGATCACGGCCACCAGGATCTGCAGGTACAGCAGTTGCACCGTGGCCAGGCGCGGCATGGGCCAGCGCTTGAGCAGGATGTTGTAGACGGCATAGGCCAGCATGGCCACGAACATCAGCGCGTCACCGCCATTGAGGCCCTGGGTGAGCAAGGTGGCAGGCTGCCCCGAAGACACCACCAGGGCCACGCCCGCAATCGCCAGCACGCAGCCCAGCACGGCGCCCCGGCTCAGCGCCTGGCCCAGCATGGCGGTGGACAGGCCCAGCACCATCATGGGCGTGAGCGAGCCGATCAGGCCCATGTGCGTGGCCGATGTCATATGGGCCGCGTAATAGGCCAGGCTCTGGTAGATCACCATGCCCAGCATTCCCAGCACGATGAGGCGCGGAAGCAGCGGCCGGATGTCGGCGCGCTGGCGCCAGATGGACGGCAGCAGGAAAGGCGTGAACAGCACGGCCGCCACCAGCCAGCGGTAGAAACCGATCTCGGCCGCGCCGATGCTGTCGGCCGCCATCTTGCTGACCACGGTATTGACCGACCAGATGAGCACGGCGATCAAAGGGAAAAGGTAAGACCCCATTGGAAGACTCCTAAGACTGGTCCTATGATCGTTCTGTCCGACTTGGAGTGCATCCCTGGTTTCGGACAATCGATAGCGCAACCCGGACCATCCGCCATGCCCCGTCCCAGCAAGCCCATGCGCATCCAGAACGTCGAGGATGTGCCGGGCGAGTACTACTTCCGCTACGACGAATTCGGCGCCGACACCGAGGTGCCGCCGCACAGCCACAGCTGGGGTCACCTGAACTACACGCCCCACGGCAGCATGTGCATGGACACGGCAGGCCAGCGCTGGGTCTCGCCGCCGCAGTACGGCGTCTGGGTGCCGCCCGGCGTGGTGCACAGCTGCCATGTGGCGCACGCCGTGGTCTACCGCTCGGTCTACCTGGCGCCTGCGTTGTGCAGGGAGCTGCCGGCGCAGCCGTGCTCCATGCGCATCGGCGCCATCGTCAAGGCCATCCTGGCCGACTTTGCCGTGCGCGACGTGCACATTCCCGCCACCGACGCCGACCTGCGCCTGGCCCGTGTGCTCTACGACCAGTTGCGGGCCGTTCCCGTGGAGCCCGGCTATCTGCCGGCCGCCGAACACCCGGCCCTGGTCGAAGTGCTGACCCGCATGCGCGCTGCGCCCGAGGACCACCGCAGCCTGGCCCAATGGGCCGCCAGCGTGCACATGACCGAGCGCACCCTGGCGCGCCACTGCCAGCGCGAGCTGGGCATGGGCCTGGGCGAATGGCGCCAGCGCATGCGCTACCTGCTGGCCATCGATGCGCTGGAGGCCGGCCTGAGCGTGCAGCAGATCGCCTATGACCTGGGCTACAGCACGCCCTCGGCCTTCATCGCCATGTTCCAGCGCGAGGCCGGCACCTCACCCGAACAATTCCGCCGCGAGTTCTGCATGCCGCCGTGAGGCTGTTGCGCCATCTGCCTGCAGCCCGGCCCAAGCCGCGAGATAATGCCGCCCGTGAAGCACGCCAGACCGCCGCTGGTGCAATCGTGGAAACACGGCACTGGAGGAACGTCCGGACTGCACAGGGCAGCGTAGCAGCTAACGGCTGTCCACCGTGAGGTGAGGATCAGAGCAACAGAGACGAGTTTGGACGGAACAATTCCCCCCGGGTGTTCTGTGGGTCGGCGAAAGCCGAACCGGATGGCGCAAGCCATACGGTCCATGCGCAAGCATGGAACCCACAGCCACCTTGGACGGGAACCGTCCAAGGTGAAACGGGCAATCTCTACGCGCAGCAATACCAAGTAGGCACACGTTGACGGGGCCCCCGGAGTGTGCGGGTAGGTAGCACCGAGCCGGGCGGCGACGCCCGGCCCAGATTAATGGCGGTCACATGCGGGCAACCGCGTGCACAGAATCCGGCTTATCGGCGCGCTTCACACTTTCTTCCATGCCCCGCCACCGGCGGGGCATTTTCATGGGCGATTCAGAACTGGTATTTGGCCGTCAGCAGCAGCCTGCGCGGCACGCCGAAATAGTTGCCGCCGTTGTTCGTGCCCAGGGTCTCGAAATAGCGGCGGTCGAACAGGTTGCTGATGTTCATCTGCAGGTCCAGCTGCCGGTTCACCCGATAGCCGATGACCAGGTCGGCCACGGCATGGGCGGGCTGGCGGATTGCATAGCCCTCGGCGCTGGTCAGCGACTCGGACGTGGTGCGGCTCTGGTAGCGCAGGCCGCCGCCCACGCGCCATGCGCCCAGCTCGCCGCCCAGGTGGTACATGGCCGACAGCTTGAGCTGGTGGCGCGGCGTGTAGCTGGCATAGGGCGCGCCCTTGGCGCCTTCGGTGCTGTCGCTGGCGATCTCGGCCTGGGTGAAGGTATAGCCAAGGCCGGCGTTCAGGCGCGGCAGGATCTCGCCGCTGATGTCCACGTCCAGCCCCTTGCTCCTGACCTTGCCGACGGAGCGGTAGCAATTGGTCTTCACCGTGCAGGAGTTGATGTCCGCGATGGCCTGGGGCAGGTTGTCCTGCGTGGTGTTGAACACGGCAACGGCCAGGTTCACGCGCTCGTCCAGGTAGCTGCCCTTGAGGCCCAGCTCGAAGTTGCGGCCCTCCACCGGCGCCAGCATGCTGCCCGAGACATCCAGAAAATCCTGCGGCCGGAAGATGCTGGTGTAGCTGGCATAGGCCGAGTAGGTCTTGCTGATGTCATAGGTCAGCGCCGCATAGGGCGTGGCATGGGCTTTCTCGCTGAATTCGCGCTCCCGGCTCCAGCTGCCCTGGCGCTGGACGTTGGTGAAGTCGTACCAGTCCAGGCGCGCGCCGGCGATCAGGTTCAGCGGCTCGGCCAGCAGGAAGCGGCCCGTGGCATAGGCCGAGGTGAGCGTGGTCTTCTGGCGGCGCGTCCACAGGTCTTCGGCCAGCAGGCCGGAGCGGTCCAGCGAGTCGGGGTTCCAGGTATAGGGATCGACGCCATTGGCGATCAGCCATTCCCCCGTGGGCGACAGGTAGCTGTAGCCCTGGTCGCTCCAGCGGATGGTGCGGCGGCTGAGGCCGAAGGCCAGGTCATGCTCGCGGCCGAACAGGCGCACGGGGCCCTGGGCCGAGGCATCGAGGCTGAGCTGGCGCTTGTCGTAGTCGTAGAGGCCGCCGGCCACGTCGTAGCGCGTGCGGCCCTGGTCGTCCAGGCCGCCCGAGACCAGGTAGGCGCCGTCCAGCGCGGACTGGGCCTGCAGGGCGCGCGCGGCCAGCCTGGCCTTCCAGCCGTTGTCGAAGCGGTGCTCCAGGTCGGCGAACAGGCTGACCTCCTTCTTGTCCCATTTGCTCCAGGAGGGCGAGAAACGCCTGGATCGCGCAATGTCGAGGAAGGAGCCATCGAAGCCCATGGGCACGCCCATCCATTGCGAGCCGGGGTTGTCTTCGTTCACATAGGAGCCGCCCACGCTCAGCGTGGTGTCGCGCCCCAGGTCGAACTCGGCGGTGCCGTACAGCAGCTGGCGGCGGCTGCTATAGCCATCGATGAAGTGGTCGCGCGACTGGGCCGAGGCCACCACACGCCCGCGCGCCGAACCGTCCTCGTTGAGGGCGCCGCCCACATCGACCTCGCCCACGGCCTGGTTCCAGCTGCCGCCGCGCAGGGTGACCGAGCGCTGGGTGGTGCGCGGCGCGCGCTTGCGCACGAAGTTGATCGTGCCCGAAGGGTCGCCCACGCCCGTCATCAGCCCCGTGGGGCCGCGCACCACTTCCACGTGGTCTTACATGGCCATGGTGTCGTAGATGGAGGTGTCGGTTTCATACGAGACGGGCACGCCGTCCTGCAGGAACGAACCGATCACGAACCCGCGCGAGAAGTAGCGCGCCCGGTCGTCGCTCCAGCGGTTGATGGTGATGCCGGTGGCGCTGTTGGCCACGTCGTCGATGGACAGCATGCCCTGGTCGTCCATCTTCTGGCGCGTGACCACGGTGAGGGACTGGGGCGTCTCGCGGATGGACAGCGGCAGCTTGGTCGAGGTGCTCATCAGCCCCGTGGTGTAGGAGCCCGAGCCCTCGGTGGTCGTGGTCTCGCCCACGGCGGACACCGTGACTTCGGGCAGGGCCACGGTGCCGGCGGGCTTTTCCACCACCAGCGTGCCCTGGCTCACATGGCCTTCCAGCCCGCTGCCGCGCAGCAGCCGGGCCACGGCGGCGGCGGTGCTCAGGCGCCCTTCCACAGCGGGCGCACGGCGGCCCTGCACCAGTTCGGGCGCGGCCAGCAGCTGCAGGCCGGCCTGGCGGGCCAGTTGGGCCAGCGCCTGGTCTAGCGGCTGGGCGGGAATGTGGAAGTCGGTGCTGGCGGCCGTGGCCGGGGCCGGTGCTGCCTGGGCCAGCGCGGCTGGAGAAAGCTGCACGGCCAGCAGCGCGATGGCCGCGGCAACGGCATGGTGGCGGGCAAGGCGGGAAGGCTTGGAGGGGAATGAAGACATGGAAGGTCCCGTGGCGGATCTGGGCAATGGCGATTCCCGGGCTGCGAATGCGTCGCGTTCCCGGGTCCTCATGCCTATACGAACGGGCGCAGACATTCCCTCACGCCTGGTGCGCATGCGCCGTGCATTCCGGGGCCATGGGCGCATCAGCGCATCAGCTGCGGCGGCGGATGACCAGGGTGCGCCCGGTTCCCGGGCCCTGTTCCTCTTCCTGCACGCTGACCGGCAGGGTGCGCGGGAGCATGCGCAGCCAGCCCTGGGCCGCCGCAATGCGCACGCGCCCCAGCACGGGCAGGGCGGCGGCGTCGGGCTCCACGCGCAGTGGCTGCAGGCTGTAGCGCTCCAGGCGGCGGGCAACCTCGGCCAGCGGCGTGTTCTGGAAGTCCAGCCAGCCCTCGCGCCAGGCGGCCACTGCCGCAACCGTTTGCACGGCGGCCGTCTGGCCTGGCGCCAGGCGCAGCATCTGGCCTGCGCCCAGTGCATGCCGGGCGCCGCTGCCGTCGCGCACCTGCACGCGGCCCGCATCGACGGCGACCAGCACCGCATCGTCCTCCAGCGCCACCTCGAAGCGCGTGCCCAGCACGCTGACCTGTACGTCCGCCGCCTGGACCACGAAGGGCCGTTCCGTGTCGCGCGCCACGGCGAAGAAGGCGCTGCCGGCCAGCAGCCGCACCTGGCGGCGCGTGGCGTAGAAATCCACCTCGGTGCGGCTGGCGGCGTCCAGCGTCAGGGTGCTGCCGTCGGGCAGGGGCTGGTTCAGCAGGCGGCCGGTGGCCGTGGCCAGCCGCACCTGGTACTGCGGCATCCACTGGCGCCAGGCCAGCCAGATCGCCGGGCTGCCGACACCCAGGCCCGCCATCCCCAGCAGGGTGGACAGGGCGCGGCGGCGGCCCGTGCGTGGTGCGGGTGCGGCGATGTCTCCGCGCCAGCGGCGCAGCGAGGCTTCCACGCTGTCCATGGCGCGCATGACTTCGCGTTCCACGGTTTTGACCGAGACGCCGTGGCGCTCGGCCAGCTCGGCATGCGAGGCGTCCTCGATGCGGTCGGCCAGGAAGATGTCGCGGCAGCGCGCCGGCAACTGCGCCAGGGCGCCTTCGACCCCGGCCAGGGCCTGGCGGTAGGAATGGGTGTCGGCCACATCGGGACTGAGGGGGGAGGGCGGCTCGCCTTCCCTCGCGCTGGTGTCAAAGCGCTCGGCCGTGCGCTGGCCATGGCGCAGGTGGTCGATGGCGATGTTCTCCATCACCGCGTAGAGATAGGCGCGGCTGGCGCCTGGCGGACTGTCCGGCGCGGCGGGCGCATCGCTTTCGCCGCGCTGGCGTTCGGCCAGGCGTATCCAGGCGTCATGCACCAGGTCACGCGCGGCCTGCGGGCCGGCGCGGCGCGCCACGAAGCGCACCAGCTCGTGGTAGCTGTCCTGGAAGGTGCTCAGCAGGGAAGAGGAAGAGGCGGGCGCAGGCATGCGGGAGGCCCGAAGGCAGCACGGGAATCCCGCATTTTATGAAATGATTCTCATTTGCCGAATGTGCTACCCGCCGCGCACCCGGCAATGCCGGCCTAGAACCGCTCCCAGGGCATCAGGTAGCGCCACTGGCCTTCGGGCACCTTGGCCAGAGAGAGGCGGCCAATGCGCAGGCGGCGCAGGCTGACCACGCGCAGGCCCACTTCGGTGCACATGGCGTCGATCTCGTCGGGGGCGATGCCCTTGAGCGCAAAGCGCAGGTGGTTCTCGTTCTGCCAGCTCACGCGGCAGGGCGGCAGCTGGCGCTTGCCGATCGGCAGGCCGGCCTTCATCAGCTCCAGGCCGTCCTCGTGGATCTGGCCCTCGACGCCGACGATGCATTCCTGCTCCAGCCACATGCCTTCCTCGCCCAGCTTGCGCGCCACACGCTTGTCCTGGGTGTAGACGATGAGGCCGCTGGCCGGCAGCGGCAGGGGCAGGAAGGATTCCAGGTTCTTGAAGTGCTGGGCCAGCACCAGCAGCGGCATGGGCGTGTCCACCTGGGCCATGCTGGCTTCGCCCAGCAGGGAGTGGGCGCTGCGCACCCGGCCATAGGGCCGGCCCTGGGTATAGCCCGCAGGCTTGTTCATCAGCAGGGTGACGGGCGGCACGGCCTCGGGCTGGGCGCCGCTGCGCAGCGTGACCTGCTGCTCGGGGCGCACGCGCGTCTCGGGCAGTTGCACGACCTTGCCGTCCACCTGGACGTTGCCGGCGGTGATATGCAGCTCGGCCTCGCGGCGCGAGCATTGTTCCTGTTCGGCCAGGCGCTTGGCCAGGCGAACGCTTTCAGATTCAGACATGCGCGCAGCTTAACCAGATACCAGGCCCCGCGCGCGTCGTCGGTCATTGCCGGTCATTGCCGCCCGCACAGCGCACGGATGCGCTCCACATGCGCCAGCAGCGAGCGCTCGGCAATCGGCCACAGCTGCGGCGGGGCGTCGTCATAGGCCAGCCGCACCCAGTCCTGCACGCTGCCGTCGGGCTGTCTTTGCATGGCGGCCAGCACCTTGGCCTCGCGCGCCAGCCGGTGGGCCTTCAGCTTGGCGATCGCCTGGCGCGCAAAGCCCAGCACATAGCCATGGGCCGGCAGGATGAAGCGCGCATCGTGCGCGGCGCACAGCGCGTCCAGCCTGTCCAGCGAATCGATGTACTCGCGCATGTTGCCGTCGGGCGGATCGATGATGGTGGTGCTGCCGTTGAGGATGTGGTCGCCGCTGAACAGCAGGGCATCTTCCTCCAGCAGAAAGCACACGTGGTTGGCCGCATGGCCCGGCGTGAACACGGCCTGCAGCGTGTGGGTGACGGTGCCTTGCGCATCCTGCACGGCGATGCGCTGGCCATCTGCCAGCACGTGGTCTGGCGTGAAGCGGCTGGCCGGCCGGGCCGTGGGTGCCGAAGGCAGGCCGCCGATGGCCGGGCGTGGCTTGCCGGCCTGCACCGCCAGCGCCTGCAGCAGGGCAGCGCCCGGCGAATGGTCGGCATGGGAGTGGGTGCACAGGATGTGGCGTATGTCGCCGCCGGCCGCCTCGAACAGGCGCTGCACATGGGCGGCGTCGGCCGGGCCGGGATCGATGCAGATGTAGCCCGTGGCGGCATCGCCCACCAGATAGCTGTTGGTGCCGGGGCCGGTCATCACGCCGGGGTTGGGGGCCGTCAGGCGCAGCAGGTTCTTGCGCAGGGGCACGGCGCGCTCGCTCTGCCAGTCCAGCGTGTGCAGGATCTGGCCGTCCGGGCAGACCATTTCCAGCTCGCCGAAGGGGGCCTCGTCCTCCATGTGGCGGGCTTCCTTGCCATCGAGAAAGCCGGTGCGCGGGCAGCACTGCCACAGCGGCCGCTCGCCTTGCAGGGCGGCGAACACGGCATCGGTGCCCGCGAAGCGGCTGAGCCGGTCCAGCGTGCGGATGGTGGGAAAGATCATGGGAAAGCTGCCGGCGCGGTGGCGCTCCAGCGCCTGCTGGGGGCTCACCCAGATGGGCTCGAACTGTTCCGATCCGTCGGCGTCAGGCTCCTGGCCTTCGGGCATGCGCGCCACGAAGAAGGGCACATCGAAGCGCCGGGGCAGGTCGCGGTCGGCCGTCCAGTGGGCCAGGTACCACAGCGCATCCACGGCCAGGCGCAGGCCGCGTGCCTCGCACTGGGGAACCAGGGGAGCATTGCGGTCCAGCGTGGCCAGCTCGGCGGCCGATACCGGTCGGCCCTGGGCATCGTGGGCCAGCAAAATGCCGAGCTCCTCGAAAGTCTCGCGCAGGCCGGCGATGGCCTGGGTGACGCGCAGGCGGTCGCCGGCCTGGGCGGGGCGGGTGCTGGCGCAGGCATGGGCGGCGTCGGCAGAGTCCTGGGCCTCGATGCCGCCGCCCGGGAAGACATAGGCGCTGGGCACGAAGCTGGCCTTGGGCGAGCGCCTTGTCATGAGCACTTCCAGTCCGCTGCCATCGGCGCGGTCGCGCATCAGCAAAACGGTGGAGGCCTTGAGCGTGTCTACGGGCTGGCGCTGGGGGTGCAGGAGCTGGCTGGGGCGGGTCATGGGGGCATTATGCGGATGGACCTGCATCGTGCTGTTGCGCCGGAGACGCAGGCAGCTGGATGGCGCTCTGCGCCAGGGCATGCCCCGGATTGCGCCATGAGGCTGCCGTGCAGGGGATAATCGCGGGATGCAGATCCGCTTTACCAAGATGCAGGGCGCTGGCAACGATTTCGTGGTCCTTGACGAAACCGCCGGCCCGCTGGGCCTGAGCGCAGCCCAGTACCGCTTTCTGGCCCACCGCCAATTCGGCGTGGGCGCCGACCAGATCCTCACGGTGCGGCCCTCGCCCGCCGAAGGCATCGACTTCGAATACGTGATCCACAACGC
Organism: Delftia sp. WSY_22; assembly: GCF_043104185.1. NCBI lineage: Bacteria > Pseudomonadati > Pseudomonadota > Betaproteobacteria > Burkholderiales > Comamonadaceae > Delftia > Delftia sp. WSY_22. The sequence goes on from NZ_JBICKN010000014.1 coordinate 25,940, forward strand.
CGACGGCGGCGAGGTCGAGCAGTGCGGCAACGGCGCGCGCTGCTTTGCCCGCTATGTGCACGACAAGGGACTGACGGACAAGTCCGTCATCCGCGTGCAGACGCTGGCCGGCCTCATCGCCCCCGAGCTGCATGCCGATGGCCGCGTCACCGTGGACATGGGCCAGCCCGTGCTGGAGCCCGCCCTGGTGCCCTTCGATGGTGCAGGCCTGGTTCCCCGCCCGCTGGGTGCGGCGCAGCAATGGCCTCTGCAGCTGGGCGACGAGGCCACGGTCTGGATCGCCCCCGTTTCCATGGGCAACCCGCATGCGGTGCAGCTGGTGGACGATGTGGACCATGCGCCCGTGGCCACCTGGGGCCCGCTGATCGAGCGCCATGCGCGCTTTCCCCAGCGCGTCAATGCGGGATTCATGCAGATCGTCGATCGCGGCCAGATCCGGCTGCGTGTGTACGAGCGCGGTGCCGGCGAGACGCTGGCCTGCGGCACGGGCGCCTGCGCGGCCGTGGTGGCCGGCATCCGCTGGGGGCTGCTCGACGCGCGCGTCGATGTGCACACCCGCGGCGGCCGGCTGACCATCGAGTGGGACGGCGGCGCAGTGCGCATGACCGGCCCCGCAGAGTTTGTTTTTGAAGGACAGATCGAGGTTCCCGACCAGCCATGAACAGCACTACCGATATCGCCGTCACCGAAGAGACGATTGCCGACTACCTGCTGAACCATCCGGAATTCTTCGAGCGCCACGCCGAGATGCTCGCGCGCGTGCAGCTGGTCAGCAGCCACAGCCCGCGCACCGTAAGCCTGCAGGAACGCCAGGCCGAGATGCTGCGCGAGAAGATCAAGGGCCTGGAGCACCGCATCATGGACATGATGCGGCACAGCAGCGAGAACGCCTCCATCGCCGACAAGCTGCACGCCTGGAGCTGCGCCCTGGCCAAGGTCCAGGACCTGCGCGAACTGCCCCATGCGCTGACGGCCAGCCTGCAGCATGTCTTCGAGGTGCCCCAGGTGGCCCTGCGCCTGTGGAACGTCTCCGGCGCGCAGACCAGCAGCATCTACACCATGGGCGTCAGCGACGATGCCAAGTCCTTCGCTGCCTCGCTGACCATGCCGTTTTGCGGCCCCAACATGGGCTTCGAGCCCGGCGGCTGGCTGGTCGATCCCGACGCGGCCCAGTCCCTGGCCCTGCTCACCCTGCACGATGGCGACCCCGGCAACCCGGCCCATGCCTTCGGCATGCTGGTCCTGGGCTCGCCCGATCCGCTGCGCTTCGAGGCCACCATGGGCACGGAATTCCTCTCGCGCATCGCGGCCCTGGCCAGCGCGGCCCTCTCGCGCATGCGGCCCGTGGCGCTGACCCTGGCGCGCGGCTGATCGGCTGAAAGCCCATGCCGGGGGCATCGGACAGGGACGGGCTCCCGGAAGGCGGCCTTCCGGCAGAGGATCTGGAGGCGGAGGACCTGGCGCTGCTCCCCTCCGCCGTCCATGCCTATCTGGAGCATGTGCGCGTGCAAAAGCGCCTGGCCGACCGCACCTGCGAGCTCTATGCGCTGGACATGGCCCGGCTGTGCGCCATGGCCCGCGACGCCGGCCAGGAACTGCTGGCGCTGCAGCCCGCCCACATCCGCCGCTTCGTGGCCCGGATGCATTCCCGGGGCCGCAGCCCGCGCGGCATTGCGCTCATCCTGTCCGGCTGGCGCAGCTTCTTCCGCTGGGCGGCCCAGCAGTCGCTGGTGCCTTTCAATCCTGTGGAGGGCGTGCGCGGCCCCAAGGCACCCAAACCCCTGCCCAAGGCATTGGGCGTGGATGACGCCGTGCAGCTGGCCGCCTTCAGCAACGCCGATGCCGACCCCTGGATCGAGGCGCGCGACGCCGCCATCACCGAATTGCTGTACAGCTGCGGCCTGCGCGTGGGCGAGCTGGTGGGGCTGGACGTGGCGCCCGGCCAGGACACGCAGCGCCAGGGCCGTGGCTGGATAGACCTGCAGTCCGCCGACGCCCACGTGCAGGGCAAGGGCGGCAAGCGCCGCACCGTGCCCGTGGGAGCGGCCGCGCTGCAGGCGCTGCAGCGCTGGCTGGCCCTTCGGGAAACGGGTCTTGCGGGGGCGGCCGCGCAGGCTGCGCAGCACGAACCCGCCCTTTTCATCGGCCGGCGCGGCGAGCGCCTGGGCGCGCAGTCGGTCTGGGCGCGGCTGCGCCAGCGCGGGCAGCAGTCCGGCCTGTCGGCCGGTGTCCATCCCCATGTGCTGCGGCATTCGTTCGCCAGCCACATGCTGCAGTCCAGTGGCGATCTGCGCGCCGTGCAGGAGCTGCTGGGCCACGCCAGCATCTCGACCACGCAGATTTACACGCGCCTGGATTTCCAGCATCTGGCCCAGGCCTACGAGAGCGCCCACCCGCGCGCGCGCCGCAAGAGCGGCGACAGCAGGCAAGTCGGCGAAATCGGCGAAACCCCTGAAAAGGACAACCTCGAATAAAAAAGGCCAAGCCCTCTGGCAAAACAGCACTTGACAGGCTCGCTAAACTTATTCGGAACGTCTTTTCGACAAGGCCCGTCCATGGTGGACGGGCCTTGCCGCTTCCCTTTGCTGAATTTTCTGAAAGCAATCCCATGGCACTGATTCCCGTCACCATCCTTACCGGCTTCCTGGGCTCGGGCAAGACCACGCTGCTCAAGCGCGTGCTCAGCGAGTCCCACGGCATGAAGATCGCCGTGATCGAGAACGAGTTCGGCGAAGAAAACATCGACACCGACATTCTCAAGACGGAGTCCAAGGAGCAGATCCTGCAGATGAGCAACGGCTGCATCTGCTGCACCATCCGCGAAGACCTGCGCGAGACCCTGCAGCTGCTGGCCTCCAAGCGCCGCAAGGGCCTGGTGGAGTTCGACCGCATCGTGATCGAGACCACGGGCCTGGCCGATCCCGGTCCCGTCGCCCAGACCTTCTTCATGGACGACGAGATCGCCGAGACCTATCTCATCGACTCCATCCTGACCCTGGTCGACGCCAAGCACGCCAACCAGCAGCTGGACGACCGCCAGGAAGCGCGCCGCCAGGTCGGCTTTGCCGACCAGCTCTTCCTGTCCAAGACCGACCTGGTCAGCGAGGACGAGAAGAACGCGCTCATCCACCGCCTCAAGCACATGAACCCGCGCGCGCCCATCCGCGCCGTGCATTTCGGCGAAGTGCCCCTGAACGAAGTCTTCGACCTGCGTGGCTTCAACCTCAATGCCAAGCTGGACATCGATCCCGACTTCCTCAAGGAAGACGATCACGACCACGGCCATGATCACAAGCACGAGCATGGCGAGCACTGCAGCCATGACCACGAGCATGACGAGAACTGCGGGCACGACCACGCCCACAGCCACGCCCATGATCACGAGCACGGCGAACACTGCAATCATCCTCACCACCATCACCACGATGACGACGTCAAGAGCTTCGTCTACCGTGCCGACCGCGCGTTCGACCCTGCCCGCCTGGAGGACTTCCTGGGCGCCATCGTCAACATCTATGGCCCGCGCATGCTGCGCTACAAGGGCGTGCTGAACATGCAGGGCACGGAGCGCAAGGTCATCTTCCAGGGGGTGCACCAGCTCATGGGCAGCGACCTGGGACCGCAATGGGCCGAAGACGAAAAGCGCCAGAGCAAGATGGTCTTCATCGGCATCGACCTGCCCCAGGACATCTTCCTGCAGGGCCTGGAGCAGTGCCTGGTCTGAGCCGTCTGTGAACTTTTGTGAGGAATCACATGGTTTTTGCTGACATCTGATTGACGCAGGAGCCGCCCGCATCTGCAGGCGGTTCCTCTGCTTTCATGTGGGGTATGTGCAACGGCTTGCGCTCCTGTAGAGCATCGATACAATCGCGCCCCTGAAGAGAGCCCCCAAGCCCAATGGACTGCCCCGCAGGGGTCGCCCATACCGTGAGGAGACAGCAAGTGAGCGCCGAATCCAGCAAGAAGCCGTCAGTGGCCGCCCAGGCCCCGGCTGCAAGCCAGAAGGCCGCGGTCCGCACTGCGGTCGGCGTCGTCGACCTGGCCTCCCGCGCCGGCTGGAAAAGGGCTCTTTGCACGCACGGCCGCCGCACGGCCTGGATTGCCGCACCCCGCCGCAAGGGGAAGCCGGCAGGTTCCGCAACTGCGGCGATCGGCTGTCCTACATGGCATTCGACCCGGGCGCCTCGATTGACAGTACCATCCATGGCCCCGTCCGATGCCCCCGGCTCGGACTAAGTTAGCGAAACCAACACTATGCCTACCACTACGCAAACGCCTTCGTCGGGATCGACGAAACGAGACCCCAAGCTGGCCAATGCCTGGAAGACCAAGTCGGCGGAGGAGCTGACGGATGCCGAAGTGCTGGCCATGTCCGATGACGACTACATGAATGAGAAGCAGATGGCGTTTTTCCGCCTGAAGCTGCTCACTCTCAAGCACGACATGCACACCAACGCGGGCGAGACGGCAGAAAACCTGCGCGAGGACACCGTGGTGGTTCCCGATCCGGCCGACCGCGCCACCATCGAGGAAGAGCACGCGCTGGAACTGCGCACCCGCGACCGCGAGCGCAAGCTGCTCAAGAAGATCGAGCAATCCATTGCACGCATCGACGCAGGCGACTACGGCTACTGCGACGAAACCGGCGAGCCCATCGGCGTGGGCCGCCTGCTGGCCCGTCCCACGGCCACGCTGTCGCTGGAAGCCCAGCAGCGACGCGAGCTCAAGCAGAAGATGTACGGAGATTGAGTTGCGGCAACGGCCTTCGGAACGGTGGTGCTAATCTGATTCGCCATGGCAAAAGAAGAGAGCAGCAAATCGGGAGGGTTGTTGTCCAAGGTGGTGCGCTTTGTGCGCCACCCGACGGTCAATTGGTCCGATCTCGACGGCCTCGACGCTGACCAGGAGAGCCAGTACAGCAAGCAGGCGCTCAAGGAAATGATCGAGCGCAAGCGCCGCAACGATTTCGTGCGCAAGCGCGAGTTCGACCAGCTGCGCCGCCTGCGCCAGGCCGAGTTGCAACAGGCCTCCCGGCCGGGCAGCGCATCTGTCGGTGTCGGCGTGCCCGGACCGGCTGCGCAGGGCTCGCAATTCCTCAGCAGCCTGCTGAGCTCCAAATCCTCCGGCGAGCGCGCCGTCACGCTCAAGAAGATCGACGAGATCGAGGCCCAGATGTCCCAGCAATGGTGGCGGGGCAAGCAGGCGGCCGATGCAACCACCATTCCCATGGCGCTGCCCGCTGGCGGCAACCCCGCGCCGGCGTCGTTTCGCAAGCAGCCGCCGCCGGGCCAGATTCCCATGCTCAGCGACGTGGTGCCTGCGGCCATCGCCTCGGCCGGCGACGTGGCGGCCTTTGCCACCACCTTGCCCATGAGCCTGGCACCTGCGCCGCAGGTGCCGTCCGTCTCCACGGCTCCCCTCATGGATTCCATGCCCATGGCCCGCCCTCTGCGGCCATTGGAAGGGGCCACCGATTTTCTGCCCGCCTTCGCGGCCACCGAGGTCTCTGCCCCGCAGCCCATGGACATGGTGCCGCCATCCTTCGTGGTGTTCGAGCACGATCCCGACCTCGAAGAGCCGGCCATCCTCTTTGCCAATGGCGACGTGGACGGCGCCGAGCAGGGCATGCTGGAGCTGATCGAGCGGCGCGATGTGCCTGCGCAACTGCCGGTCTGGCTGGCCTTGCTGGACCTGTACCGCGCGGCCGATCGCCCGCTGCAGTTCGACAAGGCCGGCATTGAATTCGCGGCGCGCTTCGGCCGCTCCGCTCCCCAGTGGTTCGCGATGCCGCAGCAGCGCACCGCCGCGATGGCGCCCCTTCCCGGCGCAGCGGCAGGGCGCGGCTGGCGCTGGAGCGCTCCTGCCCAGGTCACGCCCAGCGCCGTCACGGCGCTGAAGGCCTCCCAGGCCAAGGCCGCCGGTCCCTGGACCCTGGACTGGGCTGCCGTGACCCACATCGACGAGGCGGCAGCCACCGCCTTGGAGGCGCTGCTGCAGCAATGGGCCGATTCCCAGGGCGTATTCGTGCTGCTCAACGCGGACCGGCTGCAGGCGCTGCTGGGTGAGCTGGCTCCGTCGGGCGACTCCGCTGTGGATACGCTGTGGTGGCGCCTGCGCATGGCCGTGCTGCGCCTGATGAACCGGCAGGATGATTTCGAGCTGGTGGCCCTGGACTACTGCGTGACCTACGAAGTCTCGCCACCTGCATGGGTGGACCCGGTCTGCCAGTGCCTGACGCAAGCCGTCGAGTCCGGCGGTGCACAAGCCCCTGTGCAGCCGGGCGCTGCCGCCCCGGCGGATGCCGTGCGATTTGCGCTGTCCGGCACCATCGAAGGCGATGCCTCCACCTGGCTGGACCCGGTGCAGGAAGGCGCCAGCCTGGGCGAGCCGGTGTTCATCGACTGCACCCAGCTGGTGCGCATGGACTTTGCGGCGGCCGGCTCCGTGCTCAACTGGGCGGCCCACATGCAGTCGCTGGGCCATGTGCTGCAGTTCGGTCAGCTGCACCAGCTGGTGGCCGTATTCTTCAATGTGATCGGCATCCAGGAGCATGCGCAGGTAACGCCGAGACGGGACTGACCTGCCGAGCGGCGGCATTCTTTGGAGGGGCTCTTGAGAAGGCGGGAGCCGCCCTCATCTGGCACCGCTATGGAACAGTATCACGGCACCACCATCATCAGCGTGCGCCGGCAGACCCCCGAAGGCGTGCAGGTCGCCATCGGTGGCGATGGCCAGGTCACATTGGGCAACATCGTCGTCAAGGGTACGGCGCGCAAGGTGCGCAAGCTCTACCACGGCAAGGTGCTGGCCGGCTTTGCCGGCGCCACGGCCGACGCCTTCACGCTGTTCGAGCGCTTCGAGGCCAAGCTGGAAAAGCACCAGGGCCATCTGACGCGCGCGGCCATCGAGCTGACCAAGGACTGGCGCACCGACCGCGTGCTGCGCCGGCTGGAGGCCATGCTGGCCGTGGCCGATGAATCGGCCTCGCTGATCATCACCGGCAACGGCGATGTGCTGGAGCCCGAGCAGGGCATCGTGGCCATCGGATCGGGTGGCGCCTACGCGCACTCGGCGGCCAAGGCGCTGCTGACCAACACCGAGCTGTCGGCCGAGGAGATCGTGCGCAAGTCGCTGGCGATTGCCGGCGAGCTGTGCATCTACACCAACATGCATCACACGGTCGAGACGCTCTGAGACCCTCGCGGCGCGGGCGGTTCTCGCCCGGCCATTGAAACGGATAGCCGCCAGCGGCCAGGTAACGGAAGCGGGGCTGGCGGCGCAATGCTTCGAATACACACCATGTCCTCTGCCATGACCCCCCAGGAGATCGTCTCCGAACTGGACCGCCACATCGTCGGCCAGACCGGTGCCAAGCGCGCCGTGGCCATCGCTTTGCGCAACCGCTGGCGCCGCCAGAACGTGGCCGACGGCCTGCGCCAGGAAATCACGCCCAAGAACATCCTCATGATCGGCCCCACCGGCGTGGGCAAGACCGAGATCGCGCGCCGCCTGGCGCGGCTGGCCGATGCGCCCTTCATCAAGGTCGAGGCCACCAAGTTCACCGAAGTGGGCTACGTGGGCAAGGACGTGGACGCCATCATCCGCGATCTGGCCGAGGTCGCCGTCAAGCAGACGCGCGAGGCCGACATGAAGAAGCTGCGCCTGCGCGCCGAAGACGCTGCAGAGGACCGCATCCTCGACGTGCTCGTGCCCCAGGCCCGCAGCGGCGAGGTGGCTGCCGACAGCACGGCTCGCCAGGTCTTTCGCAAGAAGCTGCGCGAAGGCCAGCTCGACGACAAGGAAATCGATATCGACGTGGCCGACGCGCCGCCTCAGGTGCAGATCATGGGCCCGCAGGGCATGGAGGAGATGGCCGAGCAGCTGCGCGGCATGTTCAGCCACATGGGCCAGGAAAAGCGCAAGACGCGCAAGCTGCGCATTGCCGAGGCCATGAAGCTGCTGACCGACGAGGAAGCGGCCAAGCTCGTCAACGAGGAAGACGTGCGCACGCGCGCCATTGCCAATGCGGAGCAAAACGGCATCGTCTTCATCGACGAGATCGACAAGGTCGCCACGCGCCAGGAAAGCAGCGGCTCCGACATTTCGCGCCAGGGCGTGCAGCGCGACCTGCTGCCCCTGGTCGAGGGCACCAGCGTCTCCACCAAGTACGGCGTGGTCAAGACCGACCACATCCTGTTCATCGCCTCGGGCGCCTTCCACCTGTCCAAGCCCAGCGACCTCATCCCCGAGCTGCAGGGCCGCTTTCCGATCCGCGTGGAGCTGGAGTCGCTGTCGGTCCAGGACTTCGAAGCCATCCTCACCCAGACCCATGCCTCCCTGGTCAAGCAGTACCAGGCGCTGCTGGCCACCGAAGGCGTCACGCTGGAGTTCACGCCCGAAGGCATCACCCGGCTGGCCGGCATCGCCTTCGAGGTCAACGAGCGCACCGAGAACATCGGCGCGCGCCGCCTGTCCACCGTGCTCGAGCGGCTGCTGGACGAGGTCAGCTTCGATGCGGCCAAGCTTTCGGGGCAGACCGTCACCATCGACGCGGCCTACGTGGACCAGCGCCTGCAGTCCCTGAGCCAGGACGAAGACCTGTCTCGCTTCATCCTCTGAAGCCTGCCCCGGCGGCCGAGCGGCCGCCATCGAAGTGACTGCCCGCATTGCCGGGCAGTCACTTTTTGTAGGAGGCCGGCCCGAGTTGCACCCGGTCGCCAGCGAATTGAATCGTTGCAATTGCCTGCCGGGATTGAGAGTTCACTTGCAATCACTCCCCTAAGTGCTTGTAAAGTCTCGGGTTTTTGTCATCACTCACATTGCATTCGATCTCTAAGTTGTTGATTTCATTGCAAATAATTGTCCATTCCCGGGTTGTGAAACACCAAATTGCTGCTACAGTGCAAAAAAGTGCAATTAAGTGGTGAAAGTTGCCTTTGTGCCCCGATTTCCGGGACGCGATGGCTCCAACCGACCGGGGTGACTGACCGTGTTTCAAGGGGCGTCCTCGCTGAATCTCGATGGCAAGGGGCGGCTGTCTGTGCCGACCCGGCATCGTGACGCCCTCTTGGCCATGGCGCAGGGCCAGGTCACCCTCACCAAACACCCCCATGGTTGCCTGATGCTGTTCCCGCGCACGGAGTGGCTGCAGTTCCGCGAGCGGATCGCGCAGCTGCCCATGTCGGCGCAGTGGTGGAAGCGCATCTTCCTGGGCAACGCCATGGACGTGGACATGGATGCCACCGGCCGTGTGCTGGTGTCGCCCGAGTTGCGCGACGCCGTGGGTCTGACCAAGGAGGTCGTGCTGCTGGGCATGGGCAACCATTTCGAGCTGTGGGACAAGGCCACTTATGAGGCACATGAAGCGAAGGCCATGCAGGAAGAGATGCCTGCGGCCTTCCAGGATTTTGCTTTCTAGGAAAGAGGCGTTCTCTTGAATCAGCCGTTGCAACACATCACCGTTTTGCTCGACGAGGCCGTCGATGCGCTGCTGGACGGCGCCGCGCAGCCCGTTGCCGGGCAATGGGTGGACGCGACGTTCGGGCGAGGCGGGCATTCCCGGCGCATCCTCCAGCGGCTAGGGCCGGGCGGGACCTTGCTGGCGTTCGACAAGGACCCGGACGCGATCGAAGAGGCAGCGCGCATCACCGATGCGCGTTTTTCGATTCGGCACGAAGGGTTTCGCCACCTGGGCGAGTTGCCGGCCGGCAGCGTGCAGGGCGTGCTGATGGACCTGGGGGTGAGCTCTCCCCAGATCGACAACCCCGAGCGTGGCTTCAGCTTCCGCTTCGAGGGTCCGCTGGACATGCGCATGGACACCACGCGCGGTCAGAGCGTGGCGGACTGGCTGGCGGAAGCCGATGCCCAGCAGATTGCGGAGGTGATACGTGACTACGGCGAAGAACGGTTTGCTGGCCCCATTGCAAAGGCGATTGTTGCTCGGCGCGAAAGCCAGGGGCCCCTTCGCAATACCGCGGAGCTTGCCGAGCTCGTGGCTGGCGCGGTCCGGACCCGCGAGGCTGGGCAGAACCCAGCGACACGCACATTCCAGGCTCTTCGGATTTTCATCAATGCCGAGCTTGAAGAACTCGAACAGGCGCTAGAGGCCAGCCTGCGCGTGCTCGCGCCGGGCGGGCGCCTGGTGGTGATCAGCTTCCACTCGCTGGAAGACCGCATCGTCAAGCAGTTCATTGCCAGGCATTCCAAGGAAGTCTATGACCGGCGCGCACCCTTTGCCGCGCCCACACCCATGCGCCTTGAAGCCCTGGGCCGCATCAAGCCCAGCGAGGCCGAGGTCGCCGCCAATGCGCGTTCGCGCTCGGCCGTGATGCGCGTGGCCCGCCGCACCGAGGTGCCTGCATGAAGCGCACGCACCGTCGTCTGGCGCAAGAGGAGGGCGTGGCATGCTGCGCCTGAACCTCGTGCTGCTGCTGGCGGTGATGGCCAGCGCCATCTTCCTGGTGCACAACCAGTACGAGTCGCGCCGGCTGTTCACCGAACTGGACCGCGCCGTGGCCGAATCGCGCCGCCTGGCCACCGAGCAGCAGCGCCTGCAGGTGGAAAAGCGCGCCCAGGCCACGCCGCAGCGCATCGAGGTTATGGCGCGCGAGCGTCTGCAGATGAAGCCGGCCACGCCGGCCATCGCCCAGTACGTCAATGACGATGCGCGCACGGGAGTGGCTCCATGACGCGCAGCGTGCTCTACACCTCCAGCCCCTTGCTGGCGTCCAAGACACCCCTGTGGCGCAGCAAGATGATCGTGGCCATGCTGGGCCTGGGCTTTGTCGGCCTGGGCGCACGCGCGGCCTATGTGCAGGTGTTCGGCAACGACTTCTTCCAGCGCCAGGGCCAGGTGCGCTTTGCGCGCACGCTGGAGCTGCCGGCCAACCGCGGCCGCCTGCTGGACCGCAATGGACTGATCCTGGCCTCCAGCGTGCCGGCCGCCAGCATCTGGGCCATTCCCGAAGATGTCGAGCAGGACGACCCCGAGGTCAAGGCCAAGCTCAAGCAGCTGGCCGCGCTCATGGAGATGCCGCTGCCCGCGCTGATGGAAAAGCTGGCCGACGAGGACAAGACCTTCGTCTGGATCAAGCGCCAGCTCGACTGGGACGTGGGCCAGCAGATCCATGCCCTCAACATCAAGGGCATCTACCAGCGCAAGGAATACAAGCGCCAGTACCCGGAAGGCGAATCGGCCGCCCACATCGTGGGCTTCACCAATGTGGAAGACCATGGCCAGGAAGGCATGGAGCTGGCCTTCGACAAGGAGCTGGGTGGCAAGCCCGGCTCGCGCCGCGTGATCAAGGACCGCCTGGGCCGCGTGGTCGAGGGCGTGGGCGAGGAAGTGCCGCCGCAGGACGGCCGCGACATCCAGCTGTCCGTGGACAGCAAGGTCCAGTACTTCGCCTACCAGAAGCTCAAGGAGCAGGTCATCGCGCACAAGGCCAAGGCGGGCAGCGTGGTGGTCATGGATGCGCACACCGGCGAATTGCTGGCCCTGGCCAACTACCCCAGCTACGTGCCCGACAAGCGCAAGAACCTGACGGGCGAGCAACTGCGCAACCGCGCCATCACCGACACCTTCGAGCCCGGCTCGACCATGAAGCCCATCACCATCGGCCTGGCGCTGGAGTCGGGCCGCTTCAAGCCGGAAACGCCCATCGACACCACGCCGGGCCGCGTCAACGTCACGGGCTCGACGATTTCCGACACCCACAACTACGGCCTGCTCACCGTGGCCGGCGTGATCCAGAAGTCCAGCAACGTGGGCACGACCAAGATCGCGCTGCAGATGCCGGCCAAGGAAATGTGGGAAACCTTCTCGGCCGTGGGCTTCGGCCAGAAGCCGCAGATCTCCTTTCCCGGCGCCGCCAGCGGTCGCCTGCGTCCCTACAAGACCTGGAGGCCGGTGGAGCAGGCCACCATGGGCTATGGCTACGGCCTGTCCGCCAGCCTGCTGCAGATGACGCGCAGCTACACCGTCTTTGCCAACGGCGGGCGCGTGATCCCGGCCACCATGGTCAAGACCGACGAGCCGCCCGTGGGCGTGCCCGTGTTCTCTCCGCGCACGGCCAACGAGGTGCGCAAGATGCTGGCCCTGGCGGCCGGCCCCGGCGGCACGGGCCAGCGCGCCCAGACCATCGGCTACTCGGTGGGCGGCAAGTCGGGCACGGCCCGCAAGCAGCAGGGCAAGGGCTATGCCGCCGGCAAGTACCGCGCCTGGTTCACGGGCATGGCGCCCATCGAGAACCCGCGCATCATCGTCGCCGTGATGGTGGACGAGCCCAGTGCCGGCACCATCTACGGCGGCACCGTGGCGGCACCCGTGTTCAGCGAAGTGGTGCAGCAGACGCTGCGCCTGATGGGCGTGCAGCCCGATATGGAAGTCAAGCCCTTGATCGTCGCCAATCCCGTGGAGGAGCCCTCGCTATGAGTTCCTCCCAAGCCCTGCTGATGCTGTCGTCGGCCACCGAGGCTGTCCAATGGCTGGCCGCCCGCCTGCAAGGCAGCGGCACGCTGCAGACCGACAGTCGCAAGGTCCGGCCCGGCGATGCCTTCATTGCCTGGCCCGGCGCGGCCACCGATGGCCGCGCCCATGTGGCCTCGGCCCTGGAGCGCGGCGCCGTGGCCTGCCTGGTCGAAGCGCAGGGCGTCGAGCCCTTCGGTTTTTCCGGCGAGCACATCGCGGCCTTGCCCGGCCTCAAGGCCGCCACGGGCCTGATCGCCGACCAGTGGTTCCAGCATCCCAGCGCCCGGATCGACGTGCTGGCCGTCACCGGCACCAACGGAAAGACCACCACGGCCTGGTGGCTGGCGCATGCGCTGGCCCAGGTGAAGCTGCAGGAACGCAGCGGCTGCGCCCTGGTGGGCACGCTGGGCGTGGGCATCCCGCCCGCCCTGGAATCCACGGGAATGACCACGCCCGACCCGGTGCGGCTGCAGCGCGCATTCCGCGAGTACGCCGATGCGGGCCTGGCGGCCTGCGCCATCGAGGCCTCGTCCATCGGCATCGTCGAGCACCGGCTGGACGGCACGCGCATCCGCGTGGCGATGTTCACCAATTTCACGCAGGACCATCTCGACTACCACGGCAGCATGCAGGCCTACTGGGATGCCAAGGCCGCGCTGTTCGACTGGCCCGGCCTGCAGGCCGCCGTCGTCAATGTGGACGACGCGCACGGCGCGCGCCTGTGGGCCACGCTGCAGTCGCGCCCATCCTCTGCCGCGCTCGATGTCTGGAGCATTTCCATCGAGGGCGCGGCGCGCCTGCAGGCCAAGGACATCGCGCTGGGCGCCGAGGGCCTGAGCTTCACCGTGATCGAGGCCGGCCACAGCCTGCGCATGCACACGCGCATGGTGGGCCAGTACAACGTATCCAACCTGCTGGGTGTGCTGGCAGCGCTGCGCTGCCTGGGCCTGAGCCTGGACCAGGCCGTCGCTGCCTGCGCCCACCTGGAGCCCGTGCCCGGCCGCATGCAGCAGATCGTCCAGCCCGGCCAGCCGCTGGTGGCCGTGGACTACGCCCACACGCCTGACGCGCTGGACAAGGCCCTGCGCGCCTTGCGCCCGGCCGCCGAGCAGCGCCAGGGCCGGCTGTGGTGCGTGTTCGGCTGCGGTGGAGACCGCGATGCCACCAAGCGGCCGCTCATGGGGCAGGCCGCCCAGAAGAATGCCGACTGCGTGCTGGTCACCAGCGACAACCCGCGCAGCGAAGTGCCCGACCGCATCATCGACCAGATCCTGGCCGGCATGCAGCCGGGCGAGAACCTGCAGTCCCAGGCCGATCGCGCGGCGGCCATCGCCCAGGCGATCGCGCACGCCAGCGAACGCGACGTGGTGCTGATCGCCGGCAAGGGACATGAGGACTACCAGGAGACGGCAGGCCAGCGCCATCCGTTCTCCGACATGGCCGAGGCGCGCAAGGCGCTGGCGGCCCGTGAAGGAAAGAAGCGGTCATGATGACCTTGCAACAAGCGCTGGAGCTGATCCAGTCGCATATCCCCCAGGCACGGCTGGTCGGCAACGGCCAGACCGTGCTCACGCGCGTGCACACCGACACCCGCACGCTGCAGGCCGGGGATCTGTTCGTCGCCTTGAAGGGCGAGCGTTTCGATGCCAACCAGTTCCTGGTCCAGGCCCGCGAGGCCGGTGCCGCCGCAGCCCTGGCCCATGGCGGCCTGGAGGCTGCAGGCCTGTCCGGCATCGAAGTGCCCGATTCGCTGGCCGCCCTGGGCGCGCTGGCCACGGCCTGGCGCGCGCGCTTTGCGCTGCCGCTGATCGCCGTCACCGGCAGCAACGGCAAGACCACGGTCACGCAGATGGTGGCCTCCATCCTGCGTGCCCATGCGGGCGAGGCGGCGCTGGCCACGCGCGGCAACTTCAACAACTCCATCGGCCTGCCGCTGAGCCTGATGCGCATGACCGGCCAGCACCGCGTGGCCGTGCTGGAGATGGGCATGAACCATCCCGGCGAGATTGCCGAGCTGGCCGCCATCGGCCAACCCACGGTGGCCCTGGTCAACAACGCCCAGCGCGAGCACCAGGAATTCATGCACACGGTCGAGGCCGTGGCGCGCGAAAACGGCAGCGTGCTGCTGGCCCTGCCCGCCGACGGCGTGGCCGTGTTCCCCGCAGGCGACACCTACACGCCGCTGTGGCGTGAGCTGGCGGGCGCCCGCCAATGCCTGCTGTTCGGCGAGTCTGGCGACGGCGCCCATATCCACGCGCGTGACGCGCTGTGGCTGGGCGATGCCTGGCAGTTCACCCTGGCCACGCCCGAGGGCGAGGCGCCGGTGCGCCTGCACATCGCCGGCCGCCACAACGTGCGCAACGCGCTGGCCGCAGCGGCCTGCGCCCAGGCTGCCGGCGTGCCGCTGGCCGACATCGCACGCGGCCTGAGCGTGTTCGAGCCCGTGCAGGGCCGCTCGCGCGCGCTGAGCGTTTCGGTGCAAGGTCGCCCGGTCACCGTGATCGACGACAGCTACAACGCCAATCCCGATTCGGTGGCCGCGGCCATCGAGGTACTGCGCGAACTGCCCGCTCCCCAGCTGCTGGTGCTGGGCGACATGGGCGAGGTCGGCGATCAGGGGCCGCAATTCCATGCCGAGGCGGGCGCGCTGGCGCGCAGCCTGGGCATTGCCCGGCTGTTCACGCTGGGCGCGCAAAGCACATCCGCCGCCACCGCATTCGGTGCAGGTGCCCGGCATTTCGAAGACATGGCCTCGCTGCAACAGGCAGCCTGTGCCGCGCTGCCCGAGGTGGGTAGCATTCTGGTCAAGGGTTCGAGGTTCATGAAGATGGAGCAGGTGGTTCAGGCGGTCGAGGCGGCCGGCAAGGATGACGGTTGCAAGAAGGAGGCCGCATGCTGCTGATGCTGTCCCAATGGCTGCAGGGCCTGTCCCCCGAGTTCGGCTTTCTGCGCGTCTTCCAGTACCTCACGATGCGCGCCGTGATGGCCGCGCTCACGGCCCTGGTCATCGGCCTGCTGGCCGGACCGCGCCTGATCCGCATGCTGACCTCGCTCAAGATCGGCCAGCCCGTGCGCGGCTACGGCATGGAAACCCATCTGGCCAAGAGCGGCACGCCCACCATGGGCGGGGCGCTGATCCTGCTGTCCATCGCCGTGTCCACGCTGCTGTGGTTCGACCTGTCCAACCGCTTCGTCTGGATCGTGCTGCTGGTCACTCTGGGCTTCGGCACCATCGGCTGGGTCGATGACTGGCGCAAGGTGGTCAACAAGGACCCCGAGGGCATGCGCTCGGGCGAGAAATATTTCTGGCAGTCCGTCATCGGACTGCTGGCCGCGCTCTACCTGGTGTTCTGCATTTCGGAGAACACCAATGCCCAGGTCTTCGAGCTGTTCGTGACCTGGGTGCAGTCGGGCTTTTCGCTGGACCTGCCCCCCAAGGCCGGCCTGCTTGTTCCCTTCTTCAAGGAAGTCAGCTACCCGCTGGGCGTGCTCGGCTTCGTGGTCATGACCTACCTGGTCATCGTGGGCGCCAGCAATGCGGTGAACCTGACCGATGGCCTGGACGGCCTGGCCATCATGCCTGTGATCATGGTGGGCTCGGCCCTGGGCATCTTTGCCTACGTCACCGGCAATGCCGGCTACGCCAAGTACCTGCTGTTCCCGCACATCCCGGGCTCGGGCGAGCTGCTGGTGTATTGCGCGGCCATGGCCGGAGCGGGTCTGGCCTTTCTGTGGTTCAACGCCCATCCGGCCCAGGTCTTCATGGGCGACGTGGGCGCGCTGGCGCTGGGCGCTTCGCTGGGCACCATCGCCGTGATCGTTCGCCAGGAAATCGTGCTGGCCATCATGGGCGGCATCTTCGTGGTCGAGGCGCTGTCGGTGATGCTGCAGGTCACCTGGTTCAAGTTCACCAAGAAGCGCTATGGCGAAGGCCGTCGCCTGCTCAAGATGGCGCCGCTGCACCACCATTTCGAGAAGAGCGGCTGGAAGGAAACCCAGGTCGTGATCCGCTTCTGGATCATCACCATGCTGCTGTGCCTGCTGGGCCTGTCCACGCTGAAGCTGAGGTGAGTCCATGAACACCGAAGACTTCAAGACCGAACCTCCTGCGCTGCCGGCTGGCGAGCCCGCTGTCCCGGCGCTGCATGCCGAACTGGCCAAGGGGGCCGACTTTGCCTCGGAGTCTGCCGGCGAGCGGGCGGACGAGCCGGTCGCGGATCCGGTCCTGGACGATTCGCCGGCTGCGGCTCTGGAAGGCGCAGAGCAGCCGCTGGCTGCGGAGCCTTCGCAGGCGCTCGGGCTTGAGGCAGCCCCGGCCCCTGCGGCGATGACCGAGCCTGTACCCGACATCTCCACGCTGACGGCGGCCAGGGATGCCGCTGCCTTCGTGGCCCAGATCTTTGCCGACCCCAGCATCTCGGATTCCTCCGACGCCGAGGTCACCCCGGTCGCCACCGAAGAGGCGGTTGAAGCCGAACAGGTACTGCCACCCGTGGCTGCCGGCTGGCCCGGCGAGCAGGCCCAGCACCTGCAGGGCCAGCGCGTGCTCATCCTGGGCCTGGGCGCCTCGGGCCTGGCCATGGCGCGCTGGTGCGTGCGCTGCGGCGCCGAAGTCATCGTGGCCGATACGCGCCAGGCGCCGCCCCAGCTGGAACAGCTGTCCGCCGAACTGCCCCAGGCGCGCTTCGTGCCCGGAGATTTCACGGCCCAACTGGTGGACGGCCAGAGCCTGGGGCTGGTCTACCGCTCGCCCGGCCTGAGCCCGGCCGCCGTGGCGCCCGTGGTCGACACGGCCCGGGCCCAGGGCCTGCCCGTGGGCGGCGAACTCGATCTCTTCGCCATGGCGCTCAAGGCCCTGGCCGCAGCCCATGGCTACCGTCCCACCGTGCTGGGCATTACCGGAACCAATGGCAAGACCACGGTCACCTCGCTGACCGGCCAACTGCTGGAGCATGCCGGCCTGCGCGTGGCGGTGGCGGGCAATATCGGCCCCACGCTGCTGGACACGCTGACCCAGGCCATCGATGCCGAAACGCTGCCCCAGGCCTGGGTGCTGGAGCTGTCCAGCTTCCAGCTCGACGGCGTGCAGATGTTCGAGCCCACGGCCGCCGCCGTCCTCAATATCACCCAGGACCACCTGGACTGGCACGGCAGCCTGCGCGCCTATGCCGATGCCAAGGCCTGTATCTTCGGCAGCAGCGGCATCATGGTGCTCAACCGCGAGGACCCCGAGGTCATGCGCATGCTGCCGGCACCCGTGGTGCCGCCGGGCAAGCGCCAAAAGCCCCAGCAGCGCGCCCACATCACCTTCGGCGGCGACATGCCGCGCCGCCCCGGCGACTTCGGTCTGGAAGTGGTCAGCGGCATGACGTGGCTGGTGCGCGCCCATGAGGCCGACGAAACCGCCAAGGGCAAGAACGCCGAAGACCTGTACATCCAGCGCCTGATGCCCGCCGACGCGCTGCGCATCCGTGGCCGGCACAACGCCATCAATGCCCTGTCCGCCCTGGCCCTGGCCAGCGCGGGCGGCTGCACGCTGGCGCCCCTGCTCTACGGCCTGCGCGAGTACCGGGGCGAGCCGCACCGCGTCCAGCCCATCGGCCGCGTCAACGGCGTGGAGTACTACGACGACAGCAAGGGCACGAACGTGGGCGCCACCGTGGCCGCGCTGTCGGGCCTGGGGCCTGACCACCGCATCGTGGTCATCCTGGGCGGTGACGGCAAGGGCCAGGATTTCTCTCCGCTGGCCGCACCCGTGTCGCGCCACGTGCGCGCCGCCGTGCTGATCGGCCGCGACGCGGGCCGCATCCGCGCTGCGCTGCAGGACTGCGGCGTGCCCCTGGTCGATGCCACCACCATGGCCGATGCCGTGGAGCTGGCCGCCTCGCGCGCCCATGAAGGCGACGCCGTGCTGCTGTCGCCCGCCTGCGCCAGCCTGGACATGTTCCGCAACTACGAGGACCGGGCCCAGCAGTTCGTCGATGCCGTGCGCGCGCTGGCGCTGGATGCCGGGCATGAACTCGGAGGTGCTGCATGAGCGCGATGAACGCCATGAACCAGGCCCTGGGCCGCATGCGCTCCTGGTTCGGAGGCGCGCAGGAAAAGGCCATCGACGTGCTGCCCGTGCGCCTGGGCGGTCCCCAGTACCACCGGCCCACGCAGACGCCGGCCAGCGTGCTCGGCCTGGACCAGGCCCTGATCTGGGTGGTCATAGGCCTGCTGGCCTGGAGCCTGGTCATGGTGTATTCGGCATCGATCGCCATGCCGGACAATCCGCGCTTCGGCAAGATCGCGCCCACCCATTTCCTGATGCGCCATGCCATGTCCATCGGCATGGCCTTCGTCGGCGCGCTGCTGGCCTTCCAGGTGTCCATGGCCACCTGGGAGCGCATGGCGCGCAAGCTCTTCCTGGTGTCCCTGGTCCTGCTGGTGGCCGTGCTGATCCCGCATGTGGGCACCGTGGTCAACGGCGCGCGGCGCTGGCTGTCCCTGGGCATCATGAACTTCCAGCCGTCCGAGCTGGCCAAGTTCGCCGTGCTCATCTATGCGGCCGACTACATGGTGCGCAAGATGGAGGTCAAGGAGCGCTTCTTCCGCGCCGTGCTGCCCATGGGGCTGGCCGTGGTGCTGGTCGGGGTGCTGCTGCTGGCCGAGCCCGACATGGGCGCCTTCATGGTGATCGTGGTGATCGCCATGGGCATCCTGTTCCTGGGCGGCGTGAACGCGCGCATGTTCTTCCTGATCGCGGCCCTGGTGGTGCTGGCCTTCGTGCTCATCATCGCCACCTCCGAATGGCGGCGCGAGCGCATCTTTGCCTACCTCAATCCCTGGGATGAAAAGCATGCCCTGGGCAAGGGCTACCAGCTGTCGCATGCGTTGATCGCCATCGGGCGCGGCGAGATCTTCGGCGTGGGCCTGGGCCGCAGCGTCGAAAAGCTGCACTGGCTGCCCGAGGCGCACACCGACTTTCTGCTGGCCGTGATCGGCGAGGAATTCGGCCTGGTCGGCGTGCTCCTGATCGCCGTCACCTTCCTGTGGCTCACGCGCCGAATCATGCTCATCGGCCGGCAGGCCATTGCGCTGGACCGGGTGTTCTCCGGCCTGGTGGCCGAGGGCATTGCGATCTGGATGGGCTTCCAGGCCTTCATCAACATGGGCGTGAACCTGGGCGCGCTGCCGACCAAGGGACTGACGCTGCCCCTGATGAGCTTCGGCGGGTCGGCCATCCTCATGAATCTGATAGCGATAGCGGTGGTGTTAAGGGTGGACTACGAGAACAAGTTGCTGATGAAGGGAGGGCATGCATGACGCAGTCCACCTCTCAAGGCACGCAACGCCAGCGCACGGCCCTGATCATGGCCGGCGGCACGGGCGGCCATATCTTCCCGGGCCTGGCCGTGGCCCAGGCGCTGCGCGAGCGCGGCTGGAACGTGCGCTGGCTGGGCGCCCCCGGCTCCATGGAGTCGCGCATCGTGCCGGCCCAGGGCTTCCCGCTGGAGACCATCGAGTTCTCGGGCGTGCGCGGCAAGGGCATCATGACCCTGGCCTTTTTGCCCATGCGCCTGCTGCGTGCCTTCTGGCAGGCGCTGGCCGTGGTGCGCCGCGTCAAGCCCGACGTGGTCGTGGGCCTGGGCGGCTACATCAGCTTCCCCGGTGGAATGATGGCCGTGCTGGCCGGCAAGCCCCTGGTGCTGCATGAGCAGAACTCCGTGGCCGGCATGGCCAACAAGGTGCTGGCCAGCGTCTCCCACCGCATCTTCACCGCCTTCCCCAACGTGTTCCCCAAGGGCCGCTGGGTCGGCAACCCCTTGCGCCAGGCCTTCACCGAGCAGCCCGCGCCCGAGCAGCGCTTTGCGGGCCGCAGCGGTCCGCTGCGCCTGCTGGTGGTGGGCGGCAGCCTGGGCGCCAAGGCGCTCAACGAGATCGTGCCGCAGGCGCTGGCCCTGATTCCGGCCGATGTGCGCCCCGTCGTGCTCCACCAAAGCGGCGCCGCACAGATCGACGCCCTGCGCGCCAACTACGCGGCGGCAGGCGTGCAGGCCGAGCTGACGCCCTTCATCGACGATACGGCGCGCGCCTTTGCCGAGGCCGATGTCATCGTCTGCCGCGCCGGTGCCAGCACGGTCACCGAGATCGCGGCCGTGGGCGCAGCCGCCATCTATGTGCCTTTCCCGGCCGCCGTGGACGACCACCAGACCGCGAACGCGCGTTTCCTGGTCGATGCCGGTGGTGGATGGTTGATGCAACAAAGCGCACTGACTGCCCAAAGCCTGGCCGAAATGCTACAAAATATGCAGCGTGCGACGCTGCTGGAGCGCGCTGGAAAAGCCAAGAAAATGCAAAAGACCGAAGCCACCGCCGAGGTGGTCGCCGCCTGTGAGGAACTGGCCGCATGAAGCACGCCATTCATCACATCCATTTCGTCGGCATCGGCGGCGCCGGAATGAGCGGCATCGCCGAGGTGCTGCACAACCTGGGTTACGCCGTCTCGGGCTCGGACCTGTCCGACAGCGCCACGCTGCGCCGGCTCGCAGGCCTGGGCATTGCCACCCACGTCGGCCATGCCGCCGCGCACATCGAAGGGGCTGACGCCGTCGTCACCTCCACCGCCGTGCAGTCCGACAACCCCGAGGTGGTCGCTGCGCGCACGCACAAGATCCCCGTCGTGCCGCGTGCGCTCATGCTGGCCGAGCTGATGCGCTTCAAGCAGGGCATCGCCATCGCAGGAGCCCACGGCAAGACCACGACCACCAGCCTGGTGACCAGCGTGCTGGCCGAGGCCGGGCTGGACCCGACCTTCGTCATCGGCGGCAAGCTCAACAGCGCGGGCGCCAACGCCAAGCTGGGCCAGGGCGACTACATCGTGGTCGAGGCGGACGAGTCCGACGCCTCCTTCCTGAACCTGCTGCCCGTGATGGCCGTCGTCACCAACATCGACGCCGACCACATGGAAACCTACGGCCATGACTTCGGCCGGCTCAAGGGCGCCTTCGTCGACTTCCTGCACCGCATGCCGTTCTACGGCCGCGCCATCGTCTGCGTGGACAGCCCGGCCGTGCGCGAGATCCTGTCCCAGGTGGCCCGCCCCGTGACCACCTACGGCTTTGCCGAGGACGCCCAGGTGCGCGCCCTCAACGTGCGCGCCGAGGCCGGCCGCATGCATTTCACGGTGCGCCGCAGCAACGGCCAAAGCTATCCCGACCTGGACGTGGTGCTGAGCCTGCCGGGCGAGCACAACGTGCTCAACGCGCTGTCGGCCGTGGCCGTCGCCATGGAGCTGGAGATTGCCGACGAGGCGCTGCTGCGCGCCTTCGAAAGCTTCAAGGGCGTGGGCCGGCGCTTCCAGCGCTATGGCGAACTCCCTGCAGCGGACGGTGGCATCTTCACCGTCATCGACGACTACGGGCACCACCCTGTCGAGATGGCGGCCACGCTGGCTGCTGCGCGCGGCGCCTTCCCGGGCCGCCGCCTGGTGCTGGCCTTCCAGCCGCACCGCTACAGCCGCACGCGCGATTGCTTCGAGGATTTCGTCAAGGTCATCGGCCTGGCCGATGCCGTGCTGCTGACCGAGGTCTATGCGGCCGGCGAGGCGCCGGTGGTGGCGGCCGATGGCCGCTCGTTGGCGCGCGCCCTGCGCGTGGCCGGCCGGGTCGAGCCGGTCTTTGTGGAAGACGTTGCCGAGCTGCCGGCGGCCCTGGCCGCCCACGCCCGCGATGGCGACGTGCTGTTGTGCATGGGGGCCGGCTCGATTGGCGCCGTGCCCGGAAAGTTGGTTGAAATGCTTCAGAAACAAGAGCTGCAGGCGCAGCAGGGAGCTGCGCAATGAGCAGCTTCGGCACCCAGATCGATGTCAAGGCCCTGGGCAAGGTGGCCGTGCTGTTGGGCGGCCGCTCGGCCGAGCGCGAGGTCTCGCTGATGTCGGGCACGGGCGTGCTCAAGGCCCTGCTGTCGCAGGGCGTGGATGCCCATGCCTTCGACCCCGCCGAGCGGGACCTGGGCGAGTTGAAGAAGGACGGTTTCGACCGCTGCTTCATCGCGCTGCATGGCCGCTACGGTGAGGACGGCACGGTGCAGGGCGCGCTGGAGCTGCTGGGCATCCCGTACACGGGCCCCGGCGTGATGGCCTCCAGCATCGCCATGGACAAGATCATGACCAAGCGCATCTGGCGCTTCGAGGGTCTGCCCACACCCGACTGGCGGCTGGTCGCCAGCGCCGACGAGACCCGCGCCGCGCTGCAGGCGCTGGGCGCGCCCATGATCGTCAAGCCCTCGCGCGAGGGCTCGACCATCGGCCTGACCAAGGTCTGGACAGCCGAGGAATGCGAGCAGGCCTATGTGCTGGCCTCCCGGTACGACCCCGAAGTGCTCTGCGAAGAGTTCATCGAAGGCGACGAGACCACCTGCCCCGTGCTCGGAACCGGCGAGGGCGCCCACGCCCTGCCCGTGATCCGCATCGTCGCGCCCGAAGGCAACTACGACTACCAGAACAAGTACTTCACCGACGACACCCAGTACCACTGCCCCAGCGGCCTGCCTGCCGAGGAAGAGGCCGAGATCCGGCGCATCGTCGTGCGGGCCTTCCGCACGCTAGGCTGCCGCGGCTGGTCGCGCGCCGACATCATGATCCGCGCCAGCGACCGCAAGCCCTTCCTGCTGGAGATCAACACCTCGCCGGGCATGACGGGCCACTCGCTGGTGCCCATGTCGGCCCGCGCCATCGGCGTGAGCTACGAAAACCTGTGCCTGGGCATCCTGGCCAACGCCGCGCTGGACGCGCAACCGGAGCAGGAGCACGCATGAGCTACTCCCTGCCGGCCCCCTTCGACGTCAAGCTCATGAACGTGACCGCCACGGTCCTGTTCGTGGGCGTGGCTGCGCTGGGGCTGGCAGCGGTGAGCTGGTGGGCGCTGCGCCATCCGGCCTTCAATATCGGCCGCATCGTGGTCGAGGGCGAGCTGGTGCACAACAACGCGGTGACGCTGCGCGCCAATGTGGCGCCGGTGCTCACGGGCAACTTCTTCACCGTGGATCTCAAGGCCGCCAAGGCGGCGTTCGAGCAGGTGCCCTGGGTGCGCGAGGCGCAGGTGCGCCGCGACTATCCCAACAGCCTGCGCGTCATCCTGCACGAGCATGTGGCCGAGGCCTTCTGGGGGCCTGATTCGGGCACCGGCCTGGTCAACAGCTTCGGCGAGGTCTTCGAGGCCAACCTGGGCGAGCTGGACCGCGACGGCCTGCCGCGCCTGCAGGGCCCCGAGGACAGCGCCCCGCAGATGCTGCAGATGTACCGGCTGCTGGTGCCGGCGCTGGGGCCGCTGGATGTGGAGATCGACGGGCTGACGCTCAATGCGCGCGGCAGCTGGCAGCTCAGGCTGGCCAACGACGCACAGATCGAACTGGGTGGCGGCAGCGTGGAGGCCGTGCTGCAGCGCGTGCAGCGCTTCGTGCGCACGCTGCCCCAGATCACGACCCAATACAAGCGCAAGGCCGACGCCATCGAGTCGGCCGACCTGCGCTACGAAGACGGATATGCGCTGAGGCTGCGCGGTGTGACCACCGGCACGGCCAAGGCGCCGGCTGCAGTGCGTCCCCGACGCTGAAGACGAGGGAGGACAGACCTATGTACATGCACACCAAGCAGCGACACAGCGACAGGACAGAACCAACCGGGGGCGGATGCTGATATGGCAAGAGAATACAAAGATGTGATCGTCGGACTGGACATCGGCACGGCCAAGGTCATGGTCGTGGTCGCCGAGGTCCTGTACAACGGCGAACTCAAGCTCGCCGGCCTCGGCGTGGCCCCGAGCAACGGACTCAAGCGTGGCGTGGTGGTCAACATCGACGCCACGGTGCAGAGCATCCAGCAGGCGCTGAAGGAGGCCGAGCTGATGGCCGACTGCAAGATCCAGCGCGTGTGCACCGGCATCACCGGCAGCCACATCCGCGGCCTGAACTCCAGCGGCATGGTGGCCATCAAGGACAAGGAAGTCACGGCCACCGACGTGGCGCGGGTGATGGAGACGGCCAAGGCCATCAACATCTCCTCGGACCAGCGGCTGCTGCTGGTCGAGCCGCAGGAATTCGTGATCGACGGCCAGGAAGTGCGCGAGCCCATCGGCATGAGCGGCATCCGCCTGGAGGCCAAGATCCACATCGTCACGGGCGCGCAGAGCGCGGCCGAGAACATCATCAAGTGCGTGCGCCGCTGCGGCCTGGAGGTCGAGCAGCTGCTGCTCAACCCGCTGGCATCGAGCCAGGCCGTGCTCACCGATGACGAGCGCGAGCTGGGCGTGGCCGTGGTCGATATCGGCGCGGGCGCCACCGACGTGGCCATCTTCACGGGCGGCGCCATCCGGCACACGGCCGTGATTCCCATCGCGGGCGACCTGATCACCAGCGACATCGCCATGGCGCTGCGCACGCCCACCAAGGACGCCGAGGACATCAAGGTCGAAAGCGGCTATGCCAAGCAGCTGCTGGCCGACCCCGACGCCCAGGTCGAAGTGCCGGGCCTGGGCGACCGCGGCCCGCGCATGATCAGCAAGCAGGCGCTGGCCGGCGTGATCGAGCCGCGCGTGGAAGAGATCTTTTCTTTGGTGCAGCAGGTGGTGCGCGATTCAGGCTACGAGGAAGTGCTGTCCTCGGGCATCGTGCTGACCGGCGGCAGCGCCGTCATGCCGGGCATGGTGGAACTGGGCGAGGACATCTTCCTCAAGCCCGTGCGCCGCGGCATCCCCAAGTATTCGAGCGCATTGGCTGACATGGTGGCTCAACCCCGCGCCGCCACCGTGATGGGATTGCTCGAAGAGGCCCGCCTGGCTCGCCTGCGCGGTTTCAAGGTGGCACAAAAGAGTGGGTCGATGAAGACCGCTTTTGGCCGTTTCAAAGACTTCATCGTGGGGAACTTTTGATATGTGCTTTCATCGACTGCGCATTACCGGCCCGCCCACCGGCTTCCGAATACCGGACAGAAGACAGAATTTTCCCCAGACGGTGGTGACCACTTACAGAGAGCTACAGGAGAACCAACATGCCCATCGACATGATTGAAGTTGAAGAATTCAACCAGGGTACGCAGATCAAGGTGATCGGCGTTGGCGGCGGCGGCGGCAATGCCGTCGAGCACATGATTGCGCGCAACGTGCAGGGCGTGGAGTTCGTCTGCGCCAACACCGACGCGCAGGCGCTGCTGCGCAGCAGCGCCCACCGCACCATCCAGCTCGGTGGCAGCGGCCTGGGTGCGGGCAGCAAGCCCGACAAGGGCCGCGAAGCCGCCGAGCTGGCCGAGGACGACATCCGCACTGCCATCGAAGGCGCGCACATGCTGTTCATCACGGCCGGCATGGGCGGCGGCACGGGCACGGGCGCTGCGCCCGTGATCGCGCGCGTGGCCAAGGAAATGGGCATCCTCACCGTGGGCGTGGTCACCAAGCCCTTCGAGTGGGAAGGCGGCCGACGCATGGCCAACGCCGACAGCGGCCTGAGCGAACTCGAAGCCAACGTCGATTCGCTGATCGTCGTGCTCAACGAGAAGCTGCTGGACGTGCTGGGCGACGACATCTCGCAGGACGAGGCCTTTGCCCATGCCAACGACGTTCTCAAGAACGCCGTGGGCGGCATTGCCGAAATCATCAACGAGTACGGCCATGTGAACGTCGACTTCGAAGACGTGCGCACCGTCATGGGCGAACCCGGCAAGGCCATGATGGGCACGGCCAAGGCGGCCGGCCCCGACCGCGCGCGCATCGCTGCCGAGCAGGCCGTGGCCTGCCCGCTGCTGGAGGGCATCGACCTGTCGGGCGCCAAGGGCGTGCTGGTGCTGGTCACGGCCGCCAAGGGCAGCCTCAAGCTGTCCGAGTCGCGCCTGGCCATGAGCACCATCAATGCCTACGCCTCGCCCGATGCGCATGTGATCTACGGCGCTGCCTACGACGACAGCCTGGGTGACGAAATCCGCGTCACCGTGGTGGCCACCGGCCTGTCGCGCCCCAGCGCACGCCGCCAGAACATGCAGGTGGTGCAGGGTGGCCTGCGCACCGGTACCGACAACATGAGCTACCAGCTGCCTTCGGCCTCCATGGGTGCCGCAACGGCAGCCGGCGGCCTGGTCGGCGGTGCCGCTGGCGGCGCCGACTATGCCAACAACATGTCGGTGCCCAGCGTCTGGCGTACCAACCGCACGCAGGCCGCTGCCCGCGTCGATGCCCTGGCCTCCGGCGGCATGGACGATCTGGAAATCCCGGCCTTCCTGCGCAAGCAGGCTGACTGAGCAGCGGCCGATACGGTCGCTGCATGGTTGTGATAGCGAATGCCGTGCCAGGGCCATGCCCTGCGCACGGCTGCCGCACTTTAAAATAGCCGGATGCTCCAACAACGCACCATCAAGACGATCACCCGTGCCGTGGGCGTGGGTCTGCACAGCGGCCAGCGTGTCGAATTGACGCTGCGTCCCGCGCAGCCCGACACCGGCATCGTGTTCCGTCGCGTGGACCTGCCGGAGCCCGTGGACATCCCGATCTCCGCCGAAGCCGTCACCGACACGCGCATGGCCTCGACCATCGGCACGGGCGGCGCCAAGGTGCATACCGTGGAGCACCTGATGTCGGCCATCGCCGGCCTCGGGCTCGACAACATCTACATAGACATCACCGCCGAGGAAGTGCCCATCCTCGACGGCTCCTCCGCCTCCTTCGTATTCCTGCTGCAAAGCGCGGGCATCGAGCTGCAGAAGGCGCCCAAGCGCTTCATCCGCGTCATCCGCCCCGTCGAGGTGCGCGAGGGCGAGGGCCAGAACCTCAAGTGGGCACGCTTTGACCCGTACCACGGCTTCAAGCTGCGCTTCGAGATCGACTTCGCCCATCCTGCCGTGGACTCCACCGGCCAGTGTGTGGAGTTCGACATGGGCGAGGACAACTACACGCGCGACATCGCACGCGCGCGCACCTTCGGCTTCACCAAGGACGTGGAAATGCTGCGCAGCCACGGCCTGGCGCTGGGCGGCGGCATGGACAACGCCATCGTCATGGACGACTACAAGGTGCTCAACAGCGACGGCCTGCGCTACGACGACGAGTTCGCCAAGCACAAGATCCTGGACGCCATCGGCGACCTGTACCTGATCGGCAGGCCCCTGCTGGCCGCCTACAGCGCCTTCCGCTCGGGCCACGGCATGAACAACCAGCTGCTGCGTGCCCTGCTGGCCCAGCCCGACGCCTGGGAAATGGTCAGCTTCGACAGCGAGCGCCAGGCGCCCAAGGGCTTCGCCCAGCCCGCGCGGGCCTGGTGAGGCGGGCGCCGCCATGCTGATCTTCCGCTGGCTGGCCACCCTGCTGCTGCTGGCATCAGCCGTGTCCTTTGCGTTCTACCTGGGCACGGGCCAGCCCCGCTACAAGCGCTGGGGCTTCATCATCCTTAAGTGGACCGTGATTGCCGGCGTGACCTTCTTCGCCGTGCTGTTCTTTGGACGCATCGTCTGAGGTCCTGAATGGGCTGCGCTGCCGCCATTGCGGAGACTGCCGGGCCGCCATGAAGGAAATTCGGATCCGGGCCGGCGACGGCCACACCCTTGTGCTGGTGCGCAGCGGCTGCGTCCAGGGGCCTGTCGTGGCCATCACGCACGGCACCTTCTCCGGCACCGCATCCTGCGACCGGCTCGGCGCGTATCTGGCGGCGCAGGGATTCGGCACTTGGCTCTTCGACTGGCGCGGCCATGGACGGAACCCGGCCTGCGGCCATGGCCATGATCTGGAAGCCGTGGCCAGGCATGACATCGCCAGTGCCATCGAGGCCATCCGCAGCGAGGAGCAGGGCCGGCCTTTGACCCTGATAGGCCACAGCGGGGGCGGCATTGCGGCAGCCATCTGGGCCGCTCGCAATCCCGATGTGGCCCGGGACCATCTGGCCGGTGTCGTGCTGCTGGCCGCCCAGGCCACCCATGCTGCCGCCACACCGCTGGCCTGGGCCAGGATCCGGGGTTACCTGGCGTGGATAGGCCGCCGGAACTGGCTGGCAGCCAACCGCATGGTGGGGCCCGAGGCGGAAAGCGGCCAACTGATGCGCCAGTGGTGTCAGTGGAATCTCCAGCGCCGATTTGTGGGACATGACGGCATGAACTACCTGCAGGCACTCTCCCAGGTGCGTATTCCCGTTCTGGCGCTGGCGGGTGCTGGAGACCGCCTGATTGCACCCTGGCAGGGGTGCGAAGCGCTGGCAAGCGCCTTCGGCGGGACGGATGTGGAGTTCGTGCTGTGCGGCAAGGCCGCCGGTTTTGTCGAAGACTACAGCCACAGCAGGTTGCTGATGGCCGGCAATGCGCAATCCGATGTGTTCCCCCGGATCGCGCAATGGATCAGGCTCAGGGCCGAGCAGGGTGGCCAAGCACTGGTGTCCTAGTAGACGCGCCCACCTTTGTAGACCGCATGCTGGCGGCGCTGCAGCTGCGTGACCTCGGCCATCTTCGTCATGGCGGCGCCTGCATGGGCGTGGGTGATGGCCAGGCCCAGGGCGTCGGCGGCATCGGTGCCGGGCAGGCCGGGCAGTTGCAGCAGGCGGCGCACCATTTCCTGGATCTGGCTCTTGGCCGCGCGGCCATGGCCGGTCATGGCCTTCTTCATCTGCAGTGCCGTGTACTCGGCCACCGGCAGGCCGGCGTTGACCAGGGCCGTGAGCGCGGCGCCGCGTGCCTGGCCCAGCAGCAGGGTGGATTGGGGATTGACGTTGACGAAGACGATTTCCACGGCCGAGGTGTCGGGCTGGTAGCGGCTGGCGACTTCCGAGATGCCGTCGAACAGCAGCTTGAGCCGGCCCGGCAGGTCGCCGAGCGCGATGCCCGTGGTGCGGATGGTGCCGCTG
The DNA here is from genome assembly GCF_043104185.1 of Delftia sp. WSY_22. Classification (NCBI taxonomy): domain Bacteria; kingdom Pseudomonadati; phylum Pseudomonadota; class Betaproteobacteria; order Burkholderiales; family Comamonadaceae; genus Delftia; species Delftia sp. WSY_22. Next base: position 55,260 of record NZ_JBICKN010000014.1, read on the forward strand.
GCCACATAGGCCAGGCGGTGGCCGTCGACGTCGATCACGCCGAATCCCGTGGTCTGCAGACCGGGGTCGATTCCAAGGATGCGCATGGGGTGAATGTAGCTGTTCAGGGGACGACGGCGCTGGGCATTCTCTGCATGACCGTGCGCGTGCGCTGCAGCAGATAGCCGGAGTTGGGCAGCTTCTCGAAGCGCTTGGGCTGGGGCAGCATCACGGCCAGGCGCGCGGCCTCGGCGGCGCTGAGCTGGGAGGCGCTCTTGCGAAAGTAGTGGCGAGCGGCCGCCTCGGCGCCGAACACGCCCTGGCCCCATTCCACGCTGTTGAGGTAGATCTCCAGGATGCGCTGCTTGCTCAGCATCAGTTCCAGCAGCTGGGTCAGCACCAGTTCCTGCCCCTTGCGCAGCAGGCTGCGTTCGCCCGACAGCAGCAGGTTCTTGGCCAGCTGCTGCGTGATGGTGGAGCCGCCATAGATCTTGGGCGCCTTGCCGTTGTCGGTCTTCATGGCCCGGGCTTCGGCGCGCTGGTTGCGCTGCCAGGCTTTCTCGATGGCTTCCCATTGCACCCCGTGGTGTTCGGTGAAGCTGTCGTCTTCGGAGGCAATGACGGCGCGCTTGAGCGTGGGCGCGATGCGGTCATAGGGCAGCCATTGCTGGCTCCAGTGCAGGCCTTCGGAGCTGCGCAGCATCTGCCAGGCTTCGGAGCGCTGGAAGGCTGTGGACTCGGGATCGACCACCACCATCAGCGCAATGCGCAGCACGAAGAACAGCTGCAGCAGCAGGCCGGCGCACAGCACCAGCAGCAGGGCGCGTGCCAGGGATTTCATGAAGCGCTCAGCCGCCTTGAGCAATATGGGCGCGCAGCTCGTTCAGCACCTGGGCCGAGGGCGGGCGCACGCCGCGCCACAGCGCAAACGATTCGGCCGCCTGCTCCACCAGCATGCCCAGCCCGTCGCGGGCCGTGGCGCCGTGCTGTTCGGCCCACTGCATGAAGCCCTGGGCCGCGGGGCCGTACATCATGTCGTAGGCCAGGCTGCCAGGGCGCAGCACGCGGGCCGGCACGGGCACCTCGGCACCGGCCAGGCTGCTGGCGGTGGCGTTGATGACCACGTCGAAATCCTCATCCACGGCCTGCTGCTCCAGCGCCACCAGTTCCACGCCATGTTGCGCGGCAATGGCGGCATGGCGCTGCACCAGGGCCTGGGCGCGCTCGAAGGTGCGGTTGACCACGGCGATGCGGCGCGGGCGCTCGGCAAGCAGCGAGCCCAGTGCGCCGGCTGCGGCGCCACCCGCGCCCAGCAGCAGCAGGTCGCGCCCGGCCAGCGGCACGCCCGCATTGCGCACGATGTCGGCCACCAGGCCCAGGCCGTCGGTGTTGTCGGCATGGATGCCGTCCGCCGCCAGCACCAGGGTGTTGGCGGCGCCGGCCAGTTGCACGCGCTCGCTGGAGGTGGTGGCCAGCTGTGCGGCTTCCAGCTTGAAGGGCACGGTGACATTGCAGCCGCGTCCGCCTGCCGCGACGAAGCCGCGCACGGCCTCGGCAAAGCCATCCAGCTCCACATGCTGGCGCTCGTAGTGCAGGTCCTGCCCGCACAGTTCGGCAAAGCGGGCATGGATCCAGGGCGAACGGCTGTGCGCGACGGGGTTGCCCATGACGCAGTAGCGGTCGGAGGAGGTGGCGGCAACGGAAGTCATGTCGAAAAAATGGAGTGCGAAGAGGGCGGGGCGCTACTGGGCTACTGGACCGTGGTCTGCAGCGTCTGCTCACGCGTGAACTTGAAGCGCGAGACCACGGCGATCTGGTCGGCCTTGGCGCGCATGGCGGGGCCGAAGTGGCCGAAGGGGCCGGCCGCACGCGCGATAGCTTCGGCGCGGGTGTCCAGCAGGCGGTTGCCCGAGCCCTGCACGATCTCGGTGGACAGCACGCGGCCGTCGTGGTTGACGGTGAGGATCATGACCAGCTCGCCATAGAGCTTCTTGCCGGCCTGCTCGGGAAAGTTCTCCGTGCCCTTGTCCTCGACCTTGCGGCGCAGGCCGTCGTAGTAGATGGCGTAGACGGCCTCGCGCGTGGACGGGCTGATGTAGCGCTTCTTGGGGCGGGCGTTTTCTTCGTTGATGCGTTTTTCGATCTCGGCCAGCAGCTTGACCAGCTGCTGGCGCTTTTCCTGCTGGGCCTGCTGCTCCTTGGTCTGCTTTGCCGCCTCGCGCGGGTCCAGCGGCGGCAGGGCCGCGACCTGCTTGCGCAACTGCGTCAGCAAGACGGTCTGCTGCTCCTGCATGGAGTCGATCTGGCGCTGGCGTTCCTCGAAGTCGTCGCCCACGGCGGTGAGCGCCGAGTAGGGCATGGGGCTGGAGGCCCGGCCCTTGTCGGCTTCGCCGCCGCCGGCCAGCGAGGTCTGCGCGATGGCCTGCGCCTTGTCGGGCTGCTCGTTGGCGCGGGCATTGACCAGGATGACTTCCAGCGGCGTGTCCTGGAACACGCGGTCGAAGCGTTCCGGATCGATGAACCGGAACGAGAGCAACCCGGCATGCAGGGCAATGGAGACACCCAGTGCCAACTGCAGCGTACTCAGGGAACGGAAGGCGGTAGGCAGTTTCACGTCAGATCTAAGGCAGTGGCTTGGATGCGAGGCAGGGGCGCGGGCAGATCAGGGCTGGGCAGGATCGGCCGCGGGCGTGCCGTCGGTCTCGTTCATGTCCACGGCGATGGCGATGGGGCCGGCCACGGCCTCCTCGTCGTCCTCCGCTCCATCGTCGGCAGCGGCGGCGTCGCTGTCCAGGCGCTCGATCAGCGTGCCCGAGACATCGAGCGCGATCTCGTCGATCTCGCCCAGGCGCACGCGCACATGGGCACCGCGCGGCAGGCCGGTGACGCCCAGCACGGGAAAGACCAGCGGCAGGTCGTCGGCGCGCACCAGCAGGCCGCCGCCCATGCCTTCCTTGATGACGGTGGCCGTCAGCTCGGTGATGGCGTTCTGCTGCAGGTACTTGAGCGTCCAGAAGCGCTCCATGCCTGCCTGGTAGCCGTTGTAGGCGCTGTAGGCGCCGTCAAAGCTGCTGATGATGCCGAACAGCTCGGCATCCTTGGGCTTGAACGGCGCCGCCAGTGCGGCGGTCTTGCCATGGCGCGCGCAGGCAATGATCTGCCACTGGTTAACCAGGTCCACATAGCGGCGCAGCGGCGAGGTGGCCCAGGCATAGCTCTTGACGCCGATGCCCGCGTGGGGGAGCGCCTTGGTGGACATGCGCACCTTGATGCCGGGGGCCAGGCTGGCCTGGCTGCGGTAGATGCCGGGCACGCCCAGATCGGCCATCCAGCCGCCCCAGGTGCTGTTGGCCACGATGGCGGCCTCTGCCACGATCAGGTCCAGCGGTGCGCCGCGCTTGCGCACGGTGATCTCGACCTGCTCGTTGCCGCGGGGCTCGGCGCTGCCGTTGCCCACCAGGCGGAAGTTGTAGTCGGGACGGTTGAAGTTCTCGGGCTTGCCTCGCACCAGTTCGCGCCCGGCCTTCAGGTGCCTGGCCCAGCGCTGCAGGAACGTCAGTTCGGCGCGCTTGCCCTGCAGCACTTCGGGCGTGCCCTCGACCTCGAAGGAGGGGTCGGCCAGCCACTGCTCGGTGACGATGTGGTCCAGCTTGTCATGGCGGAAGTTGACCTGCACGGGCACGCGCTCCAGGCGCGTCTCGCTGGCCGTTGTCTCCAGCGTGGCCTCGTCCACGGTGACGTACAGCGACACGGCGGGGTTGGCGCGGCCTTCGTCCAGCGTGTAGATCTGCACCACCTCGTTGGGCAGCATGGTGATCTTGTAACCGGGCATGTAGACAGTGGACAGGCGCGAGCGGCCGAGCTGGTCCAGCGGCGTGCCCGGCACGATGGCCAGGCCGGGGGCCGCGATGTGGATGCCCACGGTGACCGTGCCCGTGCCCAGGCCGCGCACCGACAGCGCGTCGTCGATCTCGGTGGTGGCCGAGTCGTCGATGGAAAACGCCTGGACATCGGCCAGCGGCAGCTCTGCCGGCGGCTGGGGCGCCTCCAGTGGCGGAAATTGCGTGCCCTTGGGGAAGTGGTCGAAGAGGAAGCGCTTCCAGTGGAATTCGTAGGCCGATTCAATGGCGCCGGCCCTGTGCAGCAGATCCAGCGGTGCCAGGCGCGTGGCGCGGCTGGCCTCGACCACGGCCTTGTATTCGGCGGCGTTCTTGTCGGGGCGGAACAGGATCTTGTAGAGCTGTTCGCGTATGGGGCCGGGGCATTCGCCAGCGCCCAGCTGCTCGGCCCAGGCCGTGATCTGGGCCTGGATCTGCTTTTTCTTCTCTATGCCGGCCAGCGCCTGCTGCAGGATCTCGGCCGGCGCCTTCTTGAAGCGGCCCTTGCCGGCGCGGCGAAAGTAGTGCGGCGCCTCGTAGATGCGAAACAGCGCGCCGGCCTGCTGGGCCAGCGTGGCATTGTCCGAGAAATAGTCGCGTGCCAGGTCGGCGAAGCCGAATTCCTCCTCGGGGGCGAATTCCCAGGCCAGGTCCAGATCGATCTCGGCGGCCATTGCCTGGCCCTGGGCGATCAGCTCGGCAGGCGCCGGCTTGTCGAACTTGAGCAGGATGTTGGCGGACTTGACCTTGACCCGTTTGCCCGAGTCCAGTTCCACCTGGGCGGAGGTGTCGGCTTCGGAGAGGATGCGGCCGGCCAGGAACTTGCCGGCTTCTTCAAACAATGCGTGCATAGCCCGATATTCTCCCACGCTGCGGCTGGCAGCTGCCGCGCAGGCGTGTGCGGCATCAGGCCAGATTCAGGAACTCGTCGAGCTGGGGCAGGTACTCCTCGAAGTTGCTCAGCGCGTGATCGCCGCCTTCCTGGATGATCTGCAGCGCATGCGGGTAGCGCGCGCTCATCTCGCGCCAGTCCAGAACTTCGTCGCCCTCGGCCGCCAGCAGCATCTCGGGCGCGGCCGGTGTCATGGAGCGCGTGTCCAGCGCGCGCAGCTCTTCCATGTACTCGCGGCGAAAGAAAAAGCGTTCCTCGGGGTTGTGCCAGGACGTCTGCTCGCCAATGTACTTTTCAAGATCGCGCGCCGGGTTCACGGCCGGGTTGATCATCACGCTGCGGCAGCGCGCCAGCTGGGCCACCCAGCTGGCGTAGTAGCCGCCCAGCGAGGAGCCGATCACGGCCATGGTCTCTCGCGGCCAGCTGCCTATGCCGTCGGCAATCAGGGCGGCCGCCTCGCGCGGGGATGGCGGCAATTGCGGGCTCCACCAGCGCACATGGGGATGGCGCGTGGCCACATGTTCGGCCATGCGCCGGGCCTTGGTGGATTGGGGTGAGGAGCGAAAGCCGTGCAGATACAGCAAATGGGTGGTGGTCATGGCGGGCGCTCTCCTTTGCGTTGCTGGGGCCGGGCGCCGGATGCGGCCCGGACGGCTCATGGCCCATTGTGGCCGCTGCGGCGGGCGGCGCCCAGCAGGGAAGGCCCGGGCCGACAGCAGGATGACAACCGCCTCCGTGGGCAACCCTGCGCCGGGCTAGGCCGCATGCGCCACGGGATAATGGCGGCCCGTGCCCGCGACCGACCATCCCCGTGACCGAATTCGACAAGCCCTCCCTCTGGCAACGTGTTGCCCCGCTGCTGCGGGGCTTTGACTTCTGGTTGCTGCTGTTCGTGGGCATGCTGGCGTCGGCGGGGCTGATCGCCATGTACTCCTCGGGCTTCGACCACGGCACGCGCTTCACCGACCACGGGCGCAACATGCTGATCGCGGCGGCCATCCTCTTTGTCGTGGCCCAGATTCCCCCCCAGCAGCTCATGAAGGTGGCCGTGCCGCTGTACATGCTGGGCGTGGCGCTGCTGGTGGCGGTGGCGCTGTTCGGCATCACCAAGAAGGGGGCTCAGCGCTGGGTCAACGTGGGCGTGGTGATCCAGCCCAGCGAGCTGCTGAAGATCGCCACGCCGCTGATGCTGGCCTGGTGGTTCCAGCGCCGCGAGGGCCAGCTGCGCGGCACGGACTTCGTGATCGCCATGGTGCTGCTCATGGTGCCTGTCGGGCTGATCATGAAGCAGCCCGACCTGGGGACCTCGCTGCTGGTGATGGCGGCCGGCCTGTCGGTGATCTTCTTCGCGGGCCTGCCCTGGAAACTCATCGTTCCGCCCGTGCTGGCCGGTGTGATCGGCATCACCCTCATCGTCTGGTACGAACCCCAGCTGTGCGCCGACGGCGTGCGCTGGCCCGTGCTGCATGAATACCAGCAGACCCGTGTCTGCACCCTGCTGGACCCCACGCGCGACCCCCTGGGCAAGGGGTTCCACATCATCCAGGGCATGATCGCCATCGGCTCCGGTGGCGTCTGGGGCAAGGGATTCATGGCAGGCACGCAAACCCACCTGGAGTTCATCCCCGAGCGCACGACCGACTTCATCTTCGCCGCCTATTCCGAGGAGTTCGGCCTGGTCGGCAACCTGTTCATCATCGTCTCCTTCCTGCTGCTGGTCTGGCGCGGGCTGGCCATCGCCATCCAGGCCAACACGCTGTTCGCGCGGCTCATGGCGGCGGCCGTGGCCATGATCTTCTTCACCTATGCCTTCGTGAACATGGGCATGGTCAGCGGCATCCTGCCCGTGGTCGGCGTGCCGCTTCCCTTCATCAGCTACGGCGGCACGGCCATGGTCACGCTGGGGCTGGCGCTGGGGGTGCTGATGTCGGTGGCGCGTTCGCAGCGGCAACTGCCGGGCGAGGGCGGCGGCCCGCTCTGAACACCAGTTTGCGGCGCCCAAGGCGCCTGCAAATGTCAAATAGTCTGGATGCCTGCTGCCGGAAAGCTCCGTTTCTTTCCATGATTTGGCGAGCAAGCCAAGCCTGCATGAGACTGGCATGCTCCTGTTTCCATAACGTCTGCGGGATGACCGTGCACTTGCCACGGACGCCGAGGCGCGCTACAAAGCAAGCGCGGACATGGGCCAGCATGTTCGCCATCCACGCGGATGCATGCCTACGGAATGCCGCTCAGCCTGGTGGGGCGGCATTCCGTTCTTTTTTGCAGGCCCATGAGCCGTTGGCTGCCCCCGTTGCACGGCGAGGGCATGGCCGGCTCTCTACAATGGGCGAATGATCTCCCGCGAACCCACCATTGAACGCCTGGCCACAGCGCGCCAGTTGCTGCTTGAGCCCTTCGGGCTCGATGAAACCCATCTCGCGCGCGCACTGGCCGAGATCCGCAGCCACCAGGTCGACGACGCCGACCTCTACTTCCAGTACACCCGCGCCGAAGGCTGGAGCCTGGAAGAGGGCATCGTCAAAACCGGCAGCTTCAGCATCGACCAGGGTGTGGGCGTGCGGGCGGTCAGCGGCGAGAAGACGGCCTTTGCCTATTCCGACGATATTTCCGAAGCCTCCCTGCTGGATGCGGCACGCACCGTGCGCTCCATCTCGGGCGCGGCCCAGAGCAAGCGCGTGCGCGCCAACGCGTCCAAGATCGCGCAAAGCCGCTCGCTGTATCCGGGGCTGGATCCCATTGCCACGCTGGACAGCACGGCCAAGGTCGAGCTGCTGGGCAAGGTCGAAACCCTGGCCCGCGCCAAGGACCCGCGTGTCGTCCAGGTCATGGCCGGCCTGGCCAGCGAGTACGACGTGGTGCTGGTCGCCCGCGCCGATGGCACGTTGGCTGCCGACGTGCGGCCGCTGGTGCGTCTTTCCGTCACCGTGATCGCCGAGCAAAAGGGTCGGCGCGAAGTGGGTTCGGCCGGCGGTGGTGGCCGTTTTGGCCTGGCCTATTTCAGCGATGAGCAGATCGCGCAATATGTGGACGAAGCCGTGAGCGCGGCCCTCACCAACCTGCAGTCGCGCCCCGCGCCGGCAGGCGAAATGACCGTGGTGCTTGGCCCCGGCTGGCCCGGCGTGCTGCTGCACGAAGCCGTGGGCCATGGCCTGGAAGGCGACTTCAACCGCAAGGGCGCCAGCGCCTTCAGCGGCCGCATCGGCCAGCGCGTGGCGGCCAAGGGCGTCACCGTGCTGGACGACGGCACGCTGGCCGATCGCCGCGGTTCGCTCAACGTCGATGACGAGGGCTGCACCAGCCAGAGCAATGTGCTGATCGAGGACGGCATCCTCAAGGGCTACATCCAGGACGCAATGAACGCCCGCCTGATGGGCGTCAAGCCCACGGGCAACGGCCGCCGCGAAAGCTATGCCCACATCCCCATGCCGCGCATGACCAACACCTACATGCTAGGTGGCGACAAGGATCCGCAGGAAATCGTGGCCTCGATCAAGAAGGGCCTGTACGCCACCAACTTCGGCGGCGGTCAGGTCGACATCACCAGCGGCAAGTTCGTGTTCTCTGCCAGCGAGGCCTATTGGGTCGAGAACGGCAAGATCCAGTACCCCGTCAAGGGCGCGACCATCGTGGGCAGCGGCCCGGAATCGCTCAAGCACATCACCATGATCGGCAACGACATGCGCCTGGACAGCGGTGTGGGCACCTGCGGCAAGGAAGGCCAGAGCGTGCCCGTGGGCGTGGGTCAGCCTACGCTGCGCATCGACGGCCTGACGGTGGGCGGCACGGCCTGACCGTCGCATGCCCGCGCCCTGCATGGCAGGGGGCGGGTCCTCTGTCCTGCCTGACGCGGCCCGCCGCGCTCCGTGGGCGCCGCCCGGCGCCGATTCCATGACCCAGCTTTCCTTTCCTTCCCGGCCAGGCCTGCAGACTTCTGCCCATCCCCTGCGCAGCCTGCCGGAACACTGGCGCACCTGGGCCGGCGAGTCGCGGCTGAACCGCGTCTGGCTGAACGAGTTGATCGTGGGCGACCTGCAGCCCATGCACCAGCAACTGGCCTTGCTGGCCGTTGCGCTGGACGAGGCCGTGCGCGTGCGCTATGCGGGCAGTGCACGCCCTGCCGTGGAAGAGGCCATACAGCAACTCGACCTGGCCGTGCTGGACCACCAGCACTTCCTCACCACGCTGGGGGCGGTATGGCACGCCCTCTACGAATTTCCCGCCTACCAGCGCCTGCTCAAGGGATTCAGGGAGGTCGTGCACGCCTGGCAGCAGTCCGTGCTGGTGGGCGATGCCCAGGAGCCCGAGCATTTCCGCCGCTGCGAGCGTCTGGGCTGGCGCCTGCTGGGAGATGCATGCCTGTTGATAGACATGTTTGCGGAATCCGCCGCTGTGGCCGGCGGGTTCGATGCCGCCGCAATGCAGCCTTGGTACCGGACGCGTCGCTGGCGTCCCTGGAGCGCCCTGCGCCGAGCACTGCGCAGGCTGCGCGACTCCTTGCTGCGGCGTTGAGGCGGGCCTGCCGCGATGCGCGGAAGCGTCATTTTCTGGGGTTTGCACGTTTTCAAAGGTGAATGCAAGAAAACTGCATGTCATCGTGTTTTTATCCGTGATGACGAAATATTTTTGCGTTGAACGGTTAAAAAAGCAGTTTAAGTGCGTGGGGGATTTTGAGGTTTCTCTCTGTGGCACTGTGAAGTGCGCCCCCCGTGCTGCCATGGCCATGTTGCACTGCGAAAAATGACTGTGCTACATTCAGTTCCCATGCAAGCCCGTACCTCCTTCTACTTTTACTTTTGGTTCTCCTCCCCGGCGGAAGAGAGGTAAGCGCGCGCACCCGAACAAACCTCCCTCAGAACCGCCGAAGCTGCAGAGCCCGGCGGTTTTTTGTTTTTCCCCTCACGATTCTTCGCTCCGTTTTCCACGATCCATCTTTCCTCACGAAAGCAAGCAATGACTGCTCATCAAGCTTCCCTCGCCGATTCCTGGTATCGCGGCGGTTCCCAAAAGACTGGCCAAACCGACGACGCACGTATCAAGGACATCACCGTGTTGCCCCCTCCCGAGCACCTCATTCGCTTCTTCCCCATCCGCGGTACGGCCGTCGAAACCCTGATCGGCGATACCCGCCGCACCATCCACAACATCATGGCTGGCGAGGATGACCGCCTGCTGGTCATCGTCGGCCCCTGCTCCATCCACGATCCGGCGGCCGCCATCGAGTACGCGCGCCGCCTGGCGCCCATACGCGAGCAGTACAAGGACACGCTGGAGATCGTGATGCGCGTGTACTTCGAAAAGCCGCGCACCACCGTGGGCTGGAAGGGGCTGATCAACGATCCCTACCTGGACCAGAGCTACCGCATCGACGAGGGCCTGCGCATTGCGCGGCAACTGCTGATCGACATCAACCGCCTGGGCGTGCCGGCCGCCAGCGAGTTCCTGGACGTGATCTCTCCCCAGTACATCGCCGATCTGATCAGCTGGGGCGCCATCGGTGCGCGCACCACGGAAAGCCAGGTCCACCGTGAACTGGCCTCGGGCATCTCGGCGCCCATCGGCTTCAAGAACGGCACGGACGGCAACATCCGCATCGCCACCGACGCCATCCAGTCGGCCAGCCGTGGCCACCACTTCCTGTCGGTGCACAAGAATGGCCAGGTTGCCATCGTGAACACGGCGGGCAACCAGGATTGCCACGTCATCCTGCGCGGCGGCAAGACTCCCAACTACGACGCTGCCAACGTGGCCGCTGCCTGCGAGGACCTCGAAAAGGCGGGCCTGACGCCCACGCTGATGGTCGACTGCAGTCACGCCAACAGCTCCAAGCAGCATGAGCGCCAGAAGGACGTGGCCCGCGACATCGCCGGACAGATCAGCGGCGGCTCGCGCAGCGTGTTCGGCGTGATGATCGAAGGCCATCTTGTGGGCGGCGCCCAGAAGTTCACGCCCGGCAAGGATGAAGTGGCTGCCCTGACCTACGGCCAGAGCATTACCGACGCCTGCCTGGGCTGGGATGATTCCCTGGCCACGCTGGCCGAGCTGTCCGACGCCGTGCGGCAGCGCCGCGTCAAGCAGACCGAGGCGGCAGCAGCCTTGGTGGCTGCCTGAGGCGCAAAAGAAAACGGGGCGTCTGCGCCCCGTTTTTCGTGCCTGGCCGCTCCGTGGTCAGTGGGACGATGTGGCGTCCGGCGGAGTCAGACCGCACTGGTTCAGCGTGTCGTCTATGCCCTGCAGCAGGGCCAGCAACTGGCGCTTGTCGAATTCCACGGGCTGGCTCCACTCATGTTCGGCCAGCGGATGAACGTGGCTCTGGCAGGGCAGCTGGCCGCCGGCCTCGATCACGGCACGCAGCCGGGGCAGGAAAACCCACTGCAGCCATTGCTGCAGCTTGAGCGTGTCGTACATGAAGGGCATGGTCGACGCCATGGCCTCGGGGCTTGGCGCCACGGCCGACCAGAGGCTCTGGCCGCGCAACTCATCTTCGAGCTGCTGCAGCTGGTCAAGCAGTTTCTGGTGTGTGGTGTCGGTCGTCATGCGATGCGGTTGATGAAGATTCGGGGTCCAATCTGCAGGCGATTGTACGTTTGCACCTTGAAGCGGGCGCCGTGCCGCCATGAAACACCTGCTGCTGGCAGTGCCAGCCCCAGGCTGCGGCGCTTGCGCCATGTCAGCTTGCCCGGGGTGTGGAAAAGGCGCTTGCGGTTAAGCTCGCGGTATGAGTAACGGCCCTGTCCGCGCGAGCAGGCACGGGGTTGTATCCAGTAATGACGAGAGGAGTTCCATGCGCAGCGAAGTGATTGTGGTGTTGGATGCCGGAAAAGAGTACCGCACGGACACCAACGGGCTCACCCCCATGAGTTCCGATGAAGGACGGCATTGGCTGGACCAGCAGTTCATCTCCATGGACTGCGAACCCCTGCGTGCCAGCGGCAAGGTACTGCTGGCCGACAAGCTGGTGGTGGTGGCGCGCGCGGCGCGTTCGCGTGTCGGGCTGTTCGACGACGAGCAGTGGCGCAACAGCTATGCCGTTGCAGCCCAGGCCGTGCTGTCCAAGCCGCTGATCCGTGTCGACGTGCCCGCCATGTCCATCAGCTACTGACGGCTGACAGGCGAAGGCACATGAAAGAAGCCCGGGCATGTCCCGGGCTTCTTTCATTGGGGTGGGGCCTGCTTGCGCTTTGTTCAGCCTGCGGCCTGCAGGGCGGCCAGCAGCTTGGGGTGTATGCCGCCGAAGCCGCCGTTGCTCATGCACACCACATGGTCGCCCGGCCGGGCGGCTGCGAGGATCTGTCCGATCAGCGTGTCCATGTCGCCTGCCACCTGCGCCTTGCGGCCAGGGCCCACGCCCAGGGGATGCAGCGCCTCGGCGGCGTCCCAGTCCAGGCCGGCCGTGTGGCAGAACACCAGATCGGCGCTTTCCAGGGACCAGGGCAGTTGCGACTTCATGGTGCCCAGCTTCATGGTGTTGCTGCGCGGCTCGAACACCGCAAGGATGCGTGCCTGGCTGCCGAGTTTGCGGCGCAGGCCGTCCAGCGTGGTGCGTATGGCCGTGGGGTGGTGGGCGAAGTCGTCGTAGACGGATACGCCGCCCGCCATGCCGCGCAGCTCCATGCGTCGCTTGACGTTCTGAAAGCGCGCCAGCGCCTCGCAGGCCTGTGCCGGCGTCACGCCCACGTGCTCGGCTGCCGCAATGGCGGCCAGCGCGTTGAGCTGGTTGTGTTCCCCGGTCAGCGCCCATTCCAGGCGGGCCACCTTGCGGCCACGGTGCAGCACGTCGAAGGCGCTCGGATCGCCCTCTGCGCTGAAGTCGCTGACCACCGCCCCGAAGCTGGAAACCTCGCTCCAGCAGCCCTGGTGCAGCACGCGGGTGATGCTTTCCTCGATACCGTTGACAACAAGCCGGCCCGAAGCGGGGACGGTGCGCACCAGATGGTGGAACTGGCGTTCGATGGCACCGAGATCCTCGAAGATGTCGGCGTGATCGAACTCCAGGTTGTTGAGCACGGCCGTGCGCGGGCGGTAGTGCACGAACTTGCTGCGCTTGTCGAAGAAGGCCGTGTCGTATTCATCGGCCTCAATGACGAAGACGGGCTCCGCGCCGGCCGGGCCCTCGCCTGGCGTCGGGCGCCTGGATGCACCCAGGCGGGCCGAGACGCCGAAGTCCAGCGGCACGCCGCCGACCAGAAAGCCCGGAGCCAGGCCTGCGCATTCGAGAATCCAGGCCAGCATCGACGTCGTGGTCGTCTTGCCATGCGTGCCGGCCACGGCCAGCACATGGCGCGGGCAGGACGGATGGTGCAGCACATGTTCGCAAAGCCATTGCGGCCCGCTGGTGTAGGGAGCGCCGCTTTCGAGGATTGCCTCCATCAGCGGGAACTTGGGGCTGCCGTCGGGCAGGCGCGCGCGGCTGACCACGTTGCCTACGACATACATGTCGGGTTGCAGGGTCATCTGGTCGGCGCCGTAGCCCTCGATCAGCTCGATGCCCAGTGCACGCAGCTGATCGCTCATCGGCGGGTAGACGCCGGCGTCGCAGCCTGTGACGCGGTGCCCAGCCTCGCGCGCCAGCGCGGCCAGTCCGCCCATGAAGGTGCCGCAGATGCCCAGAATATGTATGTGCATGGCCGGGCATTCTACGGTTGCCGCCATGTCCGGGATGGCTGGCCTGCAAAAACAGGAGCTTGCGGCCCAGCAGGCACCGGGTCCCGGAAACACAAGGTTGCGAAATCGCCGGTGCAAGGCGCTGGCGGGAACATGCAAAGCCCGTCAGCGGCCGGCGTTGCCGCGGCTTGGGTCACAATGGCCCGGGGCCATCCGCAGGGACGGCCTCTTATATATATGTAGGGATACAGCGGATCGTAAAGCCATGGACCAAGCCACTGCCGAAATTGCCCAGACTGCGGCCCGCCTCGTGGTCGAGGAAGGTCTGGAATGGGGGCCTGCCAAGCACCGCGCTGTGCGCCAGCTGGGACTGCCCTCGCGCACTGCGCTGCCGGGCAATGACCTGGTGGAAGAGGCTGTGCGCGAATACATCGCCCTGTTCTGCGCCGACACCCAGCCCCAGGAACTGCAGGCCCTGCGCGAGCTGGCTCTGCAATGGATGGATCGCCTGGCCGAGTTCCGTCCCCACCTGGCCGGCGCCGTCTGGCGCGGCACGGCCACGCGCCTGTCCGATATTTATCTGCAACTGTTCTGCGACGACCCCAAATCGGCAGAGATCGCACTGATCAACCAGCATGTGAACTACGAACCCAGCACCGTGACGGGATTCACCGGCCAGAGCGTGGAGGCGCTGAGCATCCATGCCTTCTGCCGCCCGCTGAACGAGGATGTGGGTGTGCACCTGCTGGTCCATGATCTTGACGATCTGCGCGGCGCGCTCAAGCCCGATGGACAGGGGCGCAGCCCGCGTGGCAGCGCAGAGGCATTGCGCAAGCTGTTGAACCAGGGCGAAGGGGAGGCCGACCGTGGCTGATTCCGTGGATGCAGGTCAAAACACATCTTCCCGCCGCCGCTGGCTGATGGGCGGCGTTGCCGCCGCTGCGGGACTGGGTGGCGCCGGATTGGCCTGGTGGCGATTTCAGCCCCATGCCATGGAGTCCAGCGCCGAAGAGCAGCTGTGGCAGCAGCGTTTCATCACGCCGGATGGCTCGGCCATGACGCTGTCGCGCTGGCGTGGCAAGCCGGTGCTGGTCAATTTCTGGGCCACCTGGTGCCCGCCGTGCGTGCGCGAACTGCCCATGCTGGATGCCTTCTCGGCACGCCAAGACCAGCATGGCATTCAGGTCATTGGCCTGGCCGTGGACAAGCCCGAGGCAGTGCAGCGCTTTCTGGGCCGCACACCCCTGCGTTTCCCCGTGGCGCTGGCGGTGGAAGGCGGTCTGGGCCTGACCCGCTCGCTCGGCAATCTGCAGGGTGGACTGCCCTTCACCGTGCTGCTCGGCGAGGATGGCCTGGTGCGGCAACGTAAAATAGGTGAGCTTACTACCGAAGATCTGGCTTCCTGGAGCGTAAAAGGCTGATTTCCGCAGCGACCGAGCCTGTGCAGGCTCAGGAAATCCCCCGAATTCCATGGCGACGTTGATGAAAAATATGCCTCAAAGCACGCAGAAGGGCGAAATTGGAGTAAATTCGCGCCCTATTTAGTTGTTAGCCGCTGGAGCTCCCATGGATTTGCGAAAACTCAAGACCCTCATTGATCTGGTGTCCGAATCGAACGTGTCGGAACTGGAGATCACCGAAGCAGAGGGCAAGGTCCGGATCGTCAAGAGCGAAGGCGCCGTGGTGCAGCACTACGTGGCTGCGCCCATGCAGGCTCCGATGGCTGCGCCCGTGGCAGCACCTGTGGCCGCTCCTGCAGCAGCGCCCGTGGCAGCCCCTGCCGAGGCAGCCGTCGCGGGACATGTGGTGAAGTCGCCCATGGTCGGCACCTTCTACCGCGCATCCAGCCCTGGCGGCAAGCCTTTCGTGGAAGTGGGCAACCAGGTCAAGGAAGGCGAGACCATCTGCATCATCGAAGCGATGAAGATTCTCAACGAGATCGAGGCCGACAAGAGCGGCACCATTACCCGCATCCTGGGTGAAAACGGCCAGGCCGTCGAGTACGGCCAGCCCCTGTTCGTGATCGAGTAACCTGCAGGCGAGCGATGCCGCAAGCGGCACGACGCCCTGGCGCGAACGCATGCCGCGGCGCGACAGAGCAATTGGCTCAACTGACGGCTTCGGCCTGCGTACCGCCGCAGGCACCAAGCCGCGAGGACCTTCATGTTTAAGAAAATTTTGGTTGCCAACCGGGGCGAGATCGCCCTGCGCATCCAGCGCGCCTGCCGTGAACTGGGCATCAAGGCGGTGATGGTGTATTCCGAGGCCGACCGTGACGCAAAGTACGTCAAGCTGGCCGACGAGGCCGTGTGCATCGGCCCCGCTCCTTCGCCGCTGAGCTACCTCAACATGCCGGCCATCATCTCGGCCGCCGAGGTGACCGACGCCGAGGCGATCCACCCTGGCTACGGCTTTCTCAGCGAGAACGCCGACTTTGCCGAGCGCGTGGAAAAGAGCGGCTTCACCTTCATCGGCCCCACGCCCGACAACATCCGCACCATGGGTGACAAGGTCTCGGCCAAGCAGGCCATGATCAAGGCGGGCGTGCCCTGCGTGCCGGGCTCGGACGGCGAACTGCCCGACGATCCGGTGCAGATCCGTCGCATCGCCAAGGCCGTGGGCTATCCGGTGATCATCAAGGCCGCAGGCGGCGGCGGTGGCCGTGGCATGCGCGTGGTGCATACCGAGGCGGCGCTGATCAATGCCGTGCAGATGACCAAGGCCGAGGCCGGTGCGGCCTTCGGCAATCCGGCCGTCTACATGGAGAAGTTCCTGCAGAACCCGCGCCATGTGGAAATCCAGATCCTGGCCGACAACCATCGCAATGCCGTCTACCTGGGCGAGCGCGACTGCTCCATGCAGCGCCGCCACCAGAAGGTCATCGAGGAAGCGCCGGCTCCCGGCATTCCCCGTCGCCTGGTCGAGAAGATCGGCGAGCGCTGCGCTGCAGCCTGCAAGAAGCTGGGCTACCGTGGCGCAGGCACCTTCGAGTTCCTCTACGAAAACGGCGAGTTCTACTTCATCGAGATGAACACGCGCGTGCAGGTGGAGCATCCGGTGACGGAACTGATCACGGGCGTGGACATCGTTCGCACCCAGATCATGGTGGCCGCAGGCGAGAAGCTGCCTTTCACCCAGCGCCAGATCAATGCCCAGCTCAAGGGCCATGCGATCGAATGCCGCGTGAATGCCGAGGACCCCTACAACTTCATGCCTTCGCCAGGCCGCATCACCATGTGGCATGCGCCCGGTGGCCCGGGCGTGCGCGTGGACTCGCACGTCTACAACAACTACTTC
The DNA here is from genome assembly GCF_043104185.1 of Delftia sp. WSY_22. Lineage (NCBI taxonomy): Bacteria > Pseudomonadati > Pseudomonadota > Betaproteobacteria > Burkholderiales > Comamonadaceae > Delftia > Delftia sp. WSY_22. Next base: position 71,910 of record NZ_JBICKN010000014.1, read on the forward strand.
GTGCCGCCGAACTACGACTCCATGATCGGCAAGATCATCGTTCACGGCGACACGCGCGAGCAGGCGCTGGCACGCATGCGCACTGCGCTGCTGGAGACCGTGGTCGAAGGCATCAAGACCAACATCCCGCTGCACCAGGACCTGATGGTGGACGCCAAGTTCATGGAAGGCGGCACCAACATCCACTACCTGGAAGAGTGGCTGGCGCACCGCAACGCCAACAAGCGTTGAGCGGGTCACCCGATCGACCATGCATGCTGGCCCCCGGCGACGGCGGCCGGCATTTTTCATTGATTGCTTAGAAAAGGATGGGCCCATGTTCGAGTTGAGCCTGCTGTGCCCGGAAGACCGGGTCGAAACCATCAGCGATGCACTGGATGCGCTGGACGCCCTGAGCGTATCGGTCGAGGACGCCGACGCGCAGACCGAGGCCGAGCAGGCCCTGTTCGGCGAGCCCGGCATGCCGCCACCCAAGGACGGCTGGCAGCGCAGCCGCCTGGTGGCGCTGTTCCCCACGCAGCAAGCGGCCGAAGAGGCACGTGATCTGCTGCTGCCCCAGGACTTCTTCGAGGGCTGCAGCATCATCGCCGTCAAGCAGGTGCCCGAGCAGGACTGGGTGCGCCTGACGCAGTCGCAGTTCGCCCCCGTGGACATCACCCCCGAATTCTGGATTGTTCCCACCTGGCACGAGCTGCCGCCGCAGGCGCGCGTGAGCATCCGCCTGGACCCGGGCCTGGCCTTCGGCACGGGTACGCACCCGACCACGCGCATGTGCCTGCGCTGGATCGCGCGCCAGCCCGAGGGCAGCCTGGGGCGCACGCTGGACTACGGCTGCGGCTCCGGCATCCTGGCCATCGGTGCGGCCAAGTTCGGTGCCACCGACATCGACGCGGTGGACATCGACCCGGCTGCCGTGGAGTCCACGCGCTACAACGCCGATGCCAACGCCGTGCAGTTGAAGGCCGGCCTGCCCGATGCCGTGACGGGTGAATACCGCACCGTGCTGGCCAACATCCTGGCCACGCCGCTCAAGGTGCTGGCGCCGCTGCTGTGCGCCCGCGTGGCGGAGGGTGGAAGCCTGGTGCTGGCCGGCATCCTGGAGCGCCAGGCCGACGAACTCAAGCAGGCCTACGCGCCGTACCTGGCACTCGAAGTCGCCGACAGCGAAGATGGCTGGATCCTGATGACCGCGCGCCGCGCGGCCTGATTTGCGCCACGAGTCCCTGCGCGGCTGCCGCCTTCATGGCGCGTGCCGCGAGCAGCTGCCTACAATCGATCGCTGATGAGCCAAGTCACCCGCTGTCCTGCCTGTGGAACCCGCTTCAAAGTGGTGGCCGACCAGCTGCGAATTTCGCAGGGGTGGGTGCGCTGCGGCGTCTGCCATGAAGTGTTCGATGCCTCCGAGGATCTGCAGCCCCTGCCGGCCACGCCTGCGCATGCCGCCGGCAATCCCGTGGCGGGCGGGGCATCGCTCGATGGGCCGGAATTCGAGGACGATGACATCCGCGAATTCCGGGAGTCCATGTGGCTGCCGACGGCGCCCGTGGGGCTGCCGGGGCGGGGTGCTCCGGCACCGGCTGCAGCCACGGCAACTGCTGCAAGCACGGCGCCTGCTGCCAGGGTCGAGCCTTCGCCTGCCGTGCCGCCTGCCGAAGCTGCGGCTCCGCAGGCGCCCGCGCCCGCGTCCCCGGCACCGCCTGCGCAGACCCCTTCGGCTTTTGCCGCCGACGATCCGGGCCGCGAGCTGCCTGGCGCGTCGCTGGTGGACGAGATCCTGGCGGCGTCCGTGGCTGCACCAGCGGCGCAGTCCCAGCCTGACGCGCGGCATGAGCCGGCGGTGGCGTCCCCGCCCGGCCTGGAGCCCGAACCCGAGCCTGAACCCCAGCCCGAGCCTGAACACAAGCCTGTTTCCGCGCCATCGCCGCACAAGGTGGATGGTGCCGTGCCGTCCCAGAAAGCCGATGCGCCTTCGCTGTCCGTCCCGACGGGCCTGGTCCGTGAATCGGAGCGGCAGGCGCAGGTATCCGTGCCTTCGCCGGAGTTCTCCCGCTGGCCCGACAGCGACGGCGAGGGTGGCAGCGACGACCAGCCTGCGCTGCCCGAGGCCGAGCCCGGCTTTGTGCGTCAGGCGCGGCGCAAGGCCTTCTGGCGCCGGCCTGCCGTACGCGTGGCCCTTGTGCTGGGCTGCCTGCTGGGCGCGGGCGCTTTGGCAGGCCAGGTGATGTGGGGCCAGCGCGATGCGCTGGCCGTGCAGCATCCTTCGCTGGCGCCCACGCTGCAGACCCTGTGCGCCATGGCGGGCTGCGAGCTGCAGCCGCGCCGACAGATCGGCGATGTGGTGATCGGCAGTTCGGGTTTTCGGCAGCTGCCGCGCAACGGCCAGTACCAATGGAGCCTGACCCTGGAGAACCGTTCCGACTTCCCCGTGGCCATGCCCGCTGTCGAACTCACGCTCACCGATGCGCAGGACAAGCTGCTGCTGCGGCGCGTGATCCGGCTCGACCAGTTCGGTGCCCCGGCGCAGATCGAGGGCCATGGCGAATGGAGCGTGACCGCCCCGGTCGAAGTGCAGGGCCTGGAGTCCGCCGTTGCCGGTTACCGCGCCCTGGTTTTTTATCCCTGATTCCCCTGACTCTTCAAGAAAGCCGAGACACACCATGGCCGCTCTCATCTGCGGATCGCTTGCGTTCGACAACATCATGACCTTCGACGGAAGGTTTGCCGACCAGATCCTGCCTGACCAGTTGCACATCCTCAATGTGTCCTTCCTGGTGCCCACGCTGCGCCGCGATTTCGGCGGGTGCGCGGGCAACATCGCCTATGCGCTGAGGCTGCTGGGGGGCGATGCCTGGCCCATGGCCATGGTGGGCAGTGACGGTGCCGACTATGTGCAGCGCCTGCAGGATCTGGGCGTGCACACGGCGCACATCGGCCAGTTGCAGGACACGCACACGGCCCAGTGCATGATCATGACCGACCGCGACAACAACCAGATCACGGCCTTCCACCCGGGCGCCATGATGCAGGCCCACGGCAACCGCATCACGCCCGAACTCAGGGAGCAGGTGCGCGTGGGCATCATCGCTCCCGATGGCCGCGAGGCCATGATCGAGCATGCCCAGCAGTTCAAGGCTGCAGGCATTCCCTTTGTCTTCGATCCGGGCCAGGGCCTGCCCATGTTCGACGGGCAGGATCTGCGCCGCTTCATCGAGCAGGCCGACTGGGTGGCCGTGAACGACTATGAAGCCCGCATGCTCAGCGAGCGCACGGGCTGGAGCCTGGAGCAGATTTCAGGGCAGGTGCAGGGCCTGGTGGTGACGCTGGGCGCGCAAGGCTGCGAGGTCTGGGTGCAAGGCACCAGGACCCCGGTGGCGCCTGTGCAGCCCGCTGCCGTGGTCGACCCCACGGGCTGTGGCGACGCGTGGCGTGGCGCCCTGCTGTTCGGCCTGGAGCGTGGCTGGGATCTGGTGCGTTGTGCAGAACTGGGCAACCGCCTGGGTGCGCTCAAGATTGCCAGCCGCGGCCCGCAGAACTACGTGCTGGACTTCGCCAAGCCCTGAGGCGGTGATCGCCGGGTGGCGGTACAGCCGCCATCGTCGCAATGAAAAAAGCCCGACTCGAAAGAGCCGGGCTTTTTGCTTTGAGACCGGAGAAGTCTCAGGGCTTGCTGCCTGTGGGGAAGGGCCATGCGGCTTGGGGTGCCAGGCGGGTTTGCGCGATGGGCGCGGGTGCGGCAGCGGGAGCTGCAGGCGCGGCAACGGCGGGAGCTGCTGCGGCCTTCTTGGGAGCAGCGGCCTTCTTCGGCGCTGCAGCCTTCTTGGCGGGAGCGGCAGGAGCTGCTGCAGCCTTGGCGGGTGCTGCTGCGGGCTTGGCAGCCGGTGCAGCGGCGGGCTTCTTGGCCGCAGGAGCTGCAGCCTTCTTGGCGGGAGCTGCAGCCTTCTTGGCGGCAGGAGCAGCAGCCTTCTTGGCAGGCGCGGCAGCCTTCTTTGCAGCAGGAGCAGCAGCCTTCTTGGCGGGCGCTGCGGCCTTCTTGGCAGCAGGTGCAGCAGCCTTCTTGGCGGGAGCAGCGGCCTTCTTTGCAGCAGGCGCAGCAGCCTTCTTGGCGGGAGCTGCGGCCTTCTTTGCAGCAGGAGCAGCAGCCTTCTTGGCAGGAGCGGCGGCCTTCTTTGCAGCAGGCGCAGCAGCCTTCTTGGCGGGAGCGGCGGCCTTCTTGGCAGCAGGAGCAGCAGCCTTCTTGGCGGGAGCAGCGGCCTTCTTTGCAGCAGGAGCAGCAGCCTTCTTGGCGGGAGCAGCGGCCTTCTTTGCAGCAGGAGCAGCAGCCTTCTTGGCAGGAGCGGCGGCCTTCTTGGCAGCAGGAGCTGCAGCCTTCTTGGCGGGAGCAGCGGCCTTCTTCGCAGCAGGCGCAGCAGCCTTCTTGGCAGCAGGAGCAGCAGCCTTCTTGGCGGGAGCGGCAGCCTTCTTTGCAGCAGGAGCCGCAGCCTTCTTGGCGGGCGCTGCCTTGGCAGTGGCCGTGGCTTTCTTCACGGCTTCAGCCTTGGGGGCGGCCGCCTTTTTGGCGGTGGTCTTCTTGTCGGTGGGGGCCTTGGTAGAGGCCGTCTTCTTCGCAGTTGCCATCATCTTCTCCTTCGTTGATTTGCACAAAACACTTCGGGGTACGGGGCTCCGAAGCGATTCAATGCGATGTGGAGTGACGCATCGCAATGAACACGGAGACGCCCCACGCCGCAACACCATCGGTATTGCAAAAGCGTGAAGCGCGTCATGGTTCGCATTGTGCCTGCAGAGAAGCGATTAATCCCAGGAAAGTGCGCCTCCGGTTTGATACTCGATGACGCGTGTCTCAAAGAAGTTACGTTCCTTCTTCAAATCGATCATCTCGCTCATCCAGGGGAACGGGTTTTCCTCGTTCGGGAACAGGGCCTCCAGGCCGATCTGCGTGGCGCGGCGGTTGGCGATGTAGCGCAGGTAGCCCTTGAACATCGATGCGTTCATGCCCAGCACGCCGCGCGGCATGGTGTCCTCTGCGTAGCGGTATTCCAGCTCGACGGCCTTGACGAAAAGCGCCGTGATTTCTTCCTTGAATTCGGGTGTCCACAGCTGCGGATTTTCGAGCTTGAGCTGGTTGATCAGGTCGATGCCGAAGTTGCAGTGCATGGACTCGTCGCGCAGGATGTACTGGTACTGCTCGGCAGCGCCGGTCATCTTGTTCTGACGGCCCAGGGCCAGGATCTGCGTGAAGCCCACGTAGAAGAACAGGCCCTCCATCAGGCAGGCGAAAACGATGAGCGACTTCAGCAGCGTCTGGTCGGTCTCGAAGGTGCCGGTCTTGAAGCTGGGGTCCATGATCGCCTCGATGAAGGGGATCAGGAATTCGTCCTTGTCGCGGATGGAGGGAACTTCGAGATAGGCGTTGAAGATCTCGCCTTCATCCAGGCCCAGCGACTCCACGATGTACTGGTAGGCGTGGGTGTGGATGGCTTCCTCGAAGGCCTGGCGCAGCAGGAACTGGCGGCACTCGGGTGCGGTGATGTGGCGGTAGGTGCCCAGCACGATGTTGTTGGCAGCCAGCGAGTCGGCCGTCACGAAGAAGCCCAGGTTGCGCTTGACGATGCGGCGCTCGTCCTCGGTCAGGCCGTTGGGGTCCTTCCACAGGGCGATGTCGCGGTTCATGTTCACTTCCTGCGGCATCCAGTGGTTGGCGCAGGTGGCCAGGTACTTTTCCCAGGCCCACTTGTACTTGAAGGGCACCAGCTGGTTGACGTCGGTCTTGGCGTTGATGATTCGCTTGTCGGCGGCGTTGACGCGCTGGTGTGTGCCGGTGGCGGGGGCAGCTCCTGCGCCGGTCGGCGTGTTCGAGAGGGTGGCGTCGTCGTCAAAGGTCAGCATTGCAATTTTCTCCGGCATGCCCTGAGGCATATGTTCAGTTCATTCGGTGCGAAAGAGGCCTCTCTTTCTGCTCCGGTCAATGTAGGACCATGGGTGGCCTGGCATGTTGAGCAGGCCCAAGGTCCATGGCGAAGATCCTGCGCATGGCGCTGGCTGGCGGGCAGGGCGCGGGGCCTGCGCCGTGGCGAGGCCCCGCGCTGCGCGGCTTACTGGCAGGCTTCGCAGCCGGGATCGTCGATGGCGCAGAACTTGATGTCCGTCGCCGGGGCCTGGGCGCGTGCGGCGGCTGCCGCGGCTTCCAGGGCGCTGGAGGTGCTCACGGCAGCGGGCTGGGCGGCAGCCGTGGGCACTGCGTTGAGCACGCGGCTTTGCACCGTGGACTTCTCGATGTTGGTGGCGCTGGTGGTGCGCAGATAGTAGGTGGTCTTCAGGCCACGCAGCCAGGCCAGCTTGTAGGTGTCGTCCAGCTTCTTGCCCGAGGCGCCGGCCATGTAGATGTTCAGGCTCTGGGCCTGGTCGATCCACTTCTGGCGGCGTGCAGCGGCCTCGACCAGCCAGGTGGGCTCGACCTCGAAGGCGGTGGCGTACAGGTTCTTGACGTCCTGGGGCACGCGGTCGATGGGGCGCAGCGAGCCGTCGAAATGCTTGAGGTCCATGACCATCACGTCGTCCCACAGGCCCAGGCGCTTCAGGTCGCGCACCAGGTACTGGTTGATGACGGTGAACTCGCCGGACAGGTTGGACTTTACCGACAGGTTGCCGAACGAAGGCTCGATGGAGGCATCGACGCCGACGATGTTGGAGATGGTCGCCGTGGGCGCGATAGCCACGCAGTTGGAGTTGCGCATGCCGTGCTGGCCGATCTTGGCGCGCAGCGCATCCCAGTCCAGGCGCGAGGAACGGTCCACTTCCACGTAGCCGCCGCGGGCCTTCTCCAGCAGGTTCAGCGTGTCCAGCGGCAGGATGCCCTGGTCCCACAGCGAGCCCTTGTAGCTGGAGTACTGGCCGCGTTCCCTGGCCAGTTCGGTGGAGGCCCAGTAGGCGTAGTAGCAGATGGCTTCCATCGACTGGTCGGCGAACTCGACGGCCGCGTCGCTGGCGTAGGCGATGCGCATTTCATAGAGCGCATCCTGGAAGCCCATCAGGCCCAGGCCCACGGGGCGATGGCGCAGGTTGGAGTCCTTGGCCTTCTGCACGGCGTAGTAGTTGATGTCGATCACGTTGTCCAGCATGCGCATGGCCGTGGTGATGGTCTTGCGCAGCTTGCCGTGGTCGATGGCGCCGTTGGTGATGTGGCGCGCCAGGTTGACCGAGCCCAGGTTGCAGACGGCGGTCTCGGTGTCGCTGGTGTTCAGCGTGATCTCGGTGCACAGGTTGGACGAGTGCACCACGCCGGCGTGCTGCTGGGGCGAGCGCACGTTGCAGGGGTCCTTGAAGGTGACCCAGGGGTGGCCGGTCTCGAACAGCATGGACAGCATCTTGCGCCACAGGTCCACGGCCGGGATGCGCTTGAACAGCTTGAGCTCGCCGGTGTCGGCCTTGGTTTCGTAGGCCGTGTAGGCGCGCTCGAAGGCTGCGCCGAAGAGGTCGTGCAGGTCGCCGACATCGGAGGGCGAGAACAGGGTCCACTGGCCCTTTTCCATGACGCGCTTCATGAACAGGTCGGGAATCCAGTTCGCCGTGTTCATGTCGTGCGTGCGGCGGCGGTCGTCACCCGTGTTCTTGCGCAGCTCGAGGAATTCCTCGATGTCCAGGTGCCAGGTCTCCAGGTACGTGCAGACGGCGCCCTTGCGCTTGCCGCCCTGGTTCACGGCCACGGCCGTGTCGTTGACCACCTTGAGGAAGGGCACCACGCCCTGCGACTCGCCGTTCGTGCCCTTGATGCGCGAACCCAGGGCGCGCACGCGCGTCCAGTCGTTGCCCAGGCCGCCGGCGAACTTGGACAGCAGGGCGTTTTCCTTGATCGACTCATAGATGCCGTCCAGATCGTCGGGCACCGTGGTCAGGTAGCACGAAGACAGCTGCGAGCGCAGCGTGCCGCTGTTGAACAGCGTGGGCGTGCTGCTCATGAAGTCGAAGGAAGACAGCAGTTCGTAGAACTCGATGGCGCGCGCGTTGCGGTCCTCTTCCTGCAGCGCCAGGCCCATGGCCACGCGCATGAAGAAGGACTGGGGCAGCTCGATGCGCGTCTTGCGCACGTGCAGGAAGTAGCGGTCGTACAGGGTCTGCAGGCCCAGGTAGTCGAACTGCTGGTCGCGTTCGGCCTTGAGGGCGGCAGCCAGGCGGGGCAGGTCGTAGTTCAGCAGCTCGGGGTTGAGCAGCTCGTTGTCCACGCCCTTCTGGATGAAGCCGGGGAAGTAGGCGGCGTAGGCCGACTGGATGTCGGCAGGCTGCACGTCATGGCCCATGACCTCGCGCACGATGGTGTGCAGCAGCAGGCGGGCGGTGACGTAGGTGTAGTCGGGGTCCTTTTCGATCAGCGTGCGCGCGGCCAGGATGGAGGCCTTGAAGACTTCTTCGATCGGCACGCCGTCGTACAGGTTGCGCAGCGTCTCGGCAACGATGGGCGCGGCCTGGATGTCGGCATTGAGGTTGCGGCAGGAGGCCTCGATCAGGGCCAGCAGGCGGGCCTGGTCCAGCGGAACGCGCTGGCCGTTGTCGGTCACATGCAGCACGGGGGCGGGCGCGGCCGCAGCGGCGGCAGCGGCCTCGGCGGCCTTCTTCTGCTCGGCACGCTCCTGGTTGCGGCGGTCGCGGTACAGCACGTAGGCGCGCGCCACGTCGTGGTGGCCGCCGCGCATCAGGCCCAGCTCGACCTGGTCCTGCACGTCTTCAATATGGAAGGTGCCGCCGCCCGGACGCGAGCGCAGCAGGGCGCGCACCACGGCCTGGGTGAGCTCGTCCACGGTCTCGCGCACGCTGGCGGAGGCAGCGCCCTGGGCGCCGCGCACGGCCAGGAAGGCCTTGGTCAGCGCGACGGCGATCTTTTGCGGGGTGAAGGGCACCACGTCGCCGCTGCGGCGGATGATCTGGTAGCCGTCCTGCACGGACAGGTGATGGGCGGAGGAAGGATTGGCAGCATCACCGTGCGCAGCGGGAGCCAAAGAATTCAGTGCTTCTTGCATGAGTTTCCTCAACGGGTGTTTGTGGATAGAACGGACGCGGACCTGCACTGGGGGCAGGCTTGCTGGGAGATGGAATCGATGGCCGGATGTGCACACCGTTTTCACAGGGTGTGCACAGCTTGTGAACACTAGATATGGTGTCCGGCGTGCTCTCAGGCACTACCTGTAGTGTATCGCCGTCTCATGTACACGGGGTACTCACGGCCGGAAAACCGCTGTTTGCGCTGCGCCAAAACAGTGCCCAGCATGCAAGCCCATAGCAGCAGATCACCGCTGCGCGGTGGCTGGCGGGCGATGGCCTGTCGCAAGCCGCTACAGCCTTGCCGCTGCGCCGGTCGGACCGCCGAAAGCCCCATGAACAGTGGGGCTGCGACACATGCGTGAATTTGTAAAAAAAGATCAGGCCGGCCCGGCGTGCGCCTGCGCGCCACATGGGTTGCTTTCTGGATTGACAGCGCACTTTTCCTGGGCCTGTGGACAAGCCGGCCTGCGTGCAAGGCCTGGCGCAGTCCGGCAGGAGGGTGTGTGCTTACGTGGAGGGCTGGCCGGCGCGGGGCGGCAGCTGCCAGTTCGCCGTGGCCTGGTGACGGGACAGCAGCCCGCGCAGCCGGGGCCAGTCGAAGCCGGGGCCGGGATCGCGTTTGCGGCCGGGCGCAATGTGCTCATGGCCTGCGAGATGGGCGACGGGGTAGCGTGCGGCGATGGCTTCGCACAGGTTCTCCAGGGCCGCATATTGCGCCGGCTCGAACGGCAGTCCCTCCAGGCCTTCCAGCTCTATGCCGATGGAGTCGTCGTTGCAGCGATCCTTGCCGCGCCAGCTGGAGGCGCCCGCATGCCAGGCGCGCGCGTCACAGTCCACAAATTGCCAGACCTCGCCCAGGCGCGTGACGAAGAAATGCGCCGACACCTCCAGGCCGCGTATGCCCTGGTAGTAAGGATGGGCGTCCCAGTCGAGCTGGTTGGTGAACAGTTGCTGGACCGCCCCCGTGCCGTACTCGCCGGGGGGCAGGCTGATGGAGTGCACGACGACCAGATCGACCAGGGCCTGGGCCGGGCGCTCGCCGAAGTTGGGCGAGGGCAGGTGGCGTGCCTGTTGCAGCCAGCCGCCTTGCCAGGTCCAGGCCGGGCCCATGGTCGTGGTGGCTGGTGCCTGCGGATCAGGCTTCGCCATGGCCGCCTCCGTCCGCCTCGGCGCTGGCGTCGCCGGGCAGGGCGATGTTCAGCCGGTCGATGCGGTAGCGGATCTGGCGCAGGCTCAGCCCCAGGCGTGCGGCCGTGGCCGTGCGGTTGAAGCCGTTTTCCTGCAGCGCCTGCACCAGGATGCCGCGCTCGCGCTCGTCCAGCCAGGCCTGCAGGTCGCGGGGCAGCTCCATGTCGGCAGGCTCCGGCGGCGGTGCGGCGCCGTCGTGCGCCTGGGTCTGCGCCGATGCGGGTGGAGCCGGCGGAGTGCCGCAGGGCAGCTGCATCTCGGGGTCTATGCGCAGCGGCCCTTCCTCGCCCAGCGTGATGGCGCGGTGCAGCAGGTTCTCCAGTTCGCGCACATTGCCGGGCAGCGGCAGGCGGGCGATCTGCTCCAGGGAACGCTCGTCGATCTCGGGCATGGGCAGGCCCGACTCCTGCGACAGCCGTGCCAGCAATGCACGGCACAGCGCGGGCAGGTCCTCGCGGCGCTCGCGCAGCGGCGGAAGAAGGACTTCGATGACGTTGAGGCGGTAGTACAGGTCCTGGCGAAAACGTCCTGCCTGCACGTCGGCGGCCAGGTCGCGGTGGGTGGCGCTGACGATGCGCACGTCGGCCGCTTCCTCCTGCGCCGAGCCCAGGGGGCGCACGCGGCGTTCCTGGATGGCGCGCAGCAGCTTGGCCTGCATGGGCAGCGGCAGGTCGCCGATTTCGTCGAGGAACAGGGTGCCGCCGCGTGCCGCCTGGAAATAGCCGTCGCGGTCCTGGGTGGCTCCGGTATAGGAGCCCTTGCGGGCGCCGAAGAACTCGGCCTCCAGCAGGTTTTCGGGGATGGCGCCGCAGTTCACGGCCACCATGGGGCCGTGGGCGCGCTGGCTGCAGGCGTGCAGGGCACGCGCCACCAGCTCCTTGCCCGTGCCCGACTCGCCGTGCACCAGCACCGGCGCCATGCCGCGCGCCACCTTGGCAATGCGCTGCTTGACGGCCTGCATGGCGGGCGACTCCCCAACCATGGCGTCGAGCGCCCCGCCGCCGCTGAGCACGGGGCTTGCGGCCGACGCCGCCGAGGGGCTGCGCGCCGGCATCACGCCGGGGGGCGGCACGCCGCCCACGCCCTGGGCGGCCGAGGCCACGACCAGGCGGAACTGCTTGAGGTCCACGGGCTTGGTCAGATAGTCGAAGGCGCCCGAGCGCAGGGCTTCGACGGCATTTTCGGCCGAGCCGTAGGCGGTCATGACCACGCAGCGTTCTCGCCGCTGCTGGTTGCGCAGGTCCTGCAGCAGCTCCATTCCCATGCCGTCGGGCAGGCGCATGTCGGTGATGACCACGTCGAAGCGCTGGGTCTGCAGCTGTTCGCGCGCCTCGCCCACGCTGGCGGCGGTTTCCACGCGGTAGCCTTCGCGCAGCAGGGTCAGTTCATAGAGGGTGCGCAGATCCGGCTCGTCGTCCACGACAAGAATCGATGCGGCAGCGGGCAGGGAGTTCAAGGGCATCACACCACAATCTGGTCAAACAGGGAGGCCGGCAGAGCCGATGCGGCGCCGGCGCGGAACACGATGCTGAAGGCATTGCCCTCGACAGGGCCGTGCGGCGCGGGCCGCGACAGCCGCTGGTAGCTGATGCCTGCATCGTAGCGCTGGCACAGCTCGCGGCAGATGTACAGGCCCAGGCCGCTGGAGCGGCTTTCCGACGAGAAGAAGGGCTCGAACAGATGGCGCTGCACCGTGGGCTCCAGTGCGGCGCCGTCGCTCCAGACCTGCAGCCAGATCTGGCCTGCGGCCGGCGCGCCGGTCAGCACCTGCAGCGTATGCGGCTGCTGGGCGTTGCTGCGGTAGCGCTGGGCGTTGTCCAGCAGGTTCACCAGGATGCGGCGCAGGTGCTCGCCGTCGAACACCACGGTCCTTGCGCGCGCGTCCAGCAGCAGCTGGATGCTGCGCGCAGGCTGGCCCTGGGCCTGCCACTCCTGGCAGGCCTGGGCCACATGCTGGTCCAGGTCCAGCAGGCCGGCGTGGGCCTCGCCAATGTGCTGCTGGGCCCGCGCGATGTTGAGCACGTCCTCGACGGTGCGCGCCAGCCGCTCGGCGTTCTGGCCCACGATGCGGCACAGCTGCTGCTGGGCCGGGTTCTGCGCCAGATCTTCTGCCAGCAGGGCGTTGGCCTGGGTGATGGCGGCCAGCGGATTGCGGATCTCATGGGCCACGGCGGCGGACATGCGGCCCATGGAGGCCAGCTTTTCCGTGCGCAGCCGCGCCTCCAATTCGCGCAGGTCGTGCAGAAAGACCACGCACAGCTGCTGCAGCAGCGCGGGCTCGGCGGCATCGGTGGCGTCGGACGGGGTGGCGACCTCGGTCAGCCAGGTTCGCAGATGCAGTCCCGTCATGCCTTCCTGGCCTATGGACTGCAGATGGATGGCGGCCGATATCGGCAGGTTCTGGGCAAAGCTCTGGGCCACGGCATCCTGCAGCCGCTGCCAGCCTGCGTGTTCCTTGAGGGCGAAGGGCAGGGCATGCGCGTCGGACAGTCCCAGCAGGTGCAGCGCGGCCGGGTTGGCCTGCCGCACGCGGAATTGGGGATCAACCACCAGCACGCCTTCGCCCAGGTGGCGGATCACCAGGGCATTGACCTGCTCCTGGGCCTGGGCCTTGCGGCTGCTGTGCTGTGCCAGGTGCCGCTCGCGCCGCACGCGGCGCGCCAGCTCGTGCGTCAGATAGGCCACGGCGAAATAGCCTGCGCAGGCAAAGCTGGCCTGGTAGTAGGCCTGGGTACTTTCTATGCGGCCCGCCAGGTCCTGCCATGCGACCCAGCCCAGGGTCAACAGCGTGACGCTGGCCGTGGTGGCCAGCGCCAGCGTCAGATTGCCCAGCACGGCCGAAATCAGGATGGGGATGGCCAGCAGGGCCGAGTAGTTGAGCGGGCCTGTCTGCAACACCTGCAGCAGGCAGATGGCCGCGATGTCCACGCCGATCACGGGCAGCCAGTGCACGCCGACGCGGGCAGAGGGCGGCTGCTCGCGTGCGGTCAGCCGCACCAGCAGCGTCAGCCCCAGGTAGCCCAGGCAGACCAGCCAGACCAGGGGATTGCCGCCGGGCTGCACGCTGAGCAGCGCCAACTGCAGCAGCAGCAGCGCAGTGGCGATGAGAACGCGGCCCGTCAGAAATCCCTGCCACAGCCGGACGAAGGGGGCGTTGGCGTCGTGCGGCGACTGCGCCGTGGCCTCGTCGATGGTGGGCGGCTGGGAGCGGGCGGCGTCCTGCATGCTCAGCGCCGTTGCGCCAGGGCCCGGTGCTCGGCGCTGCAATAGCTGCGGCCTGCGGCCTCGATGGCTTCGCTGCGCGGCAGGTGCAGTCCGCAGTGCGCGCATTCGACCATGTCCTGCGGTGCCGCCAGCGGCGCGTTGGCCGGGTTGCGAGGCGCAGCCGCCTGGCGCCGCTCACGGGCCTCGGTGCGGCGCTGGCTGCGCCAGACGCCGACGGCAATGACGATGACGATCAGGACCAGCAGGTACTTCATGCGGCGCGCTCCAGCAGCACTTCCATCACGAAGCGTGATCCCGCATAGGCCAGCAGCAGCAGCGCGGCGCCCGCGTAGAGCACGCGCACGGCGCTGCGGCCACGCCAGCCAAAGCGCGCACGGCCGATCAGCAGCACGGCAAAGGTCAGCCATGACAGCAGCGAGAACACCGACTTGTGGTTCCAGACCCAGGCCTTGCCGTAGAGCTGTTCGCCGAACAGCCAGCCTGCGGCCAGCGTGGCCGTGAGCAGCACGAAGCCTGCGGAAACGAAGCGGAAGGTCAGGCGCTCCAGCGTGAGAAGGGGCAGGCCGCTGTCATGCCCGCCACCGCCCAGCCGCATGTGCTGCTCGGCGCGTGTCATCAGCGAGGCATGGACCACGGCGGCGGCGAACAGTCCGTAGGAGGCAATGCCCAGCGCCAGGTGCAGCGGCAGCCAGGGCGAGGCGTTGACATGCAGGGGCGTTCCCGGAAACAGCGCGGCCAGGAGCACGGCGGCCGTGCCCAGCGCTGACAGCGCCAATTGCGCGCGCATCTTGGGGAACAACTGCTGTTCGACCCCATAGACGGTGAGCACCAGCCAGGCCGTCATGGACAGTGCTGGCGCGAACCCGAAGTGCGGCTGTTCCCCGAGCAGGCCCCAGGCCAGGGCCAGGGCGTGGAGCACCCAGGCCAGGCGCAATGCGGCGCGGGCGCCAGCATGGCTGATGCGTCGGGCACCGGCGGCCGGCACGGCATAGGCCACGGCTGCGGCAAGCGCCAGCATCCAGCCCAGGGGCGATGCGTTGGCGGAAATCAGGGGGACGGAGAGCATCTTTCTATGATAGCTGTGGCTTTCCTGCCGCCGGTTGTGCAGGCTCAGAATCCGGGCGCCGTGCCGTGGTTCGGAGCGCACTTTCTTCAGGGCTCGATGGCTGCCTCGATGCGATTGCGCCCCAGGGCCTTGGCCTGGTAGAGCAGGCCGTCCACCTTCTGCAGCCAGGTTTCCAAAGGCGCGGCAGACGGCTGCCGCACGGTGAGTACGCCGCAACTGACGGTGAGCAGCGGCGCCGTGGGAGAGGCGGCGTGGGCGATGGACAGGCGCAGCACTTCCTGGCGGAAATTCTCGGCCATGACCTGGGCGTCGCTTTCGCCGGGGAGGATGAGCGCGAATTCCTCGCCGCCAAAGCGCGCTGCCAGGTCGTAGGGCCGGCGCGCATGGCGCTGCAGCGTGGCGGCCACTGCCTTGAGCGCCTCGTCCCCCTGCACATGGCCATAGCAGTCGTTGTATTGCTTGAAGTGGTCTATATCAATGAGAGCCAGGCCCACGGACTCGCCCGTGCGCAGGCTGCGGCGGTGGGAGCGCTCCAGCATGTCGTCGAAGTGGCGGCGGTTGGCCAGCCCTGTCAGTCCGTCCACCATGGCCAGGCGCTCCAGGGCCTGGCGCTGCAGGGCCAGGCGTATCTGGTTGCGCACGCGCACCTCGACCACGGCGGGACGTATGGGCTTGGAGACATAGTCGGCCGCGCCCAGGCGCAGGCCGTATTCCTCGGCCTGGGCATTGCTCTGGCCGGTAATGAAGATGACGGCGATATGGGCGGTGCGCTCCTGGGCGCGCAACGCACCCAGCACCTCGTAGCCGTTCATGCCGGGCATGGCCAGGTCCAGCAGGATCAGCTGCAGCCGGTGGGCTTCGCGCTGCGCGATCACCAGCGCACCCGGGCCGTCCTTGGCCAGCAGCACACGGTAGTGGGGGCTCAGCAGCTCGGCCAGCATGCTGCGGTTCAGCCGTTCGTCGTCAACGATGAGGACCGTGGGCAGTTCCGGCCCGGTCAAGGCTTCAAACATCTGCAGCTCCCTGTAGGACCGTCCGGTTCACGGCCATGCTCCGCGCCAGCTGTTCGAGCGCCTGCAGCGCCGCCTCGGTTTCCAGGGACTCGGTGCAGCGCTGGATGCGCTGCAGCACGGACGCATGGCGCCCGTCGACCAGGGGCCGCAGCCGTTCCAGTTCGGCCAAGGCGGCATAGTCGCTGTCGGCAATCTGCAGCCGCAGCCGAGCCAGGGTGGACGAGACTTCTTCCGCGGTCATCGGCTGCCGCTGCGGGGGGGGCGCGGCAGTGGTCACGGCGGCCGCGGACGCCACGGCCACTACGGCCGTCTGCCCGGACCGCCGGGCGATTTCCGCCAGCAGGCCCTGCAGTCCATCGGCCAGCGCCTGGACCAGGGATTGCAGATCGCCGCCGGGCCGGGCGTTGCCGCCATTGCCGTCGCCTGACAGGCAGGCTTGCGCACCGGTCTCGGCCATGGCCGACCATTGCTCCAGCAGGTCCGCGCCCAGGTAGCCCAGACTGCCCTTGAAGGTGTGCACCAGCGATGCCACGGTGTCCCAATGGCCGCTGCGCACGGCATCGCGCAGCCGTTGCGGCGCATCGGCAAAGTCCTGGGCAAAGCCTTCGATGGCGTGGAGCATGCGCGGCGATTGGCCGGCAAGGCGTTGCCGCAGCCGTGCCGGATCCCAGGCCTGGGCAGGGCTTGACGGCGTCGGCTGCAAGGGCGCGGCCGGCGCAAGCGCTGCCGTTGGAGGAGGGCCCGCGCGCAGGCAGCGCTGCAGTGTCTCGTACAGCAGCACATCGTCAACGGGTTTGGTCAGATGGGCATTCATGCCTGCGGCCTCGATCCGGGCGCGCTCCTCGACATAGGCCTGCGCAGTCAGCGCGATCACCGGAAGATGCCGCAGCGCGCTGCGCGTGCGGATGGTGTGCGTGACATTGAGGCCGTCCATGCCGGGCATGTGCACGTCCATGAGCACGGCATCGAAAGGCTGGGTGTCCAGCAGCTGCAGCGCCTGCAGACCGTCCTGCGCAGTCTGTACCGATATGCCGGCCTGCTCCAGCAGCTCGGTGGCCACCTCGCGGTTGAGTACGTTGTCATCCACCACCAGCACCCTGCGCCCAGGCAGGCCCGGGTAGCGCTGCTGTGGCGAGGGGCCGGCCGCCGGGCTTTCCGGCGGGGGCGATTCGGGGTCCCGCAGTGCCTCCCGGATGCACGAGCGCAGTGCCGATGCGGTCAAGGGCTTGATCAGCAGGCCCCGCGGGCCCAACTGCGCGGCCTGCAGCTGCACTTCGTCGCGCCCGAAGGCCGTGACCATGAGCGCAGCCGGGGTCTTGGCCAGGTCCTGCTGCTCGCGCATGCGGCGTGCCAGGTCCAGCCCGTCCATGCCGGGCATGCGCCAGTCCAGCAGGGCCAGGCCGTAGGGGGATTCCTGGCGTGCGGCCTCTTGCAGCATGTGCAGCGCCTGCATGCCGTCCGCCGCCGTATCGCAGCGCATGCCCAGTTTGCGCACCATGGCGGCCAGGGCCTCGCGCGCGCTGGCGTTGTCATCGACGATGAGAACGCCGGTGCTGCCCAGGTTGTCGTGGCCGTCCAGCGGCGCATCCGTGGCAGGCCGGACCTTGGCCGTGAAGCGGAAGTTGCTGCCCTGGCCGGGCTGGCTGCAGACGCTGATCTCGCCGCCCATGAGCTGCACCAGCCTGTGGCAGATGGCTAGGCCCAGGCCGGTGCCGCCGTGGCGGCGCGTGGTCTGGATGTCGGCCTGGGTGAAGGGCTGGAACAGCCGTTCGGCCCGCGATGCATCCAGGCCTATGCCGGTGTCGCGCACGTTCACGCACAGGT
>NZ_JBICKN010000015.1:0-22298 GCF_043104185.1 Delftia sp. WSY_22
CCGACAACTGTCCTTGTGCGAGGGCAAGCCTTTCTACGGAGCGCTAAGCGCCCCTGGTGTCTCGCATAAGCCTCCCTGTAGCGGGCGGCATGGTGGCCGCGAAGTCCCCGGGGCGCGTCACTCAGGCTCGATTTGAGCCATCCAAACGATGCTCACCCCTCATCGCGCCAGTGAGGCAGGTCGGCCGAGTACTCGAAACCACCCCGCACAGGTCATCGCCAGAGGCTTCGCTCCTCATCCGCGCCCGACCTGGTCAAGCTCCCCTTTAGGGCTGGCCCGCCATCGTGCCACGAAGGCGAAGCTTCCCTCCCTTCGACTCCACAGAGGTCACCAGCCGAGGCTTCGGTCTCGTTCGCGCCTGATCTAGGGCAGTCACTCTGCACGGCTGGCTGATTTTGGGTGCGCTCAGCCCCACGGCCAGGGGCGCCCTCGATGCGACGTTAGGTCACAGCCCGCAAGGCTGCATGGTGATTCAGCGCCAGCCTTTCGCCGGAAGTTCTGTGTGCTCCTGCAGGCCTCGCTTCGCCGCTGGCCAGCGCGGGCGCGCCCCGAAAAAACTAAAGATCAGTGGCGGAAAAGCTAATGTGTAGTGGCGTTCCGCAACTCTCTCCTACCCCAGCACCCCCTGATGACGCGCCTGGCAACGCGATCTGCTCAGACTTGCTCAGATTCAGAATGTTTCTTTTTGTTCTAATTTGTAGCAAAAGTCTCACTATGAGACCAAGGCCCAAACCTCCGGTCTAAGCAAGTCTTCTTTCCAGCCTCCCCAATCCTCAAGGCGTGCATTGCAAGCTTTCAGGGGTTTTCCTCAAAGGTGTCCACACATGATTCAGCGCCGTTCTTCGCAGCACGTCCTCGCCGCCGCTTCGCTCTCACTCATTGCCTGTGCCGTAAGCGCCGCCGATTACGCCTACATTCCCAATTCAGGCAGCAGAACAATTTCGGTCATCAATACCGCGACTGGCGAACTTTCCACCACATTAAGTCCAGCAAGCATGGACGCAACGTTAAATAATAACATCTACACTCTTGCATTGCGACCAGGCGCCAACAATGAGTCGTGGTTCGGGCAATATCTATCAAACAACAAACTAGGCGTCATTGACACGACAAACAACACACTGAAGACAGTAATCAATGGTACTGGAGGCTCTGTAGCCATAACTTTTTCTTTAAATGGCGCAATAGCTTATGTCAGTGACTACTCCGGTCAAAAGCTGCATGTCATTGACGCCACCACAAAACAGATAACGAACAGCCTGAGCACCGGATGCCAGACCATCGCCTCTGCACTAAGCGCTGATGGCGCATCGCTTTACGTACGGTGCGATTCTGGGGTAATCCAAAAACTGGACACAGCAACTAACACGTTGTCCACGCTCCCAAATACCACCACTAATGGTTATGGGTTAGCTTATGACCCCACAGGCAGCGGAAAGCTTTACGCTTCCAACAATTCAGCCCCAATTGTTTATCTGCTTAACTTATCGGATAATTCGGTTACTCAGATACCAATAACTGGACTTCAAGGTGCCGCTAGTAAAGTCGCAGTACGCAAAAATGGCAGCAAGCTGTATGTCGGAGGAGGAAATAATGTACTCCACATTGTTGACACTGCTAACACCTCAACGCAAACCTCGATCACACTGAACGGTCCAGCATCTACCATTACAGGGCTTGGTATCTCGGCAAACGATGCGGCGTTGTATGCCATTACATCGAATGGCACAGTCCATGTCATTGATGTCGCCACCGATACGGAAACCAAGACGATATCTGCCGCAGCCGGCGCCTCTTCTTTCTGGATCTGGGGTGACTTCCTCGGCAACGTCGTCGCCAGTGCCACGCCGGGTGGACCCTCGGTGGCATCGATTGCCCCGCAGGGCACACCATCAGCCAGCGCCACAAGCATCAATTTCGCAGTGACCTTCAGCGAAGCGGTCAACGGAGTGGATGGCACCGATTTCGCGCTGACCACTACAGGCACCGCCACCGGCACGATGGGCACGCCATCCAGTGCCGACAACGGCATCACATGGACTGTACCCGTCACTGCCATCAGCGGCACGGGCAGCCTGCGCCTGGACCTCAACAGCAGCGGCACCGGCATCGAGAGCACCGCAGCAGCCAAGCCCATTGCAGGGGGCTTCGCGACAGGAACCGTGCACAACGTTGATGTACAGGTGCCAGTCGCTGGCGCTTGTGGCACGGCGGCGGGCCAAGCCACGGCACTGGCCCCTGCAGCGGGCCTGTGCAGCGCGGGCACGGCTACGGCGATCTCCAGCGCCAGTGGCAAATACACCTGGCAGTGCCAGGGCTTGAACGGCGGCAGCGCCAACAGCTGCGAAGCCCCCTGGTCCACCGCTGGAGGCAGCAAGGCAATGGTCGCACTGCAGACAGCCAACGGTTGGCAGGTGAGCAACGCCAGCTTCAGCACCACGCCACCCGCGACCGCTCCGCAAGGCGTGACTTTCCCCTCTGGACTGCTCTCGCTGAATCTCAGCAGCGGCAACCTGGGCAGCGATGCAACCGTCACCCTGAACTTCAGCACACCGGTGCCTGCAGGCGCGGTATACATGAAGTACGGCCCCAGCCCTGATGGTTTCAACTGCCAAGGCGCAGCATGTGCTCAACCACACTGGTACCAACTGCCTGCCAACCGTGCTGTGCTGGCATCGGACCGGCTGAGCGCCACGTTGACGCTGACCGACGGCGGGCTCGGCGACAACGACGGCATAGCCAACCAATCCATCCAGGATCCGGGAGGCTTTGCACTGCTGGCAGCACCCGCCAGCACTGCGGCGATTCCCACCCTGTCTGAATGGGGCATCATCGCGCTGTCGTCCCTTCTGGCCATGTTCGGCATCGCAAGAATGCGCCGCCGCCAGGGCTGAAAACAAAAGCCACCTTCGGGTGGCTTTTTTCATTTCACCGGCCGCGAAACGAGCAACCGGGCTTACCGCTCTCTGCCGTCCCTCAATGCATTTCCTTGATAGCTCCATGGCAAGAACCCAGAACCCGGCTCCAACACAAAAAATCGTCACCGTCAGCTGACTCAATGCCTACCATGGGTCAATACTGGAAATCCTCAATTCAATCCCATTGAGATGATCGCAATGTGAATGCGATCTCAATATCAATTGAAATGCCCTACCCGACACAATAAAAAAACAATTCCTTGCAAAATAAAATCCGCCTTCATACACTCCAGTCTCCAACTTTCATGGAGGAGAACGCAATGACTGGAATTCGTCGTGATGTCAATCAAGGTGGAACTGTCTGGAATGAAACGCTGATCTGGTATTCCAAGGCCGTGGGGCACCTTTACTCTCTTCCCATTACGGACAGGACCAGCTGGAGATATCTTGCCGCCATTCATGGCATCAACAAGAGCGGCTGGATCAGTGCCGGCGTGCTTTCGGCCAAGGACCCTTTGCCACCCACATCCGAAACCGAGGAGATGTGGGACCAATGCCAGCATGGCACCTGGTACTTTCTTCCCTGGCATCGCGGCTATCTCGCCGCATTCGAAGCCATTGTGGCGAAGACCGTCAAGGAGCTTGGCGGTCCTGCGGACTGGGCGCTTCCCTATTGGAACTACCTGAATTCCAGCAATCAGGCCGCACGCAACATACCCCAGGCTTTCCTGGAAGAGAAATTGCCGGATGGTTCTCCCAATTTGCTGGCCAAGGCCAGGCGCAATGGGTCAAAGCGCCTGGGACCAACGCCTGACATTCCCCGTGATATCACGCTGGGTTGCCAGGACTACCACCGCTTCACCAGCGCTCCCGGCACCTTGGAATACGGCGGTGGCATCACCGCCTTTTCCCATGACGGCAGCGACACTGGCGCCATTGAATCCAATCCGCACAATCTGGTTCACATCATGGTCGGCGGACTGCAGGAGCCCTATGGATTCATGTCAGACCCCGACTATGCCGCCCTGGACCCGATTTTCTGGGTGCACCATTGCAATGTGGACCGGCTTTGGGCCGCCTGGCTGACCCAGCCCGGCAACATCCAGGACAACAGCGCCGCCTGGAGCAACGGACCTGCCGGCCGCGGCTTCGTCATGCCGGACACCGAAGGAAAGCTGGCCTCCTATGATCCGGGTGAAACCCTGCCTGGCGGTGCGCTGGCCCCTGACTATGACAATCTGACCAGCGGCACGGGCGCCACCACGCTCACGGCCAGCACGGCAGGCCTTACACCGCAGGAGATCGACATGCCCGCAGAATTCTCGACGGTCCCGCCGCCCGCGCCGCGTGTACTGGGCTCCAATGCGGAGCGGGTCATCGTGGGCCGCACGCCGCGGCTGACCACCGTATCGATCGCGGACCCCGGTGCCGCAAAGGTCGAGTTGCTGCAGGCAGGCGCCGCGCTGCCGCGGCCACAGCGCTACTTTCTTCACCTGGAAGGCATTCGCGGCAATGCGCCCAGCGGCGTGCTGACGGTCTCCATCGGCTCGCCCGGGGCGGCGGCACGGCATGCAGACACCGTCGCCCTGTTCGGATTGGCCAAGGCCTCGGCCAGCGACGGACCGCATGGAGGCAACGGACTGGGTGCCACCATCGACATCACCGATGCCACGCAGGCCATCCTGGACGCAGGCGGCAGTCTGGACCAGTTGAACGTGGCCATCGAACAGCCCGAAGCCGACCCCGGGCGCGAAATCACCGTGGACCGCGTGAGCGTGGTCGCACAGGACGCCACCCGCTAAGGCCCGCGTATGGACGCGCTGCTGAGAGACCTGCGGACCGCTCCCGCGCCAGCACTGATGGCCGTGTCGGGGGCAGGCTTCATCAGCCTGGCCATCAGCCCGCCTGCCACGCCCGGCCTGTCGCTGTGCGGCTCGCTGTCCTCGGTCACGCTGGCCGACCTGTCGCCGCTGGTGCTGGACGGGCACACGCTCGGCATCCTCGGTGTGGCATGGCTGGCCATGGTCCTGGCCATGATGCCGCTGCTGGCACTGCGGCAGGTGCGCCACGCCATGCGATCGAGCGTGGCCCGCCGGCGCCTGCTGGCGGCGGGCCTGCTGCTTGCGGGCTATGCGCTGGTGTGGATGGCAGCCGGCCTGGTCATGGTGCCGCTTGCCGCCCTCTTGCATGCAGCCGCGCATCCCGCGCTCATTCTTGCCTGCATTGCCGTGGCGGTCCTGTGGAGTTCATCGCCCGCAGGAACGCGCGCCCACAATGCCTGCCACAGGCTGTACCCCGTGGCCGCCAGCGGCCCCACGGCCAACCGGGACAGCCTGCAGCACGGACTGCGAACCGGCGTGGCATGCGCCACGGCATGCTGGCCGTGGATGCTGGCGCCCTTCGCCTTTCCCGCGGCCTGGCACCTGCCGGCCATGGCTGTTGCAGCGGTTTTACTCTTTGTGGAGCGCACAGGCCCATCGCTGCGGCCCGCCTGGCGCCTGCCCTATGTCCTGCGGCGCCTTCTGCACGGCAAGCCGCGCACGTCGCTGGGCCGGGCGACAAGACACTGAACCTTGTGGAGGGTGAGCCTCACCCCCGCCCGGCCAGCTCCGCCACCCCTCGCACCAGCGCACGCCCAGCGTCCGTCGCCTTGCCGTAATGCGCCAGCAGTGCCTGTACATCGGCGTCGGGCGCATGGGAGCGCAGGGACAGCAGCACGTAGCCGATATCGACGCCGGCAAGGTGCAATTGCTGCAGTGCCGTGGCGTCGGGGACGAGGGCGCCGGACTCAAATTGCTGCAGGACCTGTTTGGCTTGGCCGGCCTTGCGGGCGAGTTCGGCTTCGCTGAGGTTCAGGCGCTGGCGTTCCTGTTGCAGGCGGGCGGCAAGGGTGGGTTCGGGGCGCTCGTGCTGGATGGCGTTCGGGTCAAACGAGCGGAGGCCGGTCAGCACAAAGGAAATGTCCAGGCCATGCGCAGAAATCCGTGCAAGAAACTCGGCGCTGACGGTTGCCACGTCACGCTCCCAGTCCTGATAAGTGCGCATTTTGGTGCCGCCCAGCTTGGCCATGTCCGCTTGAGACAGGCCGAGACGCTCGCGCTCCTGACGAAGGCGTTCACCAAAAATTACACGGATTTCTGCATTCATCTTGTTAACTACCACGGATTTCCGTGCAATAGCGATGTACCTTGTAGACCTTGACTCCAAATACTACCTGACCCCTCAGGCGGCTCCTTTGCGCGCCTGTACGTTGCACGAAGGAGGTCCATGAAGCACTCCGCCGCCAAACCGTCGCGCAAGAAGCTCGCTGCGGCGTACCGCGCGCTGTTTCAGCAGGCGGCTGAAGCGCTCCGGCAGGCCGCGATGACCGCCGAAGACCACCGGCACGGCGTCGAATCCGACCGCCTGCTGCGCATTGCCAGCGGTGTGGCCCGCAGTGCCGCGCAGGCCGACTCATCGCAGGACCTGCAGGACCCGCAGAACATGGCCTTTGACGTGGCGGCCTGCATCAACGCGGCGCGCCTGGTGCCCGGCCATGCGGAATCCGCCCCGCGCTCCGGCCTGCTGGCCGAGGCGGCGCTGGCGCTCTCACAGATCTCTGAAACGCCGGCGGACCACATCGTTTTTCCCCGTGACACGCTGGCCAGGCTGCAGGCGGAGAGCGTTGCCGATCCCGCGCCCGCACAGTGGCGCGAGCTGGCCCGCCAGGCCAACTACGAGGCCCAGCAGCTGGCACAGGCGCTGATGCAGATGGGCCATCGCCAGGACACGGAGACCCATGTCGTGGCGCACGGCATGGCGGCGCGCATTGCGCAGCTGACGGAGATCGTTTTCGTGGCCGCCGCCCTGCATGGCGAGCACCGTGATGGCTGGGGCGCGCCGGTCCTGCGCGACGTGCGCCATATCTTTGAAGGCGGCATGGGCCGCCTGGGATGAGCGGGGCGCGGCTCAGCTCTGGACGACGACGTTCTCCAGCCTCAGCACGGCTTCGCGCACCTCGCCCAGGCGCGTGTCCTGCGCCTGCGAGGCCTGGATGATGGTGTCCATGATGTCGCTGGCATTCACGGCAGCCGCGCGCATCTGCTTCATCATGTCGCCGGATTCATTCACACGCTCGAAGCCCAGCTGCACGCTGGCCGCAGACGCGCCGATGACGGATTTGACCTCCCTGGCCGCCTCGGCGCAGCGCTGGGCCAGGCTGCGCACTTCGCCGGCCACGACACCGAACCCGCGCCCCTGCTCGCCCGCACGCGCGGCTTCGACGGCGGCGTTGAGCGCCAGCAGATTGGTCTGGAAGGCAATGCCATCGATCAGGCCCACCATCTCGCCGATGCGACGGGAGTTGCTGGAGATGCTGGACATGGCGTCGACCGCGCTGTCCAGGGCCACGTCGCCGCGCTGGGCAATGCGCGTCACGTCCCGCGCCTGGGCATGCGCGTCATGCGCCTGGGCAGCGCTGTCGCGCACCAATTGCTGCAGTTGCTCGAAAGCCGATTGCACCAGGCGCGTGGCCTCGTAGCGCTGCGTGATGTCGGTGGCGTACTTCACCACCTTGAAGGGCTGGCCGGCCTGGTTGAGCACGGGGCTGTAGTTGGCCTCGATCCAGACATCGTTGCCCAGGCGCCCTAAGCGCCGGAACTGGCCCCGGTAGTGCTTGCCCTGCGACAGGTGCGCCCAGAAGGCCGCGTACTCGGCCGAGCTGCGCTCCTGCGGGGCCACGAATATGCTGTGGTGCCGGCCGACCAGCTCGTCTTCGGATGCATAGCCCATGGCCTGCAGAAAATTGCGGTTGCAGCGCAGGATGCTGCCGTCCAGACCGAACTCGATCACGGCCTGGGCCCTGCCTACCGCCGCCAGCTGGCTGCTGGCTTCGGCATCGCGCAGCACTTCGGCCGAGATATCCATGGCGTACTTGACGACCCGCAGCACCTGTCCACGGCTGTCGAGCACGGGGCTGTAGTTGGCCTGCAGCCAGACCTCACGTCCCTGGTGGTCGATGCGCCGGCACCGGCCCACAAAGGCCTGCCCGCGCGCAAGCCGTGCCCAGAAGTCCCGATAGTCCCTGGCCTGCGCATCCGCCGGATCCAGGAAGATGCGGTGGTGCTGCCCGCGCAGCTCGTCCAGCTCATAGCCCATGAGGTCCAGAAACTGCGCGTTGGCGAAGAGGATGTGGCCCTGGGGATCGAGCTCGAGGACGGCCTGGGTGCTGTACAAGGCCTTCAGTTGGGAGCTTGGGGAATCGGAACGCAGGCCGAGCCTGGACAGGATGGAGCGGATGCCGCGCATGGAAGCCCTTGTTATTCAGCGCTGAATGGGTGATTGGCGCCCGACAATGGGCTGGTCTGGCAACGATTGTATCTGTTTGCTATTTTCTGCACTCTTCGCATTGACGTGCACTTTCTGTCAGAAAATGCCTACAGAATTAAAAAAATTGCCCTTCAATTCACAATTGTTTGCATTTTCTCAAGGCATCCAATTCCCTTTTTCCACCCAAGTCTTTCAAGCAGCAAGAAACACATGTAACTAATTGATATAGAGTTCGCAGCATTCCGTCGCCTGGCGGTGTCCTCTGTCTTGTGTGCTTGAAAAATGTCTTGTGGCGTTCGGGTGATCGATTTGACTTCCAGCCTGGGCGGCCGCGCCCTGGCCAAGCTGGGCGTGGCCTACGCCCCCGGCAAGCCGCGGGTTGCCGTGAGGCTGGCGGACTCGGAAAGCGCCCCTGTCATCGACTGGGGCGGACCTCCGGGGAGGGATGAGCCGCTGTGCGAGCCCTCGGCGCCGGGCGCCCTGGTACTACTGATCGGACCCGGCGCCGTGCATCAGGCCAGGGAATTGTTTCAGAGAGCATTGAATGAGGCCGTGCGTTGCGTACGCATTTTTATGATGCCAAGCGCCATCATGGAAGAAATAGCGCTCAAGCAAATGCGGATGCCGCACCATGAATCCATTCAGCTTTACCGATTACCCGACAGCAGTTCAGAAACACTTTGGTTTGTTCTGATCGAAGAGCTGCAAAAGCTCTCAGCCCGATTTTCATCCGGTGACAACACCGATTCCAGAAAAAGAGAAGTTTCAATGTCAAGCAATCTGTCCCAATCCATGCAATCCATTATTTCCATCGAAGGCGCCATGGCGGCGGCCCTTGTGGACCATCAAAGCGGGATGTGCCTGGCCCAGGCCGGCAGCGGCGTGGATCTGGAGCTTGCTGCGGCAGGCAATACCCAGGTGGTGCGGGCCAAGCTCAAGACCATGGAGTCGCTGGGACTGCGCAAGGGCATTGAAGATATTCTGATCACCCTGGGCGACCAATACCATTTGATCCGCCTCATCCCCAACAGCCCCGGGCTGTTTCTCTACCTGGTGCTGGACAAGGCCCGTGGCAACCTCGCCTTGGCCCGCTACAAGCTGACGGATATCGAGCGGTCGCTGAAGGTGTGATCCTGGGACTGCGGGGTTTGGGCCGAGGCATGGCCGGCCCGGCCATCCGGCTGCCCACTCGGCTACCATCGGTGCCCCCATCCCCATGCAGTTTCCCTGGAAGGCCCTCATGCTGCTGTACGCCGATTCGCAATTCACCTCTCCCTATGCCCTGTCCGTGTTCGTGTCGCTGAAGGTCAAGGGGATTGACTTCGAGCTGCGCACGCTGGACCTTTCGGCGGGACAGAACACCGGGGCGGACTATGTGGCGGCATCGCTCACGGCACGGGTGCCCACGCTGGTGGACGGCGATTTCAGCCTGTCGGAGTCTTCGGCGATTTGCGAGTACCTGCAGGACCGCTTTGGCGGCGCACCGCTCTACCCCCAGGATGCGCAGGCGCGCGCCCGTGTGCGCCAGGTCCAGGCCTGGCTGCGCAGCGATCTGATGGCCTTGCGCTCGGAGCGCAGCACCGAGGTGGTGTTCTACCGCCCCACGCCCACGCCGCTGTCGGATGCGGGCCAGGCGGCGGCGCGCAAGCTGTTTTCGGTGGCCGGAGCCTTCATCCGCTCGGAGGACGACCACATCGCCGGCCCGTGGTCGATTGCCGATGTGGACCTGGCGCTGATGCTCAACCGCCTGGTGCTCAACGGCGACGCCGTGCCTGCGCTGCTGGCCGCCTATGCGCGCCGGCAGTGGCAGCACCCCGCCATCCAGCAGTGGCTGGCCCTGCCGCGCCCGCCGCTGGCAGGCTGAGCCCCCCGGGATATTGGCAAGCCATGGACAGTCTTCTCTACATGGGCGTGCGGATCACGCCAGCATCACTGCCCAGTGATGTCACGCCCGGCGCCTGGCTGCCGCGCGCCACGCTGCTGGAGGTGGCCAGCGGCAAGGCCCTGGGAGCAGTCACCGAAGACCAGGGCTGCGACACGCGGCAGGAGGCCGATGCCCGTGCGCTGCGGCTGGGCAAGCGCCATGTGATGAAGGTGCTGCATCAAGGCTGAGGCGCCAGGGTGCTGGCGCCTGCCCGCGCCCCTCAATCCATCTTCACGGCCACCAGCTTCCACCCCATCAGGCCTTCGCGCCTGAAGATAAAGCCGCCCGGCTCGCCGCGCGGGTGCACGAAGACCTTGGACCAGCCCTGGTACTCCACGGAGTAGTCCTTGCGCGGCGGCCCGCCCTGGGTGTCCACGCCCACGCCTGCGGCGGCCACGTCCGTAGGTTTGCCGGGCTTGCCTTTTTCCAGCATGAGCATGACGCCGTCGGGCGAGACCAGCGCCTCGGTGAACTGGCTGACCAGGCCCTGGGCCAGTTGCTGGCCAAAGCCGGCCAGGGGGTTGGAGGCGCTGTCGCCCGAGCCGCCCATCTGGGACTGCAGCCTGGCCATCATCTGGCCCTTGATGCTTTCGCGCAGCGCAGGGAAGTCCACGTAGCCGGACAGGGCCTGGGCGTCGCGACGCTCCACGGCCTTGCCGATCTGGTGCAGGGCGATATAGGGCGATGCATAGAGCAGGCCGGCCGCAGCCACGCAGAGGGCGGCCAGCGCACCGGCCAGTGTTTTGGGTTTCATGGATCTCTTTCGTGAAAGCGTGCCAGCGGCCACGCGCAAACGCGGATTCTAGGCGGGCCCGTCCGGCGCGCGGCGCCGGCCAGGGACGGCCCCGGGCACAGGCCGTCTCTTCCTGCCGCAGCAATGTGCAGAGAACCACTATCAGGCCAGGGCGAATACCTGAAAAGCTGGTATTGCCTGCTCCATCCGATTCATACTATAGTTTGTAACAAATAGTTTACAAACCAATACAACATGGATCGCCATTGGCCACGCAGGCCATCGGCAAGCCAGCATCGCCGTTTCCGGGTGCCTGTGAGCCTTTGTGCAGACCGGGCATTTACCGTGAATGAAATCTCATTTTCACGACCGAGTTCTTTTTGCGAGAGATGTGAGCCATCACGGGGCGGCCTGACAACGCGAGTACCCACCAACCATCCGCAATGCATGCAAAGGACGCAGTATGAATAATTTCAAGTTATCGACTCGCCTGACCGCCTTGATTGGTTTTCTCTCACTGCTCATGATCGTGATCGGCGCTTTCGGACTTTATGGAATCAGCGAGTCCAACCGCCGATTCAAGGTGGTCTATGAAGAGCGCCTGGTCGCACTGGGCGATCTGCTGGAAGTGCAGCGCCTGCTGCTGCGCAACCGCAATGCGGTCTCGGGCGCCATTGCCGTGCACCTGCCCGAATACACGCAGCAAAAGCAGCAGGAGATACAGACCAACATCAACGACGTGAACAAGGCCTGGGCCTCGTTCCGCCAGACCCGGATGACCGAGGAAGAGGCGCAGCTGGCCGACCGCTTCGAGGCCGTGCGCGCGCTGTTCCTGCAGGGCTTTCTGAAGCCGGCCCAGCAGGCACTGCTGTCCGGTGACCTGGAGCTGGCCCGGCAGCTGCTGATCGACAAGGACGAGGCGCTGTACGCGCCGCTGCGTGATGTGATCGTGCAGCTGACCGCGCTGCAGACCCGCGTCGCCAAGGAGGAATACGAGGCCGCGCAATCGCTGTACCAGGTGATTTTTGCGGTGGCCGTGGGCTCCATCATCGGGGGCGTGCTGCTGGGAGTGCTGCTGGGCTGGTCCATCATCCGCAACATGGCGCGGTCGCTGCGACAGGCCATCCATACGGCCGATGCCGTGGCGGCGGGAGACCTGACGCGGCACATCGATGTGCGCGGCAAGGACGAGGTGTCCATGCTGCTGCGCGCGCTGCAGACCATGCAGGAGGGGCTGCGCGGCGTGGTGCGCCAGGTGCACCAGGGATCGGTCAGCGTGGCGGCGGCCAGCGGGCAGATCGCGCAGGCCAACCAGGACCTGTCCTCGCGCACCGAAAGCCAGGCCAGCGCGCTGCAGCAGACGGCAGCCTCCATGGAGCAGCTCAGCTCCACCGTGCGCCAGAACGCCGACAACGCGCAGATGGCCAACCAGCTGGCCCTGGGCGCCTCCACCGTGGCCGAGCAGGGCGGCGAAGTCGTGCGGCAGGTGGTCGATACCATGCGCGGCATCAGCGAATCGAGCCGGCAGATCGCCGACATCATCAACGTGATCGATGGCATTGCCTTCCAGACCAACATCCTGGCGTTGAACGCGGCCGTGGAAGCGGCACGCGCCGGCGAACAGGGCCGGGGCTTTGCCGTGGTGGCCACCGAGGTGCGCGGCCTGGCCAGCCGCAGCGCCGAGGCCGCCAAGCAGATCAAGCAGCTCATCACCGACAGCACCAGCCGCGTGCACAACGGCAGCGCGCTGGCCGACCAGGCCGGCACGACCATGGCCGAGGTGGTGGACGCCATACGCCGCGTGACGGATCTGATGGGCGAGATCAGCGCCGCCAGTTCCGAGCAAAGCTCGGGCGTGGCCCAGATCGGCCAGGCGGTCACGCAGATGGACCAGGCCACCCAGCAGAACTCGGCGCTGGTGGAGGAGATGGCCGCCGCGGCCTCCAGCCTGCGCGGCCAGGCCGGCGACCTGGTGCGCACGGTGGGCGCCTTCAAGCTGGAGGCGGCAAGCGGCCATCAGCATGCCGCCGTGGAGCTGCAGCGCAGGCAGCCCATGCTGGCAGCAGGCTGAGACGGAAAGAATAAACAGCGCGCGCGAGAAGCAGCCAGACAGGCCAAGCAAGGCGGCAACAGGCCCTGGCCGCCGGGCCAGCTCAATGCAGCGCGGTGCCCCTGGCGCCGCGGCTGCGTGCCATCTTGACGCGGTACATGGCCGCATCGGCCTTTTGCAGCGCGTCGTCGGCGTCAATGGAGTCCGGCCGCAGGCAGACCACGCCCACGCTGGCGCCGCCGTAGTCCAGCGTCTTGCCATCGGGCAGCTCGACCTTCATGACCGAGGCCTCCGACAGGCGCTGCTGCAGGTCGCGCGATACGGCGTCGGCCTCGCTGCCGAACAGCGGGCCCACGCCGATGAACACGAACTCGTCACCGCCGAAGCGCGCCAGCATGTCGGCGCTGCGCAGATGGGAGGACAGGCGCTCTCCCATGGCGCGCAGCAGTGCGTCGCCGGCCTCGTGGCCGTGCTCGTCGTTCACGTTCTTGAAGCGGTCCAGGTCGATGAAGCCCACCACCACGCATTCCTGGCTGCGTGCGCAGCGTGCAATGAGCCGGCCCAGCTCGTCGGTGAGGCAGCGCCGGTTGGGCAGGCCGGTCAGCGGGTCCAGCAAGGCCAGTGCCGCCAGCTCCTGGTTGGCCTTGCTCAGGCTGGTGATGAGCTGCTCGCGCTCCACGCGCTCGGCGATGAGGTTGGCGAACAGGCGCAGCAGGCCCTGGGCCTCGGTGCTCAACGCCTGGGAGGTCTTGCTGGCCGCGCACAGCGTGCCGTAGAGCTGGCCGTCGGAAAAGCGTACCGGGGCGCTGGCGTAGGTGCGAATGCCCAGTTCACGCGCGGCCTCGGAGTCGCCCCAGCAGGCACCGACATCGGGCGTGTACATGCGGCCTTCGTCCAGGGCGCGCTTGCACAGCGTGTCGCCCCAGGGGACGACCAGGCCTTCGGGAATCTGCATCTCGCTCGCGTTGCGCGCGTACAGCACGCGCTGCTGGCCCTGTTCTTCGTTGATGGTGGTGAGATAGGTGGACTCCAGATGCGTACTCTCTTCGAGCATTTGCAGCAGGGGCCGCGTCAACTCTTCCAGAGAATGCGCCTGGGTCACGGACTGGGACAGGCGCTGGACAAGGGACTCCATGAAATACCTCTCGAAATGACGACGGAAGCAGACTGCCCGCGCGCCTGATGAGGGAATGGGAAGGCAGGCGGGCCGGCACCAATTTGGGGATTGTGACCCGGCCAGACGCAGGCGGGAAGCATCCCGGCCGCGCTGCAGGCCGACAAGCCTGCGCGCCACGCGCCGCTGTCAGCAGGCCGACACAGGCGGCCATATCACCTGCACGCGCAGGCCGCCCAGCGTGGGCGAGCGGTCGAGCAGCAGGCGTGCTCCATGCCGCTGGGCAATGGTCTGCACGATGGCCAGGCCCAGTCCGCTGCCCTGCGCCTGCTGGCCCGCAGAAGCCGCTGAAGGCCCGCGCACAAAGCGCCGCAGCACCAGTTCGCGCTCGCTTTCGGCAATGCCGGGGCCCGAGTCCTCGACCACCAGCGCGCGGCCCTGGGCATCGCTGCGCCAGCCGACATCGACGCGGCCGCCTTGCGGCACGTACTTGATGGCGTTGTCCAGCAGGTTGCGCACCAGCATCTGCAAAGCCTGTGCGTCGCCCGCCACGGCAAAGGACTGCCGCAGATGCGGGGACTCGCTCAGGCCCATGTCCAGGCCGTGCTGCTGGGCCGCCACGGCCTGGTCCGCCAGGGCCTGCTCCACCACCTCGCGCAGGTCCACGTCCGCAGGTGCGGCCGTGGCAGCGCCGTGCTGCCCCTGCATGCCTTGCGGGCCTGGGGCCGTGCCTTGTACCGTGCCTTGGGCTTCCTGCCGCGCCAATGTCAACAATTGTTCGACGAGCCGTGTGGCCCGGTCTATGCCGGCCGAAAGACGCTGCACGGCCTCGTCATGCGCGGCCGCATCGGGCGCGCGCTGCAAGGCCACCAGTTGCAGCTTGAGCGCGGCCAGCGGAGAGCGCAGCTCGTGCGCGGCGTCCGCCACGAAGTGCTGCTGCGCCTCGAAGGCCTGGCCCACGCGCTGCAGCAGCGCGTTGAGCTCGGCCACCAGGGGCCGCACCTCGTCGGGCAGGCCCTCGGCCGGCACGGGGGCCAGGTCCTGCGGGCGGCGCGCGGCCAGCTCGCGGCGCACGCGCTGCACGGGCGCCAGCGAACTGCGCACCACCCACCACACGGCCAGCGCCAGCACGGGCGCCAGCAAGGCGATGGGCAGCAGGCTTTGCCAGGCGGCATCGCGCGCCAGCGTGCGGCGCACGCGCATGTCCTGCGCCACCTGGATCACCTGCGAGCGCGTCTGCAGCGAGAACACGCGGTAGACGGTGCCGCGCGCGGGCACATCGGCAAAGCCCAGCACGGCCATCTGCGGCAATGCCGCACCCAGCGCGGACTCGAAAATGCGCAGGCCCTCGTTGGTCCAGACCTGGACGATGAATTCGTGGTTCTCATCCTCGGGCGGCGTGCCCTGGGGCCTGCCGCGCGCATCCACCGGCAGGCCGGCGCGCAGCGCGAAGGCGGTCTGCTGCATCTGGTAGTCGAACAGGGTGTCGGTCTGCAGCAGCGCGTTGCGGTAGGCCAGCAGGCCCTGCAGCAGCGCGGTGAGCACGATGGCCGCCCCCAGGAACAGGAGCAGCCGCGTGCCCAGTGCGCCGGGCAGGCGGCCGCGCAGCCGGGCGATGACAGAGGAAGCCGGCGCCGTCATGGCTTGGGCACCATGTAGCCCACGCCGCGCACATTGAGGATCAGCCCCGCGCCCAGCTTCTTGCGCAGGCCGTGGATGTAGACCTCGATGGCGTTGCTGCTAACCTCGTCGCCCCAGCCGTATAGCTTGTCCTCGATCTGCTGGCGCGACAGCGTGCTGCCCGGGCGCGCCAGCAGCGTCTCCAGCACCGCCCATTCGCGGCCGGAGAGCACCACGTCGCGCCCCTCGACACTGGCCTCGCGCGTGGCGGGATTGAGCCGCACGCCTTCGCGCTCGTACAGCGGATCCATTGCGCCCGACGCCCGGCGCGCCAGCGCACGCAGCCGCGCGAGCAGCTCGTCCAGGTCATAGGGTTTGACCACGTAGTCGTCGGCCCCCGCATCCAGCCCGGCAATGCGGTCGCGCACGGCATCGCGCGCCGTGGCCACCAGCACCGGCGTGCGGTCGCGGCGCCCGCGCAGGCGGCGCAGCACCTGCAAACCGTCCTGCCCCGGCAGGCCCAGGTCCAGCAGCACCATGTCATAGCCATGGCCGCCACCCGGGCCGGGGCACAGGGCCGCATCGGCCTGCAGGCCGTCACGGACCCAGTCCACCGCATGGCCCTCGCCGCGCAGCAGGGTCTGCACGGCCTCGCCGATCATGGCGTCATCTTCGACAAGCAGTAAGCGCATGGCAGAAGAATAGCTCCCTGGACGGCTGGCTCAGTTCTGAGGCACATGCCGCCCGAAACTGGCGCGCTCAAACGTCGGGGACAGCGAGCAAGGGCCTAAGCCGGCCGCGCCGCCCCGCCGCGAGGCTGTCGTCCCCCTCCTTCGCGAAGCGATTAGAGAGGGGGAAGGCGCGCAGCGACTCAGGGGGTGAGCGGCGATCACACCGCCGCTTCAATCTTCGGCATGGCCATGCGGGCCTTGGTCAGCGCCATGCCCAGGTTGGCCGTGCGCCGGCAGACGAAGACGGCCACGTAGTCGGGCATGAGCTTGCCGCGCAGGAAGACGTGGATGAGGTTGTCGCTGTTGACGATGAGTTCCTGGAAGTAGTGGTGGCCGTCGTCCTTGAGGCCGCGCGACTTCTTAAACAGGCTCTCGATCATCGAGACGTTGGGGCCGTTGAACAGGTCGGCCGTGGCAGCGGCCACGAGATCGATGACTTCGCGCGGATGCGAGTCCACCGTGCGGATGGCCAGCAGCATGCCGGAGGCGGCATCCACATAGCCGATGGCCAGACATTCGGGCACCGAACCGGCCACCTCGCTCAAAACGTTATCCAGGCTCATTGCAGCTTTCCTTTTTTGTGAATGGATGTGATCGGTCAGCCCATCTTCAGCAGCAGTGCCACTTCGTACGCATACAGCAGGTCCTCCTGGGCCTGGGACTGCACGTACTGGGCATCGATGAGGCGCACGCGGCGCAGCGCCTCGTCGGCGGTGAGGCCCTCGCGCACCAGCCATGCGGCCAGCACCGTGCCCGTGCGGCCCAGGCCGGCCAGGCAGTGCACGGCCAGCACCTCGCCCGCGCGCAGCATGGCCGACATGCGCGCCAGCAGCATCTGGATCTGGGCCACCGACGGTGATTCGTGGTCCCGCACCGGCAGGTGCAGGTTGCGCAGGCCATGGCGCTGCAGCGGCTCCTGCGGCAGGTCGTTTTCGGTCAGCGTGATCAGCACGGTGACGCCGCAGCCGCGCAGGGCCTTCAGGTCGAAGTCCATGGACTGCACCACGCCCGGTTGCGGCGCGCCCGCCAACCGGCCCGGCACCAGCCAGGCAAAGCCGCTGGGGCCACGGCTGGCCGGCACGGCCTGCGGGTCGGCCACCAGCGGCTGCCAGTCCACCAGCACGGAGGGA
Organism: Delftia sp. WSY_22; assembly: GCF_043104185.1. Classification (NCBI taxonomy): domain Bacteria; kingdom Pseudomonadati; phylum Pseudomonadota; class Betaproteobacteria; order Burkholderiales; family Comamonadaceae; genus Delftia; species Delftia sp. WSY_22. The sequence goes on from NZ_JBICKN010000015.1 coordinate 17,528, forward strand.
TTGACGGCGCGCGGCCGGGCTGCTGCAGCGGCAGCGGGTGTCGGTGCGGGTGCGGGTACCGGCGCAGGCACGGGTACGGGCTCAGGTGCAGGCATGGGCTCGGATGCAGGCTCGGCGGCCACTGCGTCCGACAGGAATTCGGAGATCGCGGCCACGGCCGCTGCAGGCAGCGGAGGAGGCAGGGGCACGCCCTCCTCCAGGTCTTCGGCCCGCGCATCGGGCGAGGCCACGGCACAGCTGCCGGTGCGCAGGAACTGCTGGCCCGCCAGCGACAGCGGCGCACGCTGGAAGGCTTCCATGGATTGCGCCTCGGCGATGCGGCCGCCGGCCAGCAGCAGCATGTCCTGCGCCACGGCCTGTGCGTGCTGCTGGTGGTGCGTGCTCATCAGCACGGCCGTGCGCTGGGCCACCTGGCGCAGCAGCTCCAGCAGCACGAAGGCCTCGTAGCCCTCAAGCTCTGCCGTGGGCTCGTCCACCATCAGCAGGGCCGGCTCGGCCAGCGCCTCGCGCAGGATGGCCACGGCACGCTGCTGCACGGGGGACAGCTGCAGCGCCGGCTGGTCGAACATCAGCGCAAGCTCGGGAAAGCCGAAGGCCTGCACCTGCGCGCGGCACCAGTCGCGCAGCGCATGCGGCACGAGCTTGAGGCGGGGCCGGGCCAGCTCGACGATGGCGTCGAAGGTGCTGGCCATCATCAGCCGGGCCTGCTGCTGCACCAGGCGCGGCGCCTGCATGGCGCCGGTCCATTCCTGGCCCGCGTAGCGCACGCTGCCCCAGCGACGAAAGCGCGGATTGGCGGCATTGAGATCGGCCAGCGTGCGCAGCAGCGTGGACTTGCCCGAGCCGCTGGGGCCCAGCAGGGCCGTGATGCCGTGGGTGGGCAGCGTGAAGTCCACCTCAGCCAGGATGACGCGCGCGCCGAACGATGCGCCCAAACCCGCCGCCTGCAAGCTGTAGTCCTGCTTCAAAGCATGCCCTTCCTGTTTTGCCATGGGCCCTTGCGGGCGCTTCTTCCTGAAACCAGAACGGTGCACGCCCGCCTGGATGGGCCGGCAGTCTAAGCGTATTCGCTCTATCTCAAATCGTCACAATTTGAAACACCGCTAACGCAAAAGGACGCGAATTCACAGAATACAACCATCACATTGCCGCACGAATGCAGGAATCGCCAGCCACTGGCCGGTTGAATTCCCCATGCAATAAGCCCCGGCACATTCGTGCCGGGGCTGTGCGATCAATTCAGTGTGCAGGTGCTTTTCAGTCCCTTACCTCCTTTCGCTTACCCGAGACGTACGGGAACAAATATCCTGTTGCCATCGCGCCAAATCAGCACGGCCACGGTCTTGCCGGCCTTGGCCATGGCGGCGCGCACGGCCTCGATATCTCCGGCAGGCGAGCCATTGATGGACAGCAGCACATCGCCCTGCGTGATGCCGGCCTCGGCCGCCGGGCCTGCGGCGTCGGCAACGACCAGGCCGTCCTTCACGCCGATCTGCTGCTTTTCCTCGGGCTGCAGCGGGCGCAGGGCCAGGCCCAGCTTGCCCTTGCCGGCGTCGGGCTTGTCCTTGGCCACCTTGGCGGCCTTGTCGCTGGCATCGCCCAGCACGGCGCTGAGCGTGCGGGCCTCGCCGTTGCGCCATATCTCCAGCGTGACCTTCTGGCCCGGCAGCGCCTGGCCCACAAAGGCCGGCAGATCGCCCGAGCCCACGATGGGCTGGCCATCGATCTTGCGCACCACGTCGCCGGGCTCCAGTCCCGCCTTGGCGGCAGGGCCGTTCTTGTCCACGCTGGACACCAGGGCGCCTTCGGGACGGTCGAGCTTGAAGGAATCGGCAAAGGCCTGGTTCACCTCCTGCACGGCCACGCCCAGCCGCGCATGCTGCACCTTGCCCGTGGCCACGATCTGCTGCTGCACGCGCGTGGCCACCTCGATGGGAATGGCGAAGGACACGCCCTGGTAGCCGCCCGAACGCGAGTAGATCTGGCTGTTGATGCCCACCACCTCGCCGCGCGCATTGAACAGCGGGCCGCCCGAGTTGCCGGGGTTGATGGCCACGTCGGTCTGCAGGAAAGGCACGAAGCTGTCGTCCGGCAGGGTGCGGCCCTTGGCGCTGACCACACCGGCCGTCACGCTGCTCTCGAAGCCGAAGGGCGAGCCGATGGCCAGCACCCAGTCGCCCACGCGCAGATCGGCCGTCTTGCCCAGCGACACCGTGGGCAGGTTCTTCGCCTCAATGCGCAGCACGGCCACGTCGGTCTTGGGATCGGCGCCCAGCACCTTGGCGCTGAACTCGCGCCGGTCGGTCAGCTTGACGGTCACTTCCTTGGCGCCGCGCACCACGTGGGCGTTGGTCAGGATCAGGCCGTCGCTGGAGACGATGAAGCCCGAGCCTTCGCCGCGCGTGGGCACATCGCGCTGGGGCTGGCCCTGGCCCATGCCCGGCATGCCGGGCACGCCGAAGCGGCGGAAGAATTCAAAGAACGGATCGTTGGGGTCCATGCCCGGCACGCCCTGCTGCCCCTGGCGCGCTGCGGCCTCGTCGCCGTCCTCGCCCATGGCACGCGAGCTGCCGACCACGCTGATGTTGACCACGGCCGCGCCATTGCGCGCCGTGATGTCGGCAAAGTTGGGCGCCGCCACGGCGCCGGCGGGAGAAGCAGGCTGTGCTGCAGGCGCAAACAGCGACGTGGCGGCACGCGCATCGCCATGCACCACACCAACCAGACCGGCGCCTGTGGCGCCCAGGGCGCCGATGGCACCTGCGGCCACCAGGGCCAGCACCAGACGGCGGGGAGTCGACAGAATCTTGTTCATGGCAGACCTTTCCTCAAAAGCAGCGTTCCTTGCTGCGTTGGTGAGAAGTCTGAAGGGGCAGACTTAGGCGAGGCTTAGAAGCCTCGCCGTGCATCTCAGATCAGCGCCAGCACCTTCTCCGGCGGGCGGCACAGCGCCGCGCCCTTGGGTGTGACGACGATGGGGCGGTTGAGCAGCACCGGGTGCTCGGCCACGGCGGCGAGCAACTGCGCATCGCTGGCCAATGCATCGCCCAGGCCCAGCTCGGCGAAGACGGCTTCCTTGCTGCGCAGCAGCTCGCGCACGGGCATGCCCAGCTGCCGGACCAGGGCCTGCAGTTGCTCAGCGTCCAGGGGCTGGGCGATGTAGTCGACGATGGTCGGCTCTATGCCGTTGTCGCGCAGCAGGGCCAGCGCGCCGCGCGAGTTGCTGCAGCGGTTGTTGTGGTAGATGGTGATGTCGGTGCGGGGGGCGGTGGTGTTCATGGGCCGCAGTGTAGGCCCATGAAAATGCGTCTCAGGCCACGGCTTCCTCGGGATGGGCATCGACCTCGCGGCCGGGCAGCAGCAGGTTCAGCCCCACCGCGACCAGGGCGCCGACGGTAATGCCCGAGCCGAAGACTTCGCGCACGAAGGCAGGCATGCGGGCCAGCAGGTCCGGGCGCACCGTGACCGCCAGGCCGCAGCCCAGCGAGACCGCGATGATCAGGCTGGCACGCCGCGAGTGCTCGGCGCCGCTGAGCATGCGGATGCCGGCAGAAATGATCATGGCAAACATCATCAGCCCCGCGCCGCCGAGCACGGGCTGCGGAATCGTCACCACCAGTGCGCCCAGCACAGGAAAGAGGCCTGCCAGCAGCAGCATGACGCCCGTCAGCATGACCACGTGGCGGCTGGCCACGCCGGTCAGCGAGACCACGCCCACGTTCTGGGCGAAGGTGGACAGCGGAGGGCTGGACATCACGGCCGCGAAGGCCGAGCCCACGCCGTCGCACAGCATGCCGCTGGACAGGCGCTTGCCGTCGATGCGCGTCTGCGTGGCCGCGCCCAGGGCCATGAAGGTGCCCGTGGTCTCGACGATGGTCACCAGAAAAGCGATGGACATGGCGACGATGCCGGCCACCGGGAACGTCATGCCGAAGGTCAGCGGCTGCGGGATGGCGAAGACCGCGGCCTCGCTCACCTGGGTGAAGTCGATCAGGCCCAGCGCCAGGCACAGCACATAGCCGCAGGCGATGCCCAGCACCACGGCCGAGGCAGAGACGATGCCCCTGCCCCACTGCACGAAGCCGATCACCAGCACCAGCACGAAGCCGGCGATGGCCAGGTGGCCGATCGCGCCGTAGTCGCTGCGGCCCACGCCGCCCGCAGCCCAGTCCACGGCGACGGGGGTCAGCGACAGGCCGATCATGGTCACGACCACGCTGGTCACGGTGTGCGGAAAGAAGCGGCGGATCACGGGCATGAAGTAGCTGCCCACGATCATCACCAGCGACCCTACCAGCGAGGAGCCCAGGATACCGGCCACGCCATGCTCCAGCCCCACGCTGATGCCCGCGCCCACGAAGGCGAAGCTTGTGCCCATGACGCAGGGCAGCCGTATGCCCACGGGCCCCACCCCCCTGCACTGGACGATGGTGACCACGCCCGAGCCCAGCAGCGCTGCATTCACCAGCGCCACGATCTGGTCGGCCGGCAGCTTGAGCGCCCCGCCGAAGACCAGGGGCACGGCGATGATGCCGCCCAGCGCCGCCAGCAGGTGCTGCAGCGACAGAAGCACCGTGGTGATGAGCATTGGCGGACGGTCTTCCACCTTGTAAAGCAGTTGTTCCATTGTCTTGTCTCCTTGTGTCCTGGCCGTTGGCCTCTTCAGAGGCGCTTGTATGTATGTCGGGGCAGTGGTGCCGGAAAAGGGTGGGGTCCTGAAAGTGCTGTCCGGGTCTTCGAGCCTCCTGGAGATGCTTCGGGGAAATGGCGC
>NZ_JBICKN010000016.1:0-3544 GCF_043104185.1 Delftia sp. WSY_22
CCGCGACCCTCCGCTTCGCTGCGGGCAACCTGCGTCGTGGCGGTTGCGGCTCAGGGGGTTACCGTGCGTCGGTCCAGAACCTTGTCTATCAGGCCCCATTCGCGGGCTTCTTCTGCGGTCATGAAGCGGTCGCGGTCCAGGTCGCGTTCCACCTCTTCGTAGCTGCGGCCGCAGTGCTGGGCGTACAGGCGTGTCACGCGGTCCTTGGTGCGCAGCATTTCCTCGGCATGGATGCGGATGTCCGAGGCCTGGCCCTGCACGCCGCCCAGCGGCTGGTGCACGTGCAGGCTGGCGTTGGGCAGGGCCATGCGGTGGCCGGGCTCGCCGGCCATGAGCAGGAAGGAGCCCATGGAGCGCGCCGTGCCCATGCACAGCGTGTGCACGGGTGACTTGATGAACTGCATGGTGTCGTACATGGCCAGGCCGCTGGTGATCACCCCGCCGGGCGAGTTGATGTAGAGGTGAATGGGCTTGTCGGGGTTCTCTGCCTCCAGGAACAGCAGCTGCGCGCAGACCAGGGCAGAGACCGCATCGTTCACCTCGCCGTTGAGAAAGATCACGCGGTCGCGCAGCAGGCGCGAGTAGATGTCGAAGGACCGCTCTCCGCGCGCCGACTGTTCGACAACCATGGGGACGAGCATCATCGATTCGCGCATGGGCGAACTCCTGTGTGTGGTGGTGAAAAAGAAAGGGCTGCGGCCCTGCGCCGCACGCCCCGTTGCCGGGGCCCTCAGGTCACGTGTATCAGGTCACGTGTATCAGGTCAGGTGCATCAGGTCGCGTACATCAGGAAGCCGCCGTCGTTGGCCGCTTCCCTCGCGGGCGGCACCCGCGCATCGGTCAGCACATGGACGATGCGCAGCAGCGTGCCGCCATCGGCGCCGGGGCTGATCTGCAGGTCCACCGTGCTTTCAAGAAAGGGCGGTTCCGCCTCGCGCAGCCGCAGGCGCAGTTCCTGCTGCGGCACCTGCCGCAAAGGCTCGGCATGCTCGGTGCCCGGCAGCCACTGCGCGCGCAGCTCGGGAATGCTCAGCGCGCGCCAGACCTTCTCGGGCGGGGCGTCCAGCGCGTACTCCTGCACCAGCTCGCGGGCCGCATCGCCGGTGTCCATATCGCTCATCTTGTTCATTGGTCCATGTCCTTGAGCAAGCCCTTGAGTGCATCCACGCGCTGCGGCCAGTAGGCGCGGTACTTCGCCAGCCAGCCCGCAATCTGCGCCAGCCCTTCGGGATCGACCTCGTAATGCATGAAGCGCCCCTGCCGCTGCTCGCTCACCAGCCCCGCATTGCGCAGCACGGCCAGATGCTGGGACATGGCCGACTGGCTGATATCCATCCCCTCGCGCAGCGCGCTGGCATGCATGCTGCCAGCGGCCAGCTTCTCGAAGATGGAGCGGCGCGTAGGGTCGGCCAGGGCCTTGAAGATGTCGTTCTCGGGCATGGCGACACTTTAGCAACCACTTATTTCAAATGCAAGCGGTCCATGGCAAACGCCACCGACAAGGCCTGCTCAAGGAAGTCTGGCTCGGCAGGTGAATTGGTGGGTTGAAGTGGCTGACGTATAACCGCTGCACGGGGCCGCAAAAGAGTCAGGAAACCCGTCATTTCCAGCCCCGCAGCGCATTGGCAAAGCCGAGGGCAAAGGCTCGCAGCAGCCAGTTCACTTCATTGGAGACTCAATGGCCCATTCATCCACTGGCGGCAGCAGACCTGCAAAGCGCACTTCCCTCAAGCCACCCCGAAACAAGACCGCTCTGCTGAAAAGCCTGCTGTGGATAGCGGCCGCAGTCGGCCTGGCCCCCGATGCCCAGGCCGTCATGAAATGCCTTGCCGACGGAAAAACCTGGTACCAGGATGCCCCTTGCCCGCAAGGCACCACCGCCAAGCCCATGCAACTGGACCCGCCCCCTGCATCCTCCAGGCCTTTGCGGGATGCGATGCCGACCGAGCCCGCCACCAAGCCCGCGTCTGCCCCCGCACCACAGGCTGTATCGCCCTCCTCCATGCTGGAGGAAGAAGCGCGCATGTGTCTTGACTGGTACCAGAAAAATGCCGGCCTGCCCCCGGGCGCAACGTACCTGAGTGCCACCAAGGATCGCCGGGTGGTGACCCTCGTGATTGCCGCCCCCGTTTCCATGACAAACCACACGGGCGCCAGAGTGCAGGGCACGACGCAGACGCCAGCTTCCTGCGAGATCAACGGCGGCAAGCTCGATGACGGATGGACGCGCACCCATGCCCGGCGTGGCAACTGGATTCAGTGAATGCAGCCCCGCCGCAAAACTTTGAAATTCAACCCAATGGACACGCGCATCCTGCTTTTGCATCTGGAGCACCCGCTGCAAGCCTATTCAGGCAGTGCATCGCCCGTTGAAATCGTCCTGGCCGGCCTGGGCTACGAAGCCTCCGACTACTGGCCGGGCTTGGCCATCGAATGGCTGGAGCAAGGTGCACCAGTGAACGCTGAGGTGCTTCAAGCGCTGGCTCGGGTATCTGAGAACAAGCACATTTCCCAACGGATTCGGCATCGCAGCTTCGCCGTTCTGCGCCGACATAAGGCGTAGCTGCATAGGGAACGGTTGCCAACGCCAAGCCTCTAGCGTCGCCAAAAAAAGCCCAATCAGTACGAGCCTGCAGCGACGAGCATGGCTCTGTTCAAAACTCCGTCGCCACAGTGCACGAATTCATGGCTCCGGCGAACTGCAGCCTCCCAACGCACGCAGATTCCCTGCATGTGAAGCGCAGGCAACATGTTCGCGCACTCACCCATCACGACACCGCAGCAGACAAGCCCTCATCCGCAAACCGCTTGGCCGCCTTGAGCAGATAGCTCACGGCATAGAGGATGGGGTCGTCGGCCTCGTCGCCATTCAGGTGGTCCACCACCTCGATGGCATAGCCCAGGTTCACCGCCGTGTCGTGCAACAGGCCCAGCAATTCCTTGTCCTGCGGCTCCAGCGACTGCGCCTGATCGGCCTTCACGTAGTAGATGCGCAGCAGGTCCCGGCACACGCAATTGATGGCCGTGACCTTGTGGCGAGCGTGCAGGTCCAGCACATCCAGCGCGGCGCCCATGTGCAGGACGGCGTCGATGGCGAGGTCGGCGAGCCGAGGCGCGGCAGAAGCAGCCGTTGAATGATCGGGATGATGAGGCATCCTGCGATGCTCGTTGAATCGGCGAGGGGCGTCTCTACGGAATTCGTAGAACGGAAGCCGAGCCAGGATGGTTGTCTTCGGCTTGGATACGACGATGGCGGCCACCCGTGGAAAAGTCTCACCGGATTGCGCAAATCCTCGGAGTGCCGACTGCCTACCTTTACTGCGAGGACGATGATCTTGCTGAAGTGATCCTGGCGTGGAGCACGCTTGCTCGCGGCGGTCGGGCGCAGGAGAAAAAAGCTGTATTGGGGTTGGTGGCTAGGCGGCAGGGGGAACGCCTGGGCAGCCGCTATGACGGGATGTCGGCAGGATGGGGCGGCAAGAGATTGCTGGCTGCGTATCGATATCGCCAAGAGAAGCTGCTCCTCTCAGACGACGGCAACCGG
>NZ_JBICKN010000017.1:0-256648 GCF_043104185.1 Delftia sp. WSY_22
CCTGTAAATGTAAGCAATTTCCCATCTTGGATACAGGCATGTATTTGAATGGCATGCCACCCATTGATCTTCAATGCCATTCAACCCTCCATCGCGTCTTGAATTTCGCCTTGAACTGCGAATGCATTGCGCGTGCTCACACTCCCAAATACCGTTCCCACAGCGCTCTGTCCCCATCCAGCGCGGCCGAGTCTCCGCTCCATACGACCTTGCCGCGCTCCAGGATGAGGTGGCGGTCGGCCAGGCCCAGCAGGCGCTCCACGTATTTGTCGATGACCAGGATGGTCTGGCCAGCGGCGCGCAGCTGGGCCAGGCAGGACCAGATCTCTTCGCGGATGCGGGGGGCCAGGCCCTCGGTGGCTTCGTCCAGGATGAGCAGGCGCGGGTTGGTGACCAGGGCGCGGCCTATGGCCAGCATTTGCTGTTCACCGCCCGACAGTTGGTTGCCCATGTTGGAGGCGCGCTCGCCCAGGCGGGGGAACAGCGCGAACACGCGCTCGGGCGTCCAGGGCTCGGCCGCGCCGGGACTGCCCGAATTGCGATGTGCCACAAAGGCCGTCAGGTGCTCGCGCACCGTGAGGTTGGGAAAGCACTGGCGACCTTCGGGCACGATGGCCACGCCGGCGCGGGCGATGCGGTCGGTGGCCCAGCCGGCGATGTCCTGCCCGGCAAACACCATGCGGCCAGCGCGCAGGGGCAGCTGGCCCAGCAGCGTGCGAAGCAGCGTGGTCTTGCCCATGCCGTTGCGGCCCAGCAGGGTAACGACCTGGCCTGCCTCGATGCGCAGGTCCACGCCGAACAGCACCTGGCTGGGTCCGTAGCCGCTTTGCACGGCCTGCATTTCGAGCATCACGCGCCCTCCTTCACTTCTTCGTCTCCCAGGTAGGCCTGGCGCACATCGGCGTTGCCACGTATCTCGTCGGGCGTGCCGGTGGCGATGATGCGGCCGTAGACCAGCACGGAGATGCGGTCGGCCAGGCGGAACACGGCCTGCATGTCGTGCTCCACCAGCAGCATGGCGGCGCGGCCGCGCAGGGATTCGATCAGCTCGGTCAGGCGCAGTGTTTCATCAGGCCCCATGCCGGCCATGGGTTCGTCCAGCAGCAGCACGCCGGGCCGTGCGGCCAGGGCCAGCGCGAATTCCAGCTTGCGCTGCTCGCCATGCGGCAGCGTGCCTGCGGGGCGCTGCAGCAGGCTGGCGTCGATGGCGCATTCACGCGCCAGCTCGCGGGCCTGCTCGTAGAGCGCGGTCTCGGCCGCGCGCGGGCGCCAGAAGCGGAAACTGCTGCCGGCATGCGCCTGCACGGCCAGCACCAGGTTGTCCAGCACGCTGGACTGCTTGAAGATGTTGGTGATCTGGAACGACCGCGACAGCCCCGCCGCCACGCGCTGGTGAGCGTTGAGCGCGCTCACGTCGCGCCCGGCCAGTGCCAGGGTGCCGGCGTCGGCCGCCAGCGTGCCCGACAGCAGATGGATGAGCGTGGACTTGCCCGCGCCATTGGGGCCGATCAGCGCATGGATCTCGCCAGGCGCCAGCGACAGCGAGACATGGTCGGTGGCCAGCAGCGCGCCAAAGCGGCGCACCAGGCCCTTGGCCTCCAGGGCCGGGGTGGGGATGGAGATAGGTGTGGCCGCGCCGCTCATGCCTGCCTCCCGCGTGCGGACCACAGGCCCGTCAGGCCGCGTGGCGCGCCGAACACCACGCACAGCAGCAGCAGGCCCAGCGGCAAGTGCCAGTACCCGGTCCACATGCGAAGCACTTCCTCCAGCGTCAGCATGACGACGGCGCCGGCCACGCCGCCCCAGCGCAGGCCCACGCCACCGACCAGCACCATGATCAGCAGGTTGGCCGACTGGGTCCAGTGCATGAGGCTGGGCGAGATGAACAGGTTGTGGTTGGCCAGCAGCGCGCCCGCCAGCCCCGCCACCGCGCCGCTGAGAACGAAGGCCACGAGCTTCAGGCGGTAGACCGGGTAGCCCAGCGACTCCATGCGCGACTCGTTCTCGCGCACGCCCTGCAGCGCCTTGCCGAAGCGCGAATCCACCAGCCGGCCGAACAAGGCCATCAGTACCGCGAACAGCGCCAGCACCACGTAGTAGAAAGAAACGTCGTGGCCCAGGTCCAGCCCGGGCAGCACGGAATGGCCGGGCAGGTTGAGCCCGTCCTCGCCGCCGTACTGGCGCAGCGAGATGAAGATATAGAACAGCATCTGCGCAAAGGCCAGCGTGATCATGATGAAGTACACGCCGCGCGTGCGCAGCGACACGGCGCCCGTGGCGGCGGCCAGCAGCCCGGCCAGCAGCGCGGCGGCAGGCCAGGCGACCAGGGCCGAGGTCACACCGTTCATGGCCAGGATGCCCACCGCATAGGCCCCCGCACCGAAGAAGGCCGCGTGCCCCAGGGCCACCATGCCGCCATAGCCCAGGATGAGGTTCAGGCTGGTGGCGGCCAGCGCGTAGATCAGCACGCGGCGCACGAAGGAGATGTAGAAGTCCAGCCCCAGTGCAGGCGCCACCAGCGGGAACACCGCCAGCGCCAGCAGGGCCAGCGCCGTCCAGACGAATGTGCCGCGGAATCTGCTGTGTTCCATGCTCAGCCTCGCGCAGGGAAAAGGCCGGAAGGACGGTACACCAGCACCACCGCCATCAGCACGTAGATGGAAATCGCCGCCAGCGTGGGCCCCACGCTGGACGCCACGGCCGGGGAGAACACCTGGCGCAGCAGCATGGGCAGGAAGGCCCGCCCCGCCGTATCCACCATGCCCACCAGCAAGGCGCCCACCAGGGCGCCGCGTATGGAGCCTATGCCACCGATGACGATGCACACCAGCACCAGGATCAGGATGTCCTCGCCCATGCCCACCTGCACCGAGGTGATGGGTCCCAGCAGCGCGCCCGCCACCGCCGCCAGCATGGCGCCCAGCGTGAACACGCCCAGGAACAGCAGCGGCACGCGCACGCCCATCAGCGTGGCCATCTGGCGGTTGGAGGCGCCTGCCCGCACCAGCACGCCGGCGCGCGTGCGCGTCACGAACCAATACAGGCCCAACGCGGCGGCCAGGCCGAAGACGATGATCATCAGCCGGTAGGCCGGGTACATGAGATCGGGCAGCAGCTGCACGGGCCCGGACAGCGCAGCCGGCATGTTGAGCATCACCGGCGCCGGGCCCCAGACCATCTTGACCAGGTCATTGGCGATGAGGATGACCGCATAGCTGCCCAGCACCTGGGCCAGGTGGTCGCGCACGGCAAGGCGCCGTATCAGCACCAGCTCCAGCACCATGCCCGCCACGCCCGTGGCCACGGCCGCCACCAGCACCGCCGCCGTGAACGAGCCCGTGCGCTGCAGGGTCTCTGCCGCCACATAGGCGCCCGCCATGTACAGCGAGCCATGGGCCAGGTTCATGATGTCCATGATGCCGAACACCAGGGTCAGCCCGGCCGCGATCAGAAACAGCATCAGCCCGAACTGCAGGCCATTGAGCAATTGCTCCAAGAGCAGCGTCCACGTCATCCACACGCCCCTTGCCGCGGGCGCATCGGCCCGCGCGCGGTCAACAAATCATCCGGCTTTGAAAATCAAGATCAAGGCACGCCGCGCCCGACGGGGGCGCGGCGGCGGGGTCACATCTTGCAGTCGTTGACGTAGACGTCCTGATATTTATCGAACACCTTGCCCACCAGCTTGTTGGTGATGCGGCCGCTGCCATCCTTCTCGATCACGCGCTGGTAGTAGGCCTGGATGGGGTAGTGGTTCTTGCCGTACGTGAAGGGGCCGCGCACCGAGGCGTAGTCGGCCTTCTCCAGCGCCTTGACGATGGCCTGGCGGTCCGAGGCCTTGCCGCCGGCCTGCTTGACCGCCGCATCCATGGCCATGATCACGTCATACGCCTGGGCCGCGTAGACCGAGGGGTTGCGGCCCTTGTACTCCTTGCGGAAGGCCTCGACGAAGGCCTTGTTCTGCGGCACGTCCAGGTCATGCGCCCATTGCGCGGTGTTGACCATGCCCAGCATGGGCTCGCCCACGGCCTGGATCACGTCCTCGTCGGCCGAGAAGCCCGGGCCGATCAGCTTGACGCTTTGCGACAGGCCCGTGGACACGAACTGCTTGACGAAGTTGATGCCCATGCCGCCCGGCAGGAAGATGTAGACCGCATCGGGCTTGGCCGCGCGGATCTGGGCCAGCTCGGCCGCGTAGTCGATCTGGCCCAGCTTGGTGTAGACCTCTTCGCCGGGCGCGGTCTTGTAGCCGCGCTTGAAGCCGACCAGCGCATCCTTGCCGGCCGGATAGTCGGGCGCCATGATGAACATCTTCTTGAAGCCACGGTCGGCGGCCAGCTTGCCGGCTGCCTCGTGGAAGGCATCGTTCTGGTAGGACGTGCCGAACCAGAACGCATTGCACTGCGCGCCCGCGAACTGGCTGGGGCCGGGATTGTTGGACAGGTAGGGCACCTTGGCGCCGAACAGCGCCGGGCCCACGGCCAGGGCCACGTTGGAGCCGATGGGGCCGGTGAAGAAATCCACCTTGTCGCGCTGTATGTAGCGCGTGACCAGCTGGCGCGCCTGGTCGGGGTTGCCGCCCATGTCGGTCTGCAGGAACTCGGCCGGCTGGCCGCCCAGCTTGCCGCCCAGCTGCTTGATGGCGAGGTTGAAGCCGTCACGCGCCTCGGCGCCCAGCGCGGCAAACGGCCCGGAAATATCGTTGGCGATACCGACCTTGATGGTGTCCGCCTGCGCGAGCGCGGGAACAAAGGCAGGGGCCAGGGCCGCTGCGGCCAGGAAGGGGGTGAGGAAACGCATGCTGCTGTGCTCCTTGCGCGGGCCGCGCGGATGACAATCGGTGGTGAGGCAGTCTTCCGTCACGCTGGACGGGAAACTCTGTAAGGGCTGGAACGGTTGGCGCGGTTCTTAGTTTAGGTTTAAAGTATTTTGCAGAACAAGTCTGGGACTTGTACCAATACCTGCCATACAAACCATTTCGCGCCATCTCCGTTCCAATGCCCGCACTCTACCGTCACTACGACCGCGCCGGACTCGATGTCCAGTACAACGCCCGCGCGACGGTACCCGACATCACCCCCATCATCAAGGCCTATGCCGACGACAGCCGGGCTGCGCGCCAGAGCCTGCCCTGCGCGCTGAACGTGGCCTATGGCGAGCATGCCGACGAGCTGCTGGACATTTTCCCGGCAGCAACCGGGGCGGCAGGCGCCCCTGTTCTCTTCTTCATCCACGGCGGCTACTGGCGGCTGCTGTCCAAGGACGACTCCAGCAGCATGGCGCCCACCTTCACGCGCGCCGGCGCCGTGGTGGTGGCCCTGAACTATTCGCTGGCGCCCGCCGTCACGCTGGACCGCATCGTGGACCAGACACGCCGCGCCCTGGCCTGGGTGCATGCGCACATCGCCCGCTACGGCGGCGACCCGGGCCGCATCCATGTCTGCGGCAGCTCGGCCGGCGGCCACCTGGCGGGCATGCTGCTGGCCGGCGGCTGGCATGCGGACTACGGCGTGCCCGAGGACGTGGTGCGCGGCGCCGCACCGCTGTCGGGCCTGTTCGACCTGCGCCCGCTGGTGCACACCCACATCAACGAATGGATGCGCCTGAGCGAGCAGGACGCCATTCGCAACAGCCCCGCCCTCCTGCCGCACGGCGCGGCCTGCCCGCTCATCGTCAGCTACGGCGAGAGCGAGACCGATGAATTCAAGCGCCAGAGCGACGACTACCTGGCCGCCTGGAACCAGCGCCGTGGCCCCGGTCCATCGTCAGGCCAGTACGTGGCCATGCCCGGCACCAACCATTTCGACATCGTGCTCACCCTGAACGACCCGGCCAGCCCGCTGACGCGCGCCATCCTCGCGCAGATGGGCTTGAGCGCCCCCACACCGCAGAACCAGCCATGACCCACGCTCCCGACCTGGAGTCGCGCGCCGCGCCCGACGACCACCATGCGCTGCGCCTGTGGCTGCGCATGCTCACCTGCTGCAACCTCATCGAAGGCGAGATCCGCAACCGCCTGCGCAGCGAATTCGACACCACCCTGCCCCGCTTCGACCTCATGGCCCAGCTGCAGCGGGCGCCAGAGGGCATGAAGATGGGCGAGCTGTCGCGCCACATGATGGTGACCAACGGCAACATCACCGGCATCACCGACCAGTTGGAGAAGGAGGGCCTGGTGGTGCGCACCAAGGTGGAGTCCGACCGGCGCAGCTCCGTGCTGCACCTCACCCCGCTGGGCCGCAAGACCTTTGCGCGCATGGCCAAGGCGCATGAGTCCTGGGTCATGGGCATGTTCGGCGACATGCCGCAGGCCAGCCGCAACGACCTGTACCAGGCGCTGGGCGACCTCAAGCAGCAGGTGGTGGCCCACCGCTCGCCCATGGACTGAGCGCGCGCAGACCCAACCCCATTCAGCCCTGCACGCAGTTGCGCCCTGCGGCCTTGGCGCGGTACAGCGCACGGTCGGCCGCTTCCACCAGCGCCACGGCGGCACCTTGGGTGGAGCCGTGGGTAGTGCCTTGTGTAGCGCCTTGTGTCGCGCCAGCCTCACCGCACTGCGCTGTCGCCACGCCGATGCTGGCCGTCACATGGCCGAAGCGGCTGCTGCGGTGCTCCAGGCCCAGGCCCTCGATGCGCGCACGCAGCCGCTCGGCCACCTGCAGCCCGCCGGCCTGGTCCGTATTGGGAAGCACCACGGCCAGCTCCTCCCCGCCGTAGCGCGCCGCCATGTCGCCGGGCCGCTGCACGGCCTGGGCCAGGGCGCGACACACTGTCTGCAGGCAGGCATCGCCTGCCACATGGCCGTAGGCGTCGTTGTAGCCCTTGAAATGGTCCAGATCGATCAGCAGCAGCGACAGCGGCGTGCCCTCGCGCACGGCGCGCCGTGCCTCGCGCTCCAGCACCTCGTCGAAGCGGCGCCGGTTGGCCAGGCCCGTGAGCTGGTCCTGGGCGGCCAGCACCTCCAGCCGGCGGTTGGCCTGCAGCAATTCCTCGCGCGCGCTGACCAGGGAGCATTCGGCACGCGAGCGCAGCCGCATCGCCGCCGTCAGCCGCCAGCCGATCAGCGCAATCGCCAGAAACAGCCCCAGCACCACGGCCAGCGTCAGCTGCGCCTGGCGCTGCCAGGAACTGAGCGCCTCGTCGCGGCCCAGGGCCACCGTGGTCACCAGCGGATAGCGCTCGCTGCGCAGGAAGGCATAGATTCTTTCCGTGCCATCCAGGCCCGAGCGGAACGACGCCGTGCCCGACATCGCCCCCGCATAGTGGCGCAGGAAATTGGGCGACTGCGAGAAGTCCCGGCCCAGGTCCTGCTCACGGAAGGGGTGGCGCACCAGCAGTTGCCCGCCCGGCGTGCTCAGTGAAATGGCGCCCTGCTCGCCGATGTCGATCTTGCCGAACAGCCGCAGGAAATTTTCCACACCCAGCGTCACCACGACCACGCCGGCAAACTGGCCCTCGCTGTCGGTATAGCGCCGGCTGATGGTGATCACCCATTCGCTTGTGGAGCGGCTGCGGATCGGCGGCCCGATGTAGATGCCTGACGACGGGTCGTCGCGGTGGTGCGTGAAGAAGTCGCGGTCCGCGCTTTGCGTTCCTGGGGGAAACGTCCCCTTGGACGACATCAGCCAGCGCCCCTGCGCGTCCACGACCAGCAGCTCGTTGAGCTGGTTCAGCAGCTGCTCCTGGCGGTTGACCAGATGCAGCACGCGCTCCAGGTGCGCGGCACCGGCGCCATCCAGCTCCAGCCTTTCGGCAATGCCCAGCAGCAGCATGGAGCTTTGGGTGATCACGCCTTCGGAATAGGTATTCAGCGTCTGCGCCAGATTGCGGTTGACGGTATCCACCTCGGCCAGCGTGCGCTGGCGTGCAGCCACCAACTGCCACACCGTGGCCGCCGATACCGACACGAACACCACGGCCAGCAGCCAGCCCACCAGGCGGGTATCGCGTTTGACGGGCCGACCGCTGCGGCTGCGGCAGGCCCTTGTCCACCAATCCCTCTTCGTCACATGCACCTGCGCCATCTCGGCGGTCTCGCCGCCGTCCGATCTTGGGGTTTTCTGCGTCCGGGTTCAACGCCAGTGCAGCTTCCTTCCGCAAGCGATTCCCGTCCTCGACCCAGGTCGAGCCGGAAAAACCCGCGAACCCGGTATTGTCCCCGGCTTCGGAAAAATCGGCCGGCAGGGTTGGGATTGGGGGGTGCTGCCGGCAGTTTCAGGCTGAATGCGGATGGCAGACCTGTGATCACAGGCCTTATCGTCAAGGCATGGGTGATCAGCCGGGGCCGTCGCTCGCGGCAGCAAGAAGCGGCACCAAGACATCACCGATCGGGGTCGGAACCCCGCGCGCCCGGCCGCGGCGCGCGATAACGCCGTTGCGGATATCCCATTCGAGCGGACGGCCTGCTTCGCGATCCGCCAGTATGGACGTGCCCAGGTCGGCAGGGGATGCCTGGAACTTGTCGAGGATCGCCTGCGGGACCTCATCGCCCAGTTCAGCACCTTCGGCGCGTGCCACGGCCAGGCACTCCTGCAGGTAGTCCAGTGTGAGCTTGGAGATATCGTGCCGGCCGTACATGCCCGAGCGGCGATGCGTGAGCGCCATGAGTCCGGCCGCCGCGTTCTGCAGCAGCTTTTGCCAGGCCAGAGATCTGAAATTCGAAACCAGGTCTACCAGGCACCGGGAGCCTTGCAGTGCCTGCGCAACCACGAGGGAGGCCGCTTCGTCAGGCAGACTGATCCGAGCATCGCTGCGCAGGAGCACCGACCCATCGGATTGCGCCTGCGCAGGGAACCACACGACTGCAGGAACGACTCGCCCCTGAGGGCACAGCGCAGTGACACTCTCCAACTGCTCGATCCCGTTTTGCAGGACACACACGACGGTTTGCGGGCCGCTCAACGCCGCAAGCCATTGCGCAGTGGCAGCGGTCTGAGTCGCTTTGACCGCGAGAAAAACGAGGTCCACCGGGCGTGCAATCTGTGCTGGATCCGTTCTCACCGGCCCGGGAACAACGATGCGAACACCGCTACCTTGCAGCACCAGGCTGTCGCGCGGCGTACGGCCGCAAAGCATGGGCGTACGGCCGACTTCGTGCAACGCAGCAGCGACGGTGGTCCCGATCGCACCGGGCCCCAGGACAGCGATTCTTGTATGGACTTGTTGATTCACTGAAGCGGATTCCTCGAAACGGATGCTCGGCGCCGGCCTCGACACCTGAAAAAGACAATTATGGAGTGCCACGGGCGCAGTGGAGGGCTGCTCTTGGCTGTGCCTGCATAGGTGCAATGCATCTTGATAGTTTCTCAGTATTCATCCCGGCAAAATACACGTCAGTGGACTCTTTCATTGGGCATGCAATATGAGTTGACGAACATTGCAGTATTCCGTAACGATTGACGAATATCCGGCTTTGATATTCCGTGCCTTTTGGCGAATTGCTCGACCGCCGCTGTGTCAAAACGCGTAGTCTGGATGAAGTCCAGGGCTTCGGCATCCGTATTCAAAAACCGTGCGACCGGAGGAATGCTCAAAAGCCATTTCAGCAATCGGAGCGAAATATGATGCTTTGGGGACTTTATTCCAAGAGGTTGTGCCACCTCTGCCAGGAGTTCTCGCAAGTTGGGACTTTGGTCGTCAAGCGCCAGAAGCTCCTGACCGGCCATGGAAGGATCAAAAGCGCAAGCCGAAACCAGCTCGACCAGATAATCCACAGTGACCAATGGCAACCAGTGCTCTGCGCTACCGGGCACTGCAGCCAGTTTTCCCTGCGCCAGATTGCGTATCAGATCCACCAGTGGCTGGCTGCAAGGTATATGTCCCGTGCGGCTATGACCACAGACCGTTGCGGGGTGCACGACGGTCATTTTCCCTCCCTTGGCAGCCATGAACTCCAGGGTCGCGAAATGCGCCTCCAGTTTGCTCCCCTCGTAAGCGCCGACACGCCGATAGACGGCAGGCCAATGAGTCCTTTCCGGATGGCCGGGATCAATTCCGATGCGCTGCAGATGTTCATTGTTCTTCAGCATATAGCCGCCGATCATCACCAGCCGGCTATCTTGCTGCGCTGCCAACAACGCCACGCGCTTTGCACCTTCCACATTCACTGCACGCGAATGCTCCATTGAAAGGCCCCACGCGAAGTGGGCGCCCAGGTGGAACACAACTTCGGCCTGCCGCAAAGCCTCTCGATCGGAAAGACTCAAGCCGAGGCTCTCCTGCTCCAGATCGCCAGCCACGGCAAAGACACGGTTTGCGACACCTCCCAGATTATCGACCTGCTCCCGCAGTTGCGCCAGGCGCTCCGGGCGACGCATCAGCACCCGAATCGTGTGACCTTTTGCGCTCAGGCATGACACCAGATGCTGGCCGATGAAGCCGGTCCCTCCCGTAACAAAGCACTCCACGCTCATTTTTCTGCTCCTTGGCACGATGAAAAATCGAGTGTAGACTGTCGACCCAACTCTATAGTCAAGCGTTTTTTCATGAATATCGGCGAACTCGAGGTCCGCAGCGGCGCCAGCCGCCATACCCTGCGCTACTACGAGAAGATCGGCCTTATCGCACCATTGCGGCGAAACAACAATTACCGTGTTTACACACCACAAACCCTGCAGGATCTTGGATTTATCCAGCGCGCACAAAGCATGGGATTTTCTCTTGCGGAAATAGGCGAAATTCTGGACGCGCAGAGAAACAAGTCAATCGATTGTGCCGAGGGTGCCAAGTTGATTGAAAAGAAAATGCTGGAGATCAGAAAGAAAATCACTGAGCTCAAAAGCATTTATCGGTATTTGGACGAGGAGCGTGCAAATCTCGAGGCCAGCGCTGCCAAGCAACTTGAGCTTCAGCGACTCAACAACGCCTTGAAGTGAGCTGTCGGCATCCAGACAACAGCGGCAATCGCTGCATGGCTGCCCCCGGCATCACCCGAGTGCATCCGCGCAGCCTGGACAGAAAACGCATCTGCCGCGCCAAGGCATGGCGCAGCCATTCATCCACGGCTATGCTCAATACCTTTGCCGTTGCGCAGCCGGCGCCCGCCCTGCAACGGACCTTGACTGTTCAGGACCTCCCATGCACATCGAACCCGGCGTCGTCAGCCCCGAAAAAATCGCCCTCAGTTATGTCACCGCCGCAGCGGCCTTCGGCCTGACCGCCGCCCTGGCACGGCAAAGCCTGCGCGACAACGGCGGCTGGCTCGCGCTGCTGGCCCGCAGTGTCATCACCACCGCGCTGGTGTTCAGCTTCTTCGAGGTGTTTCCGCACGAGCCGGTCGGCGTGTCCGAGGTCCATCTGATCCTGGGCTCGACCTTGCTGCTGATGTTCGGCGCGGGAGCTGCGGCCATCGGCCTGGCGTTCGGCCTGCTGGTGCAGGGCCTGTTCTTTGCCCCCTTCGACCTGCCGCAGTACGGCATGAACGTCACCACCTTGCTGGTGCCGCTGTATGCGGTGAACCAACTGGCGCGCCGGCTGATTCCCGCCGGCACGGCCTATGTGGACATCAGCTACAGGCAGGCCCTGGCCCTGTCCACCACCTACCAGGGCGGCATTGTCCTGTGGGTCGCGTTCTGGGCCATCTACGGCCACGGTGCCAGCCTGACAACCTTGACCGAGGTGGCAAGCTTCGGTGCTGCCTACATGTGCGTCGTGCTGGTGGAACCCCTGGTGGACCTGGCGGTGCTGTGGCTGGCCAAGCGCCTGGCGACCTTCACCCAAGGGCCGCTTTTCAATACCCGCCTGCACGCCGTTGCCGTCTGACAGGGCCGGCTCCCCCGGTCACGGTTGACGCCCCATAGGGCATCTTGCCCCGGTGCTCCCGCCTTGCCGCCCCCGGGCCACCATGGCAAAGCGGGGAGCGGCAGGTGCATGGACGGCCCCGCGCGCAGCCGTGGCCGCTTCCTCTTGGTCCAGCATGACCAGGTCCCTCTTCATCAGCCTGCCGGCAAGCGAGCTCGGCAAATCCACCGCCTTCCACAATGCCCCGGGCTTCCAACAGAGCCCGCAGCCCAGCAGTGAGGACGGCTTCGCCATGGCCTGGAGCGGCGGGATGCCTGCGCAGTGCAAGGACCCGGCGTTCGCCTCCGCGACGTGGCCTTGGCAACGCGGCCGACGCCGGAATCGCTGCAGCCGGGTGATCGGGCAAGCCTGAAAACCCGCTTCCTGCGACAATCCGCCCCGCTCGCTTTGCTCCACTGCATCGCGACGGCACGGACCGTCGCCGCATTGCTCCTTGTCTGGCGGCTCTCACAAGGAGCGCGCCTGCGCCGATACCTCCATCGCCCATGGCTCTCGACCCCTTCACCCTGCTCGTTCTCACCACGGCCATGGCGGCCGCTTCGGCGCTGTATCTGGCTGCGGAATGGAGCAGCGTGCGCGAACGCTCGCTGCTGCTGTGGAGCGCGGGGTTCGCCATCATCGTCGTGGGCTGCGTGCTGGCCCTGCTGCGTTCCAGCGGCCATGTGCTGCTGGGCATCTGGTTTCCCAACGGCCTGCTGATCGCCGCCCACTGGCTGTTCCTGGCCGGGGTCGCCGGATTCATGCGCGTGCGGCTGTCGCACTTCTGGTGGCTGCTGGCCGTCGTCTGGCTGGCCATGCTGTTTCTGCCAGACGGGCCCTGGTGGTCCAAGGCGATGCTGGGCATCCAGTCGCTGCTGATCGCCATCACCACCTTGCGCGCCGGCCTGCTGCTGCGCCCGCATGGCGGCGCGCTGGGCATGGGCGCGGCGCAGTTGAGTTTCGTGCTGCTGGCCCACGGCCTGTTCTACCTCGCCAAGGCCGGATCGACTGTGGCGCTGGACGCCTTCGTCAACCTGGGCAATTTCCGCGGCACGGTGATCCTGATCTCGCTGGTGGAGGGCGTGATGGCGATCATGCTGCTGGCCATGTCCATGACCGGGACGGAGCGCCATCGCCGCGAGGAGCGCATCGCGCAGATTGCCGCCCGCGATCCGCTGACCTCACTGGACAACCGCCGCGCGCTCTATCTGCGCGCACCGGCGCTGCTGGCACAAGCCTCGCCGGCCCGCCCCGGCGCCCTGCTGCTGATCGACATCGACCACTTCAAGCAGGTCAACGACCTGCACGGCCACGATGCCGGCGACCGCCTGCTGGTGACGCTGAGCGACCTCATCCGCAGCGTGCTGCCTCGCGGCGCACTGGCCGCGCGGCTGGGCGGGGATGAGTTCGTGATCCTGCTGCACAACGTCTGCGGCACGGCCGCACAGGCGCTGGGCCAGGACTTGCGCGAGGCGTTCGTGCAGCAGGCGCGCGCGATGTTCGCGACGCCGCAGCCCGTGTCCCTGAGCATCGGTGCGGCCTTGTTCGACCAGCCCGGAACAGAGCTGTCCCACTGGCTCAAGCAGGCCGACGAGGCCCTCTATGCATCGAAGCGCAAGGGACGGGACCGGATGGAACTCGCCCCGCTTGCGCCAGGGCGGCCCCACGGATGATCTGCTTGCCGCAGGTGGGCCGCTTGCGTGCGCTTGCAGGTCACATCTGCCGCTGATAGGGGTCCGGGCCGGTTCAGTCCGGGTCGTTTTGGCGCCTCAAGGCGTCAATGCAAAGTCCACCGCAGCCTCGGCATGCAAGGCCGTGGTGTCCAGCACGGGCACGGGGCAATGCGCCTGCTGCACCAGCAGGCTGATTTCCGTGCAGCCCAGCACCATGGCCTGGGCGCCCTGCCCGGCCAGCTGCGCCATGATGCGCTGATAGGTGCGCCGCGACTCTTCCCGTATCCGGCCTGCGCACAGTTCCTCGTAGATGATGCGGTGCACTTCGGCGCGGTCCGCCTCCTGCGGCACCATCACCTCCAGCCCCTGCTGCCGCAGGCGCTCGCGCATGAAGGGCTGCTCCATGGTGAAGCGGGTGCCCAGCAGCCCCAGCCTGCGGTGGCCTGCCGCCCGGGCCGCATCGGCCACCGGGTCGGCAATGTGCAGAAAAGGGATGCGCACCGCTGCCGCAATGCGGTCTGCCAGCTTGTGCATGGTGTTGGTGCACAGCAGCACCCCATCCGCCCCGCCATCCTGCAGCCGCCGCGCGGCATCTTCCAGCAAGGCAGCTGCGTCATCCCAGCGGCCTTCATGCTGGGCCAGCTCGATGGGGCCAAAATCCACGCTGTACATGAGCAGTTTTGCAGAGCGCAGCGGACCCAGCCGGTCGCGCACGCCCTGGTTGATGAGCCGGTAGTACTCGGCGCTGGACTCCCAGCTCATGCCCCCGATGAGACCGATGATGCGGTGAATTTCCGTGTGGTTTGCGTTCATGCCTTCAGTGTGGGCAGCGCCCGGTTTCCCGTCTATCAAGAAATTTCAGTTCAAGACACAAGGCGCCAGGGTGATGAAAGTTCAGGAACTACCGGGATTCGAGGTGCAGCTGCTGGGCCGCGCGGCCTATAGCAGCCATGACCCGACCCGCCTTCATTCGCTGGGCATTGCGCTGGAGCGCCAGCAAGGCGTGCATGCCATTGGCAGCGACCGCCGCGTGGACTTCGACACATGGCCCGGCACGGTGGCACGCACGCCACCGGGGGTGGATGTGTTTTCCGAATCGGCCACGGGCGGCGAGTACCTGGTGGTTCGCTGTACCCCTGCGCAATGGGAGCAATGGCTGGACGACGCAGTGCCTGACACCGAAGCCCGGCGCGTTGTGCACCCTGGCCA
This sequence comes from Delftia sp. WSY_22, assembly GCF_043104185.1. Taxonomy (NCBI): domain Bacteria; kingdom Pseudomonadati; phylum Pseudomonadota; class Betaproteobacteria; order Burkholderiales; family Comamonadaceae; genus Delftia; species Delftia sp. WSY_22. The sequence continues at coordinate 14,661 of NZ_JBICKN010000017.1, forward strand.
GCGCGCCGCCTTGCAAATTGCGCACCAGCTGCGGCAACTGCTGCTTTGCCCCGAGACGGACACCCTGGCAATAGAGCAGGCAGCCCTGCACTTCATGGCCCGGCAATGCGTCGATGCGAGGGATGTGCCCCATGCGCCCATCCCGCGCATCGATGCATTGCGCCCGGTGTATCGGCCGGTTCTGGAGCGCATGGCGGCCGAGTTTGCACAGCCGTTGAGCATTGCCCAGCTGGCCCGGATGACCCGTCGCACCCCGCTGCGTTTTCTGCGTGAGTTTTCCCAGCTGCTTGGCATGACTCCGCATGCCTATCTTGTGGAGACCCGCATACAGGCGGCCCGCTCCATGATGCGGGCGGATGCCGATTCGCTGGCCTGTATCGCCCACGATTGCGGCTTCAGCCATCAATCGCACATGGGAGCCGCGTTTCGCAAACATCTGGGGCTGACGCCCAGCCAGTACCTGGCCCGCATTCGCCATACGGCCAGGCAGTGACCGATGGAGCACCTGGACCCGTCACGCCCGGGGCATGCGGCATGACCGGTGTTCCAGGCGGTGCAATGAACTTGCAAGTTCCCGCGTTGGCTTTTCATTCCCATTGTCAATCCGAACAGACGGACTCGACCTGCGCACTTCAACCGCGCATACTTAGGGCCATTGCTCTCCCCCTGTTCTGATTTGCGATGGCGCGGCACCCCCAACCTTGCCGTGTTCCTGCCAATGGAGCGGACTACCGATAATTCATTCCCGTTATCAACGGCATATCGTGCCGCTCGGCCATGCCGGGCAGAACTGAGGACCGCCAATCCGCCAGCAGCGTGCCCATTCAATGTGCGTACACATCTGATAGAGCAGATCAATGAAATGACCCCTCGAAAATCCACATTCGCACCTTTGAGCAGAATTTTTGCTTTCGCCATTGAACTGGATGGAGTGGACCGTGTGCTGTCCGTGGTCCGGCGGCATCTTGGCATGGATGTGGCCTTTGTGGCCCGATTCCGCGAAGCGGATCGGGTGCTGGAGCATGTGGACGAGAGCACTGGCGGAGTGATTTTCCGGCAGCAGAAGATTCCATTGAACGAGGGCTATTGCCAGAAGGTGGTCAATGGCGAATTGCCGCAGTTGATTCCAGACACGTCCCGTTTACCCGCTGCACAGGGAATACCGGAGACGCACACCATTCCCATCGGCTCGCACCTGAGCGTACCGATCCGCCTGGATGACAACCGTCTGTACGGCACCTTGTGCTGCTTCAGCCACCAGCCCAATCCCGCGCTGGGTGAGCATGATATGTCGCTGTTGCGGGCATTCTCAGATTTATTGGGACTGCATTTCAGTGCAACTTCTGCGGTCCAGCATGCAAGGGACAAAGCGGCCAACGAAATCCGCCTTGCCATGCAGGGCAATGCGCTGCGCCCTGTATTTCAGCCCGTATACACCATCGCGACAGGCAAGCTGCACGGTTTTGAGTGCTTGTCGCGCTTTGACCTGGAGCCATTTCGCCCGCCAGACCAATGGTTCAAGGCAGCGCACGAAGTAGGCCTGGGGCTGGAGCTGGAGCGCCATGCAATCGACACGGCGCTTGGCGCGCTCGGTCGCCTGCCAACCGATTGGCTGCTCGCAGTCAACTGCTCGCCGCAGCTGATCCAGTCGGGGCAGCTGCCCCGGCTTCTGGGTTCGGACCAGGATCTGTCGCGCGTGACGCTGGAAATCACGGAGCATGCCGCCGTGGATGACTACAGGGCTTTGGCCGATGCACTGGCTCCGCTGCGGCGCCGGGGCGCGACCTTGGCAGTCGACGATGCCGGTGCCGGCTACTCCAGCATGCGGCACATCCTGCATCTTCAACCGGACATGATCAAGCTGGACATGAGCATCACGCACGACGTCGATACCGACCGCAGCCGCCGTGCGCTCGCCAAGGGGCTCACGAGTTTCGCGCACGAAATAGGAAGCGTGGTGGTCGCCGAAGGTGTGGAGACTGCCGAGGAATTCAATGCGCTGGCAAGCCTTGGCGTGGATCTGGCCCAGGGCTACTTCTTTGCCAAGCCGATGGGGTCAGCACAGGCGCTGGCCATGGGGCTTGCCAGGGCCTAGGGCCCAGGCGTTCAAGCTTTCGAGCCTGCGTGAATGCGTGAATGCGTGAATGTGCTGTGGCGACGCAGCGTTCTCCCGCCACCTTGACCGGGATCAAGCGCACACCAGCCATGGTGCCCGAGCAAGGCGCCCGTTGCGCGAAGCCGTAGTGCACCCGGCGCATAATCGCCTGCATTCTTTCCCCAGCCCATCCGCCATTGCAGGTCTGCATGCGGCAGGCGCGTCCAGCGGCCATCGCGGCGCCCCAGCATTTCCCCAGACTTCCAGCAACAGCCTCCCGGCAGGCGGTCATGGGCATGCCTACGGTGAACCCAGATGGAAGTTTTGAAGCAACTCGAACCCCTCATGCGCGACATCATCGCGCCCCAGGCCGCGCAGATCGACGAGCAGGCACGCTACCCGCGCGCCGCGCTGGATGCACTGGCGGCAGCCGGCCTGCTGGGCCTGATCAGCGCCAGCGAGGTGGGCGGCCTGGGCAAGGGCCTGGCCGAAGCGGTGCAGGTCGTCGAGCGCATTGCCCAGGACTGCCCCTGCACGGCCATGGTGCTGACCATGCACTACTGCGGCGTGGCGCTGATCGAACCCTTTGCCGACGACCCTGTGCGCCGCGAGATCGCGGCCGGCCGCCACCTCACCACGCTGGCCGTGTCCGAAGCCGGCTCGCGCAGCCATATCTGGGCGCCGACGGGCACGGCGACCGCCGCTGAAGATGTCATCCACCTGAACGCGCTCAAGAGCATGATCACGTCGGCCGGCGAGGCCGATTCCTATGTCTGGATCTCGCGCGCCACGCAGGGCGAGGGCAATACGCTGTGGCTGGTGGACAGCCGGCTGCCGGGCCTGTCCATTCCCGGACGCTTCAACGGCATGGGGCTGCGCGGCAATGCGTCCTCGCCCATCGAGGCACGCAACGTGGGCGTTCCACGCGCCCGCATGCTGGGCGCCGACGGCGAGGGCGAGGCCGTGAAGGGCCGCTATCTGATGCCCTTCTTTCCCACGCTGATCGCCACCACGTCCATCGGCCTGATGCAGGGCGCGCTGCGCCGCGCCGTGGCCCATGTGGCGGGCACGCGCTTTGCGGAAAGCGGCAGCTCGCTGGCCGACCTGCCCACCATCCGCGCCTACCTGGCCCGTGCCCAGCTGCGCCTGGAGCAGGCCCGCCTGCTGCGCGACGATACCGTGGCCGCCGTGCAGGCGGCCCGGGCCGATGCGCGCACCCGCCTGCTGCAGAGCAAGGCCGCAGCCGCCGAGGCCGCACTGGAAGTGACCGACATTGCCATGCGCGTGTGCGGCGGCGCCGCCTTCCGCAAGGAGCTGGGCATAGAGCGCCTGTTCCGCGATGCGCGCGCCGCCTCGGTCATGGCGCCCACCACCGATGTGATCTACGACATGCTGGGCAAAGGCATGTGCGACGCCGCCGCCTGAGCCTGAACGGCAGAACCCCCTCCTCCCCCATCCAGCAAAGGACTTCCGCATGACGACAACCGCCCCCGTGATCAAGCTCGGCGCCGTGGCCTACGCCCCCAAGGTGATCACCATCTGGGAAGGCTTCAAGGCGTATTTCATCGAGCGCGGCTACTACTTCGACTACGTTCTCTATTCCAACTACGAGTCGCTGACCGAGGCGTTGATGGCAGGCGATGTGCACCTGGCCTGGAACTCGCCGCTGGCCTTTGTGCGCGCCGACCGCATGGCCCGCGCGCGCGGCCTGCGCGTGGAGTCCATCGCCATGCGCGATACCGACCTGGACCTGCATTCGCTGCTGGTCGTGCCCGCAGACAGCCCCATCCAGAGCGTGCAGGACCTGCGCGGCAAGACCGTGGGCTTCGGTGCCGTGGATTCGCCCCAGGCCACGCTGATCCCGCTGGACCATCTGCGCCAGCAAGGGCTGGTGGCCGGGCGCGACTACACGGCACGCCGCTTTGACGTGCTGGGCGGCAAGCACGGCGACCACATCGGCGGCGAGCGCCTGGCCGCCGCCGCCATGGTGGCCGGCGAGATACAGGCTTCATGGATGGTGGGCAAGAACTACCTGGCCTTTGCGCGCGAAGGCACGCTGCCGGCCGGCGGCACGCGCGTGCTGGCCACCTCGGGCGCCTTCGACCACTGCAACATGACGGCCGGCCCGCACATCGATGCCGGGCGTGCCGCCGCCTTCCGCGACATCCTGCTGGCCATGTCCTGGGACGACGCGGCCGTGCGCCCGCTGCTAGAGCTGGAAGGCCTGAAGGTCTGGCACCCGGGCCGCGGCACGGGCTACGGCCTGCTGGAGCGCGCGGTGACGGACGAGGCCTTCTACGACGCCGAAGGCCGCATCACCGTGCAGGACTACCGTTACTGATACGCGCCATGGCCATGCCTGATTCCGACAGCGGCGCCCTGCCCGCCTCCACCCAGCCCGCCTCCACCCTGCCTGTCATCGACCTGCAGGGCCTGGGCTTCGATGCCGGCGCCCATCTGCTGGTCAAGCACGCGCTGGCCGCCCTGCCCGTGGGCGGGCAACTGCGCGTGACCGGCAGCGCGCCGGCCTGGCAGGCCCAGCTGTCGGGCTGGTGCAGCGACCAGGGCCATGGCCTGCGCTGGGAGGATGGCGTGGATGCAGCACAGGCCATGGCCATCGTGGCGCGCGGCGGCGCCCAGGCCGGGCGCTGGCGCGGCGCGGCGCAGACGGGCCGCAGCGATGCGCGCTCGGGCGACGGTGCCGTGGCCGCGCAGGCCCAGCCTTTCTGGGGCCTGGCCGCGCGTGGCGCGCAGGTGGAAGCCGGCGCGCCGGCCTTCCATTTCCGGCTCAGCGACAAGCTGCAGGTCTGGACCGACAGCGCCTCCGACCTCTACGCCCAGGCCGCGGCCGCGCAGTGGAATGCCGACACCGACATCGACTGGAACGACGCACCCGAGCTGCCCGCGCCGGTGGAGGACGCCATCGTCCAGCTCATGACCTACATGGTCGAGAACGAGAACGCGGCCCTGCTGGTGCCTGCGCGCTTCCTCGGCCAGCTGCACCCGCACTACCGCGAACTGCAGGCTGCGCTGGCCATCCAGGTGGCCGACGAGGCGCGACATATCGATGTCTTCACGCGCCGCATCCGCCGCCATGGCCGCGAGCCCGCGCTGTCCACGGCGGGTGGCCAGGCCTCGCTCAAGAGCCTGCTGGACGAGACGGATTTTTCCGTGGCGGGTTTCCTGCTGTCGGTACTGGGCGAAGGCACCTTCGTGCACCTGCTGCAGTTCCTGCAGACCGAGGCGCCCGACCCCCTCACACGCCAGATCTGCCGCCTGGCCGCGCGCGACGAGGCGCGCCATGTGGCCCTGGGCATGTCCCACCTGCTGTACCGCCTGCAGCACGAGCCCGGCTTCCAGCACCAGCTGGCCCAGGCCGTGGAGCAGCGCTTCGACAACCTGGCCGGCACCTCGGGCCTGAACGAGGAAGTCTTCGACGCCCTGATCCTCATCGCCGCCGGCGCCCTCACCCCCGAAGCCCTGGCCCGCGGCGCCGCCCGCGTGCAGCAGCTCATGCGCGACATGGCCGACGGCCGGTTTTCCAAGCTGCTGCGGCTGGGCTTCGAGCGCGGGCATGCCGAGCGGCTGGCTTCGCTGCATACGCGCAATTTCATGTAGGCACGAGAAACGGACCCGGTGCGCGGTGCGCGGTGGCATAGGACCGGCGCCGGTCAATCCACGATCAATTTGCTGTTGTTCAGCAGCTGCGTGATGATCTGCTGATCCGTGGCGGCACCGGAATACAGCGTCTGCAGATTCACGCCTTCCAGGATGATCTGCTGGGTCTCGGCCGATGCCGAATAGCTTGCACCCACCGCATGGGAGTCCGCACCGAAGCCGCCCGTGTGGCTGACATGGACCCAGGTATCACCTCCTGTGATCTCGAAGTGCAGGTAGTCGGCCAGGTTGCCTGCGGCATTGCCGGGGCCTGCGGATTCACCCTGCAGCAGGTCGCGCAGGTCCAGTACATCACCGCCTGCGCCGTTGGCTCCCGCGGCCGCCATGGCGAAGTTCTGGATTCGGTCCATGGCCGGCGTTCCTGCCGCCCCCTGGTCTCCCAGCGACCAGGCAAAGACATCCACGAAGTTCTCGCCCGCATCACCGCCGCTCATCAGATCGTTGCCGGGGCCACCGGCCAGCAGGTCCGTGCCCGACCCCGCATTGAGGGTGTCGTCGCCGCTGCCACCCATCAGCACATCGGAGCCTGCGCCCGCCGACAGGTTGTCGTCGCCAGCGCCTCCGAAAACGATGTTGTTTCCGTTGTTGGCGCTGATGGTGTTGGCGCCGTTGCCACCGGTGATGTACTCGTTGGCCGAGCTGCCTGTATAGCTGCCGCTATGGGTCGTGGTGACATCCACGGTCGTATATGAGGCCTTGAGCGTGACCACGGTGGATGTCGATGCCGTGAAGCCGCCGCTCACCTCCGTCGCCGTGACCTGGACCGTGAGATTGGTGGCGTTCGTGGTGTAGCTGCCAGGCAGATTCAGGATGAGATTGGGCAGGTCGGCTTCGGTGAACTGCCAGACACCACCACCCAGGTTCGTGCCCGCATTGAATGACAGATTGGTGGGCAGTCCACTGATCCTGATCGACAGGGTTTCCGAGCCATCCGTATCCACCAGCTTCGTGGTTATCGGAAACCTGACGCTGGCCCCGCCTGTGCCTTGTGCGATGGCCAGCAGGGACTTCAGGACAACGACCGGAGAAGCGCTGGCCGCTCCAACCGACAGATTGACCGTGCCGATACTGGTACCGCCGCGCCCATCGGTGACGTCGTAGAGAAAGCTGGCCGGTCCTTCGTAGCCTGCCGCGGGCGTGAACAGCACCCCGCCCGCCTGCGATGCAAGGCTGCCATTGATCGGCGAATGAGCCAGGGTGATGGTCAGGCTGTCGCCGTCGGCATCCGTGTCATTGGCCAGCAACGTGGCAAAGCTGATGCTCCGCGGGATGTCCGTGGCAACCATCCATTGATCTGCCACGGCAACCGGTGCATCGTTCACGGGAGTGACCGTGATGGAAACGGTGACGATGTTTCCCATGGCCAGCCCATCGCTGGCACGGTAGGCAAAGCTGTCGGAAACCGTCTCGCTGCCGTTGTGGATATAGGTGAAGGTGCCATTGCCGTTCAGCGTCAGGGACCCGTTCGCCGGACCCGTCACCAGCACCGCGACGAGCGGATTGCCGTCAGGGTCCGTGTCGTTGGCCAGCACGCTGGTTGCACCGCTGGCAAGGACCGTGGCCACAGCGCCCTCGGCCACCACTATCGCATCGGAGACAGACACTGGCGGTTGATTGCCGGCGGGCGAAGCAGCAACCGTCACCGACACGCTGGCCGTGGCAAAGCCGCCCCTGCCGTCGCCAATGGTGTAGGTGAAGCTGTCGCTGCCGGTGAAGTTGGCGTTCGGCGTGTAGACCGGATTGCCCGTGACGGCATCCACGACCACGGAACCGTGGGCGCCCTGGGTGATGCCGGAAACGGTCAGGCTGTCCCCATCCGCATCGCTGTCGTTCCCGCGCACGGCGATGGCGACGGATGTATCGGCATCGGTGGTGGCCGTATCGTTGCCGGCCACGGGCACCCGGTTCACGAAAACACTCAGCGTGCTGGACGCGCCGGTCTGCACGGTGTAGCCGATGGCCAGCGGATGGCCGCCGCTGTAGTTCGCATCCGCCTGGAAAGTGAAGCTGCCGTCTGCCTGCAGCGCGAAGGTCCCGCGCCCCGCCACGTTCCGGGAGCTGCCGGCCGCCACGGTCTGGCCTTCATAGGTGAAGCTGGCGACCACGAGCGCCCCATCGGCATCGGAATCGTTGGACAGCACATTGCCCGTGCGCTGCCCGGCCGTGTCCACCTGCACGCTGTCGGGCGCAAGCACGCTGGCGTGGCTGCCGTGCGCGGCGGCCGCCGCGTTGGCGCACAGCTGCGCCACATCCACCCAGCAGGAGCCGCCCGCCTCCAGCGTGGCGCCGACCGCGCAGGCGCTGCCGGGACGTGGGGCCGTCGTAGGAATCGTGCCCGGCACGCCCAGCGGAAAGCAGGTGTTCCACACAGGGTCCGTGATGCCGGTGATTTTCAGCCGTAGCGATGTCTGGTTGCGGTAGACCACGGGCAGGAAGCCCTGCGGCGCTCCAGCGGCGCCCAGGGCGCTCGCCTGCACGGGAATGACAAGCGTCTCGCCCGCAGCCTGGTTGAAGGCTTCCTGCAATTCCTGTATCTGGGCCTGCACCCGGTCGCCCCAGGCCGCCGTGGCCGCTGTCGCCACGACAGCACCGCCCAGGGCCCAGGCGCGCAGGCTGGCCGGGGAAATCCGCCCTGTGCGCACCCCCCATGCAAGGCAGGCCCCCATGGCCAGTGCCAGCAGCGCAAGAGCGCCAGGGTGGTCCACAGGAATCGCCGCCGGCGCCACGGCCGCCAGCGGTGCCGCAGTGATGCTCTGGGCCTGGGCTGCCGGCACGGCACAGGCCACGGCCAAGGCGCCCAACGCCTGTGCGAGCCACGTGCCGCGGGCAAGGAATTGGAAAAGTTGCAGCATGGGTCTGGCCTGGAAGAAAAGATCCGAAGATCCGAACAGGCGGGGAGCGGTCCCCGCCACTGCCTTCAGGCAGGCTACAAATGACTGCGCTGCTGACAATTTCTTACTTTAGACGACGGCCTGCGCAGCGCATATCCCTGAAAGCAGGTAATTGGCCAGCGGGCACCGGCTCTGGCAAGGGCCGCTCGAAGGCCGCACGACCCCTCCAATGCGCCCAGCTCGTCCGACCGCCCGCCCTTGCCTGGCAGGTACCGGCCCAGATCCACCCCGCCCACATGCGGGCCGCATATCACTCGACTTGTGACAACCCTAGAAAACTCAGGGATTTTCTCGCGGGCCTTTGTGATTTTTCCCATCAGAAAAACCGAGCCGCATCAGCGAATTAAGTCAATGGAGCCGGAGAAAGTTTCGCAAAAAGACAAACGCCTGCGCAATCTGACAAGAGAAAGCTTTTCCAAATGTAAACAATTGTTTATTCAGCCTGTAAGATTCCTCCAGTCAATCAGTGTTTCCCATGGGACAGGCCTGCGCCACCCCACAGATGCATTCATCATGAAAATGCATCAATCGAGCAGGATCATTGATTTTTTCATGCAAGAATTCTTACTCAATCCATCTTTTGACGCACAACATCCACGGCCACCCAGATGAGAGCGCATCCAGATTGTGGAGAATAATATCCGACCATCACCAGCGTACTGATCAGGGAAACAATAAAATCAGCCGGGCCGAGCAATTGCTGCAGGCCTGCAAATGGCCGGAGCCGCCGATATATCCATCATTGGTACTCAGGCATATTCAGGAAGCGCAGGCGATTTTCGAATTGCACCGCATGCCTGACCGCGCGGTGTCGTCGCGCATCGCAGCGGCCTTCATCCATTGCCAGCTGGGTGAGGAGCGCAATGCCATTTCACTGGCCACGGCGGCCATGGCCAATCCCGCGCTGCTGCCGCCCGAGGCCCTGGTGCGCGCCACCTATGTGCTGGCGCTGGCGCATGGCCGGCTGGGCGAGCTCGATACCGCCCTGCAATTGATCGAAGGCAAGGACCATGATTTTGCGCAAATGGCGCCCGGAGACAGCCCCTGGCTGCCCGCCCTGATCACCTGGGCCAGGGCGCAAATCCTCTGGAAGGTCTTTCTTTATAAAAACCACCAGGACCTGTGGTGCGGGCCGCCGCCCGATTCAGGCCTGGTCCAGCTGGGTGCCGCTGCGCCCGACAGCGCTGCCTTGCAGGACCTGCTGGGGAATGTGGGCCGCCAGCTGCCAGCGGGCCTGGCCTGGCCGTACAGCGAGCTGCTGCGGCTGTCGCTCAAGGGGTTGGAGTCGGGCCGGCGCGAGGCTGCCGCCGTGGTCCGCGCCATTGAGCGCATCGGCATCCACTACCAGGCCAAGAACCCGCCCATTGCAGGCTGGGCCTGGCTCAGCAGTGCGCTGGTGCATTGCAGCAAGCGCCAGTACGGACAGGCGCTGCAGGCCGCCGTACTGGCCAAGTCCACGGCGCAGACCTACCAGTTGGAGGGCCTGTACCGCAATGCGCTGGTCTATGAGTACCACATACAGGAAACGCAGGGCGATTTCGCGGGCGCACTGTCCACGCTGAAGGCGCTGAACATCATGCGACTCAAGAGCATGGCCATCAGTCCTTATCTGGAGAAATCACGATTCACGGCCATGGACGAGGCGCGGTTGCATGACCTGGAACCTGCCTATGTGAAACGCGCCCTTCAATACATAGAAGACAACCTGGACAAGAAACTGCTGGTGCAGTCCATTGCCGACCATTGCCGCGTCAGCCGCCGCACGCTGGAAGTTTCATTTCGCCATAGCCGATCATGCAGCATTGGTGAATATATAAGACAAAGCCGTATCCACCTGGCTGCGGAATCCTTGCTGACCACGGATCAAAGCATAGGACAGATTTCCTCCCGGCTTGGATATTCCTCCCTCTCCACATTTTCCAGGGATTTTTCCGGCCATTATGGGATACCGCCATCGGCCTGGGTTCGGCACCACCGGCTGACGTGATTTGAAAAATCCTGGAATGCATATGACGGGCGTGTATTCAGGCCCTACCGATCACCCGAAGCAACACGCAAAGTAGGACGCAAAGGAAGACGCATGAAATATCTGAAGAATATGAAAACGGGCTCCATGCTGGGTCTGGGTTTCTCGGTTCTCATCCTCATCGCGCTGTCGATTGCGCTGCTGGGCCGAGCGCGGCTGATCCAGGCCTCGGACGATGTCTCCTACCTGGCCGACACGCGCATCACCAGCCTGCTCAGGCTGGTGGAGGTCAAGAGCTCGGTTGAGTTCATCTTCCGCGGCGTGCGCAGTCTGGCGCTGATCGAAGACCCTGCGGAAAAGGCCCTGGCCAAGGCCACGCTGGACACGCAGCGCCAGAAGATAGGCCAGCTCATGGAGCAGTTCCGCGAGGGACTGAGCACGCCGCAGGGCATCGCCCTGTACGACCGCATGAGGAATGCGCGCACCGCCTACCTGCCGCTGCTGGACCAGTTCATGGCCGCGGCCATGCGGCATGACCTGCCCACTGTCTCGGCCATGCTGGGCAGCAGCGGAGAGTTCCGCAGGCAGCAGGACGCGTTCTTTGCCGCCATCAACGACATGCTGGCCCACCAGCAGGTGCGTGCCACGGAAACGGCCCAGGCCACCGAAGGCAAATCGCTGGCCGCCGGCCGGCAGATGCTGTCGCTGGCCCTGGCCTCGCTGTTGCTGGGTGCGCTGGTGGCCTGGGCCATCACCCGCCGCATCAAGGGCCTGCTCGGTGGCGAGCCGGCCTACGCGGCCCAGGTCACGCAGGAAGTGGCCAAGGGCAACCTGGCGGTGAACGTACAGCTGCGCCGGGGCGATACCACCAGCCTGCTGGCCAGCCTGGAGGCCATGCGCGCCAGCCTGGCCGGCATCGTCAGCCAGGTGCGCCACAGCAGCGAATCGATTGCCACGGGCGCCAGCCAGATCGCCTCGGGCAACGCCGACCTGAGCGCGCGCACGGAAGAGCAGGCCGCCAACCTGGAGGAAACGGCTGCCTCCATGGAGCAGATGACCGCCACCATTCAGCAGAACGTGGACACGGTGCGCAGTGCCTCGGGCCTGGCCCAGTCGGCCAGCGCCACGGCCGTGCACGGCGGCGAGGTGGTGCATGGCGTGGTCAGCACCATGGAGGACATCACGCACAGCTCGCGCAAGATCGGGGAAATCATCGGCGTGATCGACGCCATTGCGTTCCAGACCAACATCCTCGCGCTCAATGCCGCCGTGGAGGCCGCGCGTGCCGGGGAACAGGGCAAGGGCTTTGCGGTGGTCGCCTCGGAGGTGCGCTCGCTGGCCCAGCGCTGCGCCAATGCGGCCAAGGAGATCAAGGGCCTGATCAGCGAGAGCGTGGGCAAGGTCGCCGCCGGCTCCCGCCAGGTGGCCGAGGCCGGCAGCACCATGAACGACATCGTCACCCAGACGCACCGCGTGGCCGAACTGATCTCCGACATCGGTGCCGCCACGCAGGAGCAGTCCCAGGGCGTGACCCAGGTCAGCGACGCCGTGCAGCAGCTCGACCAGGTGACGCAGCAAAACGCTTCCCTGGTGGAAGAGTCTGCCGCTGCTGCCGACAGCCTGAACAAGCAGGCCGCGCAACTGGTGCAACTGGTCAGCGTGTTCCGGCTGGATGAGAACGCGACCCGCCCCCAGGCCGCCCTGTCCAAGTCCACGACAGTGGCAGCGGCCGTGCCGGCGCGTGCACAGACCGCCAGGCCGTCTCCCGCGCTGGCCCCTGCCGTGCCCCGCCCCGCCAAGCCCTTGCGCGCGGCAGCGGCTGCGGCCTCCAGCGCGCCTGTGGCGCTGCCCGCCAAGGCGGCAACACCCCGCCGCGCCACGGCGGCCGGAATGGCCGAGATGGCCGAGGCCGATGAGTGGGAGCAGTTCTAGAACAGGCTCAGCGCATCACCAGGCCGCCATCGACGAACAGTACCTGTCCCGTCATGAAGCCGCTCAGTTCCGAGGCCAGGAACAGCACCGGCCCCGCCACGTCTTCGGGGCTTGCCAGGCGGCGCAGCGGCGTGGCGGCCATCAGCGATTCGCGGAAGGACTCGCGCGTGTCCTGCGTGCCCTGCGTGGGATAGACCAGGCCCGGCGCCACGCAGTTGACGCGTATGCCCACGGGCCCCAGCTCGCTGGCCAGGTTGCGGCTGAAGGCCACCAGCGAGGCCTTGGCCGTGGTGTAGTCGTGGTAGGGCACGACGGGGTGCTCCACCAGGTTGCTGGCGATGTTGACGATGCTGCCCCGCGCACGCTGGCGCATCTGCGGCAGCACGGCGCGGCAGACGTTGAAGGCCGCGCCCACGGCACCGTCGTACTGGGCCTGGTAGTCGCTCCAGTCCAGGTCGTCGAAACGGCTGCGCCGCTCGGGATCGAAGGCATAGGGCCTGAAGGCGTTGTTGACCACGATGTCGATGGCGCCGGCCTCGCGCGCGATGGCCTCGGCCATGGCCTGGACGGCAGGCTGCGAGCCTACATCGGCCTTGATGGCCCAGGCATCGCCTCCGGCCTGCTTGCCCGCAGCCTGGCAGGCCGCCACGGTGCGGGCGGCGGCAGCGTCGTTGGACAGGTGGTTGACCGCCACGAGGGCGCCCTCGCGCGCGAAGGCGGTGGCAATGGCCGCGCCTATGCCGCGGCCGGCGCCGGTGACCAGTACCACCTTGCCTTGCAGGCCCAGGGAAGACGGCTGTGCCATCTCAGGCCCCGGGCAGCAGGCTGGTGTCCACCACGTCGGACACCTTGATCTGCCTTTGCACCATGCCCAGCGCGCGGTAGGCGTCGGCGCCCTTTTGCAGGGCGGCCAGGTCGAAGCTGCCCAGCGGCTTGCCGGCCTGCAGCGGCTGCGAAGACGCATTGCGCAGGCGGATCACGTCCAGGTTGATGTCGCGCTGGGTGCCGTCGATGGCGTGCTTGCCGGCCAGCGTGGCGGCCTCCTCAGGGTTGGCCATCATCCAGGCGGCGCTGTCGCGGTAGCCCTTGAGGAAGGCGCGCAGCAGGTCCTTCTTGTCGCGCAGCGTGTCCTCGCGCACCACGAACATGTCGCTGGAGATGTTCAGGTGATCGCGCACCTGCATCACATCGACCTCGCCAATGCCTTTGCGCAGGCCCACGGCCAGGCCGGTGTCGGTGGCGGCCGTGGCATCGACCTGGCCCTGCATCAGCGGCGCGAAGTTGAGCAGGCCGGTGACGACGATGGTCACGTCCGACTCCTTGAGGCCGGCCTGGTGCAGCATCACCAGCAGGTTCTGGCGCGTGCCGCTGGACAGGCTGTAGACGCCGATCTTCTTGCCCTTGAGGTCCGCCGGCTTGCGGATGCCGGCCGACTTGAGCGAGACCACGTTGAACACGTTCTGCGGGTAGATGTCGTAGATGGCGACCAGCTTCTCGCCCTTGTCCAGCGCCATGAAGAAGGAGCCGGGGTCGGTGAAGGCCACATCGGCCTGGCCGCTGAGCATGTTGCGGATGGCGTCGCCGCCGCCCGCGCCGGGCAGGTAGGCCAGCTCCACGCCCTGGGCCTTGAAGAAGCCCTTGTCGGGCTCGGCCAGGATGTTGGTGATCTCGCTGATGGGCTTGCTCCAGCCCGCCAGGCGGATCTTGCCTTGCACAGGAGCGGCCAGGCAATTGCCGGCCAGCGCCAGGCCGGCAAAACCGGCAGAGGCGCCCAGCAGGCTGCGACGGGTGAGGAAGGGGGATTGCGGTGTGTGCATGGCGCTTGGGGAAAAGGTTGCGGAAGTGTTCAGGGTGGTCAGGCGGCGCGCGAGCGCAGCAGCCGGCGCTCCAGCACCAGGCAGGCCTGGTACAGCAGCAGGCCCATGGCGGCGATCAGCACCAGGGCGGCGAACATGAGGGTGGTGTCCATCATTCCCTGGGCGGCAATGACCACGGCGCCCAGGCCCCGGCTGGCGCCCATGAATTCGGCCACCACGGCGCCGACCAGGGCCAGCACCACGGCCACGCGCAGGCCCGCAAGAATGGCGGGAAGGCCCGTGGGCAGCTTCAGGCGCAGCAGCGTCTGCAGCCGCGTGGCGCCCAGCATGCGAAACAGCTGCAGCCGCTGGGCATCGACCTGGCGCAGGCCGGTCAGGGTGTTTTCCATCAGCGGGAAAAAGCAGATCAGCGCCGTGATCAGCACCGTGGGCAGCATGCCGAAGCCGAACCACAGCACGAACAGCGGCGCCAGCGCCAGCTTGGGCACGACCTGGCTGACCACCACGTAGGGCTTGAGCACACGCTCCAGCAGCTCGGATTCAGCCAGGGCCATGCCCGCCAGCAGGCCGATCGCGCTGCCGGCCGCCAGCCCCAGCAGCAGGGCCTGGAGCGTCGCCCAGATGTGCGGCCAGAAATAGCCCGTGGCCAGCCCCGTCCACAGCGATGCCGCAATGGCCGAGGGCGCCGGCAGCACCAGGGCGGACAGGCCCCATTGCCGCACCAGCAGTTCCCACAGGCCCAGCAGGACCAGCGCCAGCGCGGCGGCCAGCAGGCGGGCATGGAACAAGGACATCGTCATGCCGCCGTCCTGTCCAGGGCTGCGCGCACGCGGGCGCAGTGTTCGTTGAACGCCGGCCCGTGGCGCATGGCCTGGGTGCGCGGCGCGGGCAGATCGACCGCCATATCGGCCACGATGCGCCCGCCGTGCATGAGGGCGATGCGGTCGCCCAGGTAGACGGCCTCGTTGATGTCGTGGGTGACGAAGAGCACCGTGGTGCCGCGCTCGCGGCAGGTGCGCAGCAGGTCGTCCTGCAGCTCGGCGCGCGTGATGGCGTCCAGCGCGGCAAAGGGCTCGTCCAGCAGCAGCAGCGGCGGATCGAGGACCAGCGCCCGCGCCAGCGCCACGCGGCTTTGCTGCCCGCCCGAGAGATGGCGCGGATGGCGCTGCGCATGGCTGGCCAGGCCCAGCTGCTGCAGCAGCGCCAGGGCGCGTTGTTCGTCCTGCGGCGCGGGTCGCCTTTGCAGCGACACGGGCAGCAGCACATTGCCCAGCGCCGTATGCCACTCCAGCAGCGTAGGCGCCTGGAACATGAAGCCCAGCTGCGGGCCGGGCTCGGCCAGCTCGGCGCCACGCAGCAGGATGCGGCCCGACTGCGGCCTGAGCAACCCCGCCGCCAGCTTCAGCAAGGTGGTCTTGCCGCAGCCGCTGCGGCCCAGCAGGCAGTGGACCTCACCGGCCTGCACGCGCCAGTCCACGCCGTCCACCACGGGCGGGCGGCCCGGGTAGGTGAAGACCACTTGCTCGACATCGAGAAACGCCATGGTTGCAGCCCCGTCCGTCCCCTCTTGCAGGTTCGCCATGTCAGTCCGCATACGGCGCAAACGGCTGCGCCGCCGCCTCGGCAGATTGCTCTATCTCGGTCATGCGCACCAGGTCCAGCAGGTTGAAGCGGCCGTCATGGTGCCAGCCGGCCTCGGGCATGCTCATGGAGCCGATGGCACTGATGCGCGTGACGCCGGCCGCCCCCAGCAGGCCCGCCAGCCGGTACAGCTGCTCGGGCGAGGCGGCAATGCCGGCCGTCTGCAGGTAGTCGCGCTGCGCGGCCACCACGGGCACGGCGTCATCCAGGCGGTCCACGCCCACCACGGCAATCGTGCGGTACAGGGCCGTGGGCGCCAGCGGCTGCAGGCTGTCGCTGTACGCCACGCTCCAGGGCGCGTCCACCGGGCCCAGCAGGTGCTGTTCGTCACCCGACCATTCCACGGCCTGCTGCCAGCGGGCCACGGCGGCGCCCTCCTCCAGCTCCAACGGCCGGCGCGCAAAGCGCCGCTGCAGGTTGGCCAGTTCGGCCGCCAGGTAGTCGGCAAAGGCACGCGCAGAGACTGGGGCGCCGCGCTCCACGTAGAAGACATGGGGCGAGTAGCAGCCCTGCTGGTCGTAGCGCATCACGTCCCAGGCCGCCAGCCGCGCCACGGCGGGCGCCTTGAGCGTGTCCAGCGCCTGGGCGCCCACCATGCCGAAGCCCAGCTTGTGGCCATGTGGCAGAAAGCGCGTGGTCACGGGCAGGCGCTGGCGCAGCGCCTGCAGCGTCTGGTTGCCGCCGTAGGCGAGCACGGTGTCGGCCTCGGCGTGGAGCGCGGCGGCGGCATCTCCATTCGCGCCATCTGCCCCATCCACACCCCCCGCTCCGCTCCACCACACCACGGCCAGGCAATCGGCCAGCGGCGGATGCACCTCGGCCAGCAGCCGTGCGAACCAGCCCGCGAACAGCGGCTCGGCGCTGGCCAGCTTGCCAATGGCTGGCGCCTTGACCAGCAGGCCGCAGACCAGGCTCCACAGGGACAGCGCAGGCACATTGCCGGCCCAGCTGTGCATCAGCAGGTCGGGCCCGAAGGCGCGCACCGCGCCGCCCTTGGGCGCGGGCTGGAAGCCGTCGAGCACGGCCGGGTTGGCAAAGTCCTCGGCCACGAAGCGCCGCAGCTGCGCGGCGCGAAAGGTCTTGAAGAAGCCCGTCAGCCCCAGGCGCACCATGTCGGCGTCATAGCCGCTGACCACGGGCAGCCAGGTCTCGGCCTGGCGCCGATAGGGATCGCTGCGGTCCAGCAGGCGGGCAATGGCACGGTCGATGGCATCGATGATCTCGGCCACGGGCATGGCCCTGAGGTGGCGGTCGGCGGCACGGCGCACATGGGCTGCCAGCGCATGCATCTGCGGGCCGGTCAGCAGGGGCACGGAGACTTCCAGCCGCACGCCGCTGCGTTCGAAGGGCAGCACATGCCACTGCACCTCGTCCTCGCGCAAACCAGGCAGGTCGGGCAGGTAGCCGGCCGTGATCCTCTCGATGTTCATGCAGCAGCGGCCTTCACGAATTCATCGACCGCCAGCGAGCAGCCCTTGGCCGCTGCGCCCTCGGCACGCCCCAGCAACAGGAAACCGCTGTTCTCGCCATGGCCGGCCCACAGGCCCACGTCCTCGGTGAGGATGGTGGTGACCGCGTTGTAGTTGGCCAGGTCGCAGTGCACGAGAATGCCGCGCTCGCCGGGTGCCACGCTGCGGCCGGTGACGGGCTCGACCAGGCGCGAGCGTATCCAGTGCGGCCCCGACTTGACCGAGGGCAGCGTGGCATTGCCGTCGTCATAGAACTGCGTGCTCAACTCGGTCATGCCGTACATGTTGATGCAGTGGCTGCGCGGCACGCCCAGCAGCCGGGACAGGTCGGCGTAGAAGTCCTCCAGCGGCAACTCGCGCGACTGGCCCTTGTAGCCGCCCGTGTCCAGGATGCGGCTGCCCGGCGGCAGGCAAAAGCTGCGGCCCTGCTCGCGCAGCGCGTCCATCACATGCACCAGGCTGAAGCTGGCGCCCAGCAGCGCATAGGGGCGGCCGCTGCGCTCGGATTCCTCCAGCACGGCGCACAGGCCGGGCATGTCCAGGCCGTCGGGGGTGAGGAAGTAGCGGCTGTCGGGAGTGCCGAATTCCGTCTTGGCCAGCGCCAGGTAATGCGCCAGCGAAGAGTTGGGCATGGCCTGCTCGTCGGGAAAGAGAATGCCCATGGGCAGGCGCTCGTGCCCGGCCATGAAGCGCTGCGCGAAGTTGCGCGTCATCGACGCATCGTAGACATCGAGCGCGGGATGGAAGTGGCGCCCGCGCGAAGACAGTCCCTTGGCCTGGCCCGTGGTGCCGCTGGTCATGAACACGCGCTCCGCGGGCGAGGCCGGCTCGCTGCGCAGCTCCATGGCCTTGAACGCATCGATGGGCACGGCGGGAATGTCGCTCCAGGTCTTCACATTGCGCAGCGTGGCGCCGCGCCGCTGGCAGAAGCTGCGAAACGGCGCATTCGATTCGTATTGGTAGGCGAACAGCCGCAGCGCCAGTGCGTCGAACTGCTCGTCGGTGCAGCCGTCCATGGCGATGAATGCAAGCAGGTCTGCGACCAGAGAAGCCGCCTGGGGCCGGGCCTTGTCCATGGAATTCCTTCGAGAGCTGGGACGTGATGCTCCGAAGGCGCCCCGCCCGTGGCGCATGGGCGGCCACGCAGGGGTGCAAGCTCTTCTTCCGCCGGAATGACCCGGTTCAAGTTCTCGGGTGTGGATCTCAGCACTGGCGTGCACCCCGGAGCGGAGGGCTATCTTACAGCAGGGTCGCCAACGCCGCAGGCCCGGGGCCATCGCCCTGCAAGACTGCGTCAGCCCAGTGCCGTCAGCCGCCGCATCACCCATTCCACGGGCCCCTGCGCCACCTTCTTGCTCCAGGCCCAGGCGGCCAGGCTGGCGATGATCACGTACAGCGCGGCGGCCACGGCCACTTCGCGCAGGCTGCGCGATCCGTCCAGCGCGCCCATGGCCTCCAGCAGCCCCATGCCGATGAGGATGTGGGCCAGGTACAGGGTCAGCGTCATGCGCCCGGCCGGCAGCAGGCCGCGCCACGGTCCACCGGGCCAGCGGTCGGCCAGCCGCAGGCAGGCGCCGATGGCAATGCTGGCGCAGCCCAGGCCCATCAGCAGGTAGGCAGGGCCGGGCGGCATGGGGCCGGTGGCCAGCCAGGGAGCCCAAGCGCTGCGGGCCGCAAGCGCCGAGACGGCGCAGGCCAATCCCACCATCACGCCACCCGCAGCCACCAAGGTCCATTGCACGCGCGGCTCGGCCAGCGGCAGGCGTGCCAGCAGCATGCCGCACAGGAAGAACGCAAACCACGGCAGCACCGGATGGAAGCCGTTGAACAGCAGGTTGCGCGCAAAGCCGGCCGGCTCCCACAGGCCCTGGTAGGACAGGCTGGCCCAGTCCCAGCCCTGGCTGTAGTCCAGCTGCAGCAAGGCCCAGGCGGACAGCACGGCCACTGCCGCCATGCCGGCCAGCAGCGCCCGTGCGCCGGCCTGCAGCCAGGCGATGGCCAACACGAAATACACCGCGTAGTAGTGAATGATGTCGGCCGGAAAGATCAGCAGGTTCATGCCACCGGCCACCAGCAGGAACAGCGCGCGGCGCAGCGTCCAGAGGCGCGCCGTGGCCGGCTCCAGCGAGCGCGTGGCCAGCACCAGGCCCAGGCCTGCCAGCACCACGAAGGTGGCCGAGGCCTTGCCCTCCAGGAAATGGAAGAACGACAGCAGCCAGCCAGGCTCCTGCAGCGCGGGATGCATGGCCTGCTTGAAGTTGACGAACACCATGCCTGCCAGCGCGAGGTAGCGCGCCAGGTCCAGCCCCGCCAGGCGGGCGCCCCTGCCGGTGGCATGCCTCATGTCGCGTCTCCCTGTGCCTCGCCTCCAAGAAGGCAGGCCAGCAAGGCGGGATGCAGCACATCGACCCCTTCATCCGCCCCCGCGTCTTCTTGCGGCGTCACCGCCAGCGCAAAGCGCAGCGCATCGCTTTCCACGGCATCCAGCAGCAATTGCGCGGCCAGGCGCACGGGCACGGCGGGCCGCAAGAGGCCCTGCTGCGCCCCGCGCTCCATGAAGCCTGCCAGTCCGTCGAGCATGCGCCTGCGGTTGGCCTCGAAGGCCGGCGCCAGCCCGGGCGAACGCGCGATCTCGGACAGGCACTCGGCGCTGAGCACGGCCCATTCCCGCTGGCGGCACAGCGCCTGGTAGGCGGCCAGGAATTGCGCCACCACCGGCAGCGAAGGGGCTGCGGCCCGCTCCAGCGCCTGCAGCAAGGGCAGCAGCTCGGTCTGCTCCTGCGTGGCGACCTCGGCAATCAAGGCCTCCTTGCCGTCGAAGTGGTTGTACAGGTTGCCCAGGCTCACCGAGGCAGCCTGCGCAATGTCGCGCATGCTGGTGCAGTGAAAGCCGCGCTCCACGAAGCACTGCAGGGCAGCCTGCACGATGAGGGCCCTGCGCTCGCTGATGTCTTCCTTCTTTTTCATGCCCCGAATGATGAACGAACGTTCATTCATAGTCAACACCGGGGCACGAAGTCACAGCGGCGGCATGGGGCCCACGCCCGAAGGAACGGCCTCCTCGTTGGGCCTGCAGGGCTGGCGCAGCATGCGTCGGCAGTCCGGCAGCTGCCGCTCATGGGCATAGGCGATATGGCCCAGCACGATCTTCGAGGGCCGGCTGCGGTCCAGCCAGACGGTGTTGGTCGAAGGCGTGGACAGATGGTCGAAGGCCCAGTACCCGGTCTGCGAAGGCGTGTCCAGGGTCACGCGCAGGCTGGAGCCCGCGCGGAACACATGGGCGAATTTCTGGATTTCCACGCGCATCAGCGTGGGCTCGCCGGGGCGCAGCGGGCGCACGGCGGCCTCGGTGAAATCGCCCCAGGGCCGCAAGGCGGTGGAGCGCTGGCCGTCCAGCGCGCGCATGGAGGCACGCAGCCAGCCGCGCTGCACGAACATCTCCTGGCCGTCGGGACGCACCTCCGAGACGGTGACCTGCACATCGGTGTCGCCGGCCGTGGCGCTGAGCCACAGGTCCAGCGAGGCCTCGCCATAAAAGCTCAGCGCGCGCGGCAGCGGGGCCGTGGTAAAGCGCAGCAGGCCCTGCCCGGCGGGGCTGGCCATCCATTGGCCCGCGCCGGACTCGGTATCCGCGTCGGGATGGTTCGCATCGGCGCCCGGCAGCGGGTAGCGGTAGCTGGCCGATTGGCGCTCGGCCTGCGGCGGCGCATCGCCCAGCCCGCCGCCCGGCTGCAGCCACAGCGTCATGGGCGTGACGCGCACGGGCAGCCGGTCAAAGCTGGCCACGGCCGAGGGGCGCAGCTGCCCATAGTCGCCCCCACCGTTCATCCACTGCATTTCCTGCGCCAGCAGCACGCGCGGCGTGTGCTCGAAGCCGTTGCTCTCGCCCTTGAGAAAGCGCGCGTAAAAACGCTTCATGGTCTCGCGAATAAAGGGGGCGCTGTCGGTGTGATGGTCGCCGTTGGAGCTGATCAGCCACATCTTGTCCGGGGCGATGCTGTCCTCGTAGTAGCCCATGCGGGTGCCCACCTGCTCGTCCTGCCAGGACTGGGTGCCCAGCGTGGGGATGTCGATGCGGTGCGTGGTGTACATGGCGCTCTTGCGCGCGTAGCGGGCGCCGAAGAAGCGGTCCTCGTCCAGCCAGCGCGCCATGTCCAGGTCCGGGCGCTGGATCTTGCGGATGTTGTCCTCCACGACCTGGGCGCATCCGGTATCGCCGTCCAGCGCCTTGGCGTCCTCGGCGGCCTTGCGCCATATCGCGGGGAACTGCCCCCACCAATTGGCGGGAAAGCCGATGTTCTGGATGCCGCCCGGATAGGCCACGTCGCGGTAGGGATCGGCCACGTTCTTGCCAGGTGCAATCGCCTTGAGGCTGGGCGGACGCTGGGCCGCCACCCACAGCTGGTCGTAGCCCGAGTATGAATAGCCCACCATGCCCACCTTGCCCGTGGACCACGCCTGGCGCGCAGCCCACTCCACCGCGTGCGCCCCGGCCGCGCCCACGGAGGCGTCGGCCCACTGGTTCTCGCCCGTGGAGCAGCCCGTGCCGGGCACGTTCAGGCCCATCACGGCATAGCCTTCCTTGGTCCATTCCTGGGTGGTCTGGTCCGTGACCGAGCCCGATCCGTAGCCGTCGTACTCCATCAGCACGGGAAACGGCCCCGGCCCCTTGGGAAAGACCACCGAATAGCGCATCTTGTTGCCGTCAGGCAGCTGGATGTAGCCCCAGATGCGCGGCCCGGGGTTGGTGCTGCCCGAGGAGCCCCCGCCGCAGGCCGCAAGGCCCAGGGCAAGGGTGGCGATGCCGGCCGCGCCGAGCCACGCGCGGGAATGGCGAAAAGTCATCATGGATGGTCCTCCTGGTTGCTGATGCAGTCATGCCCGCAAGGGGGCAGGCCGCAATGTAGGACCGTCCGGGCGCATGGCGCACGCGCAGGCTGAAGGGGGGCTGAAGCACGCCTGAAGACAGGCTGAAGGCGAACGCGGCCAATCGCCACGGCCTTAGGCCCCGGACCACGGCAGCCGCGCGCCACACTATGATTCGATTTTCAGTTCCTTGACCCCATGCCCCGCGCCCGCACATCCAAGCCCGCTCCGTCCGAAGAGAACACGGCCCCGTCCGGCACCACAGCGCCGGGGCCGTCCATCGACGCCTCTTTCCTGCACACCCTGGTCGGCTACAACGCCCGGCGTGCCTCGATGTCCATCATCGAGGTGTTCGTGGAGCGCATGGCCACCCACGATCTCAAGATGGTGGAGTTCTCCGTGCTGTCCCTGGTGTCCCACAACCCCGGCATCACCTCGCGCCAGCTGTGCACGGCGCTGGACGTGATGCCGCCCAACCTGGTGGGCCTGATCGCCGCGCTGGAGCGGCGCAAGCTCATCGAGCGCCGCCCCCATCCCACAGACCGCCGCGCCGTGGGCGTGCACCTGACGCCGGCCGGCGCCGAACTCACGGCCCAGGCAGAAAGAACGGCGGCCCAGCTGGAGATGGATGCCACCTACCGCCTGACCGATGCCGAGCGCAAAACGCTGATCCAGCTGCTGCAGAAGATCTACAACTGAGCGCGCTCAGTCCGCCTTCTGCGCGGCGGGCAGGTCCAAGCCCAGCAGCCGCACCGCATTGCCCTTGAGGATGCCGGGCATCACCTCGGGCTTGAAGCCGGCTTCCTGGAAATCCTTCATCCAGCGCTCGGGCGTGATCAGGGGATAGTCGCTGCCGAAGAGCACGCGGTCCCTGAGCAGGGTGTTGGCGTACTGCACCAGCTGCCGGGGAAAGTACTTGGGGCTCCAGCCCGACAGATCGATCCAGACATTGGGCTTGTGCAGGGCCACGGACAGGGCCTCGTCCTGCCAGGGAAAGCTGGGGTGGGCCATCACGATCTGCATGTCGGGAAAGTCGATGGCCACGTCGTCCAGGTGCATGGGATTGCTGTAGGCCAGGCGCAGGCCGCCGCCGCAGCGCATGCCGCTGCCAATGCCGCTGTGGCCCGTGTGGAAGATGGCCGGCAGTTGGTGCTCGGCCACCACCTCGTAGATCGGCCAGGCCATGCGGTCGTAGGGATGGAAGCCCTGCACCGTGGGGTGGAACTTGAAGCCCCTGACGCCCTCTTCCTCGATCAGCCGCCGCGCCTCGCGCGCACCCATGCGGCCCTTGTGCGGATCGATGCTGGCGAAGGCCACCATCATGTCGCTGTTGGCCCGCGCAGCCTCGGCGATCTCCTCGTTGGGAATGCGGCGCCGGCCCAGCTGCGATTCGCTGTCCACCGTGAACATCACCAGGCCCAGGTTGCGCTCGCGGTAATAGGCCACGGTCTCGGCGATGGTCGGGCGCCGGCCGTTGCCGAAGTACTTGTCGGCGGCGCGGTCGTACTCCTCGCCGTAGTTGTCGAACGGGTTCCAGCAGCTCACCTCGGCGTGCGTGTGGATGTCGATGGCAATGAGTTTTTCGTGGTCCATGTCTGTCTCCTGTGCGGCCTGCTGCCTGCCCCGCAATCAAGGGGAAGTCCCAATAAGAAATTCGCAAAGGCCGCTTGAATTGGTTATTAAATATAACCAAAATCGCGGCCATCAGAAAGCGATGCAGATGCAGGCAACGGCTGCCACGCAACGGATTCGCGCTGAGGCTTCACACCACCTTCCGAGGAGACAGACATGGACAGAAAGATCCACAAGACCCGTTCCCGCGCCTTGCCGGCCGCGCTGGCCGCCGCCCTGCCCGCCCTGCTGCTGTCGGCCTGCGGCGGCTCGAGCGACGGCATCGCGCAGCTGGCCGAGGCCCGCCCCGCCACGCTGCTGTCGTGCACGGACCTGGCCGCGAAAATATCCTTCCCCAACACCCGCATCACCGCCGCCGAGACCGTGGCCGCCGGCACGCTGGCGGTGGCAGGCAAGCCCATTGCCGAGCACTGCCGCGTGACCGGCCGCATGCACGAGCGCGTCAGCACCGTGGATGGCCAGAACTACGCCGTGGGCTTCGAGATGCGCCTGCCGCGCGACTGGAACGGGCGCTTCTTCTACCAGGCCAACGGCGGGCTGGACGGCGTCGTGAGCACGGCCGTGGGCGCGCTGGGCGGCGGGCCGCTGGGCAACGCGCTGCAGATGGGCTTTGCCGTGCTCAGCTCCGATGCCGGGCATGCAGGCAGCCTGGGTCCCTTCTTCGGCCTGGACCCGCAGGCGCGACTGGACTATGGCTACCAGGCCGTGGGCAAGCTCACGCCCATGGCGCGCAGCGCGCTGCAGACGGCCTATGGCAAGGGACCTGACCGCTCCTACCTGGGCGGCTGCTCCAACGGCGGGCGCCACGCCATGGTGGCGGCCTCGCGCTATGCCGACCAGTACGACGGCATCATCGCCGGCAACCCCGGCACGCGCCTGCCGCTGGCGGCCATTGCCAACATTGCCGGCGCCCAGGGCTATGCGAAGCTGGCGACCACGCCCTCGGACCTGGGCACGGGCTTCACCCAGGCCGAGCGCCGCCTGGTCAGCCAGGCCGTGCTGGCCCGGTGCGATGCGCTGGACGGGGCCACCGACGGCATGGTGCAGGCCGGCGCAGCCTGCCAGGCGAGCTTCGACCTGTCGCGCGACGTGCCCACCTGCGGCGGTGCGCGCGACGGCAGCTGCCTCAGCGCCGAGCAAAAGAGCACCATTGCCGGCCTGTTCAAGGGCGCCACCACCAGCGGCGGCAGCCGCATCTACAGCAGCTTCCCATATGACGCGGGCCTGGATACGGCCGGCTGGGCCGGCTGGAAATTCTCCAACCCCATCAGCCGCGACTCCGGTGCCGTGGCCTTCATCTGGCAGACGCCGCCGGAAAGCGCCGCCAGCTTCAACGACGCGCAGTTCGCCCTCAACGGCAGCGTGGACAGCATGCTGGCCAAGGTGCAGGCGACCAACGGCACCTTCACGGAAAGCGGCCTGTCGCTGATGATGCCGCCCGACTACGGCAAGCTGCCCGTGCTGCGCAACCGGGGCGCCAAGCTCATGGTCTACCACGGCACGGCCGACCCCATCTTCTCCAGCGATGACACCGTGCAGTGGTACGACACGCTGCGCCGCAACCATGGCGACGCCGCCGACTTCGCCCGCCTGTACCTGGTGCCCGGCATGAACCACTGCAGCGGCGGCCCGGCCACCGATCAGTTCGACATGCTCAGCTCCCTCGTGGCCTGGGTGGAGAAAGGCCAGGCGCCGGACCGCGTGATCGCCAGTGCGCGCGGCGCGGGCAACGCGGGCGGCGCCAACGCCGACCTGCCCGCCAACTGGTCGCCCACGCGCACCCGGCCGCTGTGCCCCCATCCGCTGGCCGCCCGCTACAACGGCAGCGGCGACATGGAAAGCGCTGCCAGCTTCAGTTGCCGCTGACCATGCACTGAAGGCGGGCGGCGCCTGAACGGTCACCTGAAAGGTCACCTGAACGGCCCGCCCCCTCCGCCCCCATCCACCCCTTGTCCGCAGTCCCGCCCCCGGCGGGGCCGGGCCCCGCTGCGCCTGAGAAAAGGCGCGCGGACACCCACGCCAAGACGGCAACGATTTTTCAAACCAGAGGAGACATCACCATGAAAACCACCCCATCCCCGCGGACCCTGGCGGCCACCGCCGTGCTGGCCCTGGCCGGCTCCGGCGCCAGCTTCGGCGCCTTCGCGCAAGGCACCTCCAGCGTCACGCTCTACGGCATCGTCGATGTGGGCGTGGAGCACCTGAACAATGTGGCGGCGGGCGGCGGTCTCAGCCGCATGCCATCGACCACCAGCATGGTGCCCTCGCGCTGGGGCCTGCGCGGCAGCGAGGACCTGGGCGGCGGCCTCAAGGCCATCTACACGCTGGAGTCGGGCTTTGCGCCCGACCAGGGCACCTTCAACCAGGGCGGGCGCGGCTTTGGCCGCCAAAGCTGGGTGGGCCTGGGCGGCAACTGGGGCAGCCTGACCATGGGCCGCCAGAACTCCATGCTGTTCTGGTCGCTGCTGGACTCGGACATCATCGGCCCGGCCGTCTTCGCCATGGGCTCGCTGGACGCCTACATTCCCAACTCGCGCGCCGACAACATGCTGGCCTGGCGCGGCAACTTCGGCGGGCTGGCACTGGGCGCGGGCTACAGCTTCGGGCGTGACACCGTCAATGCCGGCCCCAGCCCGGCAGGCACCAACTGCCCGGGCGAGAGCGGATCGGACACGCAGGCCTGCCGCCAATGGTCGCTGTACGCCAAGTACGACACACCGGCCTGGGGCGTGGCGCTGGGCTACGAGCAGCAAAACGGCCGCACGCCGGCCTCGTCCACCGACCCGGTGTTCGGCGGCATGAACTCCAGCGCCAAGCATGACGAGCGCCTGCACCTGGGCGGCTACTTCAAGCTGGCCGGCGTGAAGATCGGCGGCGGCCTGCTGCGCCGCGACAACGACGGCGACGCCGTCAAGCCACGCAGCAACCTGTGGTACGTGGGCGCCTCCTACCCGGTCACCGAGGCCCTGGTGCTCGAAACCCAGTGGCTCACGCTGCGCTACCGCGGCGTGTCGGGCTACGACTCCGACCTGCTGGTGGCACGCGCCATCTACAACCTGTCCAAGCGCACGGCGGTCTACACGCAGCTCGGCCACATCCGCAACGACCGCCTGGCCACCGTCTCGGTCAGCGGCGGCGCGCCGGGCAGCAACACCGCGCCGGGACGCTCGCAGACCGGCATCAACGTGGGCATCCGCCACATGTTCTGAGCCGCTTCCATCCGCCTGCCTTTCCCATATTCACCAGGAGACATCCCATGCAGATGCATCGCCGTCATTTCGTCCAGGCCCTGGGCAGCGCCGCCGCCCTGGGCTCGCTGTCACCGCTGCAAGCCCTGGCCCAGGCACTGGACCAGGTCAAGATCATGTACGGCTTTCCGGCCGGCAGCTCGGGCGACAGCGTGGCCCGCCGCGTGGCCGAGCGGCTGGGCGGCACGCCCTACAGCAAGGGCCCGGGCTTTGTGGAGAACAAGCCCGGCGCCGGAGGCCGCATCGCGGTGGAGGCCTTGAAGAACTCCCCGCCCAACGGTTCCGTGCTGGCACTGGCCCCCGTATCGGCCTTCTCGGTCTATCCCCACATCTACCCCAAGCTGACCTACAGGCCCGAAGACGCAACGCCCGTATCGATTGGCGCCGTGATCTACCACGGCCTGGCCGTGGGCCCCGCCGTGCCGGCCGAGGTCAAGACGCTCAAGGACTTCCTGGCCTGGGCCAAGGCCAACCCCGACCGCGCCAGCTTCGGCTCGCCGGGCGCGGGCTCCATGCCGCACCTGCTGGGCGCGCTGCTGGGCCTGCGCTCGGGCGTGGAGCTCAAGCACGCGCCCTATCGCGGCACCGTGCCCAGCATCACCGACCTGGTGGGCGGCCAGATCGCGGCCACCATGAACCCCAGCGGCGACTACCTGCAGTACCTGAAGGCTGGCCGCCTGCGCGTGCTGGCCACCTCGGGCAGGCAGCGCTCGCCCTTCCTGCCCGAGGTGCCCACCTTCACCGAGCTGGGCTTTCCCGATGTCACGGTGGAGGAATGGTTCGGGTTCTACGCGCCCGCCAAGACCCCGGCCGCCACCATTGCCAACGCCAATGCGGCCATCACCGCCGCGCTCAAGGACAAGGCCGTGATCGACGGGCTGGCGGCCCTGGGCCTGCTGGCGCGCGGCAGCACGCAGCAGGAGATGGCCGCCGACCAGCAGGCCGAGTTCGAGCGCTGGAGTTCGCTGGTCAAGCAGATCGGGTTCACGGGCGAGTCCTGATGGCGCACCCGGACGGCAGGTCCATATCCCTTCGCGAAACAAGGCCACACTCATGCAACAAATAATGTTTCATGAAACAGAACAGCCAATTCTCGGACGTCCTGCATGTGCTGCTGCACATGGCCGAGGGCGATGGACCTGCCACCTCCGACATGCTCGCCGCCGCGCTGCAGACCAACCCGGTCGTGCTGCGCCGGCTGATGTCGGGCCTGCGCGATGCAGGCCTTGTCACCTCCGCCAAAGGCCATGGCGGGGGCTGGGTGCTGTCTTGCGAGCTGGACCGCACCACGCTGCGCGACGTGCATGAAGCCTTGGGCGCCCCTGATCTGGTGTCGCTGGGCTTCAGGGAAGACCGGCCCGAATGCCTGGTCGCCCAGGCCGTGAACGAAGCGCTGAGCAACGCGGTGCAGCAGGCCGAGGCCGCCCTGCTCGCGCGCCTGGGCTCGGTGACGCTGGCTGCCCTGTCCCAGGACTTCCATGCCCGCCTGGCGCGCCACCGCGCAGCGGGCGGCCAGGGCTGGTACCAACTGCAGGAGCACCAGCATGAAACACATTGATTTCGCCATCATCGGCGGCAGCTATGCGGGCCTGTCCGCCGCCCTGCAACTGGCGCGTGCGCGCCGCCAGGTGCTGGTGGTCGATGCCGGGCTGCGGCGCAACCGCTTCGTGGACCAGGCCGGCGAGACATCGCACGGCTTTCTCACCCAGGATGGCGTCGCCCCCGCCCAGATCGCCGCCCAGGCCCGGCAGCAGCTGATGGCCTACCCCACCGTGCAGTGGCTGGACGGCACGGCCGAGGACGCCCGCGTGGCGCCCGATGGCCGGCTGGAGTTCCATGCAGCGGGCACCGCCATCAGCGCTGCCCGCCTCGTCCTGGCGCTGGGCGTGCATGACAGCCTGCCGCCCGTGCCGGGACTGGCCGAGCGCTGGGGCCGCAGCGTCTTCCATTGCCCGTACTGCCACGGCTACGAGATGAATGCGGGCCGCATCGGCATCATTGCCAGCTCGGCCCTGGCCCATCACCACGCCGTCATGCTTCCCGACTGGGGCCAGACCACCCTGCTGCTCAACGGCGCCTACGCGCCAAGTGCCGATGAGCTGGCCGCCTTCGCACGCCGCGGCACACAGGTGGAGGCCACCCCCATCGCCCGCCTGGAAGGCCGGGCCGACGTGCTGCTGCAGGACGGCCGCCGCCTGGTCATGGATGGCCTGTTCACCCAGCCGCGCACCCGCATCGCCAGCCCCGTGGCCGAACAGCTGGGCTGCGCCCTGGAAGAAGGCCCCATGGGTCCCTTCATCAAGGTCGCGGAAGGCCAGGCCACCAGCGTCCCCAACGTGTTCGCCTGTGGCGACGCGGCTCGCGCGGCCGGCAACGTGGCCATGGCGGTGAGCGATGGCGCCATGGCCGGCATTGGCGCGCACCGGTCGATGATGGGATGGTGAACTGCGGCGCCTGCCCTAGAGCGTGCTATGCACTTTGATGTGCCCGTGAAAGCCGGGAAAGGGGTCCGGAACGAGGCGTAGCACGCTCTATCCGAAGACCGCGCCGCCCGCATCCAGCGCGGGCGGCCGCAGAAGATCGGCATTGACGCCCATGGCCTCGCTGGCCCGCTCCACGGCCTGCCAAAGAGGGGCGGGCATCTGCAGTATTTCTTCGGGGGAATTCGCGCGGGCAATCCAGTCGCTGATCTCAACGTGCTGCTCGGGGGTGAGCAGGTCCAGGTTCAGCATTTCGTCAATGGTCTTCATCGGGTGTCGGTCTGTCGCTCGTGTGCGGAAGGTGTACGGAAAAGGAACGGCCCGTGCATTGTCAGCGGTCCACGGCAGGCAGTCGCTGCAGCAGGGCATCGCGGGCGCGCAGGCCGGCATTGGGCTTTTGCGCCTGCTCGTCCTGGATCAGCGTGGCGAACACCAGCCTGCGCTGGTCCTTGGTGGCCCAGCCCACGTACCAGCCATAGGCCCGGCTGGCGTCGTAGCGGTTGTCGCTGCCCGGCGAGCCCGTGCCCGTCTTGCCATGCACGGTCCAGCCGCCCACGGCCACTGGATGCCGGGTGATGCGCGCGGTCATATCGATGGCCTGACTGTTCACGGGCAGTTCCCGGCGCACGATCTTGCGCATGAAGGCCACCTGCTCGGCCGCCGAGATGCGCAGCGAAGACACCACCCACACGCCGTTGTGGCCCGGGTCGGCCACTGGCACGGCAGAGACATCCTCGTTGCCATAGCGGAAGGCCTTCACGTAGGTGTCAAAGCGCTGCTGGCCCAGACGCATCACCACCTGCTGCGAGTACCAGAACACCGAGTCTTTCATCCACGCCTGGGGCGTGATATCGCGCCGCCAGGCATCGCCGCCCCAGTCCGGATACTCCGGTTGGTACGGCCACGCGGGCCGGGACTCGTCCTGCAGGATGCCGGCGTCATAGCCCATCAGGCTGATGGCGATCTTGAAGGTGGAGGCCGGCGTGACCCGCTCGGCGCAGGCCGGGCCGCTGTGCACCAGGGACTGGCCCGTGTCGGCGTCGGCGACGAGGGTGCACAGTTCGTGCGCGACAACGGGGACGGGAACGGAAACCCAAAAAAAAGCTGCCACGGCCGTGGCAGCGGTTCCAGGAAATCTATGCATGTGCTGTGCGCTGCGGTGTTCGTATCTGGCGCGCGATCATAGATGCGCGCGCAGCCTTTGCAGAGCCCCTGCAGCAAACAGCCCCACGGCGCCCTGGGCAAGCGCGTGTGGGACTTGCCCATGGATGGGAACTGCCCGCGGGGCTACGCCTGCGCCTCCTGCAACTGCCGCCACATCACCTTGCCGCTGCCGCTCTTGGGCAGGGCCTTGACGAACTCCACCACCTTGGGCGCCTTGTAGACGGCCATGTTCTCGCGGCACCACTGGATGATGTCCTCGGCCGTGGTGTCTTCCTTGCCGGCACGCAGCACGACGACGGCCTTGACCGACTCGCCCCGGTAGGCGTCGCGCGTGGAGATCACGCAGGCTTCCTGGATGGCGGGGTGGCGGAACATCAGCGACTCGACCTCAGCCGGCCAGACCTTGAAGCCGCTGGCGTTGATCATGCGCTTGAGGCGGTCGGTGATGAAGTAGTAGCCGTCCTCATCCACGTGGCCCAGGTCGCCGGTGCGAAAGAACCGCTTGCCGTCGATCTCCATGAAGACCTGGGCCGTGGCGTCGGGGCGCTTCCAGTAGCCGTCGAAGACCTCGGGCCCGTGGACCACGATCTCGCCCTGCTCGCCCTGGGGCACTTCGGCACCGGTGTCAGGATCGATGACGCGCGCCTCCGTGCTCATGAAGGGAATGCCCAGGCACTGCTGCTTGGGGTGCTCGGACGGGTTGCTGTGCGTGGGCGCAGCGGTCTCGGTCAGGCCGTAGCCCTCGCAAAAGCGCAGGCCGTATTGCTCCAGCAGGCGCTGGGCCACGGCCTGGGGCATGGCCGCGCCGCCGCCGCCGATGTACTTGAGGCTGGTGAGGTCGAACTGCGCGAAGTTGGGGCTGCCCAGCAGGTCGATGACCATGGTGGGGATGTTGGTCCAGCTGGTGACCTGGTAGCGCGAGATCAGCCGCCCGGCCAGCTCGCGGTCCCAGCGCGGCATGACCACCACGGTGGCACCCATGAAGATGGCCGTGTGCAGTACCGACACCATGCCCGTGATGTGGAACATGGGCACCACCGCCAGCACGACCGCCTCGCTGGTGCCGCTGCCCCAGTAGCTTCCCGCCACGGCGTTGTGGTTGATGGAGCGGTGCGGGTGCATGCAGCCCTTGGGGTGGCCCGTGGTGCCGCTGGTGTAGGGCAGCACGGCCATGTCGTCGCGGCCCACCACATGGGGCGGCGCAGCGTCGGTGCAGGCCAGGGCCTGCTGCCAGGTGTGGACGCTGCCGCCCTCCAGCACAGCCGGCTCGCGCCGGGTGAGCAGCCAGTCGTGCCACTGCGCAGGCGGCGCATCGTCGCCCTGCACACCGGCATCGAAGGCATCGGTGAACTGGGTGACGATCAGGTGATCGAGCCGCTGGCCCGGCGCCAGCGCGTTGCTGGCCTTGGCCAGCTCGGGGGCCAGGTCGGCCGTGGTGATGGCGACCTTGGCGTCGGCGTCGGTGATGTAGTGCTTGAGCTCCTCGGCCATGTTCATGGGATTGACCGGCACCACCACGGCATTGGCGCGGAAGATGGCGTAGTGCGCCAGGATGAGCTGAGGCGTGTTCTGCATCAGCAGGATCACGCGGTCGCCGCGCTGCACGCCCAGGCTGTGCAGGTAGGCCGCCATGCGTTCCGTGCCCTCGCACAGCTCGCGGTAGCTGATGGAGCTGCCGAAGTAGCGGATGGCCGGCTTGTCGGGATAGCGGCGCGCGTTGACGGCCAGGTTCTCCCATACGCTGGTGGCGGGCACGGTGATGGAATGGGGCAGACGGCTGGGCCAGAAGGCGTGGTGCGCGGGCAGGGTCGACATGGACGGATGGGCGTTGAATGGTCGGTGAGTGGATCGGACGGCGGCAATCCGCCTTGCCAGCGAGGCTAGGCGCACACCCGGTTCCCGGCATTGGGGAAGGCCCCAGGGAATCGTCGCCAAAGTGACGCTTGAGCGCCCATGGCATACCGATGCCACCGCAACTCGCCTTGTGCTTTCGCAAGCCGGCCACGGGCACGCCACAAGTACGCCACGGGTACGATGGCGCCATGCCCTCCACGCCCGCCATGCCCCACCTGTCCCGCCTGCAGCTGTCGCTGCGCGATCTGCTGGCCCGCCGCCGCAGCGCGGCCCTGGCCACCCAGCCCGCCGACTCCCCTGCCCCCGGGGCTGGCGATGCACTGCCCGCTCCCCGTCTGTCCATGGTGCCCTGGGCCTGGAATGCGCAGTTTGGCTGCTTTGTGCTGCACGTCAGCGCACTGGCAGCGCACACGCGGGCCATGGAACTGCACCCGGCCGTCAGCCTGCTGGTGTGCGCGGCCGAAGTGGACGGCGAGGGCGTGCATGCACTGGAGCGCGTGGCCATTGAAGGCGTGGCCAGCACACCTCCGCCCGGCAGCGTGCTGGCCGATGGCGCGCGCGACAGCTATGTGCTGCGCTTCCCCGAAGCCGCGTTCATGACCGATCTGGGCGACTTCCGCTTTGTCTGCATCACGCCATCCATCGCCCGGCACGTGGCGGGCTTTGGCGCGGCGCGCGATGTGTCGGCCCATGACCTGATCGAAGCACTGAGCATCCAGCCCAGCTGACTCACGTGCCCCGCACGTGGGCCGCGATCAGGGCGCCCGCCGCATCGCCCTGCCCCGCCACGCAGGCGCGCACATGGTCCTCCCACATCTGGCCCTGCTGCTCCACCTGGGCATGGACAAAGCGCTGCAGCATGCGCCGGGGATCGTCGCAGCGCTCGTAGGCATAGGGATCGCCGCGCGTGCACAGCGCCTTGAACTGCAGCCAGGCCGCCTGCCGCGTGACGGGCATGCCCTGCAGGCGCTGCCACTGGTGCAGCAGCTCATGGGCAAAGATGCCTGCGATCTGCGGATGCGACAGGCGCAGCGGCTGGCGCGGATCGGACTGCATGAAAAAGGCACGCGGCATGAAGATGCGCCCGCCATTCATGGACAGCGCCCTGCGCGTGTCGCCCAGGCGGCGCAGATAAAGGCGCATGCGCGGCAGCAGCGCATCCAGCGAGGCACCGAAGTGCGTGCGCACAAAGGCCTGTTCCTGCGCATCGAGCGGCCGGCTCCAGAACACCATGCTCAGTCCCCCGGCCCCTGCCGATAGCGCCGTGCCATGAAATCCACGAAGG
This sequence comes from Delftia sp. WSY_22, assembly GCF_043104185.1. Lineage (NCBI taxonomy): Bacteria > Pseudomonadati > Pseudomonadota > Betaproteobacteria > Burkholderiales > Comamonadaceae > Delftia > Delftia sp. WSY_22. The sequence goes on from NZ_JBICKN010000017.1 coordinate 48,679, forward strand.
CACGCACGGCCGGGCGCAGATGCCGCGTGCGCGGATACAGCGCGTGGTAGCTGTACTGCCCCAGATGAAAACAGGGCAGCACCCGCACCAGCTGGCCGCGCTCGATGGCCGAGCGCACGGTATGCCAGGTCAGCGCCGCAATGCCCCGCCCCGCGCGTGCGGCCTCGAAGATGGTGGCCACCGAATCGGTGCGCAATGCCGCTAGCGGCTGGACCTCAGTGACAGCACCCTGCCCGGACACCACGCTCCAGCGCAGCTGGGCCGGACCCGCAGCAAAGGCCAGGGCGCGGTGCGCGGCCAGTTGCTCTGGCGCCTGCACCACCCCGTGGCGCATCAGATAGGCGGGCGAAGCCACCAGCACCAGAGGCGAATGCGTGAGCAGCCGCGCCTGCAGCCCGCTGTCCGGCAATTGCCGGCTGATGCGCACGGCTGCATCCACGCCCTCGGCCACCAGGTCCACCAGCCGGTCGGTGCACAGCAGTTGCAGCTCCAGATCCGGGAATTGCTGCTCGAACTCGGGCAGCCAGTCGCCCAGCTCGATGGCGCCCACGGCCAGCGGCAGCGTGATGCGCAGCACGCCCGCCACGCGTGCGCGGCGCACGGCCAGCGCGGCCTCGGCCGCATCGAGCTGCTCCAGCAACTGCACGCAGCTGAGGTAGTAGCTGCGCCCCGCCTCGGTCAGGCTCAGCCCGCGCGAATTGCGCTGCAGCAGCTGCGTGCCCAGTTCCGACTCCAGCCATTTGACATGGCGCGAGGCGGTCGAATGCGTCATGCCCAGCCTGTCCTGCGCCGCCGTGAAGCCCTGCGCATCCACTACGCCGCAAAACACCCGCATGGCCTGCCATCTGTCCATTGCCCGTGCACTCCTTTGGCGGGGATTGTGGGGCATGCGGGCGGCCGCATTCCGTTGCGCCACAGCCCCACGCCGGCCCCTTTTCCGCCCCATTCCTCCCTTTGGGCCGCAGAAACAGACTATTCCTAGAGACAAGCACGCCGCAGCTGCCTAGATTGACCGGCAACCCGGACACAGGCTTGCCTCCACCAGCTCCCCGCCAGACGCATGGCCGCCTCCTGCCCGAGATTCCTAAAAATCCCGAGGGAGAAACTCACATGCACCCACGGCACACGCTGCTGCGCAGCGCCTTGCTATGCATTGCCGCACTGCTGGCCCAGGCCACGCCCACCCTGGCGGCTGCCGCTCCCAACCTGGGCGGCGGCTCCGGCAAATGCGACCCCACCGTACAAAGCTGCGCCCCCGGCACGGGCCGCGGCATCGACCTCGGCGGCGGCGGTGGCGGCTCGGGCGGCGGCACCTGCACCCCCACGCCCGGCGGCAGCCCCTGCGGCGGCGCCGGCCCCGCCACCCAGGGCAACTCCAGCAGCACCCACCAGGGCGCAGGCAACCCAATCCACCTCATCAACGGCAACAAATACCAGCGCGAAGTGGACATGCCCGCCTTGCCAGGCGTGCTCGGCCTGGAAGTCGTGCGCCACTACAACAGCAGCTACAGCCGGGCCTACGTGCCGCCAGGCCTGCTCGGCCGCGGCTGGCTGCTCAGCTACGAGGCCCGCCTGTACGACCACCCCACCAACCTGCAGATCGTGCAGGCCGACGGCACCCGCATCATCTTCAGCAAGCTGCGCGAGCACCCCAGCCTGTGCGCCAGCCAGCAGCCGGGCAACGGCATCTTGCGCATCGAAGGCCCGGATACAAAGGGCACCAAGGAAACCAAGCCCGGCCAGGAACGGCACTACACCTGGCAATGGATGGACGGGCGCGAGCTGCGCTTCAACCACCGGGGGCGCCTGACCCGCATCAGCCTGCCCTCGGGCGAACAGGTCCGCCTGGACTACAACGCCAAGGGCAACCGCCTGCTCAAGGTCACCGACCCGCAGGGGCGCAGCCTGCGCCTGCACTACGCCCAATCGTCGAGCGAGGACAGCTTCACCGGCGTGCAGGCCATCGACACCCCGCTGGGCCGCATCGGCTACCGCCACGGCAGCGCACCGTTGCCCGGCAGCACCCAGCCCCAGGCCAAGCTGAACGCCAGCCTCGTGCAGGTCAGCCTCCCGTCGGCCGATGGCCAAGCCCCGGTCCAGCGCCACTACCACTATGAGGACCCACGCCACCCCACCTTGCTCACGGGCATCAGCGTCCAGGGCCAGGGCAGTGACGGCAAGCCCATGGACGAGCGCATCGCCAGCTACGCCTACGGCGACACCGGCCGCGCCATCTTGAGCGTGCGCGGCCCGCCGGACAGCCAGCAGGAAAAAGTCACCCTGGACCTCAGCCAGCCCTGGAAGAACACCCTCACCAACAGCCTTGGGCAAGCAACCACCTACCACTACGACACCATCGGCGGGCAATGGCGATTGCTTGAAGTGCGCGGCCCGGGCTGCGCCAGTTGCGGCCCCGGCGACATGCGCTACCGGTACGACGCGCAAGGGCGCCTGACCGACGCCACGCGGCTCGATCCCGCAGGCCGCCCGCTGGAAGGCACGCGCACCGAGCTGGACCCCTTCGGCCGCCCGCTGGCCGTGTACCGCATTCCCTACACACAAGGCCAAGCCCGGGCCCCGCAGCTGCAGGTGCGCTACGGCTACGGCAAGGACCCCTGGAAGCAATACGGCCCCGAACTCATCGCCCGGCCCAGCGTCGTGCCCGGGCGCGAACACCAGATCCGCATCCGCTACAACAGCAGCCGCCAGCCGCTGCAGATCACCGAGACGGGCTTCAGCCCATTGGATGCCCAGGGCCAGCCCGCAGGCAATGCGGACGGCGCCATGCCCATCGAACGCAGCACGCGCTACCGCTACACCGAGATCAACGGCCGCAGCGTGCTGGTGGACATCGACGGGCCACTGCCCACCTCGCTGGCAGGCTATGACGACGGAAGCCCGGCGCAGAACGACCTCACGCGGCTGCGCTGGGATCGCAGCGGCAGCCACGTCAAGCGCGTGCTGCAGCCCGATGGCACCACCGTGGCGCTGGAGCATGACCAGGCCGGGCGCATCACGACCCGCACCGAAGACGACGGCGTGCGGCGCCTTCAGCGCCAGATGCGCTACAGCGCCCTGTCCGCCAACGCCCTGCAGACAGAAGAAATCACCACCAGCGGCTGGCTGCTGGACGCCGACGGCCAGCCCCGCGCCAGCAGCCAGCTGAGCCTGAATCCATACCGCATCCGCCACGACGCCCTGGGCCGCCCCAGCCAGGCCATCGACACGGCAGGCCGCAGCACCACCTGGGCCTACCAGGGCAGCACCCAGGCCAGGCTCGATGGCCTGGGCAACCGGGGCCAGATCGAACGCGACAGCGAAGGCCGCATCAAGCGGCTGGGCCTGTACCGCGAAGGCCAGGACCTCCCCGAACGTGCGGCCTACTACGGCTGGAATGCGCAAGGGCGCCTGAGCCACCGCCTGCTGCCCGATGGGCGCCTGGACAGCTACACCTACGGCGACGCGGGCGAGCTGCTCCAGCACACCGATGGCGACGACACCCGCACGCGCTGGCTGGACAACGGCAGTCTCCATGCCAGCCTGTCGCAAACGCCCGATGGGGCGGTACGGCTGGCATTGCAAGGCCCGGCCAGCGCGGCGATGGAGCAGATCACCAGCAAATCCCGGAGCACCCAACCCGCCGAACGCCGCCAGGCCCTGCACGACGACTTCGGCCGCACCGTCTGGCTCCAGCTTGCCGATCATGGCCGCCAAAGCGCACGCTACAACGAAGCCGATCAATTGCGGGTGCACACCCGCGCCGACGGCAGCAGCACCCACTACCAGTACGCTCCCAGCGGGCGTCTGCTGTCCAAGCGCTACGAAGCGGCGCCCGGCGCAGATCGTCGCTCTTCCTCGCAAACCCGGCTGCACTACCAGGGCCGGCTGCTGCAGACCATCGATAGCAACTGGCAGCGCGAGTCCATCGAATACGACGCCCTGGGCCGCCCCGTGGCACGCACCATTGCGCTGGCCACGCCCGACGGCCAGGGCGAGCATACCTACCGCACCGCCACGCGCTATGGCCCGGACGGCCGGGTCCACAGCCGCACCCTGGCCGATGGCCGCGTGCTCGTCACCCGGCGCGGCCCCGCCAGCGACGGCGCCAGCGTGCAAGGGCTGCAACTGCAAAGCGCTTGGGTGGCCGGCCTGCTGCAGGCCAGCGACCACTGGCTGGGCGCCGGCGCCACAGGCTTGCTCGAACGCCTGCTGCCCGCGCAGACGGTGGTCGGCGACATCCAAACGGACGCCTTCAACGGCCTGCAGCACTACACGGCAGGCAACGGCCTGGCCACCTCGCGCCAATACGACATTGCCGGGCGCCTCACGCAGCAGACCACCGGGCAAGGCACATCACAAGGCAGCGCACCCATCCTCAGCCAGCGCTACCGCTACGGCGTGGGCCCGCGCATCCGCGCCATCGAGCAGGAGTGGCCACCAGCGGGCCTGCACAAGACCGACTACCGCTACCAGGGCTTCGGCAGGCTGGTGCAGGACAACGCACCGTCAGCACCAGCGCCCGTGCAGCGCGACAGCCAGGGTCGCACCGTCCAGGACGCATTGCACCGCTACACCTACACCGAGGCAGGACAGCTCCAGGGAATCAGCGACCACCAGGACCGGCCCATCGCCAGCTACCGCTACAACAGCCTGGGCCAGCGCGTGGGCAAGACCGTGCACCAGGGCGATGGGCAAACGCACAGCCACTACCTGTGGCAGGACAACCGGCTCGTCGCGGAAATGGATGGCGAAGGCCGCATCACCAGCCAGTACCTGTACCTGAACGAGGGGACTCGCACCCTGCCCATCGCCAAGCTGGAATCCGCGCACAACCGGGACAACGCCAGCGGCAAGGCGCGCATGCTGCACATCCACAACGACCACCGGGGCAGTCCGCAGGCCATGACGGACGCAGGCCAGCGCGTGGTCTGGCGTGCCCGCCAAACCCCCTGGGGAGCGCCGGCCATGCATCAGGCCGGCCACACAAGCCTGCCCCGGCAGCAGGCCGTGCTCAACCTGCGCCTGCCGGGCCAGTACTTTGACGAGGAAAGCGGACTGCACGACAACTGGCACCGCAGCTACGACCCGGCCAGCGGCCGCTACCTGCAGCCGGACCCGCTGGGCTACCCGGACGGACCCGATGCCTACCTGTATGCCGGCGGCGACCCGCTCAACCGCATCGATCCCACCGGGCTGTACCAGGAGGACATGCACTACTACATGGTCTTCTTCCTGGCCCTGGCCGCCGGCCTGGACTACGAACCTGCGCGCATTACGGCGCTGGCTTCGCAGTACGTGGATGACAACCCCATCACCAAGCCGCTGGACGATGCCAACACCCTCACCACGGTGGGCTCGATCTTCAAGAACCACCGGCAACTGCTGTGGTACCACTTCACGCTGTCCGACGACAAGGGCACCACGCTGCCCCAGTACGCCAACGACAACGTCAACAGCGTGGTGGGCAACCTGAGCCCGCAACTGAGCAACCTGCTCAACGCCAGCCGGCTGGGCAACCCGGCCCAGCCCTGTGCCGAATACCAGTTCCTGGGCGAATTCCTGCACTCCTACCTGGACACCTTCAGCCACCGGGACAAGGACAACCGGCCGTTCGATGCCATCAGCGCGAAGCTGGGCATAGGGCATGGGTTTGCGGGGTCCGAGCCGGATTACACCTATGACGAGGACATGCCAATACTGGGGAATATGCCTGATCCAGATATGCCTTATTGGGACAAGCGGGAGTATCGATCGCTGCAAGGGGAGAAGGCGGTTTATGAGTTTTTGACGCGGTATGGGGCTAAGCCGGCGGTGAGCTTTAAAGAGATAGAGAAAGTGCTGGAGAGATTCAATGCTATTCGAGAGACTGGAGGAAATTCACTAAGTAAATTTAATCTGCTAGAAGATACCATCAAATCCTGGATAAATGACGGCAAGCTAAAACTGACAAAGATAGATCAAGAAGGAAGATTAACTGAAATAAAAAAGATAGATCTTAAAAATACAGAGAATGAAGCTTACAACGAAGATCAAGCTGACGCTAATCGGGAAAAATATCTTGGAGCACTTGTTGGCCAAGAGGCTAAATATCCAGGAGTCTGCTTGCCAAGGAGTATCATATGCAAACCAGTGTGACAGTTAAGGCACTGACATTTATCTTGATAGTTTTGTCTTCCGGATTTTCCCAAGGGATGACCTGGGAAGAGTGGGCTGAAACTCGCCATCCACCCAGCGACACAGGACCATTGCCAGATGGCTGCAGCCCCGTCAAATATCGAGGGACCTTTCATCCCATTATTGAGTATGTCAGAGGACGAGGAGACCACTGTGTAGTTCACGATTTTGTACAGAGGAAATTAAGAGACTTCATTAATGGCAGGGAACGTGGATCACCAACAGATGAAGCCGGAAGGGGTAGTGTGATTAGTTTCTCTCAAGACAGCCATTCCAACATTGATCTAAGAAAACATCTTATATCTGGCAAGCCGTTTGAAAATACCCGCGGCATAGGCATGAATAGCAAATCACTGACTCACTTGGCAGTTCACAACGGAAAAATCGAAACGCCCGGTCCACTAGGTATTGGAATAGATATGGCACCTTATATAGAAGGTCGTCAGAGGCTACAGGAGTTGACAGAAGATCGTCCAGCAATCAAAGAAGTCGGCTACAGCCGTACATTCGCGGGTATTTGGGATTACACCCCACCCACCTTCTACACAGCAGAAAACCTCCAAATCAAATCCGGCGGCCGCGCCATCATCATGGCCGGCTCCGACAACGTGGTGCGCAACAACACCATCGAGGTCGATGGCCGCACCGCCGTCTATCTGTACGGCCCGCGCTCGCTGGTGGAGGGCAACACCTTCATCGTGCACATGAACCCGCGCGACAAGGCCCCGCTGCCCGCCATCCTCAAGCTGCGCGATGCCGATGGTTCCATCATCCGCAACAACCGCTTCATCGTGAAGCGCAGCGGGCTGTTCAGGAAGAAGGAAGAGGAACCCCAGGCCGGCATCAATCTGCTGGAGTCCAAGGACGTAGTGATCGAAGGCAATGTGTTTGAAGAGATCACATTGCCGGTGCGCAAGGATGCGGCCAGTACCACAACGGAGAGTGGAAACATTTCAAAAGGCAGCCCCTGATGGAATGGAGGTATTCGACGGCCATATGCGGCAACCCACTCAACCGGATCGATCCCACGGGCTGTACCAGGAGGAGGACATGCACTACTACAGGTCTTCTTCCTGGCCCTGGCCGCCGGCCGGCCTGGACTACGAGCCGGGGCGCGCATCACGGCGCTGGCTTCGCAGTATGTGGAGACAACCTGTCCGACGACAGAGGAACCACGCTGCCCCAGTACGCCAACGACAACGTCAACAGCGTGGTGGGCAACCTGAGCCCGCAACTGAACAACCTGCTCAACGCCAGCCGGCTGGGCAACCCGGCCCAGCCCTGCGCCGAATACCAGTTCCTGGGCGAATTCCTGCACTCCTACCTGGACACCTTCAGCCACCGGGACAAGGACAACCGGCCGTTCGATGCCATCAGCGCGAAGCTGGGCATAGGGCATGGGTTTGCGGGGTCCGAGCCGGATTACACCTATGACGAGGACATGCCAATACTGGGGAATATGCCTGATCCAGAGGTGCCTTATTGGGGCCAGCGGGAGTATCGATCGCTGCAAGGGGAGAAGGCGGTTTATGAGTTTTTAACGGCATATGGAACTAGCCCTGCGCTAGGGTTTGAGGAGATCAGGAAAGTGCTCGAGAGATTCAATGCAATCAGGGAAGAGGGTGCGGATTTTCCTGGAAAGGCTAGATTTTTGGAAGAGGCCATTAACAAACTGATTAAGGATGGAAAACTTAAACTAACCAAAAACACAGAAAATAGCGAAAAAACCAGAATTTTGGAAATAAATATAGAAAAGGGAGGTAGCGATGAATATAAAATAAAAGAGGCAGAGAAAAATAGGGGTAAATACTTAGAAAATCTTGCAGGTCAAGAACATAAATATCCAGGCGTTTGCTTGCCAGGCAGTAAAATATGCAAAGAAGTATAGTTTTTCTCTATTTTTCTGCTTTTGCTTGCATTGTCTTTGCAAGCTGCCAAGCTTTCCCCAAGAAACCACTCACGACGGAAGAATGGGCAGCGCGCCGCCATCCACCTAGCGACAAGGGCCCGCTGCCTGAGGGGTGCAAGCCCGTCAAGTATAGAGGTGGCTACTACCCTATCACGGAAGCTTTTGAAGGTTCTGGCCGTCATTGCGTCATTCATGACTTTGTGCAGCGTAAAGCGCGTGACTGGATCGAAGGGGGAATAGAACGTGGTAACCCACGAGGTGCAATTTTAGATTTCTACCACAGTAATAATGCTGACCTTGATTTGCGAGGACATCTTGTTACAGGAAGACCATTTAATAATAATAGCGGCATTGGAATATTATCTGGTGGAGAGGTAGTTTTCAATCTAAGAGTTCATAATGGAATAATAGAAACTCCAGGTCTATCGGGTATTGGCGTAGAACTTTCTCCTAAATTGGGTGCACGCAATAGAATTGAGAAACTGGAGGAAGACTTTCCTGTAATAGAAAATTCCAGATGGAACATCGAAACCCAAAAATTCAATAAAATCCCTTGGGATTATTTCCCTCCCACCTTCTACACCGCAGAAAACCTCCAAATCAAATCCGGCGGCCGCGCCATCATCATGGCGGGCTCCGACAACGTGGTGCGCAACAACACCATCGAGGTCGATGGCCGCACCGCCGTCTACCTGTACGGCCCGCGCTCGCTGGTGGAGGGCAACACCTTCATCGTGCACATGGATCTGCGCGATAAGGCGCCGCTGCCCGCCATCCTCAAGCTGCGCGATGCCGATGGTTCCATCATCCGCAACAACCGCTTCATCGTGAAGCGCAGCGGGCTGTTCAGGAAGAAGGAAGAGGAACCCCAGGCCGGCATCAACCTGCTGGAGTCCAAAGGCGTAGTGATCGAGGGCAATGTGTTCGAGCAGGTCGCATTGCCGGTGCGCAAGGATGCGGCCAGCACCACGACGGAGTACGGCAACGCCGTGGATTCTCGCTAGGAGACGATGCGCGGGTCCTGCCTGCAGGCTCAGCGCAGGGGCAGCTGCACCACATGCGCGGTGGGCAGCACATCGCCGAACACATCCTCGATCTCGGCCAGCGCGGCACGGTGCAGGCTGTCGGCGTCCACGGATTCGCCGTTGCTGCGCGTGATGGCACGTGTGGCCACGGCGTCGCTGGCCACGACGACCTCGAAGCCCAGCGGCGCGGCATCGCGTGCGGCGCCGGCCACGCAGGCGTGCGTCATGAGGCCGCAGATGACCACGGTGGTGATGCCACGCGCGCGCAGCTGGTCGGCCAGGTCGGTGCCGACGAAGGCGCTGACGCTGCGCTTTTGCACCACGGTGTCGCCCGCGCGCGGCTGCAGGCCGGGGTGGAACTGGACGGTGCTGCCATTGACGGCGAACACGGGTGCACCTTCCGGGGCAATGTGCTGGATGTGGAACACGGCAACCTGCCCGGCATCGGCCCATTGCAGCAGGCGCCGTGCCTGTTCCAAGGCCTGCGGGCCGCGCGGGATGGGCAGGCGGCCGCTGAAGTACTCGTTCTGGAAGTCGATGACCAGCAGCGCCGTGGCACCCCGTGGCAACTGGCTGCGCCCCGGCGCGCCTGACAGGGCGCGGAGGGTGGGATGGCTGGTGGATTGGGTGGCCTGGCTGGCCTGTTCTGCGAGGGACATGCAGTGCTCCTGGAAACGGGAAGTGGTTGATGCCTGCAGTCTAGAAACGCACAGGGCCCGCCGCAACGCCATGGAGCGGCCAGCATCTGTGCAGTTTCTGCACAGATCGCCCGTGCTTTGAAAAATACCCCATCTCTGTGATGGCGCATACGGCCTTGGGCCTTGCATCGCTCCGACCGGCTGCGTGCCGGTGAAGGTGGCGATGCCGCGTTGAACCATGGCCTGCGGCCCTCCCGATCACGGAAGGGCCGCAGGCCGGCACGGCGCTAGTTCTGCAGCTGCTGCCAGACCTTGTCCAGCCGCTTGATGCTGACCGGGTAAGGCGTGCGCAGCTCCTGGGCGAAGAAGCTCACGCGCAGCTCCTCCAGCATCCAGCGGTACTCCTGCATGCGCGCATCGATGTGGCCCTTGCGCTCGGCCACCAGGCGCCAGTAGCGCTGCTCCAGCGGGCGCAGCTCGGCCAGGCGGCTGGCGTCGCGCGCAGGGTCGGCGCGGTACTTGTCCAGCCGGCTGGTGATGGCCTTGAGGTAGCGCGCATAGTGCTGCAGCTGGGTCCAGGGCGCGGCCGCGATGAAGTTCTTGGGCACCAGGCGCTGCAGTTGCTGGGCGGCGTCGGCCGTGGCGTCAGGCGCGTTCTTGGTGTCCTTGATCTTGCGCTGGGCCGCCGCGTACTCGACCAGGATGGTGGAGGCCATGCGCGCCACCTCGTTGGCGATCAGCGTCAGCCGGCCGCGTCCGTCCTGCACGCGCTGCTTGAACTGCGTGTCGTTGGTGGGCAGCGGCTCCTGCAGGAAGGCGCGGTCTATGGCCACGTCGATGATCTGCTCGCGCAGTTCCTCCTGCGTGCCCAGCGGCATGTAGGCAACGGCCATCTTCTGCAGGTCTGGAATGTTCTTTTCCAGGTACTTGAGCGCGTCGCGGATCTGCAGCGCGAACAGGCGGCGCAGGCCCACGCGGTGGCGTGCGGCCGCAACCTCGGGCTCGTCGAAGACCTCGATGCCGACGGCATCGCCATGGTCGATCAGCGCAGGGAAGCCGATCAGCGTCTGCCCGCCCCGGCCGATCTCCATCAGCTCGGGCAGCTCGCCAAAGCTCCATTCCTTGTAGCGGCTGTCGGCGGGCTGGCTGGGCCTGGCGTTGCTGGCGGGCTTGGCCTGGTCCGCCTTTTCAGGCTTTGCTGTCTTGTCCGGCTTGGCGCCAGATTCCGCCTTCTTGCCGGCTTCGGACGCGGCGGCAGGTGGGGCCGCAGCCTCGGTGACCGAAGCCACCTTCAGCGCGGCCAGCGCCTGGAAGGCGCCGCGCGCCTTGGCGCCCAGTTCGGCCTTGAGCGCGCCCAGGTTGCGGCCCTGGCCCAGCTGGCGTCCATGCTCGTCCGTGATGCGGAAGTTCATGAACAGGTGCGGGCTGAGCATGTCCAGCTTGAAGTCGGCGCGCTTGACGTCCAGCGAGGTCTCGTCGCGCACCTGCTTGAGCAGGGCATCGATGAGCGATCCCTGGCCCCAGCGCTCGGGCGTGGTGAAGAGTTCGGCCAGGCGCTGGGCACTTTCGGGCAGGGGCACGAAGCGGCTGCGCGGGCGCTGCGGAAGGCTCTTGAGCAGGGCCTGGAGCTTGTCCTTGAGCATGCCGGGCACCAGCCATTCCACGCGCTCGTCGCTGACCTGGTTGAGCACGAACAGCGGCACGGTGACGGTGATGCCGTCGCGCGCGTCGCCCGGGCTGTGCAGGTAGCTGGCCGTGCAGTCCACGCCGCCGAGCTTGACCACCTTGGGAAAGGCCTGGGTGGTGATGCCGGCAGCCTCGTGGCGCATCAGTTCGTCGCGCGACAGGCGCAGCAGGTCGGCGTTTTCTTTGGCCGCCTCGCGGAACCAATGGTCGAAGGTGGCGCCGCTGAACACGTCCTTGGGGATCTGCTGGTCGTAGAAGGCGTAGATCAGCTCGTCATCGACCAGCACGTCCTGGCGGCGGCTCTTGTGCTCCAGCTCCTCGACCTTGCGCACCAGCTTGAGGTTGGCGGGCAGGAAGTGCCAGCGCGTGTCCCACTGACCCTCCACCAGGGCCTGGCGGATGAAGATCTCGCGCGCGGACTGCGGATCGATGCGGCCATAGCTCATGCGCCGGCCGTTGTAGACCACCAGGCCGTAGAGCGTGGCGCGCTCCAGCGCCACCACATCGGCCTGGTTCTTGGACCAGTGCGGATCGAGCAGCTGCTTCTTGAGCAGGTGGGCGCCGACTTCCTCCAGCCACTGCGGATCGATGGCGGCGATGCCCCGGCCGTACAGGCGCGAGGTCTCCACCAGCTCGGCCGCAACGATCCAGCGCCCGGGTTTCTTGGACAGGTGGGCGCCCGGGTGCGGATGGAAGCGGATGCCGCGCGCGCCCAGGTAGGCGTCGCTTTCATCGCCCTTGTAGCCCAGGTTGCCCAGCAGGCCGGACAGCATGGACAGGTGCACGGCGTCGTAGCCCGCGGGCTCGGTGTTGACCTTCCACTTGTGCTCGTTGACCACGGTCAGCAGCTGCGAGTGGATGTCGCGCCATTCGCGCACGCGGCGGATGTTGATGAAGTTCTGGCGCAGCAGCTGCTCCCACTGGCGGTTGCTGAGCTTGTGCGAGGGCTCGTCATCCGTGCCGGGACCGGTGTCCTGCGGATGGAAGGCCGCCAACGCCTCGGCCGCCGGGGCGGCCACGCTCTGCCCGCCGCTGCGCTGGGCCACGGGCAGGAAGGCGGCATTGCGCGCCGATGGCTTGGCGGCCGGTGCCTGGGCCGTGGCCATTTCCTTGCGGCTCTTGGCCACCACCTTGCCGCCGCGCGCATCCTGCAGCCATTTCCACAGGCGCAGGTAGCCGCTGAATTCGCTTTTCTCGTCATCGAACTTGGCGTGCTGCTGGTCGGCCTGCTGCTGGGCCTCCAGCGGCCGGTCGCGCACGTCCTGCACGGACAGGGCCGAGGCGATGACCAGCACCTCGGCCACGGCGCCGCGCGTGCGCGCCTCCAGGATCATGCGGCCCACGCGCGGGTCCAGCGGCAGGCGCGACAGCTCGCGGCCCATGGGCAGCAGCTCGCCGCGCTCGTCCACGGCGCCCAGCTCGCCCAGCAGCTGGTAGCCGTCGGCAATGGCACGGCCCGAGGGCGCTTCGAGGAAGGGAAAGTTCACCACGTCGCCCAGGCCCAGCGACTTCATGCGCAGGATGACGCCGGCCAGCGAGGAGCGCAGGATTTCAGGGTCGGTGAAGCGCGCGCGCGTGCCGAAGTCGGCCTCGTCGTACAGGCGGATGCAGATGCCGTTGGCCACGCGGCCGCAGCGGCCGGCGCGCTGGTTGGCCGCTGCCTGGCTGATGGGCTCGACCAGCAGCTGCTCGACCTTGCTGCGGAAGGAATAGCGCTTGACGCGCGCCGTGCCCGCATCGATCACATAGCGGATGCCGGGCACGGTCAGCGAGGTCTCGGCCACGTTGGTGGCCAGCACGATGCGCCGGCCCGTGTGGCTGTCGAAGATGCGGTCCTGCTCGGCCTGCGACAGGCGCGAGAACAGCGGCAGCACCTCGGCATGGCGCAGCACGGGCTGCTGTGCCAGGTGCTTGCGCAGGTGGTCGGCGGCCTCGCGGATCTCGCGCTCGCCGGGCAGGAAGACCAGGATGTCGCCACCCGCGCCGCCGGCCCACAGCTCGTCCACGCCTTCGGCGATGGCGTCGTTGAGGTCATGGTCGCGCTTTTCCTCGAACGGGCGCCAGCGCATCTCCACGGGGTAGGTGCGGCCCGAGACCATGATCACCGGCGCAGGCCCCTTGGGGCCTTCGAAATGCCTGGCAAATCGCTCGGCATCGATGGTGGCCGATGTCACCACCACCTTGAGGTCGGGGCGCCGGGGCAGGATCTGCTTGATGTAGCCCAGCAGGAAGTCGATGTTGAGGCTGCGCTCGTGGGCCTCGTCGATGATCAGCGTGTCGTAGGCCTTGAGCAGCGGGTCGGTCTGCGTCTCGGCCAGCAGGATGCCGTCCGTCATCAGCTTGACCGAGGCGTCCTTGGACAGCCGGTCCTGGAAACGCACCTTGTAGCCCACCACATCGCCCAGCGGCGTGTTCAGCTCCTCGGCAATGCGCTTGGCCACCGAGCTGGCGGCAATGCGGCGCGGCTGCGTGTGGCCGATCAGGTGGCCGCGCACCTGGCCCTTGTCGTCGGGCGTGGCGTTGACCTTGCCCCGGCCCAGCGCCAGCGCGATCTTGGGCAGCTGCGTGGTCTTGCCCGAGCCCGTCTCGCCGCACACGATGATGACCTGGTGCCGGTCCATGGCCTCCATGATTTCCTCACGGCGGGCGGATACGGGCAGGGATTCAGGGAAGCTGATCTTCAAAGGCATAAGGGGCTGGATTATCCCCGCGCCATGCCGGCGGCGCCACGCGGCTGCAGATTTCCATACGCCGGCCCTGTGCCGCCCGCATGAAAACCCCCGCATGCCAGGGCCTTCGCCAAGTCAGGCCAGCGGCATGCAAGGCATTGCGCACAATCGGCGCTCGCCTTGCCGCCCGCTCCCGGCGCTGGCCGCCTCACCCGCCTTCCTCGATCTGCTCCCCATGGTTACTCTTGCCGCCCTCGTCATCCCGCTACTGGCCCTGTGGCTGTGGTGGCCCGTCCGCCTGATGCCGCGCCGCGCCCGCCTGATGGCGGCCGTCGCCACGGCGGCCCTGGGCTGCACGCCCGCCCTGCTGCTGGTGCTGCTGCGCGAGGGCACGGTCGAGTACCGCACGCTGGCCTATCTGCAGGTGCCGGGCGGCTGGGTGCTGGCCCTGCTGCTGATGCTGGCCGTCTTCATCGTGCTGCGCGACGGCCTCTGGGCGCTGGCCGCCGTGGCCCGGCGCGAGGACTGGAAGCAGCGCCTCCACGCCCCGCTGCTCACGTCCGGCGCACTGGCCCTGGCAGGCCTGCTGTCGGCCTGGGGCGTGACCAATGCGCTGCGCCCGCCCGAGGTGCACGAACGCACGCTGCGCCTGCCCGGCCTGCCCGCCGGCCTGGAAGGCCTGCGCGTGGCCGTGCTGGCCGACATCCACGCCAGCCCCATCAACGACGCACGCTATGTGCAGACCATCGTGGACCGCACGCTGGAGGCGCGGCCCGACCTCATCGTGCTGCCCGGCGACATGGTGGACGGCGACGTGGACAGCGGCCGCGCCAACATCGCGCCGCTGGCGCAGCTCAAGGCACGCCACGGCGTCTGGGCGGCGCCCGGCAACCATGAGTACTACAGCGGCTACGACGCCTGGATGGCCGAATTCCGCCGCCTGGGCCTGAACCTGCTGGAAAACCGCATGCAGCTGATCGATGTGCAGGGCGCGCGCCTGGCGCTGTCGGGCATCGGCGATCCGGCCTATGGCCGCCTGTCGCGCCAGAACACCGACCCGTCCGTGGCCGAAGGCGTGCCGCCCGACATCGACACCGTGGCCCGCCAGGCCAAAGAGGCCGGTGCGCAATACCACCTGCTGCTGGCCCACCAGCCCAAGACCGCCCGCGACAACGCGGCCCACGGCGTGGGCCTGCAGCTGTCGGGCCATACGCACGGCGGCCTGATCCTGGGCATGGACCAATGGCTGGTGGCGCCCGCCAATGACGGCTTTGTGCGCGGCGAGTACGAGGTCGGCGCCATGAAGCTCTTCGTCAGCGCCGGCGCAGGCCTGTGGGCCGGCTTTGCCGTGCGCCTGGGCGTGCCGGCCAGCATCGACCTGCTGGTGCTGCGCGGCGCCTGACCTTCAGGCCGCAGGCGCAACCGCTGCGCCCTGGATGCCGTGGCGCTGCAGTGCCTCGGCCACAAAGCCCGAGGCCTTGGCCTCTTCCACAAAGGCCGCCAGCACGCGCAGGGCCTCATCGCCCCGCCCCTTGGGCAGGCCCATGGCCTGCTGGATCACCATGAAGCGGCCCGGCAGCAGGCGCAGGCCGGGCAGGCGGGCGGCATCGGCCTCCAATTGCTGCTTGACGCCGGCGGCCACGTCGGCCGTCGATTCCACAAAGGTCTGCACCACGGCGGGCGAGGACACGGCGCGCTCTATCTGCGCATGCTTGAGCTCGCGGCTCAGGTACAGGTCATAGGCGCTGCCCTTGCCGACCACGACCGTGTGCCCGGCCCGGTCCACCTGGGCGTTGTCGGTCAGCGGCGAATCCTGGCGCACCAGGTAGCTGCCCTCGATCAGCACATAGGGTGCCGTGAAGCCGATGCCCGCGCCACGCACGGGGTCCACGGCAAAGAAGCCGAAGTCGGCCTCCTCGCGCGTGACGGCATCCACCGACTTGGCGGCCGTGTCGAAGACCACCAGTTCCAGCTCCAACCCCAGCTGCTGCGCAAAGCGCCGGGCCAGGTCGATGGACACGCCCGCAGGCCGGCCGTCGGCATCCAGCCGCGCAAGAATGGGATTGCCGGTGTTGATGGAGGCGCGGATGCGGCCAAGCGGCGCGAGGGTGGACAGCAGCTGGGAAGACGGTGTCATGGTTCGGTCCCGTGGTTGAAATCCGCCGCAGTATCGCACTGCCAGCGGCCGCCTCCCACGCCCTATCCACCCTCTCACGGCGCCCCTCCCCTACCCCTCATTGACCACCAACGACAGCGCATGCGCCTCGGTAGGCAAAGGCACATCCCAGCGCTGCAGCAGGCCGAGCAGGGCCGCGTTGGTCAGCGTGGTGTCGCGCGCGCGGTTGCGGGCCAGCAGGGTTGGGCGGCTGGCTTCCAGGTGCACGAGCTCCACGCGGGCGCCGTAGGCCAGGCACAGGTCCACGGTCTTGCCGCGCATCTGGCGCGACAGGTGGGTGGCGTTCCAGACGAAGGGCTGGCCCGCGCGCAGCAGGGCCTTGGCCTTGTCCACGGCGTGGTGGGTGGCCGCGCCCTCGTTCTGGCCGTGGCGCAGGCCCAGCTCCGTACGCGCATCGTCGAAGGAGACCACGGGCAGGTCGCCATGGTGGGCGGCCACCCAGGTGTTCTTGCCGCTGGCCGGCAGGCCGCACATGACGATGGCGCGCGAGCCGGCCTGCTCGTGCAGCGCATAGTCGGGATGCAGCTGCGCGCCCCGGAAGTAGCGCACCGCCGTCTCGTCCGAGGCAAAGCGGCGCGGCGTGCGCAGGCAGCCCTCTTCCAGCGCGAACTCGCGCACCAGCTCGATGTTGACCAGCACGGACGCAATGTCCGGGCAGATGCGCCCGCGCATGTCGGCCCGCGCCAGCAGGGTGAGCAGGTGCAGGTCCACCTGCCAGGACAGCTCGCGCACGATGAACTCGGGCGAGAGGCCGCGCCGCGAATCGGCAAAGGCGAAGAACGGCACCTGGTGCACGGCGATCAGCCGGCAGATGGCCTCGCGCTGGTCCACGGGCGCGCCGGCTTCCCAGAGCATGAGCCGCGCATCCAGCGCACCCCGGCGC
This sequence comes from Delftia sp. WSY_22, assembly GCF_043104185.1. Taxonomy (NCBI): domain Bacteria; kingdom Pseudomonadati; phylum Pseudomonadota; class Betaproteobacteria; order Burkholderiales; family Comamonadaceae; genus Delftia; species Delftia sp. WSY_22. The sequence continues at coordinate 65,839 of NZ_JBICKN010000017.1, forward strand.
GAGTGGCCGGGCTGGCCGATGCGGCCGTCCTCGCCCACCACGGTGGTCGAGCACTTGGCCACGTCGTGCAGCAGCGCGGCCAGGAAGACCGTCTCGCGCTCGGTGGCGGTGAGTGCCGCATGGCCGGGGTCGGCCAGCAGCTCGCGTACCACCATCTGCGTGTGTGTCCAGACATCGCCTTCGGCGTGGTAGACCGGGTCCTGCGGCGTGGTTTTGGCCTGCTCCAGCAGGGGGAAGGCGGCCAGGCAGGCCGCGAAGTCGGGGTCGGCGCCGGGCTGCGGCACCAGGGACTGGATCTGTTTCCAGTTCGTCATGGCAATCTCCTTGCGATGGGTCTGCGCTGCAGGCCTCACCAGCTTTTTGAAATGTCGGCCGCAAAGATGTCTGCGCCTTCGCGCAGCCCGTTGGGGACGATGGGCCGCTCGCTGTGGTGCGAGCCCGAGTCGAGGATGACCTGCACGAAGTCCGGCCGCACGAACTTGTAGCGCGCCACGGTCTGGCCGTCCTCCTCCACCTTGAGGTAGAGGCCTTCGGCCAGCTCGGAGCCGTCGGTCTGCCGCCAGCACAGCGGCAGGTCCAGCTTCTGGCGGGCCACCACCTGCTCGAAGGCCTGGCGCCAGCGCGCGCTGCGGCCCAGCGAGGGGGCCAGCAGCGCCAGCAGGTCCTGCATGCGCCGGGGCGCCACCCCGCGGTAGAGCACGGGCACCGAGACCACGGGCACGCCGGCCAGCAGAGCATGGCGGCGCGGCGTGTCCAGGAAGCACTGCGCCGAGCGGTCCCAGATGTCGAACTCGCAGAACCAGTGCGGCAGCGCGTCGTAGAACAGCGAGTGCTTGGCATACATCCACTCTCCGAACACCTGGTAGCGGTCGTCCAGCAGGGACAGCAGCGCGCCCTCGTGGGCCTGGGCCCATTGCTTGAAGAGGTTGAACTGGCGCTCGCGCCCGCCGGGCCGCTCGCTGTCCAGGTAGTGGCCGCGCGACTGCAGCAGCAGCTGGCCGTCGCCGGCAAAGCTCAGCGCGGCGTTGGCGCCGTCGAGCTTTTCCTCGACGACGATGTGCCGGCCGGCCAGCCGCTCATAGGGCACGGCGTCGTCCTGGTCACCGGCCTGCAGGCGCGAGCCGCGCAGGTGCGGCGTACGGGGGTACTTGAGGATCTCGATGCTCGAAAGAAAACGAGGGCCTGGAGAAATGGATGGGGTCATGTCGTGCTTTCCAAAAGCGATGCAACACCCCACGGCGACATGCCGTGGAGCGGGAAAAGCCGACGACGACGCCAGGCGCCGCAATGCAGGGGATGCAGCGACAGCGCGGCCTGGCCCGTGGTGGCCGGGCCGGCAGGCTGTCGAAGGGGAAGATGGCAGGACTGTCGGGGCCGTCCGCAAACCGGACGGTCAGCCGCAAGCCTTCAAAAGGCCACGCACCGCAGCGCACACGCAAAAGACATCCGGGGCAAGGCCAGGATCAGCGTGTGACGAAGTCGTTCAGCAGGAAGCTGTGCGGCGGGGCATGGTGCACCTCGAAAGGGTGAGGGTGGATGGGAGGGGTGCGAGTCTATCGCCCGTTGCCCCGCAGGCACAAGCGGCTGCGCGCCATGCCGGGCCGATTGTTGGCTGCTAGCCACGCACGGCGGACTTGAAGGCGGCGCCCAGCGCATCCAGCGCCGCGCGCGGCCGGCCTTCGCGCACGCGGGTGTGCAGCAGCACGGGCAGGCGCGGCAGCGTGGGCAGGCCCAGGCGCGGGCCCACGTCCACGGCGCCCAGGGCCAGCATGCGCGGCGCCAGCGCAGCCACGCCCAGCCCCGCCATGACGGCGGCCGAGACAGCGGCTACGCCGCCGCCCACGAACACCTCGGTCCACGGCATGCGCGCCGTATCCAGCAGTTGCCCGGCCATGGCGCGCACGCCGCAGGGCTCGGCCAGCGTGGCCAGCGGCAGGGGCTCGCCCGCGCGGTGCTGCCAGCCGGGCGCGGCAAACCAGCCGAAGGGCTCCTCGGCCAGCAGCTCGCCGTCGTCACGCCCGGCATGCGTGCGAACGATCACCGTGTCGTACTCGCGCCGGTCGAACCCCTGCAGCAGCGGGCCGGACGATGCAATGCGGATGTCGATCAGCAGCTGCGGGTCCTGCGCATTCATGCGGGCGATCAGGGCCGGCAGCTCAGGCCCGGCCACGTGGTCGCTGATGCCGATGGTCAGCCGCTGGCGTGTGCTGACGGCCAGCGCCAGTGCGCGCTCATGGGCCTGCAGCAGTTCGCGCGCATGGGGCAGGAAGTCGGCACCCAGCGCCGACAGCTGCACGTGGCGCGGCGTGCGCTCGACCAGCCGGCAGCCCAGCCTCTGCTCCAGCCGCTTGAGCTTGAGGCTGACGGCGGCCTGCGTGGTCTGCATGGCTTCGGCCGCGCGCGTGAAGCTGCCCAGCTCCGCGATGTGCAGGAAGCTCTGCACGGCATCCAGGTCGAGAGGTCGTTGAATCATTGCAATTCATTATTACTGATATCAGCAATCATGGCTTTTCAAAATAGCTGGCGCGGCCTACCTTCGAGGCTCCCACAACGCAAAGCAACGCAACTCAACGCAAAGGAGCCACACCATGCCCATGACCCGGATCAACATGCGCGCCGGCAAGTCGCCCGCCTACCGCCAGGCCATCTGCGACAGCCTCTACCGCGCCATGCGCGAGACCTTCAACGTGCCGGAGGACGACCAGTTCATGACCATCACCGAGCATGACGGCGACAACTTCCGCTACAGCGCCTCCTACCTGGGCGTGGCGCGCAGCGACGATCTGGTGCTGGTGCAGCTCACGGTCAGCAACACCCGCAGCCTGGAGCAGAAGATGGCGCTGTTTAGCCGCATCGCCGAGCTGCTGGTCGAAAGCCCCGGCCTGCGGCCCGAGGACGTGTTCGTCAACCTGGTCGAGGTGGACAAGGAGAACTGGTCCATGGGCCACGGGCTCGCGCAATACGCAACTTAAGACACGCGGATCGGCGCAACACCCACAGCGGCGCGCTCAGTCCGGCACACTCAGTCCGGCACAGCCAGCGCCGCCACGAATTGCTGGCCCACGGCGGTGATGATCTCGGCGCGCGCCGCCGTGCGCAGCTGCACCAGGGCGATCTGGCGGCTCTCGGCGGTCTGGGCAAGGGGCAGCACGCGCAGGCGCGGGTCGCCCTCCCAGCCATGCCGCGCCAGGTTGGGCAGCATGGCCACGCCCATGCCATCGCGCACCAGCTCCACGATGGTCTCGATGGAGTTGAGCTCCAGGAACTCCTGGGGCTTGGCGCGCAGGCGGCGCAGCGTGCGCTCCACCAGCTCGCCCGTGTGCTCGGTGCGGTCGAAGCGGATGAAGGGATAGCGCTCCACCATGTCGGCAGGCGCCGCGGGCCGGGCGGCGCGCGGCGCCAGCAGCACCATGGGCTCGGCGTACAGCGGCGTCCACACCAGCGAGGGGCGCTTGATGGCCGGGTTGTAGACCACCACGGCCGCATCCAGCTCATGGTTCTCCACCTGGGCGATCAGCCGGTTGGACTTGCCCGAGACCACATGCAGGTCCACCGCCGGATGGTGGCGCTTGAGCTCCAGCGTGGCGCGCACCAGCTGGCTCAGCGCCGAGACGATGGAGCCGAACTGCACGGTGCCGGCCAGCGGTGCGTCGGCCCGCGTGCCGTGCTTGGCCTGCTCGTACAGCGCCACCAGCTGGGTGGCAATGGGCACCAGCGCCCTGCCCTGCTCGTTGAGCGTGACCAGCTTGCCCTGGCGCGCGAACAGCTTGCGCTTGAGGTCGTTTTCCAGCGTGCGCATCTGCAGCCCCACGGCCACCTGGGTCAGCGCCACGCGCTGGCCTGCCGCAGTGAAGGAGCCCTCGGCCGCCACGGCGAGGAAAGTGCGAAGAATGCGCAGGCTTGGCATAAAATATTTACTTTCAAGATTCGTAAGAAATTCCAGCTTTCACCAAACAGTTTCTATCATCAAAATCGCTGGCAACCGATAGCCGATCGTCCTGATCACACCCTCCCACTTCCCGGATTTCTGGAGATCTCCATGCCTGCACCCGTGTCCCGCCGCCTGCTCGTCTGCTGCGCCGCCCTGTTGACCTGCGCCACGCCCGGCTGGGCCGCGCCCGCCGCCGATGCCTGGCCCTCGCAGCCGCTGAAGATCATGGTGGGCTTTGCCGCCGGCGGCGCCAACGACATCGTGGCCCGCATCCTGGCCAAGGAGCTGCAGCAGCGCCTGGGCCAGAGCGTGGTGGTGGAGAACCGCGGCGGCGCGGGCGGCCTGATCGCCAGCGAAGTGGTGGCCAAGGCGCCCAAGAACGGCTACACGCTGCTGCTGGGCTCCATCGGTAGCAACACCGTGGCGCCCGTGCTGGCCAAGAAGCTGTCGTTCGACCCGCGCAAGGACCTGGAGCCCATCACCCTGGTGGCCGAGTCCGGCAACGCGCTGCTGGTGAACGCCGCCCTGCCCTACAAGACGGTGCAGGAAATGATCGAGGCCGCGCGCAAGGCGCCGGGCAGCATCAACTACGCATCGTCGGGCAACGGCTCCACCCTGCACCTGGCCGGCGCGCTGTTCGCGCAGCAGGCCGGCGTGAACCTGGTGCACGTGCCCTACCGCGGCAACGGCCCGGCCATCACCGATGTGTCGGGCGGCCAGGTGCAGGCCATTTTCTCGGGCATTCCGCCCGCCATCACCTCGGCCAAGACCGGCCAGACCCGCATCCTGGCCGTGACCACGAAGCAGCGCGTCAAGAACCTGCCCAACGTGCCCACCGTCGCCGAGGCCGGCCTGCCCGGCTATGCCTTCACGTCCTGGTACGGCCTGTTCACCACGGGCGGCACGGACCCGGCCATCGTCGAGCGGCTGGCCCAGGAAGTGCGCAAGATCATGGAGCGCCCCGAAGTGCAGGCCCAGTTCGAGGCCCAGGGCCTGGACCCCGAGACCAGCGACCCCAAGTCCTTCAAGCAGCAGATCGACCGCGAGCTGACGCGCTGGAGCCGCGACGTGAAGACCATGGGCATCACCGCCGACTGAGGCAGGTTCTTTCATGCACGCCTCTTCCTCTCCCTTCACTCCCGGCAACCCCTACGACTCCAGGCGGGTGCCCGTGTTCGCGCGCAATGCCGTGTCCACCTCCCACCCGCTGGCGGCGCAGGCCGGCCTGCGCATGCTGTGGGCAGGCGGCAACGCGGTGGACGCGGCCATTGCGGCGGCGGCGGCCATGACCATCGTCGAGCCGGTGAGCAACGGCCTGGGCTCGGACGCCTTCTGCATCCTCTGGGATGGCAAGGAGCTGCACGGACTCAACGCCAGCGGCCGCGCACCGCAGGGCTGGGCGCCCGAGTACTTCCACCAGCGCTACGGCCGCCAGGACAAGCCGCCGCGCCGGGGCGTGGACTCCATCACCGTGCCGGGCGCCGTCAGCGCCTGGGTGGCCCTGCACGAGCGCTTCGGCAAGCTGCCCTTTGACGCGCTGATGGAGCCGGCCGCCGAGATCGCCGAGCGCGGCTACCTGGTGCCGCCCGTGGTCCAGCAGAAATGGGCCGCAGGCGCGCCCGAGCTGCAATCGCAGCCGGGGTTCAGGGAAAGCTTCCTGCCCCGGGGCCGCGCGCCTGAGGTGGGCGAGCTGTTTTGCTTTCCCGCTGCAGCGCGCGCCCTGCGCGCCATTGGTGCCACGCGCGGCAAGGCCTTCTATGAAGGCGAGATTGCCCGGGCCGTGACCTCGTTCGTGCAGCAGCACGGCGGCTGCCTGGGCATGGCCGACATGGCCGCGCACGAGGTGCAATGGGTGCAGCCGCTGGCCAAGGACTACCGCGGCCACACGCTGCACGAGATACCGCCGGGCGGGCAAGGCATTGCCGCGCAGATTGCGCTGGGCATTCTGTCCAACTTCGACCTGGCCAGCCTGCCCGTGGATGGCGTGGCCTCCCAGCATCTGCAGATCGAGGCCATGAAGCTGGCCTTTGCCGACATCTACCGCTACGTGGCCGATGCGGACATGGAGGTGACGCCCGCACAGATGCTCGACGACGCCTACCTGGCCTCGCGCGCCAGGCTCATCGATCCGCGCCGTGCGCAGGACTTCAAGGCCGGCAACCCCGTGCGCGGCGGCACCATCTACCTGACGGCAGCCGACGAGAACGGCATGATGGTCAGCTTCATCCAGAGCAACTTCTCGGGCTTTGGCTCGGGCGTGGTGGAGCCGAGCTTCGGCATCAGCCTGCAAAACCGCGGCCACGGCTTCGGCACCGACCCCCAGCACCCCAACCGCGCCAACCTGGTGGGCCCGGGCAAGCGCCCCTTCCACACCATCATTCCGGCCTTCCTGACCCGCGACGGCCAGCCCGTGATGAGCTTCGGCGTCATGGGCGGCAACATGCAGCCCCAGGGCCACATGCAGACTGTGGTGCGTATGCTGGACTACCGCCAGTCGCCCCAGGCGGCCTGCGATGCGCCGCGCTGGCGCGTCAACGAAGGCCTGTCCATCAACGTGGAAGGCGGCATGGACCCGTCCACCATCGCCGGCCTGCAGGCGCTGGGCCACCAGGTGGAGGTCATCCACGACCCCTACCAGGACTTCGGCGCCGGCCAGTTCATCTGGCGCATGGGCGATCCCGCCGTGGAGGGCTACCAGATCGCCAGCGACCCGCGCCGCGACGGGCTGGCGGCCGGGTTCTGAAGCGTGCTCCAACCCGCCTGTGGCTACTCCGCGCGCAGACGCCCCTGCCGGGTCAGCCGCGCCGCCAGCGCGGCTTCTTCGCTGACCAGGCGCTGCAGCACGGCCGCGCTGGCCGGGAAGGGCTCGCTGCCCAGCTCGCGGATCAGGCGGCTGAACTCCGGGTCGGCCACAGACTGGGAGATCCAGCCATACAGGCTGTCCACGCTGGCCGTGGGCGCACCCTTGGGCGCGAACACGCCCACGAAGGTGGTGGCATCGAACACCGGCAGGCCCAGCTGGGCCAGGTCGGGCACATCGGCCAGCCCGCCCCCGGCGCGCGGCCCCAGCACGAGCAGCGCGCGCAGGGCGCCGCTCTTGATATGCGGCGTGGAGCTGGTGATCTGGTCCACCACGGCATCGATCTGCCCGCCGATCAGATCGACCAGGGCCGGCCCCGATCCCTTGTAGGGCACGGGATTGACGCGCACCTTCACCGCATCTTCCAGCTGCAGCACAGCCAGGTGATTGGGCGAGCCCGGGCCGGCATGGCCCACGGTCACGCTGCCATCCTTGGCCTTCATCGCCTTGATGAAATCGGCAGCGGTCTTGAAGCGCGCGTCGTTGGCGCGCACCACCACGACCACGGGCGTGCGGCTGACCACGGCAATGGGCGCAAAGCTGTCGGCGCGGTAGGGCAGCTTGATCATCTCGGGCAAGGTGCCCAACTGGCCCGGCGTGGCCACCAGCAGCGTATGCCCGTCCGGCTCGGCGCGCGCCACCCAGCCCGAGCCCACGGCACCACCGCCGCCCGCACGGTTGTCCACGATCACGGACTGCCCCGCATGCCGGGCCAGCGGAATGCCCAGCGTGCGGGCCACGATGTCCACGTTGCCGCCCGGAGCAAAGGGCACGACCAGCGTGAGCGGCTTGGCCGGAAATGCGCGCGCCTGCACTGCCGATGCAGCCGATGCCGCAGCCAGCGCCGCGAAAGATACCGCCGTGCGGATAAAGCCTCTGCGGCCCGATGTGATTCGATTCATTTTCTCTGTCTCCTGCTATTTGAAAATCAATGACCCCAATACAGGCGCGCGGGGTTATCGACCAATACCGTGTGCCTGTATTCCTCTGGAACCCAATCCATCAATGCCTGCGCCAATTCGCCAGCAGAATTCGAACGGGCCTTTATTCCGGGATGCGGCCAGTCTGACCCCCATACGATCCGGTGCGGATTGGCCTGCACCAGGGCATGTGCAATGGGAGTCACGGCCGGGTCCACGGCCGATGCCGTTGCCGATATCCGGTAGGCGCCCGAGAACTTCACCCAGGCCCGCCCTTCCTTCATCAGCGCCTGCAGGTTGCAGCTGCCCGGCCCGCCGGCGCCCAGCTGGCGCGACGGGTGGCCGAAGTGATCCACCACCACGGCCACGCCCATGTCGGCCACGCGCTGCGCCAGGCCAGGGTCTTCATCCACGTTCACCAGCAATTGCACATGCCAGCCCAGGCCCCGGATGCGGTCGGCCACGGTCCGCAGGCTGGAGACCGAGACCCCGCCCGAAAACAGCGCATTGCACCGAGCGCCCCGCACGCCCAGGGCGTGCAGCGCTTCGATCTCTGTATCCGGCGTGTCCTCGTAGATCACGGCCACGCCCCGCATACGGCCCGCCTCGGCATGGCGCAGCGTCTGCTTGAGCAGGCCGTGATCGCGGCCATACACGCTGGGCTGGACCAGAACGCAGCGGCCCACGCCCAATGGGCGAAAGGCTTTCCAATAATCGTCCATGGACGCAACGGCCGGTGTATAGGCGCTTTCCGCAATCAACGGAAAATCATCGGAACGACCAAATACATGGAAATGGGTATCGCAGGAATTTTCCGGAAACAGATATTGTTCCGCTGGATTTTCGACTGCGTCGCAATCAACGGCACAGCGGTTGAAACTGGGTGAATTCATGGGCATTCATTTCAAAGCTGGTGCATTGTCGTGACGCACGTAAAATTCAGTCAAGCTCATCTTTGTCATCATCAAAATGAACAGCATTCAACATGCAGACGGCGCGCCTCGGGCTCCGGTCAACCTGCGCAGCATCGACCTCAACCTGCTGGTGATCTTCGAGGCCCTGGTGGAAGAACGCAGCGTGGGCAAGGCCGCCGCGCGGCTGGGCATCACCTCCTCGGCCGTCAGCCATGCGCTGCGCCGGCTGCGCACCCAGTTCAACGACCCGCTGCTGCTGCGCACGGCCGAAGGCATGTCGCCCACGCCCGAGGCCGTGCGCCTGGCGCGCAGCTTCCGCAAGGCCTTCAGCGAGATCGAAAGCGCCATCGAGGTCAGCAAGGGCTTCGATCCGGCCACGGCGCGGCGCAATTTCCACCTGCGCCTGTCCGACTACGTGGGCGTGCTGCTGCTGCCGCAGCTGTGCATCCATCTGCGCGCCGTGGCGCCGGGCATCAGCCTGTCGGTGCAGTCCTTCGACGGCCGCCAGCCCTCGGACCGTGTCGAGTACGAAGGCGTGGAGATACGGCTGTCCGTCTCGCGCGGTCGCTCGGTGCTGTCGGCGTCACGCCGCCTGCTAGACGACCAGTGGATGGTGCTGATGCGCAAGGACCATCCGGCCGCCGCCTCCCCGCTCACGCTGGAAAAATACCTGGAGCAGGGCCACCTGAAGGTCACGGGCGTGGGCAGCAGCATCGTGGACGAGCTCCTGGCCGAGCGCGGGCTGGCGCGGCGCGTGATGTTCCAGGTGCCCACCTGGCTGGGCATGGTGCCCGTCATCGAATCCACCGACCTGGTGGCCGCCATGCCCGCGCACTGGATGCACAGCGTGCTGTCCGGCTCCAACTGCGTGGCGCGCCCCATGCCCCTGCCCGAGCTGGCCCTGTCCATCGACGCCGTCTGGCATCCGCGCAACGACCATGACGCGGGGCACAAATGGTTCAGGGAGCTGATCCACCAGATCTTCCAGGAGGCGTACAGCAAGTCACAGTGCGGATATATACTTTGATACATACCAGCAGGAGGAATCACCGTGACGCAGACTGCCAAGCTTTTCACCACCGGTCGCAGCCAGGCCGTGCGCCTTCCCTATGAATTCCGGTTCGAGGAAAAAGAGGTCTACATACGTCGCGACCCCGTCACGGGCGACGTGATCCTGTCGCGCCGTCCCGACTCATGGCAAGAGTTCTTTGCGCTCGACGCCACCACCGACGTGCCGGCCGATTTCATGGACACCGCTGACCGAGCGCAGCCAGAGTCAGGCCGCGATCCGTTTGCCGACGAAGGCAGTGCGCGATGACACGCTACCTGCTGGACACCAACATCGCCAGCCACATCATCAAAGGCGATATCCCTGCCGTGCGCGAACAGCTGGTTCGCGTACCCATGCACCAGATCGCAGTGTCGGCGGTCACGCAGGCCGAACTGATGTACGGGGTCGCCAAGCGCGGCCACCCTGCCGGGCTGTCGCTGCGGGTGACAGGGTTCCTGGCCCGCGTCGAGGTGCTGCCCTGGACGGCCCAGGTGGCCGATGCCTACGGCCACCTGCGCGCCGCTTGCGAGGCGGCCGGCATCACGCTGGCCTCCATGGACATGATGATTGCCGCGCACGCCCTGCTCCTGCAGCAGCAGGCCGCGCAGGCGGGCGAGCGCTCGGTGCTGGTCACAAGAGACCGGGTGTTCAGCCGCATTCCCGAACCCGGACTGGCCATCGCGGACTGGACCACCGGCCCGGCTGGCTGAATCGGCGCTTAACCCAGCCCTCATGATTTTCGGTGAAGATGCGGTCTTTCCGCCGCACAAGCCATGACACCAGAACAACACACTCCAGCGCTGCAGCGCCGCAACCTCGGCCTGCTCGTGGCCGCGCAATCGCTGGGGGGCGCGTCGCCGCCCATCATCATTTCGCTGGGCGGCCTGGTCGGCCAGCAGCTGTCCACCAATCCCACGGCCACCACGCTGCCGGTCAGCATCTACCAGCTGGGCCTGGCGCTGTCCACGCTGCCTGCGGCCTGGCTGATGCAGCGCATGGGGCGGCGCACGGCCTATGTGCTGGGCGCCATCCTGGGCGTGGTCTCGGGCGTGATCGCGGCCCAGGGCATTGCGCACTCCGATTTCGTGACCTTCTGCATCGGCACGGCGCTGGCGGGCTTTTACGCGGCCTGCGTGCAGAGCTACCGCTTCGCGGCCACCGACGCCATGACCGCCCCCGCCGAGCAGGCGCGCGCCATCTCGCGCGTGATGATCGGCGGGCTGATCGCGGCCATCATCGGCCCGCAGGTGGTGATCTGGACGCGCGACGCCCTGCCCATGACGCCGTTCGCCGGCAGCTTCTACAGCCAGGCCGTGCTCGCCCTGCTGGCCCTGCCGCTGCTGCTGGGCCTGAAGCTGCCGCCGCCCCAGGCCCGCGCCGTGGCGGGCGAGGCCCGGCCGCTGGCCGAGATTGCGCGCACGCCGCAGTTCATCGTGGCGGCTTCGGCCGGCGTGGTCAGCTACGGCCTCATGGCCTTTCTGATGACGGCCGCGCCCATGGCCATGGTGGGCTGCGGCCACACGGTGGGCGAGGCGGCGCTGGGCATCCAGTGGCATGTGCTGGCCATGTTCGCGCCCAGCTTCGTCACGGGCCGGCTGATCGCGCGCTTCGGCAAGCGCCGCATCACGGCGCTGGGGCTGGTGATGATCGCCGCCTCGGCCCTGATGGCGCTGATGGGGCTGGAGCTGCTGCACTTCTGGGGCTCCCTGGTGCTGCTGGGCGTGGGCTGGAACTTCGGCTTCATCGGCGCCACCGCCATGGTCACCGAGTGCTACCGGCCCGCAGAGCGCGCCAAGGTGCAGGCGCTCAACGATTTCCTGGTCTTCGGCACCGTGGCCGTGGCCTCGTTCGGCTCGGGCCAGCTGCTGCACACGGCCGGCTGGGACGGCATCAACACCTGGCTGCTGCCCATCGTGGGCGTGGTGCTGCTGATGCTGGCCATGCAGGGACGGGGTCGCGGCGCGGGCGCGCCGGCCTGAAGCCCCGACCGGTCAATCGCCAGGGTCCGCACGGCGGCTGCCCAGCCAGAGCACGGCCACCCAGCCCAGCAGCGCCAGGGCCAGCAGCACGGACAGATGCCATAGCGCCGCCTCCAGCGGCGCGCCGGCCTGGTTCAGTCGCAGCGAGGCCTGGATGGCGGCCGTGCTGGGCGACAGCCAGCGCAGCGCCTGCAGCAGTTGCGGCAGGGCTTCGGCCGGCCAGCTGAAGCCGCCGACGAAGGCCAGCGGGATGGAGGTGAACAGCACCACCTGCATGGCACGCTCGCGGTTGGCCAGCCACCAGCCCAGCAGCGCCGCCGCCCCCGCCACGGCCGGGACGAAGACGGCCAGCAGCGCCAGCGCGCCCCAGGGATTGCCGCCGCGCGGATAGTCGTGCCAGACGAAGATCCAGCCGAAGTAGTACAGGCCCGAGAGCCAGCCCAGCGTGCACAGCGCCAGCAGCCGCGCCAGCCAGGTGCGTGCCGGCGCCCTGTCCAATCCCTGCTCGCGCCAGGTTCCCACCAGCAGCGCGCCGCCCATGAGCAGTGTCTGCTGCAGGATGATGATGGCCACGGCGGCGACGACGAAGCTGCCGTAGCCTTCCGTCGGATTGAACAGGGCCTGCATCTGCAGGTTGACGGGCGAGCGGCTGACCTGGGCCTGCAGTGCGCTCTGTCCGCCGGCCGTCAGGCGCCGCAGCTCCACGCCTGCCGAGACCGTGCCAAAGGCCTCGGCAAAGCCGTACTGCACCTGCTTGGCGGCCAGCGGGTAGGCACCGTTGGCATAGACGGGGACCACGGCCTCTTCGCTGCGCACCACGCGGCGCTTGAGGTCGCGCGGCAGCAGCGCGTAGCCCATGACGCGGCCATCCAGCAGGGCCTGCTGCGCCTGGGCCTCGTCGCCCGTGACCAGGGTCACCTCGATGCGCGGGCTGGCCTGGGCAAAGCGCAGCATCTGGCGTGCCAGGCCGCTGCCGTCGTGCTGCACCACGGCCACGGGCACGCGCTGCACGACCTCCTGCCCATAGAACCAGGGATAGAAGAAGCCGTAGAGCACGGGCGCGCCCACCAGCAGCATGAGCACGCCCACGTCGCCGAACACGGCACGCAGGGCGTTGATGAAGTCATGCGCAAAGCCCCTGGCCATCTCAGCGCCCTCCCCATTTGTCGGGGCGGGAAAGGCCGCGCGCCAGGCCTGCCGTGGCCAGCAGCAGCAACACCAGCGCGGCCAGCAATAGCCCGGCCACCACGGGCAGGCTCTGCACGATGGGCGCGCCCATCTGCAACTGCTCTATCTGCAGCCGCGCATAGTGGGTATAGGGCATGGACAGGGCCCAGGCACGCGCCGAATCCGGCATAGCCAGCAGCGGAAAGCCCACGCCGCTGAACGCAAAGGCCGGCGCCGACAGCAGGCCCGCCCCCGAAAGCGCCGTGCGCAGCGACAGCGTGAGCGCCGCCAGCAGCGCCCCCGCCGCCAGGCTCACGGCGATCAGCAGCAGCAGGGCCAGCGCCACCCAGGCCAGGCTGGCAGCGCCCTGCCCCGGATGCCAGCCCCGTCCGGCCGTGAGCCACAGCATGGCCAGCGTACCGCCCAGGCCCAGGCTGGCCCAGGACAGCGCCAGCTTGCCTGCCAAGGCGCCCGCAATGGCGCTCCAGCCGGGCTTTGCCGGGCCCGCAGCCTCGGCCATCCACTGGCCCAGCGTGCGGTCGCGCAGCTCGCGCCCCACGGACCAGGCGCCGGCCGTCATGCCCAGGATGTGCAGCAGCGCGGGAATCAGCGCCGCCGCCAGGAACTGTTCGTAATTGGTGGAGATGTTGAACAGCGACACCAGGTTGGTGCGTATGGGCTCCATGCGCACGCGCAGCGCCTGGGCCGGGTCGCCGCGCTTGGCACGGGCCTGCATTTCCACGCCGGCCGACAGCGTTCCCACCACCTGGCGCAGGTCGCGCTGGATCAGGCTGGAATGCGTGGCCAGCTGGGCGTTGTGCATGAGCACCACGTCGGCCCCCTGGCCCCGCTTGATGTCGCGCGCAAAGCCGGGCGGGATCTGCACCACGGCGTAGGCATTCATGGACTGCAGCGCCCATTGCGCCTCCGAGGCATTGAGCGCCTGCGACTGCACGGCCAGGCCCGGCGTGGCGTCCAGCATGCGCACCAGTTGGCGCGACAGGGCGCTGTGGTCCTGGTCCCAGACGGCGACGGGCAGGCGCTGGACCAGGCCTGCCGAGAAGATCCAGACCATGAGCAGCAGCGCCAGCAGCGGCACCCAGCTGACCATGGCCAGGTCCCAGGGCCGTCCGCGCAGCAGACGCCATTCGCGCCGCAGGCTGGCGGCAAAGGCCGTGGGCGGGTTCGCGCTCACTGCCGCCGGCCGCTCAACGGCCGCCTTCCACGACCACGCTCATGCCGGGCCGCGCGCCTGCAATGGGCTGCTGCGGCCGCGCGCGGACCTCGAAGGTGCGCGCATCGAAGCCTTGGCCGGCGCGCGTGGCGCGCCAGGTGGCGAAGTCGGGCAGCACCCCCAGGTAGTAGACCTCGAAGCCGGCCTCGCGGTTGTCCAGGCCCGGCAGGCGGCCGGTGAAACGGCTGCCCTGGGCAAAGCGTGCAAGCTGGTCCTCGCGCACATTGAGCACCACCCACTGGTCGGTCAGGTCCACCACGGTGACCACGGCCACGCCCTGCGGGGACAGCTCGCCCTGGCGGGCCAGCACCTGGACCACCTCGCCGCCCACGGGGCTGCGCAGCTCGGTCTCGGCACGCGCGGCCTCCACCTCGGCGACCACGCCCTGCACCTGGCGTGCCTGGGCCTGGGCAGCGCTGCGATCCTCCTGGCGCGCGCCCGAAGCCGCCATTTCATATTGCGCGCGCGCGGCCAGCGCCTGGTCGCGCGAGGCGCGCCAGTTGGCATCGGCTTCATCGCGTTTCTGGGCCGCAACCAGTCCCTGGTCGAAGAGGCTTTGCACGCGGCGCAGCGAGGTCTGGGCCAGGTCGGCGGCCGTCTGGGCGCGCTGCCAGTTCAGGCGCGCCATCTGCACTTCCTGCGGGCGTGCGCCGGCCTGCGCCTTGTCGGCCTGGGCCTGGGCGGCATCGCGCGCGGCCTCGGCCTGGGCCAGCTTGGCGCGCACCTCGGGGCTGTCCATCTCCACCAGCAGATCACCGGGCTGGATCTTCTGGCCTTCGGTGACGCGCACCTTGGCGATGCGCGCCGTGACCTTGGGCGCGATGTCGGTCTCGCGCGCCTCCATCTGGCCCTGGAAATACAGGGGGGCGGGCTGCGCCGCACGCCAAAAGCCCCAGGCCACGAGCAGCAGCACGGCCAGCACGATGGCCAGGGCCAGCCAGGGGCGCCTGCGCCCCGGCGGCACGGGCGCGGGGCCGGGTGCTTCGGTGGCGCTGCGGGGATGGTCGGGCGTGGCTGTGCTCATGGTGCGTCGGGTGGGATCTGTATGTCGGCCTGGGCCATGAATCGGTCGAATTCCTCGCTCTGGCCCGTGCTCTCCAGCAGTGCGGCCAGGGCCTGCACATACTGGTTGGCCAGTTCGGCACGCTGGGTCTGGACCTTGGCGAGATTGAGGCTGGCATCGATCAGGTCCAGCGTGGTGCTGGTGCCTTCCCGCAGGCCGGCCTCGCGCAGCCGCAGCAGCTCGCGAGCAAGATCCTCCTGGGCCTGCTGGGCCTGGTACTGGCGGCGTGCCTGCTCCACGCCCAGCCAGTTCTTCTCGACCAGCAGCGCGATGTCGCTGAGCGCCTGGGCTTGGGTCAGCTCGGCCTGCTCGATCTTGCGCTGCGAGGAGGCGGCCAGCGCATCGCGGTCGATGCTGTCCCACAGCGTCCAGCGCACAGCCACGCCTGCCACCCAGTTGGGCTTGCCGCTGGTGTTGACCTCGCGCGAACCGAAGGCCAGCAGCTGCGGCCGGCGCAGCGCCTCCTGGGCGTCGTGCAGGGACTCGGCCTGGCGCTTCTTGGCCTGGACCTTGTCCAGACCCGGATGGTGCGACTGGGCCGCGGCGACGAAGCCGTCCAGCGGCGGCAAAGGCCGGCTGCTGACGAACAGCGGCGTACTGGGCAGCACCTGCCGCTGCGCCTTGACCGTGCGCGCCAGCGCCGCTGCGGCCAGGTCTGCGTCGTCGCGCGATTTGCGCGCCTGCTGCTCGGCGTCGGCCAGCGCGGCACGGGCCTGCAGGCGCTCCAGCCGGGAGATCACGCCCGCCTTGAGCATGCTTTGCGCGGCCGCGTCATGCACGCGCACGCCCTCAAGCGCACGCTCACGCAGCCGTGCGGCCCGCTCGGCCAGCTGGGCGCCGAAGTAGCGCTGCACCAGCAGCGAATGCAGGGCGTGGCTGCTGCTGGCCGCATCGGCCAGGGCTTCGTCGGTGGCAGCGTCCAGGCCACTGCGCACCGCATCGGACAGGCCGCCCAGGTACAGCGGCCAGACCAGGGACAGGCTGGCCGAGGCGTTCGTGCTCTTGCGCTGCAAGGCATAGGAGGTGGGCAGTTGCGGCAGCGAGGGAATGGCCGGCCCCACCGAGGGCGGCAGCTGGCCGAGGACGCCGTCCAGGGTGCGCCGCGCAGGATCGAGATCGATGTCGGCATTGGCCGAGTAGCGGTAGCCCAGGCCCGTGATGGCCACGGAAGGCCCGCCCAGCCCCTGCGTACCCTGGCGTCTGAGCCGCGCGCTTTCCACGGCCTTGGCCGAGGCGGCCAGTTGGTCGGAGCCCTCCAGCAGCGCCTGGCGGGCCTGCACGAAGCTCATCGCGGCGGCGGCCTGGGAGGCCGGAGCCTCCCCTGCAGCCTGGGCCGCCCCTGCGACCATGCCCAGCGCCGCCAGCCACGGCACAAAGCGCGCGGGCCGCGCAAGCAACGGAAAAAACATGGAAGCGCTCAATGGCATGAATGGGGGCGCCTTGCGTGGTTCACCGATGGTGGCGAAGCTTACACGGGCTTGCAGGCGGGCCCCCGTCGGACAAGGTCCTGTGCCTTGTGCCCCCGGCACCGTGCAGCAGGGCCGATTTGCGTGGCGTTCCATCCCATTTCTGTGCGCAGGTGCCGCGCCATGCCGCTACACTGGCGCCTGCCTGCGCGAGCATGTCCTGGCGGACCTGTCCGCAGGCCTTTTTTTTCTGCCCGGCATCGGCCCGATGCCCCGACTGACCACCATGTCCACCGTCTTCAACTTCACCTTCGTCCCCTGGTTCCGGTCCGTGGCTCCCTATATCCACAAGTTCCGACACCAGACCTTTGTGGTGGGACTGACGGGCGAGGCCATCGCATCGGGCAAGCTCAGCTCCATCGTCCAGGACCTGGCCATGATCCAGGCCATGGGCGTGAAGATCGTGCTGGTCCATGGCTTCCGTCCCCAGGTCAACGAGCAGCTTGCCGCCAAGGGCCATGAGGCCCAGTACTCGCGCGGCGTGCGCATCACCGACTCCGTGGCGCTGGACTGCGCCCAGGAAGCCGCTGGCCAGCTGCGCTATGAGATCGAGGCCGCCTTCAGCCAGGGCCTGCCCAATACGCCCATGGCCGGCGCACGGGTGCGGGTGATCTCGGGCAACTTCCTCACGGCGCGGCCCGTGGGCATCGTGGACGGCGTGGATTTCAAGCATTCGGGCCTGGTGCGCAAGGTCGATGTCAGCGGCATCCGCAGCGCCCTGGACATGGATGCCATGGTGCTGATGTCGCCCTTCGGCTTCTCGCCCACCGGCGAGGCCTTCAATCTGAGCATGGAAGAGGTGGCCACGCGCGTGGCCATCGAGCTGAAGGCCGACAAGCTGATCTTCATGACCGAGGTGCCGGGCATCCGCATGGACCCTACGGGTCCGGCCGACGAGACCAACCCCATCGACACCGAGCTGCCGCTGGCCACGGCCCGCCGCATGCTGGCCGAGCTGCCCACGCCCGAGCAGCCCACGGACACGGGCTTTTACCTGCAGCACTGCGTGCATGCCTGCGAGCACGGCGTGGAGCGCAGCCACATCCTGCCCTTCGCCATCGACGGCGCGCTGCTGCTGGAGATCTATGTGCACGACGGCATCGGCACCATGATCATCGACGAGAAGCTGGAAGAGCTGCGCGAGGCCACGCCCGACGACGTGGCCGGCATCATCCAGCTGATCGAGCCCTTCGAGAAGGACGGCACCCTGGTCAAGCGCAGCCGCACCGAGATCGAGCGCGACATCGCCCACTACACCATCATCGAACACGATGGCGTGATCTTCGGCTGCGCCGCGCTCTACCCCTATCCCAGCGCCCGGACGGCCGAGATGGCGGCCGTCACCGTCTCGCCCAAGAGCCAGGGCACGGGCGATGGCGAGAAGCTGCTCAAGCGCATAGAGCAGCGCGCCAAGGCCCAGGGCCTGGACAGCCTGTTCGTGCTGACCACGCGCACCATGCACTGGTTCATCAAGCGCGGCTTCCAGCCCGTGGACCCCGACTGGCTGCCCGAGGCGCGCAAGGCCAAGTACAACTGGGACCGCAAAAGTCAGGTCCTGGTCAAGAAGCTGTAACCCCCTGAGGCGCTGTGCGCCTTCCCCCTCACGAGGGGGGCATACGGGCGGCCGGCGACACCCTCGGTGCGGGGGCGGCGCGGCCGGCCCAGGCCCTTCCTCGGTGTCTCTCGTCTTCAGGCCGCGCCAATTTTTTTGAAATCGCCCAAATCAAGCGACATGGTGGCGCAACTCAGCCTTGCACTGCTGCCTGCCAGCGTGCGGCCGCCTTGCCGGCCGCTGCCAGCGCCGCATCGCGCTGCGGCGCGTCGGCCGGGCATTCGGTGAGGTAGCCCGTCACCAGCAGCGGTGCGCTTTGCGGCGTGGGCCAGGCGATGACGGCATCGTTGGCCGTGCCGCGATCGCCGGTGCCCGTCTTTCCACCCACACGCCAGCCGGCCGGCATGCCCGCGCGCAGGCGCTTGTCGCCCGTGCGGCTGGCCACCAGCCACTGCTGCAGCAGCGCGCGGCCATGGCCGTCCAGCACCGATCCCAGCAGCAGGCGCTGCATGCTTTGCACCATGGCCAGGGGCGTGGTGGTGTCGCGCTCGTCGCCGGGCAGGCCTTCGTTGAGCTCGGGCTCCATGCGGTCCAGGCGCGTGGTCTCGTCGCCGCTGGCGCGCAGCCACTGCGTCAGCGCCTGCGGGCCGCCGCTGGCGTCCAGCAGCAGGTTGGCGGCCGTGTTGTCGCTGAGCACCACGGCGGCCTCGCACAGCTCGGAGATGGTCATGCCGCCGCCGTCACCGGCACGCGGGCCGCTGGCCGGCGAGTAGGGAACCAGCCGGGAGCTGGCGTAGTGCACGCGGCGCGACAGGCGCTCATCGCCCTGCTGCACGCGGTCCAACACCTGGGCGGCCAGCAGCAGCTTGAAGGTGCTGCACATGACAAAGCGCTCGTCGCCGCGGTGGTCCACGCTGGCGCCCGACTCCACCTCCAGCACGGCCACGCCGAGCCGGCCGCCCACACTTTTCTCGATGCGCGCCAGCTCGGTCCTGAAGGCCTGGTCGGCAGCCCCCTGTTTTTTTGATGGCAGGGCGCAGCCGGCCAGCCCGGCCGCCATCCAGGCGGCCGCGCCGCCCGTCATCAGAAAATCGCGTCTTTGCATTGTTTTTCCTTTTCAGTTGCAGATCGACAACCGCAACGATAGCGCCGCGCCCAATCTGCGACCAGCGTGAATAATTGGCAGCATCCCTTAGAAAAACTATTGGCTCACCATGCAACTGCCCCTCAATGCCCTGCGCATGTTCGACGCGGCCGCGCGCCATCTCAACCTGACGCGGGCGGCCGACGAGCTGTGCGTGACCCAGGCCGCCGTCAGCCAGCACATCCGCAACCTGGAGGAGCGCCTGGGCAAGCCGCTGTTCCGGCGCCTGCCGCGCGGCCTGGCGCTGACCGACGAGGGCCATGCGCTGTGGCCTGCCGTGGCCGAGAGCTTTGCGCGCATAGAGCATTCGCTGCAGCAGGTGGCCGAACCGCGCCCGCGCGAGATCCTCACCGTGGGCGTGGTCGGCACCTTCGCCATCGGCTGGCTGATTCCCAGGCTGGGCCAGTTCCAGCAGCAGCACCCCTACATCGACCTGCGACTGCTCACGCACAACAACCGCGTGGACCTGGCCGGCGAAGGGCTGGATGCGGCCGTGCGCTTTGGCGACGGCGCCTGGCAGGGCACGCGCGCCGAGCTGCTGCTGCGCGCGCCGCTGACGCCCATGTGCACCCCGGCCCTGGCCCAGCGCCTGCGCCAGCCGGCCGACCTGGCCGGGCAGACGCTGCTGCGCTCGTACCGCCTGCAGGAGTGGGAGAGCTGGTTTGCCACGCTGGACCAGAGCGCGCCGCTGGCGCGCGGCGCCATGTTCGACTCCTCGCTGACGCTGGCCGAGGCGGCCGCCCAGGGCGCGGGCGTGGCCCTGCTGCCGGCGCGCATGTTCCAGCACCTGCTGCAGCAGGGCCGGCTGGTGCGCCCCTTCGAGCAGGAGGTGGACACGGGCGCCTACTGGCTGACCCACCTGCGCTCGCGCGCACCCAGCGCGGCGCTCAAGACCTTCAGGCAATGGCTGCTGGCGCAGCTGCAATAGCCACGGACGCCCGCGGCAAGACCCGCAGGCCGCCCGACTTTGGCCCCGGCGCTATCATCTGCCGCTTTTGGCCCCTAGCCCCGTTCCCGCTCCATGACCCAGACCCTGCCGGTTCTCTACTCGTTTCGCCGCTGCCCCTACGCCATTCGCGCCCGTCTGGCGCTGGCCCATGCCGGCCTGGCCTGCGAGCTGCGCGAAATCAACCTGCGCAACAAGCCGCAGGCGCTGCTCGATGCATCGCCCAAGGGCACGGTGCCCGTGCTGGTGCTGGAGGACGGCCGCGTGATCGAGCAGAGCCTGGATGTCATGCTGCACGCGCTGCGCGCCAATGACCCGGACGGCTGGCTGGCACCGACCAGCGGCTCGCTGCAGGACATGCTGGCGCTGATCGAGCGCAACGACGGCTTTTTCAAGCACGCCCTGGACCGCTGCAAGTACCCCGAGCGCTATACGGCCGAGGAGGTCAACCACGCCCAGGCCGATGCCCTGACCTGGCTGGCCGAGCTGGACGACCAGCTGGAGGCCACCGGCTACCTGTTCGGCCAGAACCCCAGCCTGGCCGACATGGCGCTGCGCCCCTTCGTGCGCCAGTACGCGCGCATCGACGAGTCGCAATGGAACGAGCAGCCCTGGCCGCACCTGCAGGCCTGGCTGCAGCGCTGGATCGACTCGGCCCTGTTCGCCGAAGTGATGGAAACCTACCCGGGCTGGGTGCCCGGCACGCGCGGCCCGGTCTTTGCCGCCGGCGGCGTGGGCAGCGACTGACGCCTGCCCGCCCCGTGTGCCCTGCCCCGGGTCGGCAGGGGCTGCGCAAGGCAGGCAAAGCTGGCACAGTGGCAGGCTGTTGCCAACCGCATGAGCCTTCGCCGACATGACCCTCGCCACCCTGCTCGTCTTCTCCCTGGTCGCGCTGATCGCGATCATCACCCCCGGTCCCACCGTGCTGCTGGCCCTGGCCAATGGCTCGCGCCACGGCGTGCGCCGCGCCCTGCCCGGCATGCTGGGCGCCGTGCTGTCGGACTTCGTGCTGGTCGGCGCTGTCGCGCTGGGCCTGGGCGCGCTGCTGGCGGCTTCGGAGTTCTGGTTCTCGGTGGTCAAGTGGGCGGGAGCGGCCTACCTGGCCTGGCTGGGCCTGCGCATGCTGCGCAGCCAGGGCGGATCGCTGTCGGCACCCCAGGGTGACGGCAAGGCAGAGGCCGGTGCCGACGGCTACAGCGCCCGTACCGTGCTGTTCAAATCGTTCCTGGTCGCCGTGACCAATCCCAAGGGCTACCTGTTCTGCTCGGCCCTGCTGCCCCAGTTCATCGACCCGGCGGCCGCCCAGGCGCCGCAGTACATCGCCATTGCGCTGGTGTTCGCGCTCATCGATTTCCTGGTGATGCTGGCCTATGCCTTCGCCGGATCACGCGCCGCGCGGCTGCTGCGCGGGCGGGCCGTGATGTGGCTGGACCGCCTGTGCGGCGGCATGCTGCTGGCGCTGGCAGGCTCGCTGGCCTTCTACCGCCGCGCGTCGAACTAGGCGCGCCGCCCAAGAGCCGCGCCCCCCGCTGCGTCAGCGCGTCGTCCCCATGACATCGTCCAGCTGCAGCACGGCAGCGGCGTTGGCCGTGGTGGTGGCCAGGGTGTCGATGGCGCCGGTGCGCAGGGCTCCCAGGATGGCCGTGACCTTGCTGGATTCGGCCGCCACGGCGATGACGTTGGGTATGCGCAGCAGGTCCTCGCGGCTCAGGCCGATGACGCGGTCCTGCATGGGGGTTGCGGCCGGCTGGCCGTGGATGTCGATGAAGTCGTAGCCCATCATGTCGCCCACCGTGCCCGCGCGGCGGGCGTCCGAGATCTCCTGCGCGGAAAACCAGCCCATGCGGGCCATGTTGCTGTCCACGCTGACATCGCCCACGCCGATGAGGGCGATGTCGGCGCGGCGCGCCTTGTCCAGGGTGTGCCTGACGGTGTCGTTGTCCAGCAGCGCCTTGCGCAGTTGCGGATCGCCCACCAGGGCCGGCGCATAGAGCGATTCGGACTTGCCGCCAAAACGCGCGGCCAGGCGGCGCGCGATGTGGTCGGCGTTCATCGCCTCCCCGCCACGGTAGGAGCCGCCGATGGCGCTGACGAAGTGGCACTCCCGCCGTGTGGCGGACAGGGCGTGCTCGGAGACCGAGGACACGTTGCGCCCCATGCCCACGGCCACGATGGAGCCGTCGACCAGGATGCGCTCCAGCTCGCTGGCCACCAGCCCTGCCAGCAGTTCGCGCTGCCGGTCGGCATCCTTGTGGTCCACCGCGATCAGCGCGCGCTTGATGTGAAAGCGCTCGGTCAGCTGCCGCTCCAGGTCGGCGGACACCAGCGAATGCGGCCGCACGCGGATCTCGACAATGCCCTCTTCCTGCGCGCGGCGCAGCAGCCGCCCGACGGTGGCGCGCGAGATGCCGAACTCCTTGGACAGTTGGTCCTGCGTGCATCCATCGACGTAGTACAGGGTCGCCAGTCGCGTCAGGTCGCTTTCAGTCAAGGGTGCCTCCAAGGGTGCCGGGAAAGGCGCGCAGTGTAGCGCCGCTCACCGGGCCTCGCCAGCGTGGGGCAGCAGCAGGACCTTGACCGAGTCCATGGAATCGGCCACCCGGATGGCGCTCTCCCACTCCGACAGCGCATAGCGGTGGGTGACGATGCCCTCGGAGGTGACCAGCCCGCGCGCCAGCAGGTCGATGGCGATGGGGTAGCAATGGGCGCTGAGGTGGGCGCCGCGCAGGTCCAGTTCCTTTTCCTCGCCGATGATGGACCAGTCCACCGTGGTCTCGCGCCCGAAGACGCTGAACTCCACGAAGCGGCCGAGCTTGCGCACCAGGTCCAGCCCCTGCGTCACGCCCGAGGGCGCGCCCGTGGTCTCTATGTACACATCGCAGCCATAGCCGTCGGTCAGTGCGTGCACGATGGCACGGGCATCCTCGCGCGCGGGGTTGATGGTCACGTCGGCGCCGCAGCGGCGTGCCAGCGCCAGGCGCTGGTCCGACAGGTCCATGACCACCAGCCGGCGCGGCGTCTTCAGGCGCGCCACCTGGGCCATGAGCAGGCCCAGCGTGCCCGCGCCAGCGATGACCACCACATCATCGAGCTGGATGTCGCCGCGGTTGACGGCATGGATGGCGCAGGACAGCGGCTCGGTGATGGCCGCATCCTCGAAGGCCACGCTCTCGGGAATCCGGTGCACCACGGCGCGGGCGGACAGGCGCATGTACTCGGCCATGCCGCCATCGGCCACCTGGCCCTGGAAGCCGTAGACGTCGTGCACCTCGCACATCCAGCGAAAGCCGGTCCTGCAATAGCGGCAGGCATGGCAGGGCACGATCTGCTCGGCGATCACCCGGTCACCCAGCTGCACGCCGTGGTGCTCCTGCGCGCCCTCGCCCACCTGCACCACATGGCCCCAGAACTCGTGGCCCGCGATCACCGGCGGGCGCACATAGGCGGGGCGGCCTTTTTCCGGATCTCCCCAAAAGCGCGGCGCGCCAGCCCAGCATTTGCAGTCGCCCGCGCAAATGCCGCAGGAAGCCACGCGGATGACCAGCTCGCGCGGCCCGGCCTGCGGACGTGCGACGCGTTCGAGCCGGTAATCCCTGGGGCCGTGGCAGACCACGGCCAGCATGTTCGTATCGGCGGCGTCAGGCAGGGTGTTTTGCATGGAACTCTCCCGGGTTGCAGGTTGTGGACAGGACGTGGGCGCAGCGCTTCATGCCCTGCGGCGTGAACTGTCGAGCAGCACGGCGCCGACGATGATCACGCCCTTGATCAGCTGCTGGTAGTACGAGGACACGCCCAGCAGGTTCAGCCCGTTGTTGATCACGCCGATGAGCAGGGCGCCGACGACCGTGCCGCCCAGGCTGCCCGTGCCGCCCGACAGGCTGGTGCCGCCGATCACCACGGCCGCGATGGCGTCCAGCTCGTAGGACACGCCGGCCTGCGGCAGCGCCGCCGTGGTGCGCGACGCCAGCAAAATGCCGGCCAGCCCCGCGAGCAGGCCGCTGACCACATAGACCAGCAGCACGATGGCGCGGGTGTTGATGCCACTGGTCTTGGCGCTGCGCAGGTTGCCGCCCACGGCGTAGATATAGCGGCCATACACGGTGTAGCGCAGCACGAAGGCGAACACCGCGACGGCAACGGCAAAGATCACGATGGGCATGGGCACGGGTCCCAGCTGGCCGGCGCCGATGGCAAGAAAGCCGTCGGGCAGCTCGGACACCGGCATGCCGTCGTTGTAGATGTAGGTCAGGCCACGCGCCGCACTGAGCATGCCCAGCGTGGCCACGAAGGGCGGCACCGCGAACCAGGCCACCAGCAGGCCGTTGACGCCGCCCAGCAGCATGCCCACGCCCAGCCCGGCGCCCACGCTCACCGCCAGCCCCTGGCCATCGGCCGCCAGCCAGGCGCCGACCATGCCGGCCAGCGCCAGGATGGCGCCCACCGACAGGTCGATGCCCGCCGTCAGCACCACGCACGTCATGCCGATGGCCAGGATGCCGTTGATGGAGGTCTGGCGCAGGATGTCGGCCCAGTTGCCCCAGGTCATGAAATGGGGGTTGGCCAGCGCCAGCGCCGCGCACAGTGCAACCAGCGCGATGACCACGCCGTAGCGCTCGCGCAGGCTGCGCAGGTCCAGCGCGCGCCGCCCCAAGAGCGGCGGCGAAGATGCGGCTTGAAGATTCGTCATGGAGGACTCCCGCGTTGATGGAAGAAAGGCGTGGGGCCGGCAGGCCGCTCACTGGATGGAGTAGCCCCCGTCGATGACGATGTTCTCGCCCGTCAGCATGCCGGCGTGCGTACCGGCCAGGAACACGGCCAGCCGCGCCACCTCCTCGGGCTGCGCAAAGCGGCCCGTGGGGATGAGTGCCCGCATGGCCTCCCCCACCTGCCCGGCCCAGGCCTTGCGGCCCAGCGGCGTGTCCACCACGGTCGGCGAGATGGCGTTGACGGTAATGCCGTCCGTCGCCCACTCCAGCGCCAGCACGCGCGTCAGCCCCACCAGGCCCGCCTTGCTGGCGCAATAGGCGGCATGGCGCCGGAGCGCGACCACGCTGGCCTGCGAGGCCAGGTTGATGATGCGGCCGTGGCGCTGGCGGCGCATGGCCGGGGCCACCGCCTGGGCCAGCAGCAGCGGCGCCGTGAGGTTGACCGCCAGCGTGCGCTCCCACGCCGCCTCGCTGATTTCGCCGGCCGGCTCCAGCAGCGCCACGCCGGCGCTGTTGACCAGGATGTCGATGCGGCCCGTGGCCTCCAGCACCGTGGCCACCGCCTGCTCCACGCCCTCGGGCCTGGTCACATCCACCGCCAGCGCCAGGTGGCGCCGGGGCTCCGCCAGGCTGGCAGCGGCCACGTCCAGTGCCTGCCGCTCCAGGTCCACCAGAACGACACGCGCACCGCCTTGGGCGAGCTGCCGGGCAATCGCCAGGCCGATGCCGCCCGCGCCGCCGGTGACCAGGGCCGTGCGGCCGTCGAAGTCCCGCTCCAGGCCGGCGGCGCTCATTTGCGCACCTTCTGCAAGAAGGCGTCGGCATTGGCGGGCACGATGGCGGTCCAGGGCACCTCGTAGGATTTGGCCGTGCCATCGCCCCAGGGCATGGCCTGGGCATACTCGCTCCATACCACCGAGCGCGGCCGGTAGGACGGGCCGACTAGCTGGCGCAGCAGCACATCCAGCGCGCCCTGCGCCTGGGCCTGGGCATCCTGGAAATTGGTGGTCATCTCGCCGCGCTTGACGGCCGTGATGGCGGCGGCCACACCGTCCACACCCACCACCGGGATGGTCTTGATATCGATGCCCTTGGTCTTGATGGCCTGCACCGCGCCCAGGGCCTCGTCGTCGTTCTGGGCGATCACGCCCTGGATCTGGCCCGGGAATGCGGTCAGCCAGTTCTCCATCAGTCCCATGGACTCGGCACGCGACCAGTTGGCGGTCTTGCGCGCCAGCACCTTCACGTCCTTGTGGCGGGCCAGCACCTCGTCATTGCCGCGCGCCCGCTCGATCTGTGCCGACTGGCCTATGGGCCCCTCGATGACGACGATATTGCCCTTGCCGCCGATGGCCTTCATCAATGCCTCGGCCTGCATGCGGCCGGCCACCACATCGTCATTGCCCACGTAGGAGGTCAGCACATCGCCCTGCACGCGCGTGTTGGAGCCCACCACGGGAATGCCGGCCTTCACCGCCTTGTGCACGGGCGCCGCGCCCGCCTTCAGGTCGATGGGCACGAAGAGGATGCCGTCGTACTTCTGCGTGATCATGGTGTCGAACTGGTTGCTCTGCGTCAGCGCGTCGTAGTTGCCGTCGAACACGGTGATCTGCACCGTGCCGTCCTTCACGGCCGGATGCGCCTTCAGCTCCTTGGTCCACATCTGCATGAACTCGCCCTTGAGCCCATAGACGGCCGCGCCTATGCGGTAGGGCTTGGCCGGTGCGTGTACTGGTGCTGGTGCCGACAGCGGGGCCGGAGCCTGGGCCCGGACCTGCGCTGCGGCCAGGAACAGCCCACCGGCAAGCGCGGCGGCAAGCACGGTGGTGAAGCGGAAAAACGGCATGGTCATGTCTCCTGTGTGTTGTGAAAGGCAAGGGGAAAAACGCTGCATGGGCATCGCCCGGGCTCAGGAAGCGAGGTGCATCAGCGCCTCCTGCGTGATGCCGTGGCCGGCCACCACGCGGTCAAGCCGGCCTTTGCGGAAGATGGCAATGCGGTCGCTCAGCTCCAGCAGTTCCGGCGCCTCGGACGACACCACCACCACGGCATGGCCCTGCGCGGCCAGCGAGGCCAGAAAGGCGTACACCTCGCGCTTGGCGCCTTCGTCGATGCCGCGCGTGGGCTCGTCGCACAGCAGGCAGACGGGATTGGTGGCCATGCAACGGGCCAGCACCACCTTCTGCTGGTTGCCGCCGCTCAGGCCCGAGACCGGCATGGCCGGGCTGGCCAGCTTCACGCGCAGGCGCTGCAGCAGGCCGCCCACCAGCACGCGCTCTGCCGCGCCATCCACCACCCCGGCGCGCTGCAGGCCTGGCAGTGCGGGCAAGCTGGCGTTGAAGCGCACCGAGGAACTGATCACCAGCCCCGTGGCCTTGCGGTCCTCGGTCACCAGGGCCAGGCCCGCCTTGATCGACGCCGCCGGATTGCCGCGCGGCAGGGGCCGTCCGCCCAGGCTCGCCTGCCCCTGGTCGGCGCGCGTGAGGCCGTACAGGCAGTTGAGGAATTCGCTGCGGCCCGATCCCATCAGTCCGTAGATGCCCAGCACCTCGCCGGGGGCGACGTCCAGGCTGATGTCCTCGAACTCGCCCCGGCGCGTGAGCCCCTGCACCGACAGCAGCGGCTCGCCCGGCGCCGCAGCCCTGCGCTCGCTGGCAGCAGCGCGGACTTCCCGGCCCACGATGAGCTTCACCAACTGCCGCCGGTCGATATCGGCCAGCGCGCCGGTCTGCACGAAGCCGCCATCGCGGAACACCGTGTAGCTGTCGGCAATGGTGAAGATCTCCGTCAGGCGGTGCGACACGTAGAGGATGCCGGCGCCCTGCGCGGTCACGCGGCGTATCGCGTCGAAGAGGATGGCGGTCTCGCTTTCGCCAATGGCCGAGGTGGGCTCGTCCATGATGATCAGCTCGCTTTGCCGGCTCAGGGCCTTGGCAATCTCCACCAGCTGGGTCTGCGCCAGGCTCAGGCGGCCCATCTGCGCACGCGGATCGATATCGAAGCCCAGCTGCCTGAGCAGCGCATCCGCCTGCTCCAGCAGCGCGGTATGGCGGACCACCATTCCGGCGCGCCGGGGCTCGCGGCCCAGGAAGATGTTCTCGGCCACGCTCATGCCCGGGATGGGCGACAGCTCCTGCGTGATGATGGACAGGCGGTGCGCCAGCGCCTCGTGCGGCGTGGCGAAATCCACCGGCCGGCCCTTGAGCAATATCTCGCCGGCATCGCGCCGCAACAGGCCCATCACGATGTTCAGGAAGGTGGATTTGCCTGCGCCATTGCCGCCGCACAGCGCGTGCACGCTGCCGGCCTGCAGCTCAAGGCAGCCGTTGCGCAGCGCAGGCACGCCGCCAAAGCTCTTGGCCACGCCGCGCGCCTGCAGCAGTGCGGTGCCGGTGCTGGTGCCGGTGTCCATGGTCACGCGCCCTGCCCGCGCCCGGCCGCGGCGGCCTGCGAGCGTTCGAAGCCGGTGATGGCATCCACCTTCAGGGCCGAGCTGCCGCCATCGAAGCGCGATGCGAGGAAGCGGTCCACGATGGCCTTGGCCAGCTCCACCCCGATCACGCGCGAGCCCAGCGTGATGATCTGCGCGTCGTTGCTGCGGCTGGCGCGCTCGGCCGAATAGGTGTCATGGGCCTGCGCGGCGCGGATGCCCGCCACCTTGTTGGCCGCAATGGCCATGCCTATGCCCGTGCCGCACAGGAGAACGCCGCGCTCATGGCGGCCCTGGACGATGGCCTGCGCCACCGCGATGCCGATGTCGGGGTAGAGCACCGGCTCGCCGTCGTGCGTGCCGAAGTCGGCCACTTCGTGGCCCTGGGCCAGCAGATGCTGCTTCACGGCGTTCTTGAGGTCGCAGGCGGCTTCGTCGCAGCCGATGGCCAGCTTCATGGCATCCCCTTCATTACAAAAGACCATCACATGATCATTTGATCAATGTTTTACCAGAGTCTTCTCAATAGAAGAGCAGTTGTCAAACAACGATAGCTATGTGAACCGGCAAAATGAATACGTAAACCGTTGAATTTTCTACGAAATTCATCAAATCCTATCGTTTTCCCTTGGCTATTGAATAGCCAAAAGGCATTGACATGCCAATTTCAACAAATCAAAAATGACCACTCAATGATCATATGAACAGTCTTCGGCACACCCGCCGGGACTGCACCTGGAGGAGACAACGGCATGACGACCAACCGCGTGATCAACGACCCCGACCGGGTGGTGGAGGACATGCTCCAGGGATGGATCGCCGCCCATGGCGACACCCTGCGCATCGACGAAGGCAACCCCCGCGTCGTGCGCCTGCATGGCGCGCCACGCAGGGGCAAGGTGGGCATCGTGACGGGCGGCGGGTCGGGACACGAACCGGCCTTTCTGGGCTATGTGGGCGCAGGCCTGTGCGACGCCGCCGCCGTGGGCGAGGTCTTCTCGTCCCCCACGGCCAGAAGCTTCTACGACGCCATGCGCGCGGCCGATGGCGGCGCCGGCGTGGCCTGCCTGTATGGCAACTACGCAGGCGACAACATGAATGTGGCCATGGCCGTGCAGATGGCGACAGCCGAAGGCATGGCGGTCAGGACCGTGGTGGCCAACGACGACGTGCCTTCTGCCACGCGGGGCGACGAGGCCAGCCGCCGCGGCGTGGCCGGCGAGATCCTGATGTGGAAGGTGGCGGGCGCCCGGGCAGCCATGGGCGCCAGCCTCGACGAAGTGATCGCCCTCGCCCGGCACGCCATGGCCCGCACGCGCAGCATCGGCATCGGCCTGTCGGCATGCACCATTCCCGCCGTGGGCAAGGCCAATTTCCATATCGAGCGCGGCAGCATGGAGGTGGGCATAGGCCACCATGGCGAGCCCGGCATGTCCGTGCACCGCACGGCCACGGCGGCCGATATGGCCGAGCGCATGCTGGACACCCTGCTGCCCGACCTACCCTTCTCCCCGGGCGACCGCGTGGCCGTGCTGCTGTCCGGCCTGGGCGCCACGCCGCTGATGGAGCAGTACATCCTCTATGGCGAGGTCGCCCGGCGCCTGCAAGAACGCGGCATTCATGTGGCCTTCCGGCTGGTGGGCAATCTCTTCACCTCGCTGGAGATGATGGGCATCACACTCACGCTGATGCAGCTGGACGACGAGCTGCTGGCCTGCCTCGAGGCGCCCTGCCAGTCGGTCGCCCTGACCCTGGCCGGCGGGCTGCCGTCCCAGCCGCAGGACGCCATTCCAACGCCGCCCTCTGCTCCGGCACGGACGTCGGCACAGGCCCAGGAACAGGCACAAACCGCCCGCCCCCAAGCCGCAAGGCGCACCAGCCAAGGGCCGGCCATCGCGCTCGATGGCGCGGGCAGCATCGTGCGTGAACTGATCACGGCCATCGTCGGCCACCGGGAGTTCCTGAGCGAGATCGACGGCCTGATCGGCGATGGCGATCACGGCATCAACATGGCCAAGGGCTTTTCCGGCTGCGGCGCACGGCTCGATGCCATGGACGCCGGCCAGGCGGCGCAGCTGCCTGCGGCGCTGCAGCAGCTGTCCCAGGCCTTGATGGACGATATCGGCGGCTCCATGGGCCCGCTGTACGGCAGCTTCTTCCAGGGCTTTGCCGATGTTCTTGGGCCGGAGCAGGAGATGGATGCCGCCCTGTTCGGCCAGGCGCTGGCGCGGGCCGTCGCCGATGTGCAGGAGATGGGCAAGGCCCGGGTGGGCGACAAAACCCTCATCGACACGCTGGCCCCGGCCCTGCAGGCCTACCGGCAATCGCTGCAGGCCGGCGCCGGTTTCCGCGAGGCGCTGCAGGCCATGGAGGCCGCGGCCGAGGCAGGGAAGGAATCCACGCGCCACCTGCAGGCCCGCATCGGGCGCTCGGCCCGGCTGGGGCCGCGCTCCATCGGCGTGCTGGACGCGGGCGCCACGTCCTGCTGGCTGATTCTGAGCACCCTGGCGCAGTCGCTGCAGCGGCGACTGGCGCAAGCCTCAGCCTAGGGCTCAGCGCCTGCGGGCAGCGCCGCGCACCAGCAGCACCAAGACGGCCACGCTCATGATGGCGAAGCAGATGAAGGACCAGTTGGCGATGGAGCCGCCCAGGAAGCTCCAGTCCACGGCAACGCAGTCACCCGAGCCACGGAAGATCATGGGCACGGCACGGCTGATGGAGTAGTTCTCGATCATTCCGTAGAAGTCGCGGCCGCAGGTGGCGAACTCGGGCGGATACCACTGCAGCCAGCTCTGGCGCGCGGCGACGAAGGCGCCAAAGCCTGCGGCGACCAGCGCCGCGATGCCCCAACCCATCAGCCAGCCGCGCCCGCCGCGTGCGCTGCCCAGGCCCGCGAAGATGGCCACGCCGATCAGCGCGTAGCGCTGCACGATGCACATCGGGCAGGGCTCCAGCCCGACCACATGCTGCAGATACATGCCGAAGGCCAGCATGGCCACGCAGGCCAGGCTGATGAGCGCCAGGATGCGGCGCGGAGCGTTGTCAAACCATTGAAGCATTCTTGTCTTTCGTCACCCGGTTGAATGAAATCAGGGCTGCGGCGCCGGCCCGGCGCTGCAGCCCTGTTCAGCGGGTGCAGGAAACCGTTGCCGCGCCGTCAGATGCCAGCCGCCTCGTCCAGGAACACCTTGGCGCGGCGCGGTGTCACCACCAGGGTTTCCCCCTCGCGCAGCGCCATGTCCCTGAACTGCTGCGCAGGAATCTGCGCCTCGATCAGGCCACCCTCTTCGGCATTGTCCGTGCTTTCGGTGCTCTCCGATGGAATAAGTTCCAGGCGCGCAATGGGCCCCACGACGATGGCGCGGGCCAGCTGCACGACGATGCCCGTGGGCCGTCCCTGGACGTCCAGGTTCTGTCCTGGCGAGTAGCGCTCCACCTCCAGATCATGCGGGCGCACATAGGCGAAGGCCTTGCTGTCGCTGGCGCCCTTGGCGTCGTGGCTGTCCAGCTGGGTGCCGTCATCCAGGTAGACGCGGCCATCGCTGGCTCGGCCCTTGAAGAGGTTGACGTCGCCCAGGAAGCCGTAGACGAAGGGCGTGGCCGGGTTGTCCCAGACCTGCTGGGGCGTGCCTTCCTGCTCGATGCGGCCCTGGTTGATGACGACCACGCGGTCGGCCACTTCCAGTGCCTCTTCCTGGTCGTGGGTCACGAAGATGGAGGTCACATGCAGCTCGTCATGCAGGTGGCGCAACCAGCGGCGCAGCTCCTTGCGCACCTTGGCATCCAAGGCGCCGAAGGGCTCGTCAAGCAGCAGCACCTTGGGCTCCACCGCCAGGGCGCGGGCCAGCGCGATGCGCTGGCGCTGGCCACCCGACAGCTGGGACGGAAAGCGGTCCGCGATCCAGTCCAGCTGCACCAGCTTGAGCAGGCTCATCACCTTGTCGCGGATCTGGGCTTCGCTGGGGCGCTGGCTGCGGGGCTTCACGCGCAGGCCGAAGGCCACGTTCTCGAACACCGTCATGTGGCGGAACAGCGCGTAGTGCTGGAACACGAATCCCACGTTGCGCTCGCGCACATGGACGTCGGTCGTGTCCTCGCCGCTGAAGTGGATGCTGCCCACGTCGGGCGTCTCCAGGCCCGCGATGATGCGCAGCAGCGTGGTCTTGCCGCAGCCCGAGGGGCCGAGCAGCGCGATGAGTTCGCCGGACTGGATGTCCAGGCTCACATCGCGCAGGGCCTGGAAATCGCCGAACTGCTTGCTGACGTTGCGTATTTCAATGCTCATGGTCTTGCTCTTGCTCTTTTCTGGTCGGGGCGGGCCTCAGGACACCTGCGGCACACGGGATGCCTGGGAAGCCGGCGTGGGGCGCTCGGGAGGCAGCTCGGCTGCGGCCTTGGCCTGGTGCTCGGCACGCCACTCGGCCACCGACTTGATGACCAGGGTCACCAGGGCCAGCAAAGCCAGCAGCGATGCGGCAGCGAATGCGGCAACGGACTGGTACTCGTTGTAGAGGATCTCCACATGCAGCGGAATGGTGTTGGTCTGGCCACGGATGTGGCCCGAGACCACCGACACCGCTCCGAACTCGCCCATGGCACGCGCATTGCACAGGATCACGCCGTACAGCAGGCCCCACTTGATGTTGGGCACGGTGACCTTCCAGAAGGTCTGCCAGCCCGTGGCGCCCAGCACGATGGCGGCCTGCTCCTCGTCGCTGCCCTGCGCCTGCATCAGCGGGATCAGCTCGCGCGCGATGAAGGGGAAGGTCACGAAGATGGTGGCCAGCACGATGCCGGGCACGGCGAAGATGATCTTGATGTCATGCTCGGCCAGCCAGGGGCCGAACCAGCCGTGGGCGCCGAACACCAGCACGTACATCAGGCCCGCCACCACGGGCGAGATCGAGAACGGCAGGTCGATCAGCGTGATCAGAAAGGCCTTGCCCCGGAACTGGAACTTGGCAATGCACCAGGCCGCCGCCACGCCGAACACCAGGTTCACCGGCACGGCGATCAGCGCCGTGATCAGCGTCAGCTTGATGGCTGACCAGGCATCGGGCTCCTGCAGGCCGGCGACATAGGCATCCCAGCCCTTGCGCAGCGCCTCGGTGAACACGGCCGCCAGTGGCAGCACCAGGAACAGGCCGATGAAGGTCAGCGCAATGCCCGTGAGAATCCAGCGCACAGCGCGCGGCTCGGTGGTGGAGAGCTTTTCACGCCGGCCCTTCGGGGGCGCCGTGAGCCTGTACAGCACCAGCACGGCGACCAGCACCGCGCCAATGATCTTGAGAAGCAATGCTTCCTGTGGAGACAACGCCATCTCAAGCCCCTCCCGAATGCTTGCGCTGCCATGCCTGCAGCGCGTTGATGACCAGCAGCATCACGAAGGAGAACAGCAGCATCACCACAGCCACGGCCGTGGCGCCTGCGTAGTCGTATTGCTCCAGCTTGCCGATGATGATCAGCGGTGTGATCTCGGAAATCATGGGCATGTTGCCCGCGATGAAGATGACCGAGCCGTACTCGCCGATGGCGCGCGCGAAGGCCATGGCAAAGCCCGTGAGCAGCGCGGGCGTGATGGCCGGCAGGATCACCTTGTAGAAGATCTGCCAGCGCGAGGCGCCCAGGCTGGTGGCGGCCTCCTCCAGCTCCTTCTCCGAATCCTCCAGCACAGGCTGCACCGTGCGCACGACAAAGGGCAGGCCGATGAAGATCAGCGCAATCACCACGCCGTTCGGATTGAAGGCCAGCTGGATGCCGTAGGGCTCCAGGTACTGGCCCACCCAGCCATTGCCGGCCAGCAAGGCGGTCAGCGAAATGCCGGCCACGGCCGTGGGCAGGGCAAAGGGCAGATCGACGAGCGCATCGACGATCTTCTTGCCCGGGAACTTGTAGCGCACCAGCACCCAGGCGATCAGCAGGCCGAACACCAGGTTCACGCAGGCCGCCGCGAACGAGGCGCCAAACGTCAGCCGGTACGAGGCCAGCACGCGCGGCGAGGCCACGGCCTCCCAGAACTGGGGCCAGGTGAGCGAGAAGGTCTTGAACAGCAGTGCCGACAGCGGGATCAGCACGATCAGGCTCAGATAAAACAGCGTATAGCCCAAGGTCAGCCCGAAGCCGGGCAAAACGCGCTTGGCGCCGCGCCCCTTGCGCGCCGCACCGGACGGTGCGGGCACAGGAGCGTCGGCGCCAGGCCTTGGGCTGGTCGGAACGGCAGACACCATGTTGGATTCCAAATCAGCCAGTGTGGGGAGGGGCCTCAGGCGGACTTCGCCGCCTTCATGCCTGCTTGCGTGCTTACTTGCCGGGGACGTAGATCTTGTCGAACTGTCCGCCGTCGTTGAAGTGCACCTTCTGGGCTTCGGACAGCGAGCCGAAG
Organism: Delftia sp. WSY_22; assembly: GCF_043104185.1. Classification (NCBI taxonomy): domain Bacteria; kingdom Pseudomonadati; phylum Pseudomonadota; class Betaproteobacteria; order Burkholderiales; family Comamonadaceae; genus Delftia; species Delftia sp. WSY_22. The sequence continues at coordinate 100,584 of NZ_JBICKN010000017.1, forward strand.
TACTTGGCCACGGTGAACTGCTTGATGGGCTTGAACACGTCGGCGTGCTTCTTGAGCACGGCCTCGGAGCGGGGGCGCAGCGCGTGCTGTGCGGCGATTTCCTGGGCTTCGTCGGAGTACAGCCAGGCCAGGTAGTCGTGCGCCAGCTGGCCCGTGCCCTTCTTGGCCACGGTGCGCTCGACCACGGCCACGGGGTTCTCGGCCACGATGGACACCGAGGGATGGACGGCATCGACCTTGCCCTTGCCGAATTCGCGCTCCACGGAAACCACTTCGGACTCGAACGTGATCAGCACGTCGCCGATGTTGCGTTGCAGGAAGATGCTGGTCGCATCGCGACCGCCCTTGCCCAGCACGGGCACGTTCTTGTAGAGCTGCTGCACGAACTCGGCCGCCTGCGCATCGGTGCCGCCCTTCTCGCGCACCGAACCCCAGGCCGCCAGGTAGGCGTAGCGGCCATTGCCGCCCGTCTTGGGATTGACCACCACGACCTTCACGTCGGGACGGGTCAGATCGCTCCAGTCCTTGATGTTCTTGGGGTTGCCGTTGCGCACCAGGAACAGCATGGTCGAGGTGGTGGGCGATGCGTCATTGGGGAATTTCTTGGCCCAGTCCTTGGCGACCACGCCGCTGTCGGCCAGGAACTGCACGTCGGTCGTGGTGTTGAAGGTCACCACATCGGCAGCCAGGCCGTCGTTGACGGCGCGCGCCTGGGCGCTGGAGCCGCCGTGCGACTGGTCCACCTTGATGTCCACGCCCTTGGTCTTCTTGTAGTGGGCGACGAAGGCGGCGTTGTAGTCCTTGTAGAACTCGCGCGCCACGTCGTAGGAGACGTTGAGCAGCTGGTTCTGCGCCGATACGGTTCCTGCGGCGGCCAGCGCCAGGGTGGCCAACAAAGTCTTGAGCTTCAAAGAATGCATGGTTCGCTGCCTTTTATTAGTGGACATCTCTGCGGTGGATTCACAGACAGTCACATTGTGCGAACGCTGGCTTAAAACTCAAAAGAATATATTTTTGTTTGTTAATGGCCTGCTTCCATATAAGAAGCCTGGCCCACCGTCTTCGCCAGCCGCCACCTCACAGCCCGGCGGCCCAGGGGGCGCCCGCGCCTGCCGGCACCGCTGCCCGTGCACCGGCAACGCGCGGCGCACGCACGGCAGGCCGGGGTTGCGCGGGCTGCCAGCTGTCGCCCTGCATCAACGACTGCAGCAGCGCCAGGCCCAGGGGCCAGTCGCCGAAACCCGATTCGACATTGATGTGCCCCGCGTTCTGCAGCCGCACGAACTCGCTTCCCCAGGCCCGCGCATAGGCGCCGGCCCGGCGGATCGGACAGTAGGGATCGTTGCTGCTGGCCACCAGCACGCTGCGGTAGGGCAGCGGCGCATAGGGCACGGGCGCAAAGTCGGCCAGCTGGGCACGGCGCTCGGGATCGGCCGGCGCCACCAGCAGCGCACCCTGCACGCGGGCGCTGGCCTCGGGCCCCATGTGCGCGGCCGTGATGCAGCCCAGGCTGTGGGCGGCCAGCACCACGGGCTCGGGCCGGGACAGCACCAGTTGCTCCAGCGCGGCCACCCAGGGATCGCGGTGCGGCACGAGCCAGTCGTCCTGCTCCACCCGCTCGGCATGCGGCAGCTGCTGTGCCCACAGGCTTTGCCAGTGGTCAGGGCCGGAGTTGCGCCAGCCGGGCACGATGATGATGCGGTGGGGATTCATGGGTTCTCCTGGACTGTCCATTGCTGGACATGGGCCCCGATTGTGGAGAACGCCGCCGACGATCCCAACGAACGATTTGTTGTTTTCTTATGGCATGGCGGGGTGCAGCCTCAGCGCGCCACCGGCTCGCGCGTGGCGTGGCTGTTGCGCCCCGGCACGGTCTCTCCCAGGAAGTCCAGGAAATGCCGCACGGCCGGCGCCAGGCCGCGCCGCGAGGGGAAGACCGCATGCACGATGCCCTGCGGCGGCTCCCAGCCCGGCAGCAGATGGACCAGCCGGCCTTCGGCCAGTTCCTCATGGCACATGTAGTCGGGCAGCCAGCACATGCCGCTGCCGGCCAGCGCCGCGAATTTCAGCGTCAGCAGGTCATCCACCACATAGCGCGGCTGCAGCTGCAGGCGTTGCTCGCGGCCTTCGGGGCCGACCAGCAGCAGGCTGGACTGGCCATCCACCGCCGACATGGACATGCTGTCCAGGTGCTGCAGGTCGGCCAGTGCACGCGGCGTGCCCTGGCGCTCCAGCAGCTCCGGGCTGGCAACGAGGATCTGGCGCGCCACATCCAGCCGCTTGACGACCATGGAGCCGCTGTCCTCCAGACTGGGGCGCACGCGCAGCGCCACGTCGATGCCCTCCTCCACCAGGTTCACGGGCCGGTTGGTCACCTGCATTTCCACATGCACCAGCGGGCAGCGCTGCAGGAACTGGGGCATGAGCTCGCCCAGCACGGTCTGGGCCAGGGTGACGGGGCAGCTCACGCGGATGGTGCCGCGCGGCTCGGTCTGCACCTCGGCCACGGTGTCGGCGGCGGCCAGGGCCGCATCGCGCATGGCCTGGCAATGGCGCAGATAGGCCTCGCCCACCTGGGTCAGCGAGAGCTTGCGCGTGGTGCGCTGCAGCAGGCGCACTCCGAGCCGGGCCTCCAGTTCGGCCACGCGCCGCGACAGCCTGGACTTGGGTATGCCCAGCGCCCGCCCGGCAGAGGCGAAGCCGCCGCGCTCCACGACCTCGGCGAAGTACAGCATGTCGTTGAGATCCATCATGTCGCTCGTCCCTCCCTGTGCTCATTGGCTGCAAATTCAGGACAATCTATCGCAATTTCTGCGGCTTATCAAAGACTCTGTCCAAATTCACAATTGATCCCATCGTCGGCCCTACAAGCTTTCCCGAATGGCCGATCCCAACCGCGATCCCAACCGACATCCCAGGAGCTTTTTCATGCAAGTTCTGCACATCGACTCTTCCATCACCGGCGCCGCTTCGGTGTCCCGCCAGCTGACCGCCCAGACCGTGGCCGCCCTGGTGGCCGCCAATCCCGGCGCCAAGGTCGAATACCTGGATCTGGCCGTGAACGCCCCCGACCACCTGAACGCAGTGTCCATGGGCTTTCGCACCGGCCAGGCCGCCACGACGGAAGCCGAGCGCGCACAGAACGCCATCTCCGAAGCCCTGGTGAGCCAGTTCCTGGCGGCCGATGTGGTCGTGGTCGGCGCTCCGTTCTACAACTTCACCATCTCCAGCCAGCTCAAGGCCTGGATCGACCGCATCGCCCAGGGCGGCCGCACCTTCCGCTACACCGCAGCCGGCCCCGAAGGCCTGGCCAAGGGCAAGAAGGTCATCGTGGCCTCCACGCGCGGCGGTGTGTACTCCACCAGCGAAATGGGCCAGGCCCTGGAGCACCAGGAAAGCTACCTGAAGACGGTGTTCGGCTTCCTGGGCATCACCGATGTGAGCATCGTGCGCGCAGAAGGCGTGGCCATGGGCGATGAGTCCAAGGCCAAGGCCCTGGAATCGGCCCGCAACGACATCGTGCGTGCAGCGGCTGCCGCCAATCAGGAAGCGGCCATCGCCGCCTGAGCTCGGTCTTGCGCATAAAAAAGCGCAGGCACCCTGACCGGGGCGCCTGCGCTTTTTGCTGGCCGCCGAGCCTGGCAGCCGTCGCAATCAGCGCACCAGCGGACTGGTGCGAACGACGGCGTACGCGCCGGCGATCAACAAGCGGTCCTGGCGGTCGAAAGCAATGGCTTTGACGTGCAGCAGCTTGCCAGGCAGCGGCCCCAGCTCGTATGCCAGGGGTGCGCTGTCCACACGTCCTGCCACGATGCTGAGCTGCCCGCTATCCGAAAGTTTTTGGACCAGGGTGCTGCGGTTGCTGGTCACAACGTAGATGCCATTCCTGCTGTCCAGGGCCATGGAAGTCACGTTGTCATCCAGCCTAGCCAGCGTTTGGCCTGTCGTGTAGTTGAGGATTTCTCCACCACGGGCCACCAGCAGTTGCCCATTGCTGGCGACGGCGAGCGCGTTGAAACCTTCGCCTGGCAACGTGGTGACCTCACCATCGGCCGTGACCTGGCGCAGCCTGTTCCCATCCAGCACGAACAGCCGGCCATCGGGCGTACGTCGCATGGCATGGGGGCCGGAAAAAATCGCTGCAGCGCCAACGCCATCCTTAGGGCCGCTTGAATTGGGCCCACCACCGGCCAGCGCCCGCACTGCGCCCGATGCCTGCTGCACCCAGACTCCCATGCCATTGCGGGGCATGCCTCCACTGAAGACAGCGCACTCTGCACAGGTCAGGCCATCCGCAACAAAGACCTCGCCACTGCCACCTGCTGCAATAGCGCGCGGATACAGATAGTTGCGGGGCTCGCCCCAGTCGCGGTCACCCCCTGTGGAGAAGGTGGACACCACACCTTCCCCCGCAATCCGGCGAATGCGAGAGCGCTCGGGTGTGGGGCAAGGCGGCTGCGGTGATACAGGCGGATAAACATCTTCCGACACATAAATGTCGCCAAGCGGCGAAAGGGCGAGATCGGTGATTCTCGAAAACCGCGCCTGCGCGCCCACGCCGTTGACCTGACCACAGTGGTCCTGAGCCAGTGCGTCGGGCTTGCTTGCAAGCGAACCCGCCAGCAGCGACATCTGCACAGGCGCCGGCTGCGGCTCGACAACTGAGCCATTGCCATCGCCTCCCCCACCGCCGCACGCCGCCAATACGGTCACCAATGCCACGCTCAGCGCGGCGCCCCTGCACAGATTTTTCCAGCCCTTTTTTTGCATCTTGTCTCGCCCTTATGGATGAATGCCGTCATGAACGTCACGCCAGCAGTCTAGTGGGCGTTACCAAACAAAACAGGTATCCGCTTTTTCCGCTTCTTTGAAAAATCCAATGCCTGCCTGGCCTTGCACGACACACGAAGCTGTTAGGCTGAACCATCACCGCCATATTCGCGGCTTTGTCCGACACGAACCGTCTGTATTTCAGAAAGTCGGCGGACCTGCCGATATCCAGGCAGCCTCATTGCATTCACTGCCTTCCATCCATGCCAGCCACAAGTCCCCGCCCCCATGTCCGGCCCCGCGGCCCTGTCCATGCCCGCCCTCCGTCCGATGAAAACCTGGTGATCACGGTGATCGCCGTGTCCCTGCTGGCCATCACCGTGGTGGGCATTGGCGTCTACCAGTTCCTGCAGTACCAGCGCGAGCAGGATCAGGAGCAGCTCAATTCCCGCGTGTACCGCAGCTATGTGCGCAACACCGACGAGGCACCTGCGCCCGAGGAGCCCGAGCAGCCCGCCGCAGCGCCCACCCCCGCCAAGCCCAGCCAGCAGCAGCTGAACCAGGAAATGACGCGCAAGCTGCTGGCCCATCCCGGCGTGACGCCCGGTGCCGGCTTTTCGGCGCCCGGTGTCAAGTCGACCGGCGTGGTGATCATCGATGCCATCGACCAGGCCCAGGCGCGCGAGAAGGCATCGTCCGCCGCGCGCCCTGCTGCGGCGATTGCCAACCCGTCTCCCGCTTCCTGACGCTGCCTGAGCTCTGCGCTCGCAGGCCCCCCAACGCAAAAGCCCGGCATTGCCGGGCATTTGCGTCTTGAGCGGCCTTGCCGCACCGCTCACTGGTGCTTGCGCGCCCAGGCCGCGAACTTCTGCACGAAGCCGTTCACGAAGTCGCGGCTGCCGGCGCCAATGGAGCCGTCTTCGGCAAACAGGCCGTCCTTGGCCTGGATGAAGATTTCGGGCTGGGCCAGCGTGGGCATGTCCAGGTAGGCCAGCACATTGCGCAGGTGCTGCTGCGCCAGCGCCGTGCCGATGGCACCCACGGAGACGCCGGCCACGGCAGCGGGCTTGCCGGCCCAGACGCTCTTGCCGTAGGGGCGCGAGCCCTGGTCCAGCGCGTTCTTGAGCACGCCGGGAATCGAGCGGTTGTACTCGGGTGTCAGGAACAGCACGGCCTGAGCCGACTGGATCTGGGCGCGGAACTGCTTGACCACGTCCGCCTCATTGCCGTCATGGTCCTGGTTGTACAGCGGCAGTGCATCGATGGCGACCTGCTCGAAGACCAGGCCTTCGGGTGCCAGGCGCGCAATGGCGTCGGCAAATTTGCGGTTGAAGGAATCCTTGCGCAGGCTGCCCACGATGACAGCGACCTTGATCTGGCTCATGCATTGCTCCTGGAGGAAGTGGCGAAAAACGGGTGGGAGGCGTACCTCCCGCAGGCAGCCATTATGTAGCTGCCTGCACGGCGCTTACTGTAGGAAAGTGGGCTTGGCATAGCCCTGGAACTTGCTGTCCACCACGGCCTTGAACTCCGCTGAACGGTAGACCTCGGCCAGGTCCTTGGCCCATGCCGCGCCCTGGTCCTTCTTCTTGATGGCCACGACGTTCAGGTAGTGGTCGGGGGTCTTTTCCAGCGAGACGGCCTCGGTCAGCTTCAGGCCCGAGGAAATGGCGAAGTTGCCGTTGATGATGGCGTATTCGGTATCGCCCAGCGAGCGCGGCAGCTGCGCGGCTTCCAGCGGGATGAACTTGAGCTTGCGCGGGTTCTCGGCCAGGTCCTTTTCGGACACGCGCAGCGGGTCGATGCCGGGCTTGGCCTTGATCAGGCCGGCCTGCTCCAGCAGCACCAGCGCGCGAGCCAGGTTGCTCGGGTCGTTGGGCAGGGTCACGCGGTCGCCTTCCTTGGCCTCGGCCAGGGTCTTGCGGGTCTTGGAATACACGCCCAGGGGGGCAATGGGGCCTTGCACCAGTTCCACCAGGTCCAGCTTCTGGTCGGCCGCGAACTTCTGCAGGTAGACACGGTGCTGGAAGAAGTTGGCATCCAGCGAGCCCTGGGCCAGCGCCAGGTTGGGCTGCACGTAGTCGTTGAACTCCACCAGCTTGACCTGGTAGCCCTTCTTTTGCAGCAGCGGCACGATGCCCTGCTTGAGCTGGTCGATGTTGGAGCCTGCCGTGCCGCCGATCACCAGCTGCTTCTTGTCGGCCTGGGCATGGGCGGGCAGCGCCAGCACGCTGACGGCGGCAAGGGCGGCGGCCGAGGCCAGCAGGTGGCGGCGCACGAAGGAAAGGGATGCGGTCATGTCGGAATCCTTTTTTTGGGAGGGAGCGGGAAGAAAGAAGAAAGCGGGTCTGGACAGCGCACTCAGCCGCGCTTGTCCAGGCGGCGGGCCGCCGTGTTGCCCACGAACTGGATGACCTGGACCATGGCCACGAGGATGGTCACGGTGAGCACCATCACATCGGTCTGGAAGCGGTAGTAGCCGTAGCGGATGGCCAGATCGCCAATGCCACCGCCGCCCACCACGCCGGCAATGGCCGAGTACGACAGAAAGCTCACGGCCAGCACGGTCAGCGCCAGCACCAGGCCCGAACGCGCCTCGACGATGAGCACGCGCCAGACGATCTGCAGCTCCGAGGCGCCCATGGCGTGCGCGGCCTCGATCACGCCGCGCGGCACATCGCGCAGGCACTGGTCCACCAGGCGTGCCAGGTAGGGAATGGCCGCCACGGACAGCGGCACGGCCGCAGCCAGCGGGCCGATGGAGGTGCCGGCCAGCCAGCGCGTGAAGGGCACCAGCGCGACCAGCAAGATGATGAAGGGGAAGGACCGCACGGTGTTGACCGTCCAGTTCAGCACGGCGAAGGCCGGGCGGTTGTCCAGCGACTGGCCGGGGCCCAGCAGGAACAGCAGCACGCCCAGCGGGCCACCGATCAGCACGGCGGCCGACAGGCCGATGCCCAGCATCAAAAGGGTCTGGCCCATGGCCAGCCACAGCTCGGGCAGGATTTCGACGATGTTTTCAGACATGGGAATGCGGAAGCTAAAAGAAGAGGAAAACGGGACCGGGCGAAAGCCCGTCAGTGCTCGGAGCCGCCCACGGCGCGCAGCACCACGGGGCGGGTGGCGCCGCGCTCGCGCAGGGCCTTGTCGGCGCGCTCCACGCGCAGGGCCTCGAGTTCGCTGCCCAGCAGCGTGGCGCGCTGCGGCGCCTCGTAGGCACGACCCTGCGGCAGGGCGGGCAGCGTGAAGCGTTCGGCCACCTGGCCCTGTTCGATGATGGCCACTTCACTGCACAGCGCATCGACCACGGCCAGCTCGTGCGTGACGATGACGATGGTCACGCCCAGGCGGCTGTTGATGTCCGCCAGCGTAGCCAGGATGGAGCGCGTGGTCTCGCTGTCCAGCGCCGAGGTGGGCTCGTCGCACAGCAGCACCTGCGGGCGCGGCGCCAGGGCGCGCGCAATCGCCACGCGCTGCTTCTGACCTCCGGACAACTGGGCCGGATAGCTGCCGGCCTTGTCGGCCAGGCCCACGATGTCCAGGCATTCGCGCACACGCTGCTCGATCTGGGCGCGCGAGTGGCCGCCATGGATGCGCAGCGGAAAGGCCACGTTCTCGAACACGCTGGCGTTCTGCAGCAGGTTGAACTGCTGAAAAATCATGCCGATGTTCTGGCGCGCCTCGCGCAGCGCGCGGCGGCCCAGATCGGTCAGGCGCTGGCCTGCCACCACCACCTCGCCGCTGTCGGGGCGCTCCAGCAGGTTGATCAGGCGCAGCAGCGTTGACTTGCCCGCACCGCTCTTGCCGATCAGGCCGAAGACCGTGCCCTGGCCAATGTCCAACGACACCGAACGCACGGCATCGAAGTGCTTGCCATCGGCTGTTACAAATTTCTTTTGCAGGTCGCGCAGGCGGATCAGCGCGTTTTCCGGGGCGAAATCGGCGGTCTGGACGGTCATGGAGTCTCGGTTCGGCAGTGAAAACGGTCCTGGGATCGGCAACGGCAGCCTTTGCACCGCCATCTCCAGGCAATGGCGCGCAATTTCCGGGCCCTGTGCTGCGCAGTTGGACGCAGTTGCAAGCCGATGGGCATGCGTTGTCTTGCGTCGTCGCCAAGCACAGGCGAATCCCCAGGATCTGCCGTCATTAGTGTTCTAACGAGTGTGTTGCAAAACGTTGTTCAAACAAAAGAATAAAAAATACGGTGCTTATATCGATTGCCGTCTTTCAAGCCTTGATGTACGGCCTGGACGGCATTGCTAGAATCCGCCCCCGACAGGCCTGTACAACGGCAAGATTCCTTGTGGTTGCGTGCATTACAGGTAAGTACCCGCTTTCATTCGCCATGCCTGAATCCTCCCGAACTGCCGACTGCCCCGCCTGCGCCGCCAGCCTGCGCGTGGAAGCGGTGCGCCTGCGGCGTGGCATCACAACCGTCTTTGATGGCCTGGACCTGCAGCTGGACGAGCCGCGCGTGGGAATCATCGGCGACAACGGCGCGGGCAAGACCAGTCTGTTCCGGCTGCTGTGCGGCCTGGATGCGCCGCAGGCCGGGCGCGTGCTGCTGGACGGCACCGAACTGCACGAGGCCCGCGCCAGGCGGCCGGGCCAGGTCGGGCTGATGTTCCAGAACCCCGACGACCAGATCATCTTCCCCACCGTGGAGGAAGAGCTGGCCCTGGGATTGCGCCCTTCGGGCATCTCGCGGCGCGAGGCCACGGAGCGCGCCCGCGCCCTGCTGAGCAGCCGCGGCCTGGCCGACTGGGCACCGCGCGCCGTGGCCGGACTCAGCCAGGGCCAGCGCCAGCAGGTGTGCTGGCTGGCCCTGCTCATTGCCGCGCCGCGCGTGCTGCTGCTGGACGAGCCCTTCGCCAGCCTGGACCTGCCGGGCCAGGCGCGGCTGGCCAGGGACATCGCGGCCGCCGAGCAGCAGGTGCTGGTCTCCACCCATGTGCTGGACCATGTGCGCAGCTTTGGCCGCGTGCTCTGGCTGGAGCGCGGTCAGGTGCGCGCAGACGGCCCCGGCCACGCGGTCTGCGCAGCCTATGAAGCCGACGTGGCCCGCCGGCTGCAGACGCAGCCCTGACGCAGGAGCCGGCCGCCATGGGAAGCCTCTACAGCGAATACACCAGCTGGCTCCATGCCTGGAGTGCGGGCCGCAAGCTGCTGCTCATGGCGCTGCTGGGAACGGGCCTGTTCCTCATCGATTCACCGTGGCTGCTGGCCATGGCCGGCGCCGCCTGCGGCCTGCTGTGGCTGTCGCTGGGCCGCGCCACCGAGGGCGCACGGCGGCTCATGCTGTCGGTCACCGTGGCCGCCCTGCTGGTGGCTGCCTTCCATGTGTGGATGCAGCACTACGCCCTGGCCGCCGCCAGCGCGCTGCGCCTGGTCTGCGCCTCCACGCTGGGCATGGCGCTGACCGTGAGCACGCGCCCCAGCGATCTGGTCGATGTGCTGGAGCGGCTGCTGGCGCCGCTGGAGCGCATCGGCATCTCCCCCGAACAGGTGGCCCTGCAGCTGGCATTGATGCTGCGTTTCACCGAGCATTTCTTCGTGCAGTGGAAGCGCATGGACGATGCCCACCGGCTGCGCACGGGCCGCGCCGGCGGCCTGCGCCTGATTGCGCCGCTGACCATCCACATGCTGCAGGCCACGCGCCGCGTGTCCGATGCGCTGTGGGCGCGCCTGGGCCGCTGAGGCCTGCCCTGCCGATTTGCCCTTCCGATTTGCCCTGCTGAACTGCCCTTCCTGACCGACAGCGAGAACTCTCCATGACCGCTCCCTCCACCGTCTCACGCGCCTCGGCGCGCTCCATGGCCCAGGTCTCGCTGTTCGCGGCACTGATGGCCGTCATGGGCCTGATTCCCAAGATCGACCTGCCGCTGGGCGTGCCCATCACCATCCAGTCGCTGGGCGTGATGCTGGCCGGCGTGATGCTCGGCCCCTGGCGCGGCATGCAGTCCATGCTGCTGTTCCTTGCGGCCGTGGCCGTGGGCCTGCCCCTGCTGTCGGGCGGGCGCGGCGGCATTGCCGTCTTCATGGCGCCCTCGGCCGGCTACCTGCTGGGCTACCCGCTGGCGGCCTGCATTGCCGGCCTGGTCATGCGTGCGCTGCCCCAGGGCTCTCCCCGGCGCGCGGCGCTCAGCGCCTTTGCGGCCTCGGCGCTGGGCGGGCTGGTGGCCCTGCATGCCTTTGGCGTGCTGGGCCTCATGCTGATGGCCAAGCTCAGCCTGTCGCAGGCCTTCATGGCCACCTTGCTGTTCGTGCCCGGCGATCTGGTCAAGTGCGTGCTGTGCGCCCTGGTGGTGCACACGGTGGCGCGCGGCATGCCGGACTGGCCGTTCGGAGGCCGCCAGCATGGCTGAGCCATCCGCGCGTCATCCGCTGGCCGCGCCGCTGCAGCACCCGTGGACCCTGGTCCATGGCCCGCTGGAGCATTGGGCGCGGCAGCGCCCCGATGCGATGGCGCTGCAAAGCGAGGCCTGCCAATGGAGCTTTGCCGCGCTGCATGCCGCCGTGCTGCAGCGCTCGGCCGCGCTGGTGGCCGGCCAGGCGCCAGAGATGCTGCTGGTGGACACGGGCGGCAGCGCCAGCACCGTGGATGCCATCGTCGAATTCCTCGCCATCCTGCACAGCGGCCGCTGCGCCGCCGTGGCCGATCCTGATTGGCCCGATGCCGTGCGCAGCCGCATCGAGGGCTGGCTGCCCACGGCGCCCAGCGCTCTGGCCGAGGCCACGGCCACCGGCGCCTTCTACACCGGCTTCACCTCGGGCAGCACCGGGCTGCCCAAGGGCTTCATGCGCCACCACCGTTCGTGGACAGAGAGCTTTCGCGTCTGCCTGCAGGACTTCGGCGCCGTGGCCGCGCAGCGCACCATGGCGCCCGGGCGCATCTCGCATTCGCTGTTCCTGTTCGGCGTGATGCAGGGCCTGTGGTGCGGCGAAGGCGCCGTGGTGCAGGAGCGGTTCTCGGCGGCGCGCTGCCTGGCCTCGCTGGCGCGCGGCGAGGCGCCCTGCCTGGTCGCCGTGCCGAGCCAGTTGCTGCTGATGCTGCAATGGGCAGCACACCGCGCGCTGGCGCCCATCCCCGAGGTGGAGCTGGTCATGATCAGCGGCGCGCGCTGGATGCGCGCCCAGACCCCGGCCCTGCGCGCGCTGTTTCCGCGCGCACGCATCATCGAGTTCTACGGCGCCTCGGAGGCCAGCTTCATCGCCTGGATGGAGGCCGACGAACAGGCCCCGCCCCAGGCCGTGGGCCGGCCCTTCAGCAATGTGCAGTTGCAGATCCGCCCCGCCACGCAGCAGACCGGCGACCACACCCTGCAGCCGGGCGAGGACGGCCTGATCTACATGCGCAGCCCCATGCTGTTCATGGACTATGTGGGCGAGGCGCGCGATGGCACGGCCGCGCTGCGCGATGGCGAGTGGCTGTCCGTGCGCGACATGGGCCATATCGATGCCGGCGGCCAGCTGTGCCTGGCCGGGCGCCAGAGCCGCATGCTCGTCACCCAGGGCAAGAACCTGTTCCCCGAGGAAGTCGAGACCCTGCTGGCCGCGCACCCGGGCGTCGCCCAGGTCTCCATCCAAGGACTGCCCGACGCCCTGCGCGGCATGCAGGTGCACGCCGTCGTGCAATGGCACGGCGCCGCGCCCGCAGGCTCCGCACAGGCGCTGGCAGCCTGGCTGCGCGAGCGGCTGGAAAGCTACAAGCTGCCGCGCCAATGGTGGAGCTGCACCGACTGGCCGCAGACCGCCAGCGGCAAGACCGACCACGGCCGGCTGGCGCGCGCGCTGGCGGCCACTGCCACCGCCACGGACACGGACACTGGCCAGCCACTGCCCGGCGAACCCGCGCTGCTGCCCCTGCCATGAACCCGCAAGACGCCCCCGTCATCCTGGCCTGGGCGCGCAGCCCCGTCGCCCCCGTGGGCGGTGCGCTGCGCGAGCTTGCGGCGCACGAACTGGGCGCGCCCGTGCTCCAGGCCCTGCTGGCCCAGGCCGGCCTGCCTGCCCGGGCCGTGGATGCCGTGGATGCCGTGGTCTTAGGCAACGCCCTGGGCGCAGGCGGCAACCCGGCCCGCATGCTGGCCCTGGCTGCGGACTTGCCCGAGCGCTGCGCGGCCCACAGCGTGGATACCCAGTGCTGCTCGGGCCTGGACAGCGTGGCCCTGGCTGCAGGCCTGCTGCTGTCGGGCCAGGCCGATATCGTGGTGGCCGGTGGTGCCGAGGCCTGGAGCCGCGCCCCCATCCGCCAGACACGCCCGCGCCATGCAGACGAGTTGCCCGTGCCCTATGAACGCCCCGCGTTCGCCCCCGACCCCGCACGTGACCCGGACCTGCTGCAATCGGCCGCCGACCACGCGCTGGCCCATGGCATCACCCGCGCCGTTCAGGAGGCCCATGCCATCCACAGCCACGCGCTGGCGCTCGCGCACCGCGACCGGCTGGCCCAAGAGATCGTGCCCATGGCGGGGCTGGACCACGACGCCTATCCACGCGCCTTGAACCCGGCCCGCGTTGCGCGCATGCCCGTGGTGGCCGAAGCGGCTGGCGCCGTTTACGCCCATGCACGCCAGCGCCATGCGCTGAGCACGCCCACCATCTCGCCCAAGGCCGATGGCGCAGCCCTGGTGCTGCTGGCCACGCCGCAGGCCTGCGCACGCCTGGGCCTGCAGCCACGCGCCCGCTGGGTGGCCAGTGCCTCGCTGGGCCATGCGCCCGAAACACCGCTGGTCGCCGCCGCACTGGCGGCCCAGCAGGTGCTGGAGCGTGGAGCCGCAGCGCTGCAGCTTCCTCGCCTGACTGCGGCAGAGCTCCAGGCTGTGGAGCTGCACGATGCCTTCGCCGTGCAGGCCCTGGCCTTTGCCGAAACCCTGGGCCTGCCGCTGCACCAGCTCAACACCGGCGGCGGTGGCCTGGCGCGCGGCCATCCCATTGGCGCATCGGGCGCGGTTGCGCTGGTGCGCATGCTCTCAGACCTGCACCGCACGCCAGCAGCCCACAGGCCGGCCCTGGGCCTGGCCGCCATTGCAGGGGCTGGCGGCATAGGCGCGGCCTGCCTGGTGCAGGCGCTTTGAATCCATGGACTCCGCATTTCCCATGTCCGCCAAACCACCGTTCGACACCCTTCCCTTTGGCGATGCGCATGAGGCCCTGGTGCACGCGCGCCGCTCCGTGCGCGCCTACCGGCCCGATCCCGTGCCGGATGCGCTGCTGCACCAGTTGCTGCAATCGGCCCGCCGGGCGCCCAGCGGCGGCAACCTGCAGCCCGGCCAGTTCATCCAGGTGCGCGGCAGCCTGCGCGACGCACTCACACAGGCGCTGCTGGCCGACTGGCAAGGCGGAGCACCTGAGCGCGAGGACTACGGCTACTTCCCCCGCCCCATGCCCATGGCGCTGCGCAAGCGCCAGGTGGCGTCGGCCCAGGCCCTGTACAGCGCCCTGGGCGTGGCCCGCGAGGACCGCGCAGGGCGCGACGCGCAGTTCGGCCGCAACTACCGCTTCTTCGATGCGCCCGTGGCCCTGGTCGTGAGCATCGACGCCCGCTTCGGCGCAGGCGGCTACATGGACCTGGGCATGACCCTGTACGGCCTGCAAATGGCCGCAGCCGCCCAGGGCCTTGGCAGCTGCGCCATCGGCGCCCTGGCCTCCTACCCCGACACCGTGCGCCGCGTGCTCGACCTTGCGCCCGGCGAGCACATCGTCTGCGGCCTGGCCCTGGGCTGGCCCGACGAGGCCGCCCCCGTCAACCGCACCCAGACCACCCGCGCACCGCTGACCGAATACTTCAAAGTGCTGGGGGAATGAAAAAAGCTGCCGAAATCGGCAGCTTTGCGAGCTCGCGCCCACTAGTACGGGTCATGGCGATGGCACCACCAAGGCCCAACCCGGGGACACCGAGGAAGGGCAGCCCCGCACCGAGGGTGTCGTCCCCCTCCCCCGCGAAGCGGGTAGAGAGGGGGAAGGCGCGTCAGCGCCTCAGGGGGTGCGTTCTTCAGAACGCAGGGATCACCGACCCCTTGAACTGCACATCGATGAACTGGCGCACTTCATCGGAGTGGTAGGCCTTGATCAGCTGCGCCACCCAGGGCTTGCCCTTGTCGGCATCGCGCGCGACCAGGATGTTCACATAGGGGTTCTTGGCGTTTTCCTGCGCAATGGCATCGGTCTTGGGGTTCAGGCCTGCCGAGATCGCGAAGTTGGTGTTGATGGCCGAGGCGTCCAGGTCATCCAGCGAGCGTGGCAGCTGGGCTGCGTCCAGCTCCACGAAGCGCAGCTTCTTGGGGTTGGAGACCACGTCCAGCGGCGTGGCCTTCAGGCCCGCGCTTTCCTTGAGCTTGATCAGGCCCTGGGCCTGCAGCAGCAGCAGCACGCGGCCACCGTTGGTGGGGTCGTTGGGGATGCCGAACTTGGCGCCCTGGGGCAGGTCGGCCAGCTGCTTGATCTTCTTGGAATAGATGCCGATGGGGAAATTCACCGTGTCGGCCACCCAGCCGATCTTGTAGCCGCGGTCGCGCACCTGGGCGTCGAGGTAGGGGCGGTGCTGGTAGCTGTTGGCGTCCAGGTCACCGGCCGACAGCGCGGCATTGGGCTGCACGTAGTCGCCGAATTCCACGATCTGGATCTTCAGGCCGTTCTTCTCGGCGACCTTCTTGACCTGCTCCATGATCTGGGCGTGCGGGCCGGCCGTGACGCCGACCTTGATGGGCTTGTCCTGCGCCTGCGCGGGCATGGCCAGCAGGGTCATGGCGGCGGTGCTGGCAATCGCGGCGGCCGTGAGCGTGCGGCGGAGGAAATGGCGCTTGGTGGGCATGGATGCGGTTCCTTGTAACCTGTCAAAAACACAGGCGCACACTGTAGCGCCAACACAGCGCGCGGCGACCGTACCGGCACACTGCGGCTAGACAGTTTTTTCAGTAGCTCACAACCGGCGCCGCAGCGCGGGCGTCAGCGGTCCTGGAACTCGGGCGTTGCCATGACCTGGTGGGCCACGACATCCAGTACGGGATGGGGTTGCTCCTGGCGGTCTATCCAGACCTTGGGCGTGAAGCTGCCACGCAGCGCCACGGCATCGCCTTCGATCAGATTGCGCAGCACCTCGCAGGCCTGGGCGTCGAATGCAACCACATTGACCGGGATGGAAGTGCCATCGGATGCCTCGGAACGCACGCGGGCCACCATGAAGGGGCGCCGATTGCGGTCGCTGCGGTGTTCGGGCGTACCGGTGAGTCTGCCGGTAATCAGTCCATCCATCATGTGCGAGACCAGGAAGAAATCGTCAGTTACAAAAGACGCCATTGTAGGTGCAGGTCTTACGCATCCAGACCTGGCGGCGCATCTTCACGGTGCATGGAGTTTTCTGCGCTGGCGGCCATCGCCATCCGCGAGGGAGCCGCCTGGCGGAACTGCACCCGCCCTTCGCCGCAAGGCACAATCGCGCGCAAAATCGAACGTACAAAGCAAAAAGCTCCTGACGTTTCCGTCAGGAGCTTTGCGTTGTGGTCGGCGTGGCGGGATTCGAACTCGCGACCCCTTGCACCCCATGCAAGTGCGCTACCAGGCTGCGCTACACGCCGAAGCATTGAATTATAGGGACTAAAAACGGGCCTTCAGGGAAAACGCAGAGATTTTTCAAAAATGTCTGCAAATTCCTGAAATGGCGACGATCAGCCCCCCGCATCTTCTCACCCCAGATGCGTGGCGCGCACATGGTCCAGCAAGGCCTCCAGCGGATGGCGCAGCTGCCGTGCGGACAGGCGCTTGACCTGGCTGCGGCAGGAGTAACCGGTGGCCAGCGGCTCGCCCAGCTCCTGCTTGCCTTCGATCTGCCGGGCCCATGACTGGGCATAGATGGTCTTGGAGGTTTCGAGGTTGCGCGCCTCATGCCCGTAGGTGCCCGACATGCCGCAGCAGCCCGTGGCCTCCACGCTCAGGCGCAGGCCCCGTCGCTCGAAGAGCTGTGCCCACTGCTTGCCGCTGTCGGGCGCGTTGGTCTTTTCGGTGCAATGGGGCAGCAGGCGGTACGCAGTGCCTGCACTGCCCTCGTTCGTGCGCGCCTCGGGCAGCGCCTGCTGCAGCCATTCCTGGGGCAGCGCCACCTTGGGCACCTCGCCCATACCCGGCACCTTGAGGTATTCCTGCCGATAGGCCAGCGTCATGGCCGGGTCCAGCCCCACCAGCGTCACACCGGGCTGAGCCAGTTGCGCCAGCTGTGCGGCATTGCGGATGGCCGCCTTGGCAAAGGCGCCCATGAATCCCTGCCCATGCAGCGGCTTGCCATTGGGCAGCAGCGGCGCCAGCCAGACCTGGAACCCCAGGCGCGCCGCCAGCTCGATCAGCACCTGCAGCTGGCCGGTCTCGAAGTAGCGGGTGAAGCTGTCCTGCACGATGACCACGCTGCGCGCGCGCTGCTCGGGCGAAAGCGCGGCCAGCGCCTGCGCATCGGCCGCGCGCACTTTCCATTGCCGCAAGGTGGCTGCCAGGTCCAGCCGGCTCAGCAGCGGACCGTCGACCATGCCGATGCGCCGGCTGAGCACATCGCGCATCCATGGCGAGCCCATCACCCCGTTGTAGAGCGCGGGCATGCGCGCCAGCCACGGCATGGTGAATTCCAGCGAGCCGATCAGGTAGTCGCGCACGGGCCGCAGGTAGCGGCGGTGGTACAGCTCCAGAAAGCGCGAGCGGAACTCGGGCACGTTGACCTTGACGGGGCACTGCCCGGCGCAGGACTTGCAGGCCAGGCAGCCGGCCATGGCGTCATAGACCTCGTGCGAGAAATCGGCCTCGCCGCGGCGCGCCGCGCGGCTGTTGCGCCAGCGCGCGGCCAGGCTGGACAGGAAGGGCTGGGGCCGCCGCGCGACCTCCAGCACGTTCACGCCAGCCTGCCCCTGCAGGCGCAGCCATTCGCGCATCAGCGAGGCCCGGCCCTTGGGCGAATGCACGCGCTGGCGCGTGGCCTTCCAGGACGGGCACATGGCGTCGTCCGGGTCGAAGTTGTAGCAGGCGCCATTGCCGTTGCAGTGCATGGCCGCGCCATAGCTTTGCCATACGCGCTCGTCGATCTGCCGGTCCAGCTCGCCGCGCGTGGTGACGCCGTCCACCTTGAGCAGCAAGGTCTTGCTGGCCGGCGGCGTGGCGATCTTGCCAGGGTTGAGCTGGTTGTGCGGGTCGAAGGCGGCCTTGAGCTGCTGCAGCGAGGGATACAGCTCGCCGAAGAAGGCCGGCACATATTCGGAGCGCAGGCCCTTTCCGTGCTCGCCCCACAGCAGGCCGCCATGGCGCTGCGTGAGTTCGGCCACCGCGTCGGAGATGGGGCGCACCAGGGCGGCGTCCACGGGGTTCTTCATGTCCAGGATGGGGCGCACATGCAGCACGCCGGCATCGACGTGGCCGAACATGCCGTACTGCAGGCCGTGGCTGTCCAGCAGCGCGCGGAACTCGGCAATGAACTCGGGCAGGTTCTCGGGCGGCACGGCCGTGTCTTCGACAAAGGGCTGGGGCCGCGCCTCGCCCGCCACGTTGCCCAGCAGGCCCACGGCGCGCTTGCGCATGGCATAGACGCGGTGGACCGCTGCATTGCCCGCCGCCAGCGTATGGCCCAGCCGCTCCACGGAGGTATCCGCGCCCAGGTGCGCGATGAAGGCCTGCACACGGCCGTCGACCTCCTGCGGATCGTCGCCGCTGAATTCCACCAGGTTGATGCCCAGCGTGGGGCGCTGGCCGTCCTGCGGGAAGTACTCGGCCACGCTGCTCCAGACGAAGTCCTTCATGGCCAGCAACAGCACTTTGGAATCCACCGTCTCGATGGACAGCGGCCGGTGTGCCATCAGCGCGCGCGCATCGCGCAGCGCGTCCATGAAGCCCGCGTAGCGCACGTTGACCAGCACCGAATAGCGGGGAATGGGCAGCACGTTGAGCCGCGCCTCCACCACGAAACCCAGCGAGCCCTCGGCGCCGCACAGCACGCTGTTGAGGTTGAAGCGCCCGTCGCCGTCGCGCAGATGGGCCAGGTCATAGCCGGTGAGGCAACGGTTGAGCTTGGGGAATCTGGCCTCGATCAACTCCGCCTGGTCCTCGCTGATGCGCCGCGCCGTGCGGTGCACCTTGCCGATGCGCCCCGAATCGGCGCACATGCGCTCCAGCGCCTCGGCATCCAGCGGCGCGCTGTGCAGGCGCTCGCCGCCCAGCAGCACGAAGTCCAGCGCCAGCACGTGGTCGCGCGTCTTGCCATAGGTGCAGCTGCCCTGCCCGCTGGCATCGGTGTTGATCATGCCGCCGATGGTGGCGCGGTTGGAGGTGGACAGCTCGGGCGCAAAGAACAGTCCGTATGGCTTGAGCGCGGCGTTGAGCTGGTCCTTGACCACGCCGGCCTGCACGCGCACCCAGCGCTGCTCGGCATTGATTTCGAGGATACCGTTCATGTGCCGCGACAAGTCCATGGTCACGCCATGCGTGAGCGACTGCCCGTTCGTGCCCGTGCCGCCGCCGCGCGGTGTCAGCACCACATCGCGGAACTCAGGCCGCGCCAGCACCTGCGCCGCCCTGGCCACATCCTCGGCGTGACACGGGTAGATGGCCGCCTGCGGCATGCGCTGGTAGATGGAGTTGTCCGTGGCCAGCACGGTGCGGCTGGCATGGTCCGTGTCCACGTCGCCCTCGAAGCCGGCGGCCTTCAACGCTTCAAGAAACTCAAGGTATTGGGCAGGCACGGGGGCGCTGGCGTGGGGCAGTGGGGCAATCGACATGGAAGGCAAGGTGGGGAGATTTGTTGCTGGCGATCAGCCCAGGAAACCCATGCATGCAATACACGATTTCAGGCCGACCATGGCCGCAAGTATCTCTACACTCTTCCTCTGGAACAAACGAAAATTGCGGCCGCGAACACTGCATAAAACTCATGAATTACCGACGCCTGACGCCCTCCATGTCCCTGCTGCTGGTCTTCGAGGCGGCCGCGCGCCACGAAAGCTATGCGCGAGCGGCCGAGGAGCTGTCGCTCAGCCAGAGCGCCATCAGCCGGCAGGTGCAGACACTGGAGGCGCAGCTGGGCATCAGCCTGTTCCGCCGCGAGGGCCGCACGGTGCGCCTGACTGATGTGGGGCGCCGCTACTTCATCGACCTGGGCGCCGCGCTGGGCCGCATACGCAGCGCCACCCTGCAGGCCATGTCACGCCAGTCCGGCGGTGGCACCCTCAATCTGGCCACCCTGCCCACCTTCGGCTCCAAATGGCTGCTGCCGCACCTGCATGGCTTCTACCAGGCGCAGCCCGGGGTGACGATGCACATCCACTCGCGCATCGGCGATATCGATTTCGACAGCGCAGAGATAGACGCCGCCATCACCGTGGGCACGGGAGACTGGCCCGGGCTGACCGCGCATCGCCTGTACCACGAGTTTCTGGTGGCGGTGACCAGCCCGCAGGCGCTGCAGCAGGCCGGGCAGGCAGCAGCCTCGCCGGACTGGGCGGGCCAGCAGGTGCTGCTCACGGTGGCCAGCAACCGGCAGGCCTGGAGCGAGTGGTTCACGCACTATCGGCTCGATCACCGGCAGATGCGGATAGGGCCGAGCTTCGAGCTGACCTCGCACCTGATACAGGCCGTGCTGGCAGGAATGGGCGTGGGCCTGGTGCCACGGGTACTGGTGGAAGAGGAGATAGCGCGCGGTGAGCTGCACGTGGTGGGAGACGCCATCCCCAGCCAGCGCAGCTACTACCTGGTCTATCCCGAGAGGAACGCGACACTGCCGGCGCTGGCAGCCTTCCGGCAATGGCTGCTTGAGACCTGCGCCCAGGGTTGATTCCCGCGCAACGGCCGCTCCCCTTCAGCGGTTGGTAGCAGTTGGCGATGGCACAAAGAAAAACGGACCACAGCCAGAAGCTGTGGTCCGTATTCATTTATGGTCGGCGTGGCGGGATTCGAACTCGCGACCCCTTGCACCCCATGCAAGTGCGCTACCAGGCTGCGCTACACGCCGAAGAATTCAATTATATACAGCTTTTTGCTCTCAAATAGAAAGCAGCGCACGAATCTGCAAAAGCTCCTCGCGCACGGCCTCCGGCTCCAGCGGAACGCTGGCCGCGGCATCGCCACCGAGCAGCGGCGCGGCAGCCGGCGCCGACACCGCGACACCGGCCTGCAGCGCGGGAACCACGGCAGACCCCGAGGCTTCGCGCAGGCGGTTGCGCGCACCGTTGATGGTGAAGCCCTGTTCGTACAGCAGCTCGCGGATGCGCCGGATCATCAGCACTTCGTGGTGCTGGTAGTACCGGCGGTTGCCGCGCCGCTTCATGGGGCGCAGCTGCGTGAACTCCTGCTCCCAGTAGCGCAGCACATGCGGCTTGACGTCGCACAGATCCGCGACCTCACCGATGGTGAAGTAGCGCTTGGCGGGAATCTGGGGCAGAAGTGAAGCCATGGCAAATGTGGATGAAGTCAGGATGTGCAATGCCGCTGGCGCGCGGACGCCGATCCGGGAAGAAGGCCGAGCCTACTGCACAGCTCGCCTGCAGGCCAGCACCCTGTCGTAAAAACAGCCCATCCACCGCGAGGCAGACAGGCTGGCGACAGCTGGCCATGCAGGCCCGGGCAGGCTTTCCTCAGGCCTGGGAGCCCGATGTGCCTTCCTGGATCTGCTCCTTGAGCTTGCTGCTCGCATGGAAGGTCACGACGCGGCGCGCCTCGATCGGAATGGCCTCGCCCGTGCGCGGATTGCGCCCCGGACGCGGCGCCTTGGTGCGGATCTGGAAGTTGCCGAAGCCCGACAGCTTCACATCCTCGCCCGACACCAGGCTTTGCGAGACCAGCTCGAAGAACGCATCCACCATTTCCTTGGATTCGCGCTTGTTCAGGCCGATCTCGTCGAACAGCAGATCCGCCAGCTGCGCCTTGGTCAGCGCAGGCGAATCAAGACTTTCCACCGCCAGTTCCATCACAGGATCTCCTTTCACGGCATGCACCCTCCATCATGCGCGCAGGCGCGCACCCAGACGCTGCTGCAGCTGCTCGAGCACGGCCTGCACGGCCTGCTCGATCTGCACATCCGTCAGCGAGCTGTCGTCATGGCCCAGCGTCAGGCGCACGGCCAGGCTCTTTTCGTCCTGCGCCAGCGCGCCCGGCGCCGCTGTCTCGCCGGCCTTGAGCGCCTTGGGACGGAACACATCGAACAGCACGGCAGAGCGCAGCAAGCCGCCGGTCTGGGCAGCCTCCACCGCCTGCATGAGCTGGGCATGCGTGGTCTTTTCGTTCACGACCACGGCAATGTCGCGCTCCACGGCCTGGTGCTTGGCCACGGGCTTGAACACCGGCACCTCGCGCGCCAGCACGGCATCGAGCTCCAGCTCGAACAGCACGGGCGCCTGGGCCAGATCCCATTGCTGGCGCCACTGGGGATGCAGCTCGCCGATGAAGCCGATGGACTGGCCATCGAGCAGCACGCGTGCGCAGCGGCCCGGGTGCATGGCCGGATGCTCGGCCGGCTCGAACACGGGCTTGCGCGGCGCCAGCAGCGCCTCGACATCGCCCTTGACGTCGTAGAAGTCGACCTTGGTCTCGCCACGAGCCCATTGCAGCTGCTCGGCAGCTCCCCAGGCCAGGCCCGCCACGCGCATGGGCTGGTAGAAGCCCTTGACCGTGGTGTCGCTGTCAACAACGCTGTCATCCTTGAGGAAGACACGGCCCAGCTCGAACACGCGCACGCGCTCGGCCTTGCGGTCGGCATTGAACTTGAGCACCTGCATGAGCGAGCCGATGAGGCTGGAGCGCATCACGCTGAGCTGGCTTGCGATGGGGTTGAGCAGCTGGATGGGATTGGCGTTGCCGGCCAGATCCTTCTCCCACGCGGCTTCCACAAAGCTGAAGTTGATGGTTTCCTGGTAGCCCAGATCGGCCAGCGCGCGGCGAACGGCGAACTGGCTGCGGCGGTTCTCGGCGCGCAGCTTGGGCGCAATGGGCGCCAGCGGCTTGCTCGTGGGCAGGTTCTCGTAACCCACCATGCGCGCCACTTCCTCGATCAGGTCTTCCTCGATGTTGATATCGAAGCGGAAGCTGGGCGGCGTGACGGTGAGCACGCCGTCGCCCTGCTCCACCGGCAGGCCCAGGCCGGCCAGCGCATCGTGGCACTGCTGCTGCGTGAGCGGCATGCCGATGACCTTGGCCGCACGCGCCACGCGCAGCGTGACGGGCTTGGGCTGGGGCATGTTGGACTTCTGGTCGTCGATGGGGCCGCAGACGGTCTCGGGCGTGCCGCAGATCTGCAGCACCAGTTCCGTGATGCGCTCGATGTGCTCGACGGTCAGCTCGGGATCGACGCCGCGCTCGAAGCGGTGGCCCGCATCGGTGGAGAAGTTGTAGCGGCGCGAACGGCCGGCAATCGACTTGGGCCACCAGAAGGCCGCCTCGATGTAGATGTGGCGCGTGTCGTCGGACACGGCCGTGGCGTCGCCGCCCATGATGCCGGCCAGCGATTCGACTTCGCGCTCATCGGCGATCACGCCCACCTGTCCATCGACGGTGACGGTATTGCCGTTGAGCAGCTTGAGCTGCTCGCCTTCCTTGCCCCAGCGCACCTGCAGGCCGCCGTGGATCTTGTCCAGGTCAAAGATGTGGGAGGGGCGGCCCAGCTCGAACATCACATAGTTGGAGATGTCCACCAGCGGCGCCACGCTGCGCTGGCCGCAGCGCGCCAGGCGATCGACCATCCACTGCGGCGTCTTCGCCTGGGTGTTGACGTTGCGCACCACGCGGCCCGAGAAGCGACCGCACAGGTCGGGCGCCTCGATCTTCACGGCCAGCCTGTCCTGCACACCCACCGCAGCAGGCGTGAACGACTGGGGCTTGAGCGGCGCACCGGTCAGCGCAGCCACTTCGCGCGCCACGCCATAGACGCTCAGGCAATGCGCCAGGTTGGGCGTGAGCTTGAGCGTGAACAGGGTGTCATCCAGGTTCAGGTATTCGCGGATGTTCTGGCCCAGGGGCGCGTCCAGCGGCAGCTCCATCAGGCCGCCATGGTCCTCGGACAGCTTGAGTTCGCGCGCCGAGCACAGCATGCCGAAGCTCTCCACGCCGCGCAGCTTGCCGATCTTGATGAGGAAGGGCTTGCCGTCTTCACCGGGTGGCAGCTCGGCCCCAACCGTGGCGCAAGGCACGCGGATGCCCACGCGCGCATTGGGCGCGCCGCAGACGATGGTCAGCAGCTCGGGCCCGCCCACATCGACCTGGCACACGCGCAGGCGATCGGCATTGGGATGCTGCTCGGCAGCCTTGATCTCGCCGACGACAATCTTGGTGAACGGCGGTGCCACGGGCTCCAGCTCCTCCACCTCCAGGCCGGCCATGGTCAGGGTGTCGGCCAGCTCTTGGGTGGTCAGCGGCGGATTGCAGAACTCGCGCAGCCAGGATTCGGGAAATTGCATATCAGACTCTTTGGCGTTGGTTCGGTCCGCGCGCCGCGGCGCTGGCGGACCCCATGAACGTATTGACGACTCTCATTCCAAGCCCCCGAACAGCCTGACCATGCGACTGGCGTGGTTCAGGCCGGAGACGCCGAGCAAGAGCCGCCTCGCGGCGAGGGCGTCATCCCCCTCCCAGGGGGATGGCGCGCAGCGCCTCAGGGGGCGGTCCATTTCTAACGGAATTGCGACAGGAAGCGGATATCGCCGTCAAAAAACAGACGCAGATCGTTGACGCCATAGCGCAGCATGGTCAGGCGGTCAGGACCCATGCCAAAGGCAAAGCCGATGTACTTCTCAGGATCCAGCCCCATGTTGCGCACCACGTTGGGGTGCACCTGGCCGGAGCCAGCCACCTCCAGCCAGCGGCCGGCCAGCGGGCCGCTCTGGAACTGGATATCGATCTCGGCGCTGGGCTCGGTGAAGGGGAAGAAGCTGGGACGGAAGCGCAGCACCAGGTCGTCGCTCTCGAAGAAGGTCTTGCAGAAGTCGGTGAAGACCACCTTCAGATCCTTGAAGCTGACGTTCTCGCCGATCCACAGGCCTTCGCACTGGTGGAACATGGGCGAGTGCGTGGCATCGCTGTCCACGCGGTAGGTGCGGCCCGGCGCGATCACGCGGATCTCGGGCATGCCCTGGCCGGCGTCCAGCCGCTCACGGTATTTCTTGACGTGCTGCACGGCATGGCGCACCTGCATGGGGCTGGTGTGCGTGCGCAGCAGATTGGGGGCCTGTTCCGTGCCGCCTTCCACGTAGAAGGTGTCGTGCATGGAACGGGCGGGATGGTCTTCGGGCGTGTTCAGCGCCGTGAAGTTGAACCAGTCGGACTCGATCTCGGGGCCCTCGGCCACATCGAAGCCCATGGAGCCGAAGATGCCCTCGATGCGCTCCAGCGTCAGCGACACGGGGTGCAGGCCGCCCTGGCCACGGCGACGGCCCGGCAAGGTCACATCCAGCACCTCGGCCTTCAGGTGGGCCTGCAGCTCGGCATCGGCCAGGGCCTTGCGGCGCGCGGTCAGCGCGGCCTCGATGCCTTGCTTGGCCACGTTGATGGCGGCTCCGCGCGACTTCTTCTCTTCGACGGAAAGCTGCGCCATGCCCTTCATGAGCTCGGTCACCTTGCCCGACTTGCCCAGAAACTGCGCCTTGGCGTTTTCCAGATCAGCGGGGGTTTGTGCCTGCGCGAACAATTGCTGCGCGCTTTCGACCAGAGAATCCAACTCGTTCATATCGACTCTTTATCGACTGTGAAAAGAAACAAGGGCTAGCAGCCTTTTCAAGCCCTAGCCCTTGCTGTTTGCGCTGCAAGCCATCACGAGGATGGCCACAGACCGTTATCTCAAGCAGCCAGCTTGGCCTTGACTTGATCAACGATGCTGCTGAAAGCAGCCTTGTCGTGCACCGCGATATCGGCCAGCATCTTGCGGTCGATCTCGATGGCTGCCTTCTTCAGGCCGTTGGCGAACTGGCTGTAGGTCAGGCCCAGTTCACGTGCAGCGGCGTTGATACGGGCGATCCACAGACGGCGGAACACGCGCTTCTTGGCACGGCGGTCACGGTAGGCATATTGCCCAGCCTTCATCACCGCCTGCTTGGCGATGCGGAAGACATTGCCGCGGCGGCCGCGGAAACCCTTGGAAAGGGCCAGAACTTTTTTGTGACGGGCGCGGGCCGTTACACCACGTTTGACGCGAGGCATGTGTTTTCTCCTTGTTCGTCAGTGAATTACAGGCCAGCCATCGGCAGCATTTGTGCGATCGAGCCCATGTTGGTCTCATGCACAGACACTGCACCACGCAGGTGACGCTTGTTCTTGGTGGTCTTCTTGGTCAAGATGTGACGCTTGAAGGCTTGACCGCGCTTGACGGTGCCACCGGGACGAACGCGAAAACGCTTCTTCGCGCTGCTCTTGGTCTTCATTTTGGGCATTTGAATGCTCCTGTTGTTTGTGCTCGTGAGGCGGCTCGCAACACTGCGCGCACTTGCTGGCCCCGAGACACTTCTGTGCCAGCCCGGAGGCCGGCAAGAACAAGGGACATGGAAACCATGTCCCTTGCATCGCACGCCCCGCGCAATCGACTCGCGCAAGGCCTGCAAATTCTGTCGCCCCTCAGCGAAGGGCGAAACCGCGATTATGCCTTATCAGCCACCGCAGGTGCAGCAGAAACCTCTGCTTGCGGTTTGCCACCGGTGGTGGGCTTCTTGCGCGCAGGGGCGATCATCATCACCATCTGGCGGCCTTCCAGCTTGGGGAACTGCTCCACCTGGATGGAATCCGCCAGATCGTCACGCAGACGGTTCAGCAGGTCCAGACCGATCTGCTGGTGCGTGATTTCACGGCCGCGGAAACGCAGCGTGATCTTGCACTTGTCACCATCGGCCAGGAATCGGCGAATGTTGCGCAGCTTGATGTTGTAGTCGCCGTCGTCGGTACCTGGGCGGAATTTCACTTCCTTGATTTCGATGACGGTCTGCTTGGCCTTGGCTTCGGCAGCCTTCTTCTGTTCAAGGTACTTGAACTTGCCATAGTCCATCAACCGGCAGACAGGCGGAGTGGCCGTGGCGGCGATTTCCACCAGGTCCACGTCCAACTCGCCCGCCATGCGCAGCGCTTCCTGCAGAGGCACGATGCCCAGCGGCTCGTTCTCCGGGCCGGACAGACGCACTTCAGGCGCCATGATTTCACGGTTGAGACGATGCTTGCGCTCTTCACGGTGGCGCCGATCACGAAATTCAGTAGCTATGGTTCTCACCCTTGGATTTAAGTTGCTACAACAGCGTAGCCGCTTGTGTGCAGTACACGCCAAACGGCTAACGCCTTTGGAGATGCTCCGTCAGGCCTTCGCCGCGATGTCCTTGGCCACGAGTTCAATGAACGCGTCGACCGACATCACTCCGAGGTCCTTGTTGCCCCGTGCGCGCACTGCCACTGCACCAGCGGCCTTTTCCTTGTCGCCTGCAACAAGGATGTAAGGCAGCTTTTGCAACGAATGCTCCCGTATTTTATACGTAATCTTTTCGTTGCGCAGATCTGTCGCCACCCTAAGGCCTTGATTCGGAAATGCTTTTTGCAGCTTTTGCGCGACTTCCCGCACATAGTCCGCCTGCGCGTCAGTGATATTGAGCACGGCCGCCTGAACAGGAGCCAGCCATGTCGGCATGGCACCGGCATGCTGCTCGATGAGGATGCCGATGAAACGCTCAAGGCTGCCGACGATGGCGCGGTGCAGCATCACGGGGCGATGGCGATCGCCGTCTTCACCCACGTATTCCGCATCCAGGCGCTCGGGCATGGAGAAGTCGACCTGGATGGTGCCGCACTGCCACTGGCGACCGATGGCGTCCTTGAGCGTGTACTCGATCTTGGGACCGTAGAACGCGCCATCGCCGGGCGAGATCACGTACTCGCAGCCCGAAGCCTCCAGGCTGTTGATCAGCGCGGCCTCCGCCTTGTCCCAGCTTTCATCGGAGCCGATGCGCGCCTCGGGGCGCGTGGCGACCTTGTAGATGATGTCGCTGAAACCGAAGTCCGCGTAGACCTTTTGCAGCAGCGTGGTGAAGGCCAGCACCTCGGGCTGGATCTGGTCTTCGGTGCAGAAGACGTGGCCGTCATCCTGCGTGAAGCCGCGCACGCGCATGATGCCGTGCAGGCCGCCCGTGGGCTCGTTGCGGTGGCACTGGCCGAACTCGCCGTAGCGCAGCGGCAGGTCGCGGTAGCTCTTGATGCCCTGCTTGAAGATCAGGATGTGGCCGGGGCAGTTCATCGGCTTGAGCGCGTAGTCGCGCTTTTCCGACTCGGTCGTGAACATGTTCTCGCGGTACTTGTCCCAGTGGCCGGTCTTCTCCCACAGGGTCTTGTCCAGGATCTGCGGACCCTTGACCTCCTGGTAGCCGTTGTCCCGGTACACGCGGCGCATGTACTGCTCGACCTCTTGCCACAAAGCCCAACCCTTCGGATGCCAGAACACGGTGCCTGGCGAATGCTCGTCGATGTGGAACAGATCCAGTTCACGGCCCAGCTTGCGGTGGTCGCGCTTTTCGGCCTCCTCCAGCATGTGCAGGTACTGCTGCAGGTCGTCCTTGGTAGCCCAGGCCGTGCCGTACACGCGCTGCAGCATCTCGTTGCGATGGTCACCGCGCCAGTAGGCGCCAGCCACCTTCATCAGCTTGAAGAACTTGAGCTTGCCGGTGCTCGGCACGTGCGGGCCGCGGCACAGATCCTCGAAACCGCCTTCGCGGTACAGGCTCACATCCTCGTTCGAGGGGATGCTGGCGATGATCTCGGCCTTGTAGTTCTCGCCCATGCCCTTGAAGTAGGCCACGGCCTCGTCGCGCGGCAGCACGCGGCGCACCACGGGCTCGTCCTTGGCAGCCAGCTCGGCCATGCGTTTTTCGATGGCGACCAGATCCTCGGGCGTGAAAGGACGCTTGTACGAGAAGTCGTAGTAGAAGCCGTTCTCGATGACGGGGCCGATGGTGACCTGGGCGTCAGGAAACAGATCCTTGACGGCATAGGCCAGCAAGTGGGCCGTCGAATGACGGATCACGTCCAGGCCATCTGCATCCTTGGCCGTCACGATGGACAGGGGCATGTCCTTGTCGATCACAAAGCTGGTGTCCACCACCTTGGCGTCGTCGCCCGTGCCAACCTTGCCAGCCAGTGCAGCCTTGGCAAGGCCCGTGCCTATCGATGCAGCCACTTCGGCCACGGTGACCGGACCGGGATACTCGCGTTGCGAACCATCGGGAAGCGTAATGTGGATCATGGGATTCCTAAAAATATTTCTCAGGGGGTGCGCCATCCCCCAAAAGCAAAAAAGCGCGGAGCCGGGTCCGCGCTTTGTTGGGGTCGAGTGAATCTCGTGCAGGCGCGAACCGCCAGCCGCTAGCGGCCGGTGTACATCTCCGATGTAGTTCGCGGTGTCATAACCATGATGCCTTTCTCGCCCTTGTCAGTTGAAAACTCCTTGCATTTTAACCTCAGCAAAGAAAAAGCGCCCGAAGCACAAGGCCCCGGACGCTTTCTCACCCCTATCTACCTGAAGTTGCACTCACCGAAGCCGCGCTTCAGTGGAACTGCTCCTCTTCCGTGGAGCCGGTCAGCGCCTTGACGCTGGACGAGCCGCCCTGGATCACCGTGGTCACGTCGTCGAAGTAGCCTGCACCCACTTCCTGCTGGTGCGACACGAAGGTGTAGCCTTGTTCGCGGGCTGCGAATTCGGGCTCCTGCACCATGTTCACGTAGTGCTTCATGCCTTCGCCGTTGGCGTAGGCGTGGGCAAACTTGAAGGTGTTGAACCCGCCAGCAATACTGTAAGTGTCAGATTTACAACGGATTTTTCCATTTTTCGCGCCTGCTTTTCGCACCCACCCAACCATGACCCAAGCTGCCAAAGTGACCCGTTGTCGGTTGATCAACTGTTGCACCCTTGCCCTACCGATGGTGGGGTAGCCCAGCCCCCACGCTCCTCCCAGCCCCATACGATGGGCAGGTGATCGCGTGCGGGGCGCGCCCTTTTTGCCTAAATTTTAGGCAGTTTTTAGGCGCTGGGTCTCCAACTTGTGTCCACCACTTTGGCTGCAGCGTCCACAGCAGACATCAGCGTCTCGTCTGCCAAGTGGCTGTAGCGCGCCGTGGTCTTGATCTGCGAGTGGCCAAGAAGTTTGCTCACCACATAGATGGATTGCCCCGAGTTCACCAGATTGCTCGCGAACGTGTGGCGCAGGTCATGCATCCGCAGGTCTGCGATCCCCGCCTCCTTGCGGACCTTGTCCCAGAGATAGAACAGGTTGCCAAACGGCCGCTTGGTATCCGGGTTGGGAATCACATAAGGGCATCCGCTCCAACGTGGCAGCCCTCGCAACACCTCCAGAGCCCTGTCAGAGATCGGAATGCTTCGGGCTTTCCCGCTCTTGGACAGAGGAATGCGCCAGTTGCGCCGCTCCAGATCAACGTCTTCCCAACGTGCATCCAGCAGCTCACGCTTGCGGCATCCGAGCAGCAGCAAAAGAGCAACGATGCTCTTCAACTGGGGGGAACCACACCGGGACAAGACCTCGTGCAGGCGCTGGGTCTCAGCCGCGCTGAGATACCGCTCCTTCGCGTTGTTCGGGTTGAACAGCACCACACCTTCGGCGGGGTTGGACTCACTTCCCGGGATGCCTTTCTTCCTCGCCAGATTGAACATGATCTTGAACAGGATGGGTATCTTGTTGGCATGAGCCAACGCGTAGCCCTTCGTGCGCAGATCCTGGTGAGCCTCGGCCAGCATGTTGGTCGTGATTTCGTCCAGGTGCTTGGCTCCAAAGCGCGGCAGGACATGGCACTTGATGAAGCTCAGCGTGGACTGAAAATTCCTCCGGTGCAGGTGGATGTGCGGCACATAGGTATCGCGGATGAACTCGGCCAAGGTCGGCACCGCACGCAAGGCTTGGCGCTCCTTCAGAGGGTTGCCGCCCAGCTCCACCTCCGAGCGCAACCGCATGGCCTTCTGCCGGGCCTTGTCGTAGCTGACCGCAGCAGCACCACCGATCTTGCATTGGCGCAGCTTGCCGTGGCTATCGTGATAGCGCAGGTAAAAGGTTTTACCCCCTGAAGGTCGAGCCTCCAGAATGAACCCTTTGAGTGCACTGTCGTAATAGTCCACCTTGGATTTTCCGGGCGGGCAAACCGCTTCACGCACGAACTGCGCACTGAGTTTGACAATGGGCATACAGCCTCTCCTTTCATGAAGTTGATTGATAAAGAACCGCGCCCATGGAGATCGGCGTCAAAGCAATAGACGCACGAACGCCTCTCCACATGGGCGTGGCTATTAACAAGAAAATGGGTTAACAAAGATGCGGAACAGTCGCGCAGAGACCATCACCGCAGGAATCGACGATGATCAAAATCATCGGCTTAGGAAAAATCACTTGAAAACTAGAGGCAACGGCCACCACTGGTTTCACAAGTGAGGCCACCACCTTTCACTGTGGCGGGGCCCCCGATCACTATTTCAGAACTCTGGAATCGGCGGCTTTCCAGTACGCAAAGGCTTCTCTTCCTCCGGGGGCAGCTCACTTGGCAACTCTGGCAGATACCGCGCAAAGGCATCAGCAAAATCACGCACCTCATAGCCCTTGGGCGTGTAGTTCGCATTCATGCGCACAGTCTTGGTTTTTATTCCATAGGCACTCATGAACTTTGCCAGCTGACGCGCTGCGAGAGGTTTACCATGATTGTAGGTATCCCACCCCATATCATCATCTTCATGGAGCTTTTGCAACAGATCCACCGACGGAATGTATTTGTCCGTATAGCCAGACAATACCTCGCGGATGTCCTCCAGAAGTTGGTTGGAAGATGACTTAGGTGGCGCTGTTTCTTCACAGTTTTTCAGGGCTGCCTCGCACGCTTTGCGATACCACTCCTCGCCCAAGCAATGTGCAATCGCAAGCAATGGCTCCCAATTATCTTGCTGGCGATCGCTGAGCTCCTGCGGCATCTCATCCCAGCCTTTCGCCAAGGCGTCCTTGTTATCTATAACAAATTTTAGAATACGAGAACGCAGGCCTCTAAAAACCTCTGGATCGGCAGAACGCAAGCGCTGAACATTGTCGCCCTTGGTCTTGCGCCTCATGGGAATCTGGATACCTCGACTCATTGTGGCGCTCGCCAAGTGCCGCTCAAGCATGATTCCGGCCATGACTTTAGGGCCATAAACTTTGTACACACACTCGGTAAGCTCTTTACCCACAGTCTCTACCCGTACAACAAATCCTCCCTTCTCGTATCCTTTGTTCATCACCCCGGCAAAGTCTGTTTTTCCCTCCATAAATGTGTCTGCCTCGTCAATAAGCAACGTTGGCGCGTATTTAGTGATCAATCTGAATAGAGCTGCCAAAGTAATGTTTGCCGTTTCCATCGGCTTAAAGACCAATTTCTCCACCATCTTCAGAAGCTGAGTTTTGCCACATTCTTTCTCTGGGGCATTAATCAGCAACAGAGGGCAACGCTGAAAATCCCTATAGCACCATGTATTAATAGACCATAACCCCACAATCAAGGCATCATGATCCGATATGATCACGTGATTTTTAATGGCACGCATAATTTCAGTCATCAGCATATCGCAATCGATCGCACCTTCAAACGGCTCGACATTATTTGCGTCCAGGCTCTTTGAAATGATCGAAGAAGTTGAACTCATAGGCTTATTTTTCATGATCCATCCTTTGAAATTTTTCGGTTGCTTTGAAATTACGCGGTTGAGAAGATGGATTGGCCAATCCGTGGTTCGCTGCGTGCAGGCAGCTATCCAGGACTGAATTCTAAATACAAACCTCGCAACCCATGCCACTTAACCCGCCATGATTCCCCTTAAAAACCCAGGTCAATTATCGGGTCACGGCAATCAAATCACTAGGAATGGAGTCACAGCAAACAAGGAAATTAAAATATATAAGCCTTAACGTACTTCTGAATGGGATTGAATTTCTTCTAGGAATAGAGAGCCTTCTAGAAGCGAGCTGTAAAAATCTAAGGAATGGAGGCACACCAAACAAGGAAAACAAAATTCCTTGGCTTGGAAGCACTTCTAGCTGGGGAATTTTTTTTTGCTTAGGAAAGAAGCACTTCTGTGAAGGAGCGCAGAGGGCAAAACGCCTTAAACTGCTCAAAAGCAGAGAAGACACGGGCAACGAAAAAAAAAACAGGAACGTCTCTTTTCCGCCACAAAACTGCTCTGAGGCAGCATTTTTGCGCTCTTCCCACAGCCCCGCCCCAATCCGCAACATCCGCAACGCCGCAACGTTGTTGCAGGGCATGGCCCGGCGGGTGGCGCCGTGGCAGATGTGGCGGAGTTCGGGGAGGGGTAGCGCCCCCCGGGGCCCGGGTGGCCGGGGGGGGGGCTGGGCAGCACCGCGTCGCCCCGGCTGGTGCCCAGATTGCTCCCAGGCGAGCCCGGCAGGGGTCCGGGATCACCCCCCTCATGGGGCGGCCGTCGCACGTCGCCATGGCCCAACCCTCGCCCCCCAGGGCGCAGAGGCTGGAGCGGACTTCCTCCGGGAGCTTGGCTCAGTCTATTTCCGAAAGTAACCCACCCACAGTGCAGATCCCGCGCCAACCAGAATCACGATCAGCAACAGGGGATACATAAAGGTCAGCGCAGCGGCAGCAGCTATGGCCATGGGACGTGTAGCGTTGAACCACATGCCCAGCACCAATACCGTAACCAAGGCGGCCTGTATGCCCGGGGTCAAGCCCCCTCCTTTGCCTTCCGGCGCGACTTCCCTGCCATGCTGGCGGCACTGCCATCGTCCTTTGCCTTGGGCGGGTTACGCATGATCCCCTCCAGAGTGGCCCCAGGCACATGCTCATGGAGCCGCGTGTTCACCTCGCCGGGCCGGATGAGCCCCAAGTCCCGCAGCACAGCCAGCACGAATCCGCCAGTGTTGATGGATTTGCCTGGATGCAGGCAATGGAAGCTCTTGGCGGTCAGCTCCTGCGCCCCCGAAACGATCACCTCGATGGCCGATGCTGGCGCCCAGTCCTTGCACCACACGCCGTTGCCGGTGCTATCGGCGATGCGCAGGTACAGCGCGTTGTCGCCCTGGCTCCGGCCCACCGTGTAGGTGAGCGTGCTTCGGCCCGACACTGACAGGCACTTGCCGTTGTAGATGCTGTCGATCGATACGGGCTGCTGCCCGATTTCTGTCGCTTCGATTTCACTCATAAAGTTCTCCTTGGTAGATGGATGCGATAGGCAGGTGGCCTATCAGATAAGGTGGCAAAACCCCCTCAGACAAAAAAAGCCGCCTCGATGGGCGGCAGGTGGTGGGTGATGAAGGCGGGTCACTTTGATGTGGCCCTCACCTGGCTGGCGCAATAGGCCGTCAGCAGGGGATCAAGATCCGCATGCTTGGGCACGTAGATCACGACACCGAAGCCGTCATCACTGAGCACCAGGGTCAGCTCGAACCATTCCCGATGGCTTTCGGCGACATCGCAATGGCGACCAAGAAGTGAAAAACCCAGTTCCGCATCAACAGTAGTCAATGCGTCGCTGGGCGCCAGAACCAGGATTTTGATGAGACTGGACAGGTCATCCACCTCATATTCGGCCAACTCTTCAATACGCAGGCTGATCAAGTTATCCAGCTCGGTGCACCGGGCTTGGCCGCAGGCTTCATGAATAGATAGGGAATCCGCATAAACGCGCATAAAACTCCTTTCTGTTAAAAAATAAAGCCCGCCGAGGATTTCTCCAGGGCGGGCCAACAAGGAAACAACCAAACAGCTACTCTTATTCAGTCAATAAATACCCTTTAAATGGTTAGCACAAGAAACATGGCCAATAAATTTCACTTTGACTTGAGTGCAGAAAAAGTGACACCTCCGATTGACACCAGCAAAGGCACTCCGAGCATTAGAGAAAACAAAGGCAGCAAACGTCCCGTTCCTATCAGAGATACCCCCTCCGATATCAATCCCAGCGTTAACGCGTTGACACCTGTGCTGAACAAGGCAATCAAGTGCCAGGTCGCCATCCCCACCGCCAGCAACAATGTGCCAATCCAGACCCGCTTGAGCACTTTATAGGTCGCCTGCGGAAGGAACGAGCACCAAGCCATGGCAGCGAGCAGCGCAGCCGCCACGCTCGTCTTGGGCCAGAGATACATGAGCAGCAGCACCCACACACAGGCAGAGGAGAGGATGGCCGTGGCCCAGCGGGCGAAGTACTCACTCGCTGGCAACTGATCAATGGCCTGCAGATAGGGCCCTGACAGCTTCTCCCCGAACAGCTTCAGCAGCAGACCGCCCAGGATCAGGGTCAGGCTCAGGATGATATTGACCAGGCGGTCATGCATCAAGCCGTTGTTCGTGATCCGTCGCCCTCCCATACCATCAACAGCAACATCGCTGCCCAAGGCGAGGATGAGCATGACGATGCCCACAAGCATGATCGCGGTTGAAACCCTCTTCATTCGTTGCTCCCTTCTTCGGATTGAGCCAACTCGGCCCTGATCTCGGCTTCGTGACGATTGCTGACCTTGGTGACGTAGTAGCAAGTCCAAATCAGCATTCCCAGGCCAACCCACCACGCCATAAAGAAACCAAGGACGGTGCCCAGCATGAGGAGGCCAAATGCCCAGTTTTCTCCTTTGGTGAATCGTTTGTTGGCAAGTGCGCTGATATGTGCATCTACCTTCTTCTTTGCCTCCTGGCTTACTCGCTCATCCAGCACGGGAGCTGCATCAGTTGATACCTGCTCCTTGGTGCCGTGCAGCTGAGCCTCGATCTCCTGAATCTTCCGCGCCGCCTCCTTCTCGGCAGACTCTTTGATCGCCCTCTCGCGCGCTTGCTCCCTTTGCCGCTGTTCAAGCGCCTCCTGCCGCTTGAGCGCCTCCTGGGCCGCCTCTTCCTTTTGCAATTGCGCCCTTCTCTCGGCAATTTTTTGGTTCAGATCCAATTTATTCCTCGCTCAGTAGATTGCTCAACACCGCTCCTGCGGCAACCATGCCCGCTGCTCCGACAGCCGCTCCACGCCCCTTGCGCTTGGTGCCGTCTTCAGCACGAATTACATCGTCAATGCACCTCGCGGCTCTTGCGGCGCGCTCGGACTCCGGCACTCTCCTTTCAAAAGTGATCATTACG
This sequence comes from Delftia sp. WSY_22, assembly GCF_043104185.1. Classification (NCBI taxonomy): domain Bacteria; kingdom Pseudomonadati; phylum Pseudomonadota; class Betaproteobacteria; order Burkholderiales; family Comamonadaceae; genus Delftia; species Delftia sp. WSY_22. Next base: position 136,437 of record NZ_JBICKN010000017.1, read on the forward strand.
GTTTCCCTATCTGCAATGACAAGATGCCTTTGCATGACTTTTTCCATAAACACCATGCGCCATCCTTCTGACGCCATGGCATTGATATAAGCCTCAAGAACTTCAGTTTCTATTCGGCCCTCTCCGAGCAAAAGCGAACTGATCGCTCCATCAGCTACGTCAATGACCTTGTATTCGTACTCCATCTAATTCTCCAGGTTGAAATAAGAAACATGAGAAATTTTTTAAAACACCAAAATTTATTGTCATCAAATAAGATTCATAAAATAAAAATATATTCAACCAACTTCAAACATCTTTAACAAGTTCCTCGCTTATAAATTAATAATCAATTACTTATATATGTAACGTTTTTCGTGACGACAGGCTACCACAGTGTAACGAAACTCGCTACATGAAGTCTGTATCCTCGGAGCTATCCAATGTCGTAGGGCGCCGCATGCGTGCTCGGCGTGAAGCCCTGCAGTGGCCTCAAGAAAAAATAGGAGTGCTAATCGGCATTGATGAGTCATCAAGCCGTGCCCGCATCAGCAGGTATGAGCTGGGAACACATGAGCCCCCTGTGAAGACCGCGCGACTGATCGCAGACGTACTAGGTGTTCCACTCGCGTATCTATATTGTGAAGATGACGAGGTAGCCGAGCTTCTCTTGGCACTGAGAATGCTTAGTCCTTCAGTTCGCCATCGAACAATTGCCTATTGGGTTAGCCGCCTGAAAGACGCATCGAATGACTAACTGTCGAATCACGATACCATGATGCACTCACTTGCGAACAGATCTTACCGAGTGGCGCACGACTGACGCAGTCCAACCTATTGCACTCGTTCGCAGGGCCTCGGTCAAAGCCTGCAGTGCCGCGATTGCTGCCGGTCGCTGCGAAACTACTGCAGCCAACCAGGAGCAATTATCGAGCCCCCTAATCCGGCCACCAGTCCGGGTGAGAAGTAAGCGACAGGCGCTGAATCAGCAAACTAGCACATGGTGCGACACGTTGTGGCACAATTCTCCACACTAAATAATGTGATCCCATCTCGAAAAGTAAGATTGCTGCGCGAGTGGATGCGGCGACATCCAGAGATCAGTCTACAAACACCGACCAAAAGGAAGGACTCAGGCTTCATGGCTTCAGTGAGCGCACAAACACGGCAAACCCTGACGGGTATTTCTGGTCTTATTCAGGCGAACCTTGTAAGCCAAGCTTCCGTTGAAATGACGAAGCTCATCGGACATCTAGGGCCGCAAGAACTAGTCCTAGCGTCTCACGACATCCGCAGTTTGATCGAAGGTTTTCAGAAGAAGCGTCGTCGCGACCTACAAAATGCACTGGATCAGCGACTGGAAAAAGTGGCTTCGGCACCAAGTGTGAATGATGGCACCACCGTCCGAAGTCAGGTGTCACCCGTTTCGACCGAACATTTACTCAGCACACGTGTTGAAGCGATGTTGCTACAACTAGCAAACAACCACATTTTCAAATGGTCGCCCCACTACCGAGACGTAGTGCAATTCATCGTCGACAGCGCATTGAGTGAGTTTCCTAGTTCGGGTGCCATCGACGTTGAGGTGAGCTTGATCTCGGAGCGGTTCGCCGCCCACTCGAAGATGATTTTTGACCGCGGCTATGCATTTCAGATTCGGCGTGGACTGATGCCAGCAGTCGCTGAGCTTAAGTCGATCAGTGGCCTTCAGGCGTTTCTTGATGTGGTGGTATCCGTCTACCTCGATAAGCGTCAATCCATACACTCTGCCACAGACGCAAACATATTGTGGGGGCTTACATCAGGAATGCTATCAGGGATCACAGGTGGCTACGGCGCCGCTGACCTTGGCGGTGTGGCTGGCTGGCAGCTTCTCACCAAGAACCCACGAAGCTGGGTTCCACCAATTGGATTTTGCAAGGGAGAAGATCTAACGGCGTTCTTCGAAGAGTTTCCGGCCTGTCATCGGGACGACGAGCTATACCGCGCCCTCTTGGGGACCCTTCTGGCCGTCGACCGTTTGGCGCACAAATTCTATGGCGATGACGTCATTCTGCCTAGGCTGAGCCGCATGTCAGTCCAACTGCCAGCACGGTTGGACATCACATTATCGGCTAAACGAGGCATTCGCCGACAAGACCTTTTAGTGACCTGCTTCTGGCAAGGCAAGCTGCAATCAAATCAACCTATAACGGCTGCCCAAGCACTACACGCAGGGGTGGTGGTGGCATCGCTGGATGAGAGGGTCGCCCGCTGGGCTGAGCATGAAGCAATTCCTGGCGTCGTTAATACTGAGGGACACGCAGCAGAACCTCAGGCGATCCACCACCTGTCGGAGTTGATTTTTGCGAGTCTTGAGGCGCGTGAGATTCGAGATGACGCCTACGGTGCGCCAAGCGTGATAACACATAACTACGCGGGCGATTTCCCACTCGATGACCCTGACTTCCGTCGCCAGTTCCTAGTGCAGCGGCACAGTGTGAAGCGGCTTCTAGAGGAGTTCGACGGCAGTACCGGTGTTCATCTGTGGTGCAGCGTGCGGCGCTCGGGCAAGACTACAGCCGCGCAGGAGCTTGCGGACAGTAGTGGCGGCTCTGTTGTGGTTACTCAGACAATGGACCGAGTACCGAGGGCACCCCTTCAGAATATCTTTGCAACTCGCATCAGAGACGCATTCAAAGCAGCAAGCGACCTAGCGGACGATTTTTTCGCCAAAGTTGTTCGGGAGTGCGCGCTGGCAGCGACCGCAGTTGACGCCGGCAATAAACGCGTCGTCTTCATCATCGATGAGTACGAGTCGCTGTTCGAATTAATAGACGCATACGTACGCACAGACAGAGATCTGAAGGTAATGGTGGCCCTGCCATTGCTAAGCCAAATGGTGGACTTCGCGACTCGCAACCTTTTGATATTTATGGGTCAACGACCAGACGCCTACTTGGTTTTGTCGGCTCAGAACCAACTCAGCCCGCTTGTTCGCCAACTTAGCTTCCCATTGTTCGAGCACATTGAAGGCGGTGTAGACTCTGAGTTTTCACAGTTCTTGCGTTATGTGCTCACGGAGAAGCTCCCGTTTAACGCTTCCTTTGCTGCGGCCGTCTATGAAGAAACAAGTGGCCACCCCTACTTAACCGTCAACTTGATGGTGGACTTCTGCGACTATATAATCAGCAACAGATATCGACTAGATGAAGCGGTGTTGAACAGGCAACAATTTGCCGATTTCACACGAGACCGGCTGGCTCCTGCAGCGTTGAAGCGTAGCCCACATTATGAGTTCTTTAACGGCCAAATGGCGGAGTATCTGAGCGAGCAGGCTAGACTTGATGAGCCTTGGCTTTGTGCAATCGCGACTACCCTTCGGACGCTTGCTGCTAAGCACCCCAAGAGTTTCACCTGCGCGTTCAGTGGCTATGAGCAATGGAGCGCGCCATTCGGTGCAATGGCACGGATGCCCGCAGCCCGCCTGCTCATCACCGGCGCACAAGCTAACTTTCTCAAGGACAACGGCGGACAAGTGTCAGCAGGCGTACGCCTGCTCGCCCGCCTGGCTGGCGCTGCAGCTCCGAAGTTAAACTGACCATGAATTACTCCTCACAGCAGATCTTGCAACTCATCCGCGCTGTTCCTTGGAGACCCAACAGCTGCATCCGCATGTTTTGGGTGCGCTACGCTGAGGGCTCTCGGGATGAAATAGCCGCGCAACTTTGGACTTGGATCGGTAAGGAAGCGGTCGTTCCCATGGTGCTCAGAACTGCCAGCTTCAAGGATGCCAATGCCGTCTTGGCTGACGCGATGGATCTTTTCGAGGCCAATAGAGTGCGCATTGAGCCTATTGCGGCGGATACCCCGGAGCTCATGACGTTCCTGATTTTATCGAAGGAAGAATTTCGGCTTGTGAATGCCAGTTCGCCAATTGAGCTGCCCGACTGGTTCCCCCTGTTGCCAGCTAGCTCCACTTTCTTCTCAGTGAACGACTTGGGACAGTCGGCCGAGATGAAACCCCTTAACTTCCCAGAAGCTCGCATGGACCATGTAGGCGAGCTGCTGTTCCAGCTTGAGTCTGCTATTTGCGACAAGTTTACGGAGATATATGCCAGTGATCCGAGACGAATTGCGTTGTGCGTTGATGCCCTGCAGCCCAACACCCCAAAGTGCGTCGACGCACAAGATTCGCTGCAACTGTTCTCAACACACCTTACCGCAGCGGCAGGCGATCCGCGCGCTTATCGCCCTAATGCTGCCGCCACTTCCAAGTTCCTTGCGGCCCGCATCCTCAAGCTCGTACTCGCACACTCGCCCAAGCAGCTGGCCACCACAGCAGAAGAACTGAGCCGTAACCTTTCTGGTTCAGGAGACAACGTCCTAAAGCCAACCTTCTTCGCCGTCATGTGGCGTCCGGCAAACAAGATGTCGGTCGAGGCTACCAACTGGCACGCCATTCTGGTCGCCTTCTTTCAGGCCTACCAGTTGATGAACGCCCATGCGCATGCTGGCGAGTTCCCAACTTATGCAGTCGCACTGCAGTACGCCAACTCTCTAAACCTCCGTCAATTCCTGCGCGAGGCCAAGGACTTCGTCGAGGCGCTTCAATAGCAGGCTCTTCATGGCATGTCGCTCCCCCTGTAGCAAACGCCCGACTGGGCAGCGACAGATTGCTTCGGTAGTTGAAGGCGACTGCTAAGGTGCGCTTGGAGCCGATCGCCGTCATCATGTGCATTTACCGATGCTCGTCAAGATCCGACACTCGGGGTGGTCATCGGCACCAACCTCAGCGGGCAGCCATCTCCCGGCAAACCGATGCTCGCCGACGCTTGACTAATCGGAAATTGTTGCAACGACCACAGGCTCACATGTATCGCATCAACTCAATTTCTAACCGCATCGTTAAACTCAAAGAGGTCAGATTCTCCGATCTGGGCTTCACCGAGCGGCACCACCTCCAAGAGTGGTTAGCCAATCAACCGGATGCGCTTGGCGAGGAATTGCTGATAATTCAGAAAGAGTTTGACGGATTTGACGACACGCGAGAGCGCCTTGACCTTCTGGCCATAGACAAAAGCGGGAATCTGGTCATCATCGAGAACAAGCTTGACGACTCGGGACGTGATGTCGTCTGGCAAGCGCTGAAGTACGCCTCTTACTGTTCTACCTTATCTAAATCCCAGATAGCGGAGATTTTTCAGAAGCACCTGGACAAGTCGAGGCCCGGGCGCGATGCAAAATCGCTTATCTGCGAGTTCCTGGACCAAGAGGAATTCGCCGAAGTGGTCCTCAATCCTGGCAATGACCAACGGCTCATCATGGTCGCCGCGCAATTTCGCAAAGAGGTAACTTCGACGGTCCTGTGGCTACTCAAGCACCGGGTCTTCGTGAAATGCTTTCGCGCCACGCCTTTCAAGGATGGTGTAGACCTCTTCTTGACAGTCGAGCAAGTCATTCCACTACCTGAGGCCGAAGAGCTCATGATTGGAATCTCTGAGAAAGAGACTGAGGAGCTTTCCTCTGAACGAGGTCAAGCCACTAGGCACAAACTGCGCACAGACTTCTGGCACGCGACACTTGAGGCGTTGACCAAGGCGAATATCCAACTCTACAGCAATGTGGGCCCAAGTCGAGACCATTGGCTAAATGCAGGGTCTGGCATGGGAGGTGTTCACTACACAATGATCTTCAATCGAGATGAGGCTCGCGTTGAATTCGCCCTAGGCACGCGTTCCAAGGAGACGAACAAGGCACTTTTTGACTATCTGTACGCACGCCGCGAGCATGTTGAGGGAGCCTTCGGTTGTGAGCTAACCTGGCGGCGCATGGACGACAAGAAGGTCTCTCTCATCGAGTGTGCGGAGTCCTTTGAGGGCCACAACCGAGAGACCTGGCCGGCGATGATTGACTGGCTGGTTACTCACGTGGGCAAGATGGAGAAGACCTTCGAGAAAGAGGTGCCAGCACTCAGGACTGTGGCACGTTCGCTCTTCTCGAAGGACGTTGCTGTGGAGGACGGCACCTCCACTTGACTCAGCAAGGCTCTTTCCGATACGAGGAGCGCGCGGCCTGTCTTTGTGATCAATCGTTGAAATGCATGTTACAATGCTGACCGGAATCACTGCTGCGCGGTAAAGTTGGAAACTAAACCGGACGTGCTGAACTTAGTAGGCCTTACGGCTAGATATATGGCAGCCGCCAGTCGGTGATTCCTTTTTTCCAAATGGCACCACAAGATGAATCGCTCCGGCTTTCATGGAGGCCAGTTGCTTTAAGGCATTCCGCCATCATAGCTGCCTGAATGGGCTGCTGCCGGTCTCGTTGACACCGACCTAAGCTTCTTGAGCTTGCTCGAACTGTACGGGACTGAGATATCCGAGCGTCGAGTGCCGACGCGTCGGGTTGTAGAAGCACTCGATGTAATCGAACACATCTGAGCGGGCCTGGCCTCGTGTCCTGTACACCTTACGGGCCGTGCGCTCGGTCTTCAGAGAACTGAAGAAGCTCTCCATGGCCGAGTTGTCCCAGACCTCGCCAGCCCGACTCATGCTGCAAGTGATGCCCTGTTCGTCCAGCAGCCTCTGGAAGTGCTCGCTTGTGTATTGGCTACCCTGGTCCGAGTGGTGCAGCAGTGCCACTGGCCTGCCCCGGCGCCACACAGCCATCATCAGCGCGTCCACCATGAGCTGCGAGGTCATGCTCTCCTGCATCGACCAGCCCACGATTCGACGGGAGTACAGGTCCAGTACCGCAGCTACGTAAAGCCAGCCTTCTGCCGTCCAGATGTAGGTGAAGTCGGCCACCCATTTCTGGTTCGGACCATCTGCCTGGAACTGACGGTCCAGCACGTTGTCAGCCACAGCACCACGCGCGCCACGGTCCTTGGGTAGTCCACGCCTTCGCGGTCTCGCACGCAGCGCCTGCTCCCGCATGAGCCGCTCAATACGATGCAGCCCACAGGTCTGGCCTTGCTCCAGCACGTCGTGCCACACACGGCGTGCGCCGTAGGTGCGGTCGCTGCGTACAAAGCTCTGATGCACTTGCGCACCCAGCACCTCGTCGCTGAGGCTACGCCGGCTCCTGGGTCGTGTGAGCCAGGCGTAGAAGCCGCCTCGCGAGACACCGAGCGCCTCGCACATCAGATTGACCGGCCAAGCCCCTCGGTGTTTCGCCACGAAGCCGAACTTCACATCGACTCCTTCGCGAAGTAGGCCGCGGCTTTTTTCAATATGTCGCGCTCCATCTTGAGCTTGGCCACTTCCTTGTGCAGCCGTGCTATCTCAGCATCCTGCGCCTTTTGTTTGCCGTTGCCAGGGAACGCCTCCTAAGGCTCCTGCCTCAGCTCACGCACCCACTTGCGCAGCACGTTCTCGTGAACGTCCAAGTCTTTGGCTGCCTGGGCCACAGACACGCCACGCTCAACCACCAGTTTGACCGCCTCGAGCTTGAACTCGCGACTGAATGTCCTTCTTCTCTCCATTAACCACCTCCGGTTTCATCTGCCACCTTAACAAGGTGTCATCGAAACCGGCAGCAGCCCACACTCATCAAACATTTCAGCAGGTGGTCTGAACCCGCCGAGTGAATTTGATGGAGATTGTGTTTCATTTCGACGGGTGCAAACGTCGACTTACGACAAGACACTATCGTCAAACCGTTGATGTCTTCTACATCCGCCTCCGCGTCTTCCGTAAGGGGAAATATTCTTCCGGAATATCGGGAAACTCTTGAGCAATATACGATAGCTCGCGGGCAATCTGCGCCAAGCGTGCCCGTGAAGAAAGCTCATGCTCTGTTAATTCCACACCCAAATGCTGCTGACCATCGGATCTCTTGTTGCGGTTTTTTAACTGAAATGTGAATGAAGTTGAAACATAAGGAATCAACTCAACCTGCAATTCACTTGAATGCCCGACTTTACCCGCCAATGAGTCAAGACTACCTCGCGCCAGCATCCTAAGTTCGGTGTATGCAATATCAGCAGCCGGAGGGGTAAGCTTATCTTCGACTTGTACCATGTCGCGTGCCAACCTAAATCCAAGACCTCCGTACAAAGAGAGTATTTCCCTAGGGCTTTGAAGTGATGCAAAAATGCTATACCACGCAAGCAAATCAGGGCGCTTATGATTCCTGAGAATTTCAAGGTGCTCCAATGATCCCGGCGCAAGCCGCGTTGCAAGGAAGGCACATGCGGCAGCTAATTCAAATTGCTCCCTGCCGCTTCCCATTGACATCATTTTTAATGCGTCTTGCAGATAGCTCCCTCGCTCCTCTCGCGCTAGCGATTGGAGAGCATCGATTCTGACAAAACGAGACAGCTTGCCCCCTAAGGCTTCCCATGCCCTTTCTTTTGCATCATCATTCCCATTAAGCAATTCGTAGGCCAACGCTCCGGCTACTGTTTCTGGGCAATATCCATGCCCAATCTGTGTCAAAAGACTGAGAATGCCTACAAAAGGATCCACAACATATTGTGCGACGTCATTAGCGGAGCTAGAATTCAAAATAGAGTAAACGTCCAGCCATCGCGAGGGGAGCTCAAGAAAGGCCTCCCCTCCGGTGCGTGAGGCAACGGTTTTCCCCCAAGCGAACGACAAGGTCCGTCGGCAAATCAGCGGCGATAACTGCTTGATTCCGATACGGCCGTCGCCGTGAAGCATTGCTTCGGCAAACGTCAGCGCCGTCAAAGCTGGCAATATGCGGCCATCAAACTCTAGTGTTTCATCGTCAAAATTTCGCGTAGCTTCATCGTGAGTAAGAAAACGACTGAGTGCTGTAACAGGGGAAGGCGATTGCGGAGCGGCGGCAATTGCACTGAGAGTACTTTGAATATCCTCCTCTGCGACTATCACCAAACTGGGAAGCATGGGCTGTAGCGTAGGATTATATTCCCAGACTAAAAGCGTCTCACCACCATACCCAAGACTCAGTTCAGAAGTTTCACGAATACGCCGCTCAATAGATTTTATTGATCCGAGGAATACTTCGAAAACTTCACGACGATTAACAAGTGCTGACCACATGCTCAGCCCTTTCCAAATATCTGTTTTTTGTTAACGGGGCCCTTAGGCGGCTCAACCCCTTGAATAGCTGATCTTAAATATCCTGGGATAGATTTATGCCAGTAAATTGTTAGAGCAGTTTTTGCTCTTGTGATGCCTGTATATATGAGACGTCTTTGTACTCCACCCATCCGATATAGATAGTCCAATCCTGCGATATGCAAAGCGCGAAACTCAAGACCTTTCGCTGCCGTCAAGGTTGATAGCCAAATTGGCTTGCTAGAGTCAAAACTCTTAACGTTTGCCCGAGTGATGAAATCCCCCAGACCCAAGTCAATCAGACCATTATATATGGCAGTAAGCTCTTCATTACGCGGACAAAGGATTCCGATAAGATCATCAGGGTACGCGAATCGCTGATCTTTAATCTGATTCGCCATTGCCGCAATCTGTTCATCAAGCGTCAAACCACCTTTGGGCATGAATGTCGAAGGATACTCAGCCTCCTTGTAATTAGTGCGCGCTTGGAGTGGCTCATAATCAGGAGCACCTTTCATGATGCCATCAGCGACACGGCATATTGCGATGCCGTTGCGGAAGTGAAACGTTAATGGGTATACCTCCTCCGTACAGGCAACGAGAGCCTCAGAAGAGTCCTCTACATCGTAGATCTTTTGACGCGAGTCTCCTGCGGCAATAAGCACTTCCGTCAACCTACTCATCAGTAAAATTTCTTGCGGTGTATAGTCTTGGGCCTCATCAAGCAGTAGGGCCTCAAACTGCACTCCCACCCGTCCTTCGTCAATCAACTTTTGCAGCCTATTCGCCCGCTCGGCTCTGGCGGCGTTGTGCTCTAGCTCCTCATCTTCTACACCTTGGCCCTCAGCACGCAATATGTCGTTAAACAGCTTAGCTTGTGTAACGATGTTCTCACTAGGAAAATCGTATTGATGTCCCCCGATCTGAATAAACTGCTTTAAAAGTGAACCGAATACAACGATATGTAGATTCGGATAATCACCTAGATAGAGTTGATTAGCACGCAATAGCAGTAAATTTGTTTTACCTGATCCAGGCGGGCCCTTTATTAGCAGCCTCCTATCCTCGCTGCAGTCCAGCAGGCGGGCCTGTTCAGGGACCAGATCGTCTTCATCTTTCCACCAACTGTCACTCACTCTGCTACCTCCTTGACTGCCAATTCAATTATTTCGTCAATACCAGGAATATCGTTCGTCTCGACGCGAGCATAGGCATTATCCAGTGCACTCATGAAGATCGCTTCTAAATTTGAACCATCGAGTAACTGCTCGAGCTCACTCGATTGGATAAAATGTCCAATCGGCATTTGGCTAGGCAGAATCTCTTCGCATGTCATTGCAGCTGCAGCCTCGGCACGAAAGATGGGCTTTCCGAAGTTCTCGTCAATCAAGGAAAAGCGGAGTAAAAAAGTTAGCCGAAAGTCTATTCCCTTTTGAAGGTCTTTTTCAAAGTGAATGCAAGTTTCGCAAAATCCCCGCTCCGCGTCCTTCACCGACTTGGTTGTACGAAGGGGAAATGCCTGAAGATCGTTCATCAGGGAGGCGACTCTTGACTCCACACGGTTGCAAACGTCATCGAGAACTCTTCGACTCAGCTTAGAGACACTGGCTGATGGTTTTGACTGTATCGCAGCGACTTGGAAGAATTTTTGTTTCTGCTTAATGCGATCTCTAGCCAGCGACAGAGTGTTAGGTGGATCAACTGGGAGGGACTGAAAGCGCTCCCAGTTGACTAGCTCAAGGCGAGTGGCAGGATTTTTTAATAAACAATGTGTAGCCAGCGCGACACATCGCGCATTGGAGGCATGAATGATTGGGATTTTCTCGAGCACTGCCTTCACCAATCGCGGATAGGGCTCGGACTCTTCTTCAAATAGCACGCGCCTCATTAACAAATCGTGTAATACAGCGCCAAGCTGGTAGAAGGTCACCGCACGCCAGCCTTCTAACGTATCTTCTTCTTTACGCTCCAAAAATTCGGGCGAACTGTACCGCAATGTACCAATAAATGGGCGTTGATCAACGTCGGTTAGGTTGGAATAGCCAACTGGTCGCAAAACACCAAGATCAAGAAGGACTGCTCTGGAAAAGTCCGGTGAAACTACAATATTTTCTGGCTTGATGTCGCGGTGAATAAGACCTCTGTCCTCTAAAAACCTTGCAGCCGAAGCGATTTGCGAGATTAGAGTTGGGACAGTTTCCGGCGGAATCTTTTGCAGTTCAGTGTGCAGATTGGGAAAGAGCAGCTGCTCCATGACGACATACAAATGTCCAGTTTCCTCACATTCGCCGCCGGCTAGGATACGGATCAAATTCGGATGTGAGAAACCAACCAAACTCTTTTCACGCAATATTCGTTCCAGCTGGATAGACTTACCGTAGCGTTGAATGAGCTCTGGATGAAATACTTTAATGGCACCAATTTCTACCCCCCTTACACATCGGAGCACCACGGCCGACTTTCCAGCGCCAAGGAATTCGCTAATGTGCCAGCCACCTACAGTGGTGTTCTGTAGACTATTCACCAAGATCTCGGCCTGAGCTGCATCCATAGAAAATACTCCCTCAAAGTTATGTATCAATCTTATAACAAGAAATGTTACGCACTGCAACCATTAGATTTGGCACTTAGAGCGCAAAGTGAAGACATTGTGTTGAATCAATTGGTTGAATTCACAGCTGAAGCTGGTACATGGAGGTTTGCAGGGGATAGCCACTCCTGGTGGATGCCTGTCCATCTTCCAAGTTGGCGGCTCGAGACTGGCCTCCGCTTGTCAAGCTCTACCGCCGAAAGTAGATTGTTCGGGACACTTCACGTCGCGCGGATCACCATGCCGATACCACAAAAGTCAGCCTGCAAGGCGTACTGGGAATCGCACTCGATAGCTACTTTGTAGACCGTTGCTTCCAATCACGAGGGATAAGGCCCTTGCCCGACGCCTTGGTCCAGCGCTCCTTCGTCGCTGACACATAGCGAGGGTCCGAAGGAAAGTAGGCATGCTCCAGCAGAAGGACTTGCAAGCCGCTCCGCGCCTCCACCTCTTTGAAGAGGAAGTCTATGTGCTGTCGCATGGCCATGTAATCCTCGTCGTTGGAAATCGAGATTTCATCCGATCGGGCTTCATCCACGTCAGGTTCGACCTCGGAGCCATCCTCATCCACGTTGTCCTCAGCTTCATCGGAGCTCCTATCTTGATTGGGGAAGTAGGGGCGGCTGAGCTGGTCGAAGACGATGAAGCCGGGTACGGGCCTGCGCTCTTTCTCGAAGTGCCTTTGCAGCCCAAACGCCAGTGCTACGTGGACTGCCAGCCAGTTTTGATCCGAACCAAGATCCGCCATCGAGAGCACCGCACCTTCAGGCCCAGCCTCAATGACAGAGACGGAAGGCTCCCGGGCCGAGAAAATGAGCTCTGCATCAACACATGGCTCAACCTTTGGCAAATTCGAGAAAGCTTCAGAGGCGTAATGTGAGACGACTGCTTCCGCACGGCGCATGCGGATTCGTCGGTTGTCAGCGTCAACCTGCGCTTCCAGTTCCGCAATTTCATCCCGCTGTTTACTCAGGTCTTTGGCGGGCCTCAGAAGCTGATCCTCGACGGTTTCAAGGAAGTATGTCGCCTTGCCTCGGAAGAAGGACTGAAGCTGAGCAAGGTCGGCAAATTGCTTGGCCTCGGCAATCTGGTTCAGCGCAGATGCGACTGCAGCATCAAGCTCTCTCAGAAGTCCGCTGAGCTCTTCAACCCGCTTGTTCAGCTGCTCTGTTGCTTCGCCAATCTGTGGCCGAAGGCGCCCAACTGCGCTCGTCTCTGCACGAATAGTCTCAAGCGATCGCCTCATGGCAGTGGCAATTTCAGTGCCGGCGGCCGTTTCAGACTCACAGACCGGGCACTTTGTGGGCACCTCTAGCAGGTGAAGATGCTCGGCAATGCGCAGTTTCTGTTGCTGGGTACTGACCGCAGTTTCGTAGTCCAACGACTCCTGTTCCGTCACGGCCAGCGCTCGAAGTTTGCGCTTAGCTTGGCTCAACTCCTTCAGTGCGGCTTGGCGGCGCTCCTGCAAGGTGTCAAGCTGGTCAGCACCTGGGTATTGCAGCGGACGAGCTGCTGGCGACGCTGCCATGCGTAACATGCCGATGAGAAAGGCTTCGTCAGCCCCTTCGGGCGGCCGCTCTGTCAGTCCAAGTTGCTGCGCTTCACCAAGCAGTACCCGCGACCTCTGCTTTAGTACGCTGTCCCTTGTGACTTGAGCCTCTTCACGAGCAGAGTCGATCTCCAGGGCTCTGCGCGCCTGTCGAAGGCGCCGCTCGGCGGCCACCGTCGACCCAGTCACCACGCCCAGAAAGTAGGGCATCGTGGAGATGATGGGGGGGGCTTTGCGATTGTCGTCAAGTCCATGCAGCAGGACCGTCTCGCTGTCGATAACCTCCTTAGTGACAAACACGTACGGCGTAAATTGGCGGATCGACGGTCTGTCCAGCCCGTCTCTCTCGGGTTGCCCGGAGTCTCCTATGGGCATTACCTCGATGCCGAACGCCTCGCCTAACCTTGCCTTACTGACTGGGACGAGCCCTCTTCCTTCAAACTCGTCTACAGAACGAGGAATCTTTAGGTTCCGCCCCGTAGTCACATACATGTAGGAGTTTGGCGCTTTCCCGACAAGTGGGACTTGGCGGCACGAGATCATCTCATCGACACCCCTTACCCACTTGACGCCAACAGCAACGCAGCGGCGTCGTACATAGACAGGAAGCTGGCATTTTGACGACCCCAGGCAATAGTCCAATGCCTTGATGACCGCCGACTTGCCTGTGCCCGATGCGCCGGTAATGATGTTCACACGGCCAGCGTCCAGCTCAATGATGCGGAAAGCACCTTCCTCGCCAATGAAGAAGACGCTTGCGATGTTCCATCGCTTCATACAGAAACTCCCAATGCTTCCAGGACAGACCTGGGCGAGCCCATCCCGGCCATCCAGATCCCTAGCAGACGGGCCCGCTTCAAGGCAGCGCCAGCCACACCGGTCGTCACCGCCGCCGGTAACGTCTTCCGGAAGCTCTCAACGTCGCCGTTGGTTGTGAGCTTGAAGATGCCGGCGATGCAGCCAAAGCGGATGGCTGTCGTCGTAATTTGAAGCGTCGAGTTGACCTTCTTGGCCAAGTCGACTGACACATTCGGGTTGCGGCTCATCCACAGGGTGAACCCAGTCTCCCGATTGCAACCGTCAAAGGTCGTCGCCAAGTCTTCCGAGATCACGAGGGGTACAACCAAATATACCAACGCCGCAGCGGGACAGGCCCCATGCCGTGCTGCTTGGTAGGCTGAACAAAACTGTGCAAGCACCGCACCGCAGAACGCTGGATTGGTCTCTGCAAAGATGTCACGCGCAGCAATCATGGGCAGTCCTTCAGCAGGGTCACGTAATCAGGGTGCCAGCCAACACTCTTCTCAACCGCTAGGACCTGATAGCTGCCGCGCACGTAATAGGAGGCGTTCCAGTTTCTAGCGAAAGGGTCGACTTTCAGGTGGGCCTCACTGAACGACCACTGAAAGACTGCCAAGCCGGCAGCCCGCTTTTCCTCTTCCGGGGCTGACTTATGTTTCTCGGCCATCGGCTCGTGCAGATCGCTCCATTCTTGGACCAGATACTTGTCGTATCGATCGATACGGCTAGCCATGTCAGCGCGAGCGGCCATCCACTTATGGCGTTGGGACCGTGCTTTCCATTCTTCGCGTTGCGCCGACCGAATCTCGGACTTGGTGCAGCTCACAAGCTGCAGCTGCCTCGCAATCATCGACGGCGGGCTGTGGTCGTCGGGGGGAACTTCGAATTGGAAGTCCGCGAGCAACTCGTCGCGCGCCAGTTCGCCCGCCATCTCGAGCAATCGCTGCTGAACCTCGAGTGTGGTGATGTACCTCTCTCTTTTGGAGCAGAACGAGTACACGATCTGCATATCCCACCACTCCATAAGGCGCCGCGAAATTTCTTCACGCTGGTCGGGTGGGAAGTTCGTGAGTGCGTTCGTGATGTCACGTTGAATCTTGTTGATGTCATTCGCACCAGGCCGGATCGTCGCCTTAGACAGGAGCTTCTCGCGGATCGTTGCCGGGAGCGCGAGATAGGCAGAACAGCCGGGTAGTCGCTCGATGTGCGGCAAGGACTTCTTGCCATTCTGCTTGGCTGCAGCATGCTCATTCACTACGCGATGGGCCTCCGCCTCCAGAAGCGTCAGAAGACCCGTGCGCGAAGCTCTTTCATCAAGGAGCGGCGCCAACACGCTGCCGGGCGGCAGGGGCGCAACAGTGACGAGTTGGAAGTGCGTGTCGTCAAGGCTTACCTTTGACAGCACGTCGATCCATGCCTTGAGCGTCTTCCAGAGGGCCACGGAGGCCAAACTCACCCCAGCGGGCTTCTTGCTAAGGGAGTGCTTCAACTGAACGAGCAGCGATCTGCCATTTAGCGCAATCTCCACATCGTCTAGACGCTCCAGACATACCGCAGCGTCGTCTTCAATGGCGTTGACGATAAGCAGCAGCCCGTATAGCGATTGATAGTAGAACCCCAATGCCGCATCGATAGCGGAGTGATCGTCTATTGTGACCGTTGTCGCAGAACTCACGTTGTCGCCCTGAATCTCTACTCGTTTGCCACAGGTGTCGGCCTCTAACCGATCAATCATGCGGCGGTTGGGTTGCTCTCAAACTGTAACAAATTTCAGTGCACAGCTGGCAAATTTGGACGCGACAACTCCGAGGGCTTAGATTCGTCGGTAATTTTGGACTCGCAGAGTGGATGACAGAATCGCCCCGTGATCGATCGGAAGCCAGCGGCATGCCTGAAGATGATGAATGCTAGGTGCAATAAATCAGGCATTGAGCTCCGAATAGCGGCCGACGACAACAGCTGCCCAGGGAGCGCTGACTGAGGCGGTGCGAACGACCTCAAAGGGTCGGCACGAGCCAACCGAACTGCACGAAATCACTCCTTCGAGCCGGTGCGCGGCGAGCCGAGCAATCGCCGGTCGTGACCAACCCGACCAGCAGCAGCCCAATCTGCACAACCCCAGCAAAGAAAAAGCGCCCGAAGCACAAAGCCCCGGACGCTTTCTCACCCCTATCTACCTGAAGTTGCACTCACCGAAGCCGCGCTTCAGTGGAATTGCTCCTCTTCCGTGGAGCCGGTCAGCGCCTTCACGCTGGACGAGCCGCCCTGGATCACCGTGGTCACGTCGTCGAAGTAGCCTGCACCCACTTCCTGCTGGTGCGACACGAAGGTGTAGCCTTGTTCGCGGGCTGCGAATTCGGGCTCCTGCACCATGTTCACGTAGTGCTTCATGCCTTCGCCGTTGGCGTAGGCGTGGGCGAACTTGAAGGTGTTGAACCAGTTGATGTGAATGCCGGCCAGCGTGATGAATTGGAACTTGTAGCCCAACGCAGACAGCTCTTCCTGGAAGGAGGCAATCTGGCTGTCGTTGAGGTTCTTCTTCCAGTTGAACGAGGGCGAGCAGTTGTAGCTCAGCAGCTTGCCTGGGCAGGCACCATGCACGGCCTGGGCGAACTCGCGGGCAAAGCCGATGTCAGGCACGCCGGTTTCGCACCACACCAGGTCTGCATAGGGTGCGTAGGCCACGCCGCGGCTGATGGATTGCTCCATGCCGTTCCTGACCCGGTAGAAGCCTTCCTGCGTGCGCTCGCCGGTCAGGAACGGCTTGTCGTTGGCGTCATGGTCGGAGGTGATCAGGTTGGCGGCTTCAGCATCGGTACGGGCCAGCACGATGGTGGGCACGCCCATCACGTCGGCGGCAAAGCGCGCGGAGATCAGCTTCTCGACGGCTTCCTGGGTAGGCACCAGCACCTTGCCACCCATGTGGCCGCACTTCTTCACGGCGGCCAGCTGGTCCTCGAAGTGCACGCCTGCCGCGCCAGCGGCAATCATGTTCTTCATCAGCTCGAACGCGTTGAGCACGCCGCCGAAGCCGGCTTCGGCATCCGCCACGATGGGCAGGAAGTAGTCGATGAATTCCTTGTCGCCGGGGTTGATGCCACGGCTCCACTGGATTTCGTCGGCGCGCTTGAAGGTGTTGTTGATGCGGCGCACCATGGTGGGCACCGAGTCATAGGCGTACAGCGACTGGTCGGGGTACATGGTTTCGCTGGTGTTGCCGTCGGCAGCCACCTGCCAGCCCGACAGGTACACCGCTTCCAGGCCGGCCTTGGCCTGCTGCATGGCCTGGCCCGCAGAGATGGCGCCAAAGGCATTCACGTAGCCTTTCTTGGCACCGCCGTTGATCCTGTCCCAGAGCAGTTCCGCGCCGCGCTGGGCCAGAGTGTATTCAGGCTGCAGGCTGCCGCGAAGACGCACCACGTCAGCGGCGCTGTAGCCACGCTTGACACCCTTCCAACGGGGGTTCTGCGCCCAGTCTTTCTCAAGGGCGGAAATCTGTTGTTCGCGGCTCAGTTGCTGGGTCAGGGATTGGGGCATGTTGCTCTCCTGGGAGGTTGTTGAAACAAGCGGCTTTCTTGCGTCGGCCTTGGGATCAAATTTAAGTCTTATAGAAGACCCAATCAACATCTTGTGTCTTATACAAGACTAAATTTTTCTTCATAAAAATCAACAGCTTATTTTCATATTTTTCAATGTGAAATTGCATTTCTCGTATTGAGAAAAAATGGCGCAACGCAGCAATTCATCTTTTCACAATGCAAAAAGAAGATTCCATGCAGTGAAAAATTGCCACAGCATGGCAAGCATTCGCGACACAGGCATGTCACGGGTGCCTGCCGTGCCCGCAGGTACCATCGCGCGTTCAGGCAGCGCCACCGCCGCCCCAAACTCCACAAGCCGTGAACACCTCCCATCGCAGATCTGCCTATGCCTGCCTGGCGCTGAGCATGTCCCTGGTCGGCAGCTATGTCGCCCTATCCAAGCCCTTGGCCGCCATTTTTCCGGTGCTGTTGCTGGCCTGGCTGCGCTTTGGCATAGGAGCCATCGCCATGCTGCGATGGCTGCGCAAGCCGGCTGACGAGGCTCCCTTGCCGCGCCGCACACAAGGACTGCTGTTCCTGGAGTCGCTGTTCGGCAACTTCCTCTTCACCATCTGCATGGTTACCGGCGTCAGCCTGACCAGCGCCGTCACGGCAGGCGTGACCATGGCCGCCATTCCGGCCGCCGTGGCCTTGATGAGCTGGCTTTTCCTGCGCGAGCGCGTGGCCGCGCGCACCTGGCTGGCCATTGCACTGGCTGTGACCGGCATAGGCTTGTATGCACTGTCGCGCCCCGACGCGGGCACCGCGGCAGTCTCTTCGACCTCGTCGCAGGCATGGCTGGGGCAGATGCTGCTCGTCGGCGCCGTGCTTTGCGAGGCGTTTTACGCCGTGATCGGCAAGCGCCTGACCACATCCCTGGGGCCCAAACGCATCACATCCATCGTCAACCTCTGGGGATTTGCGCTGTCAACTCCCTTCGGGCTGTATCTGGCCTGGCACTTCGACTTCGGCAGCGTGCAATGGAGCATCTGGGGACTGCTGCTGTTCTACGCCCTGGCTGCCTGCGTGTGGACCGTATGGCTGTGGATGACGGGCCTGCGCAGCGTGCCAGCCTCGCAAGCGGGCACTTTCACGGTTTTGCTGCCGATCAGCGCCGCCTTGGTCGGCATGTGCGTGCTGGGCGAACGGGTCACATCCATGCAGGCGCTGGCCTTCGCGATCGCCCTGCTGGGCATTTTTGTGGCTACCTGGCCCGCCCGAAAACTCTCTTCGGAACCTTCTTCCACAAGCGAAGTCCGCCGCCTCTGAAAGCGCTGGCTCCGACGGCCCTCCAGCCATGGCGGCCCCCGAAAGGGAGCAGGAATGCAAAAACTCTTCAAAAAACAGCGCCACAGCAACAAATCGAGGCAAAAATTTGACGGGTGAGCTTGGAAGACCGTTTTTTTCCCATTAGCATCAGCCTGCCAGTGGATAGCGACGGTTTTTCGCTGGTAAAGAATCCACTCCATACTAGGAACAAGCAACATGGCAACTGCAAAGAAGGCAACGGCTGCTCCGGCAGCTCCCGCAAAGAAGCGCACTCCCAACGCCGCCTTCATGAAACCCCTCACCCCCAGCCCCGCTCTGGCTGCCGTGGTGGGTTCCACCCCCCTGCCCCGCACCGAGATCATCAGCAAGCTGTGGGTCTACATCAAGGCCAACAAGCTGCAAGACGCTGCCAACAAGCGCATGATCAACGCTGATGCCAAGCTCAAGGAAGTGTTCGGCAAGCCCCAAGTCTCGATGTTCGAGATGGCTGGCCTGATCGGCAAGCACGTCAAGTAATCCCCGGGCCTGCCCCACGGATGAAAGCCGGCCCATGGGCCGGCTTTTCTTTTTTCCGGATGTCTGCCACCGGCGATGCGCCATCGCCCCCCTCCAATGCCATGAGCCAAGTGCCCGCACTGCAAGCCGTTCCCGACGGCATCATCAATCTGGCCGACCACGAGATCCAGGCGCGGCAGCGGTTGGACGACAACGCCTGGGCCTACTTCTCGGGCGGCGCGGCCGATGAGCACAGCCTTGCCGCCAACCGCAGCGCCTGGGATGCGCTCACGTTGTGGCCACGCGTACTCAGGCCTCTTGCAGGGGGAAACACACGGCTGCAACTGCTGGGGCGAGAGCTGGCCTGCCCCCTGCTGGTCGCCCCCATGGCCTTCCAGCAAATGGCGCATGCCGACGCAGAGCTTGCAACAGCCTATGCGGCTGCGGCGCTGGGCGCGGGCATGGTGCTCAGCACCCAGGCCAGCCTGCCGCTGGAGACTGTGGCGAAGGCCGCACAGCTCACGCCGACCCGCGGGCCGCTATGGTTCCAGCTGTACCTGCAGCACGACCGGGGCTTTACCAGGCAATTGATCGAACGGGCCGAGGCGGCAGGCTACGAAGCGCTGGTGCTGACGGTGGACGCCCCCGCCAGCGGCGTACGGGACCGTGAACGCCGCGCGCGCTTTAGCCTTCCCGCCGGCATTTCTGCCGTCAATCTGCAGGGCCTGGCTCCATCTCCGGCCGTCCGGCTCACACCGGACCAGAGCGCACTGTTCGACGGCCTGCTGCAGCATGCGCCCACCTGGGATGACGTCGCCTGGCTGCAGCAGCAGACACGCCTGCCAGTGCTGCTCAAGGGGGTGCTGCATCCGGCTGACGCGCTGCAGGCGGCGAGATCGGGCGTGGCAGGCATCATTGTTTCCAACCACGGGGGACGCACGCTGGATACCGTTCCCGCAACGGCCACCGCACTGGCGCGCGTCACCAAGGCCTTGCGCAACTCGGGCCATGCGCTCCCTGTGCTCGCCGACGGCGGCATACGGCGAGGCACCGATGTGCTCAAGGCCATCGCTCTCGGTGCAACGGCTGTGCTGATAGGCCGCCCGATAATCTGGGGTCTGGCCAATGCAGGTGCCGCTGGCGTGGCCCACGTACTGAGGCTGCTGCGCGACGAACTGGAGGTCGCCATGGCCCTGACAGGCTGTGCAACCCTCGCGCAGGCCACTGTGGAGCTACTGGATACCGAGTAAAGCGCAAGGCCATACAGCCCTACAGACAACCAAGAATTGCAAATGCGATGAATTCTCATTTATAATTTTTCATCTCATCAATAGCCAGCCATTACTGCCTGTAGCCATGATCGTCTGTGTATGTCGCCGGGTTTCCGACCGTGAGATCGCACGCCACGCTCACGCTGGCATGAGCTTTGACGAAATCCAATTCGAATTGGGTATCGCCATGCAGTGTGGCCGGTGCGAGAGTTGTGCCCGGGATGTGGTGGCGCAATGCTGCGCAACCCAGCCCGTGGCGGCCATACACAACGAGATCGCGGCCCAGACCGTCCAGCTTGCCAACAATATCCTGGAGAGCAAAGCATGGTCCTCCTCTCAGCACTTGTCGGCAGCCTGATCCTCGTCGTTACATGCACCTGGTGGATCCTGCGCAGCTGATACTCCGTCTTCCGAGCGACAGCACCCGGCACCTATCCGCTGTCAGCTCCTTCTGTCTCTATGTCCCAGTCTGATCGTTTTGGCCCCCCCGGGGGCCTTGGCCGTAACGTGGCCATCGCGGGTTCGGTCGTGGTCTTGCATGCAGCAACCCTCTGGGCGATGCAGCATGGCCTGCTCCAGCGCGCCCCCGAAGAGGTCATCGTGCCAGCCCAGGTGATCGCGGAATTCATTTCGCCACCCGCGCCCGAGCCCGAGGCCCCCAAGCCACCTCCGCCGCCACCGCCCCCCCCCAAGCCACAGCCGGTCGTGAAGAAGGCGCCGCCTCTGCCCAAGGCCATTGCCGATCCCAAGCCGGCACCTGCGGCGCCGCGAGGCACGCTGGAAGACGAGCCCAAGCCCGTGGTGGAGGCGCCGCCGGCCCCCCCGGCACCGCCCGCCCCACCTGCCCCGCCCGCGCCTCCTGCCCCTCCGGCACCGCCCAAGATCGAGCTGCCATCCAACAATGCCGCCTACCTGAACAACCCGGCGCCCAACTACCCTGCCATCAGCCGGCGCATGGGCGAGCAGGGAACCGTGATGCTGCGCATCTTCGTGGATGCGCAAGGCCTGCCTCAGAAGATCGAGGTCAGCAAATCCAGCGGCTACGACCGTCTGGACCAGCAGGCCGTGGACGGCGTCAAGAACTGGAAGTTCGTCCCCGGCAAGAGCAACGGCACGCCAACCCCCATGTGGGTTACGGTCCCGGTCAAATTCACCCTCAATTGATTCTCAGGAGTATCCATGGATTCCCAATTCGGCATTGCCCACGTCTGGACGCAGGGAGACTTCGTCACCCGTGCCGTCGCCGTCATCCTGCTGGCCATGTCGGTGGCCTCTTGGCTGGTGATGATCATCAAGGCCCTGGACATCGTGAAGTTCAAGAAGTACGCCCGCAACGCCCAGGACTTCTGGCACAGCCCCGACCTGGCCAGCGGCCTGGAAAAGCTCGGCAATGACCGGTCCAACCCCTTCCGCTACCTGGTGCTCGAAGGCCGCGAAGCCACTGCCCACCACCGCAAGACCAGCGCCCACCTGCACGACACGCTTGACATCAGCGACTGGGTGACCCGCTGCATGCGCAACGGCATCAGCGAGTTCACGGCCCGCCTGCAATCGGGCCTGGCCATTCTGGCCTCCGTGGGCTCTACAGCTCCCTTCATCGGCCTGTTCGGCACCGTCTGGGGCATCTACCACGCACTGGTCGCCATCGGCCTGTCGGGCCAGTCCTCCATCGACAAGGTGGCAGGCCCCATCGGCGAGGCGCTGATCATGACGGCCCTGGGTCTGGCCGTGGCCATTCCGGCCGTGCTCGGCTACAACGCCGTGGTGCGTGGCAACAAGTCCATCCTCAACGCACTCAACAGCTTTGCCCACGACATGCACGCCTACTTCGTGACCGGCGCCCGTGTGTCCATCGACGGCAAGGAAGCCGGCAATGTGCTGCCGCTGAAGAAAGGCGCGTAAGCCATGGCATTCGGAACAATGGATGATGACGGCGAAGAGGTGATGAACGAGATCAACATGACGCCGCTGGTCGACGTCATGCTGGTGCTTCTGATCATCTTCATCATCACCGTGCCGGTGATGAAGCATTCGGTGAACGTGGACCTGCCCCGCGCCACCAACCAGCCCGAAGACGTCAAGCCCGCCACCGTGCGCCTGGCCGTGTCCGCTGATGGCCAGTACCACTGGAATGGCGTGGCCGTGAGCGATACGCAGTTCGAGGAAAACCTCAAGGCCGAGGCAGCCAAGGAGCCGCAACCCGACCTGCACATCCAGGGCGACAAGGAAGTGCGCTACGAGCGTGTTGCCCAGGCCATGGCCGCCGCCCAGCGTGCCGGCGTGCGCAAGATCGGCTTTGTGACGGACCCCGTCAAGTAGGCCGCGAGAGCGGCATTCGTTGCCTGGCGCTCAGCGACAACGGCCCTTCGGGGCCGTTTTCCATTGCGGCCCGCTCTTGGAACAAGCTCGCGAGGTGATCAGGCGTTCGGTCGTTCGGGGGGCAGAAACCACAATGAGAGTAAGTCTCACTTGATTTTCAATTGAGAATTGTTATCATTCACAAAACTTTCCAATTTTTGAGGAATTCCCTGCATGTCTGCCACTTCCGCCGCCACCTCGCATCTGTCCGGCAACTCCACAGCCCAGGCCTTTGCAGCGCTGCAGGCCGCAGCATCCGCAGCCCTCAGCGGGGCCGCCAGCGGACTCGACAGCACCTTGCTGCTCAATGGGCAAAAGGCTGTGACCATCGTGCACAACGGCACACCCTATCGTCTGCAGGCCACCAAGCTGGGCAAGCTCATCCTGACCAAATAACCAAGATTGCAGCCGTCGGCGGGTCATGTTCGGGTCCGCTGACCGCTTCTTTGTTTCATCGTGGGGCGACCTTGGGGCTTCCAGTCCCAAAGGTCGATTAGCCAGCCAACAGAATCTTCGGATTTTGCGTAGCCAAGCATTTTTTCCCTGCGCTGCAATGTGGATCGCTTCAAAGAAAAAGCCCCTGTACCTCAGTACAGGGGCTTTTTCTTTGCCTCATGAATCGGCCCGAAAGGCAGATTCATGCAGGGTGCATCAGGGGTTTTTTACAGACTCAGAGCCGCAATGCCGGCGCTGGCCACCTGGGCATCCTCGTTGGCCTTGACGCCGCTGACGCCCACGGCACCCAGGCACTGGCCGTCCTTCATGATGGCCACGCCGCCTTCGAGCAGGCCGTCCACCGTGGGGGCGCTCAGGAAGGCCGTACGGCCGTTGTTGATCATGTCTTCATAGCCCTTGGTGTCGCGGCGGCCCAGGGCAGCCGAACGGGCCTTGGACGGAGCGATATGGGCCGAGACTGCGGCGGCGCCATCGAGGCGCTGCAGCCACAGCAGGTGACCGCCGTCATCGACGATGGCAATGGTCACGGCCCACTTGTTCTTCAGCGCCTCGGCCTCTGCGGCGGCGGCAATGGCCTTCACGTCGGCCAGTTCGAGTTCATGCTTGGTCTTCATAAGATTGCAGTTATCCATTCCATCACAAATGTCCTATAAGCATAGCAATCGTATGAGGACTGACAATGCATGCGCAGAACAAAACATTCGAAACCAAACCATGGCAGCGGCTCGGGGTATTGCAAGCGGCGCGCGAGCCGCCACCTAGAATGGGCAAGTCGCAACAACACTCCTTCGGAGGACTGGCCACATGAATGATCAAGTCACCACACTGGGCTCTGCGGGCTACGGTGTCTCGCAGCAAGAGCGCAATCGCGTATTGCGCAACACCTACTGGCTGCTGGCCCTGAGTCTTCTCCCCACCGTGCTGGGCGCTTGGCTGGGCGTGGCCACGGGCATCACGCGCTCGCTGAGCGGCGGTCTGGGGCTCATCGTCTTCCTGGGCGGCGCCTTCGGCTTCATGTTCGCCATCGAGAAGACAAAGCACTCGGCAGCCGGCATTCCCGTGCTTCTGGGCTTTACCTTCTTCATGGGCCTGATGCTGTCGCGCATGATCGGCATGATACTGGGCTTCAAGAACGGCTCCGAGCTGATCATGACCGCCTTTGCAGGCACGGCCGGCGTGTTCCTGGTCATGGCCTCGCTGGCCACGGTGATCAAGCGCGACCTGTCGGGCATGGGCAAGTTCCTGTTCGTGGGCGTGCTGGTGCTGTTCGTGGGCTCCATCATCAACGTCTTCATCGGCTCCACGGCCGGCATGATGGCGATCTCGGTGGCGGCCATCGGCATCTTCAGCGCCTACATGCTCTATGACCTCAAGCAGATCATGGACGGCGGCGAGACCAACTACATCAGCGCCACGCTGGCCCTGTACCTGGACCTGTTCAACGTGTTCCAGAGCCTGCTGGCCCTGCTGGGCATCATGGGCGGCGAACGCGACTGATGCCGCACGCGCCAAGGCTGCGCCTTGCGTGCTGCAACACCAAAGGCCTCCTTCGGGAGGCCTTTTGCATGTCCGGGATCATCATTCGTGCAAGGCGGGCTCAACTTTTTCCGGGTCGTGCCGATAATCTCGTCAAGATGACCATGCCTAATCTTCCCCGCACCTTCGCCATCCTGCTGCTGCCCACGCTGCTTGCCGGCTGCAAGCTGGATGATATTCCGGGCCTGGGGCCGGACCCCCGCGCCGTCGCCAAGGAGGCCGAGGCCAAGGCCATTGGCGGGGCCTGCCGCCATGCCCTGCGCGGGCTGGAGGATTGCTACACGCTCAACCCCAAATCGCCCAAGGCCCTGGTGTTCGCAGGCTGGAAGGATATGGACGAGTACATGCGCGCCAACAAGATCGAGGGCACGCCTTCGGTCCTGGGCCAGAGTGACCGCCGCCGCAGCGACAAGGAAGATGTGCCTGCCGAGCCTTCGGCAGGACGCAATCGCAGCTGATCCGGCAGGCATCCGGATCCGGCCGCAAAAAAGCCGTGGCGCCCTCAGGCGGCCACGGCTTTTTCATGCAGGGCCTGCGGGGCCGCCGTCAGTCCACGCGACGCTCGAACACCGCCATGCTCTCCACATGGGCCGTGTGCGGGAACATGTTGACCACGCCGGCCGAAACACAGTGATAGCCGGCCAGGTGCACCAGCAAACCGGCATCGCGTGCCAGCGTGGCGGGATTGCAGCTGACATAGACGATGCGCTCTGGAAAGCGCCAGTCCTCATGCCCTGCCGGCAGGGGCTCGGCGCCTTCGGCGCCGATGCGCGCCTGGTGGATGTCGGCCAGGGCCTTGGACAGCGCAAACGCTCCTTCGCGCGGCGGATCGACCAGCCACTTGCCGGCGACGCCGTCGGCGAACAGCATCTCGGGCGTCATCTCGAACAGGTTGCGCGCCACAAAGCGCGTGGGCGCGAGCTTGTCGCCTTCCGCCCGCTGCGCGTTGTTGGCCGCGTAGTTTTCATGGGAGCGCTTGACCAGGGTGTCGCTGCCCTCGATGCCCAGCACCTCGCGCGCCTGCGTGGCCAGGGGCAGGGTGAAGTTGCCCAGACCGCAGAACCAGTCGATCACGCGCTCATCCTTCTTGACATCCAGCAAGCGCAGCGCGCGCGTGACCAGCACGCGGTTGATGTGCGGATTGACCTGGGTGAAGTCCGTGGGCTTGAACGGCATGGTGATGCCGAAATCAGGCAGGCCGTAATCGAGCTGGGCGCCTCCCTGCTCCATAAGGTGCACGGTGTCCGGGCCCTTGGGTTGAAGCCACCACTGCACGTTGTGCTCGGCCGCGAAAGCGCGGAGCCGGGCCTGATCGTCCTCGGACAGCGGCTCCAGGTGGCGCAGCACCAGGGCCGTGACGGAGTCGCCGCAGGCGACCTCGATCTGCGGGCAGGTTTCGCGCGCATCCATGGAGGCGATCAGCGCGCGCATGGGCAGCAGCATGGCATCCACATGGGGCGGCAGGACCTTGCAGGTCTCCATGTCGGCGATGTAGCGGCTCTTGCGCTCGTGAAAGCCCACCAGCACCTTGCCCTTCTTGGCCACGTAGCGCACCGACAGGCGCGAGCGGAAGCGGTAGCCCCAGGACGGACCCTCGATGGGGCGCAGCAGCGTCTCGGGCCTGACCTTGGCCAGATGCCAGAGGTTGTCCTCCAGCACGCGCTGCTTGATGGCCACCTGGGCAGCGACGTGCAGATGCTGCATCTTGCAGCCGCCGCAGGCGCCGGCATGCAAGCCGAAGTTGGGGCAGCCGGGGCGCACGCGCTGGGAGGATTCGCGGTGGATGGCCGTCAGGCTGGCGGCTTCCCAGTTGTTTTTCTTGCGATGGGTATTGGCGCTGACCAGCTCGGTCGGCAGTGCGCCGTCGATGAATACCACCTTGCCATCGCTCTTGCGGGCCACGCCCTGGGCGTCCATATCCATGGACAGCACCTGCAGCCAGCCTTCGGGCAGTGCAGGGGCGTCGGCGTCGGCTTCGGGCAGGTTGTCGGGGATCTTGTTGTCGCGGGGTTCACTCATGGGGCCAGATTGTCTCAGGCTCTCCGATTGCCCTGGTGGCGGCCCCCCAAAAAAGCCCCGAACTCGCTTTTGCCCCTCAGGAGCGCGGCGTGCTGCTGCGGCCCAGGTCCCGCTGGCGCTCCTGGCGTGCACGCGCCAGTTGCTCGCGTTCGGCCAGCAGGTTGACTTCAGTGAGGCAGTTGAACTCGTCCAGCGTGAACACCATGGTGGCGCCGCGCTCGATCTTTTCCACGGTCTGGTGCAGCGGCAAGGTCAGGTCCACCGGCGGGCGGTTGGAGCGGTAGATCAGTTCCTGCTCGGGCGTGTAGACGGAATAGCAGGCGGCAGACGCAGCCTGCGCCAGCGCGCAGGCGGCCAGCACGGTGATGGCACGCAGGTTTTGCACAGCAGTCATGGTGTTCCCCTCAAAACGGTGGCCCGCCTGTGTATGTACTGGGTGGCAGGCCAGGCTGCCCAGCATTATGGAGCAGCACATGCCGCGCCCCGCCAGGTGCCGCCTCCGCGCTGCAGCCGGTTTTGATTTTTCAGCTTTCTCAAATTTCTCTCTTGACAGAAATTTCAGGTCTGCAGACACTGAGGCCATGCAACTGAGTCCCATCGCACACCGTTTCATCCACCATTGGGGCGACATGGGCAGCTCCTGGGGAGTGAACCGCACGGTCGCCCAGATCCACGCCCTGCTGTTTTTCCATGGCCGCCCGCTCAATGCGGAAGAGATTGCCGGCACGCTGGGCGCCGCTCGCTCCAACGTGAGCAACAGCCTCAAGGAACTGCAGGACTGGGAGCTGATCCGCACCAGCCGCAGGCCCGGCGATCGCCGCGACTACTTCGAGACCTCGTCCGATGTCTGGGAGCTGCTGCGCACCATCGTGCGGGAGCGCAAGCAGCGCGAGTTCGACCCGACCTCCGAGATGCTGCGCGAACTGATCGCCGAGCCCGGTTTCGATGCCGAATCCCCCGACACCCAGGACCGCGTGCACGAGACGCTGCGCCTCATGGAGTCGCTGGGCATCTGGACCGACGAGATGCTGCGGCTGTCGCCCTCCACGCTGGACAAGCTCCTGCGCCTGGGCGCCAGCGTGCAGCGCTTCGTGCGCTCCGAGGCCGCTGACACCCGTGTCAAGCGCGGACGCTGAGCCTGAAATTTCCGTCACAAGAGAAACTGGAGGTCACCATGCGTATTCTGGTCTGCGGCGGCAACGGCTTCATCGGCCGCCATATCGTCAACCTGCTGGCCCTGGCCGGCCACGACCCCGTGGCGCGCAGCCGCCATTCACTGCCTGCGCTCGACTACGCTAAGGCCACCACGCCCGAGGCCTGGCTGCCGCACCTGGCGGGCGTGGATGCCGTGGTCAATGCCGTGGGCGTGCTGCGCGACAGCGCCTCCCGGCCCATCGATGCCATGCATGCCAAGGCCCCCATCGCCCTGTTCGATGCCTGCGCGGCGGCCGGCGTGCGGCGCGTGGTGCAGATCTCTGCCCTGGGCATAGAAGGCAGTGCCACGCGCTACGCCACCACCAAGCGCGCCGCTGACGAGCATCTGCTGGCACTCACGGCAGCCGGACATCTGCAAGGCTGCGTGGTCCGCCCCAGCGTGGTGTTCGGCGCTGGCGGCGCCAGCAGCGAGATGTTCCTGTCCATGGCGCGCCTGCCGGCGCTGCTGCTGCCGCGCCCCGTGCTGCAGGCCCGCGTGCAGCCCGTGGCCGTGCGCGACTTGGCCGAGGCCGTGGCCGGCCTGGTGACGCGCCCCGAGCCCGTGGGCATGATCGAGATCGGCGGCCCCCTGCCCTTGCCGCTGGCCGCGCTGATTGCCAGCCTGCGCGCGCAGATGGGCCGCGCCCCCGCTCGCGTGGGCACGCTGCCCGGCTGGCTCACCCGCGCCAGCGCACGCGCTGGCGACTGGGTCAGCGCCTCACCCTGGTGCAGCGAGACACTGGCCATGCTGGCCAGCGACAACGTCACTGATCCGGCTGGCCTGCAAGGCCTGCTGGGCCGGCCCGGCGTTGCGCCCTCCCAACTGCTGTCCACCTTGCGCCATGGATGAGCGCCGCTCTCGCACCGTTCCAGCGCCGCTGCGCACCATGCACTTGAGCCTGATCGCCGTCTGGCTGGGCACGGCCCTGGTCAGTGCCATCGAGCACCGGGGCCTGAGCGTGCAGGTGCTGGCCGACGCCGGCATCCACGATGCGCGCTGGCAGACGTTCCTGATCTGGAGCGGCCTGCTCGCCGACCTGGCCGTGGGCCTGGCGCTGTGGCTGCGGCCGGGCCGGGAGAGCTATCTGGCGGCCTTGCTGCTGATGGCTGCCATGACCGTGCTGGCCACGGCGCTGCAGCCCACGCTGTGGCTGCACCCGCTGGGGCCGCTGCTCAAGAACCTGCCGATCGCAGCCATGCTGCTGCACCTGATGCAGGCACCTGTCACGTCCAAGGAGTCCGCATGAATCTCTACCTGTTGCTCAAGACGCTGCATATCGCGTCCAGCGTGCTGCTGGTCGGCACCGGCCTGGGCTCGGCCTTCTACATGTTCTTCGCCAACCGCAGCGGCAGCGTCGCTGCCCAGGCCGTGGTCAGCCGCCTGGTGGTGCGTGCGGACTGGTGGTTTACCACGCCCTGCGTGGTCATACAGCCTGTGAGCGGCATTGCCCTGGCCCATATGGCGGGCTGGCCGTTGACCACGCCGTGGCTGGCACTGTCGCTGGGCCTGTACCTGCTGGCCGGCGTCTGCTGGCTGCCCGTGGTCTGGCTGCAGGTGCGCATGGCCGCCATGGCGCGCGGCGCGCACGCAGCGCAGGCCGCCCTGCCCGCGCTGTATGCCGTCTATGCCCGGCGCTGGGAGGCGCTGGGCTACCCGGCCTTCATCGCCATGGCCGTGACCTATTACCTGATGGTCAACAAGCCGATGCTCTGGGGCGGTTGAGCATCGGCAGTGCCTTCAGTGCCTGGCCTCAGAGCTTGGCCTCAGAGCTTGGCCTCAGAGCTTGGCAATGGACACTTCGGTGGATTTGACCAGGGCCACCACGTCGGAGCCCACGACCAGGCCCAGCTCGTCCACCGAGCGCGTGGTGATCACCGAGGTGACCACGCCCCAGGGCGTCTGCACGTCGACTTCGGAGACGACATCGCCACGGATGATTTCGCGCACTTGGCCCTTGAACTGGTTGCGCACGTTGATGGCTTGAATGGACATGTTTTTCTCCTGGGGATCAAAAGGAATCAAAGGAAGGTTGGGGAAAACGGAAAGTCAGACCGCCCAGCGCAGGCCATGGGCCGGCACGCCGGGCCAGGCCGTGGTGTCGGTCAGCGGATTGGCTTCGGGCTCGGCGGCGGGCTTTTGCAGCACGCGGTCGAGAATGCGTTGCTCGATGGCCGCCAGCGCCACGCTGCCGTGCACGCGCGGCCGTGGCAGGGCGATGCGTTCATCCAGCGCTATGCGGCCGTCCTCGATCAGCACCACGCGGTCGGCCAGGGCCACGGCCTCCTGCACGTCATGCGTGACCAGCAGGGCCGTGAAGCCGTGGCGCTGCCACAGGCCTTCGATCAGGCGGTGCATCTCTATGCGGGTGAGCGCATCGAGCGCGCCCAGCGGCTCGTCCAGCAGCAGCAGTTGCGGGCGGTGCACCAGGGCGCGCGCCAGGGCCACGCGCTGGCGCTGGCCGCCGGACAGGCGCGCCGGCCATTCGCCCGCGCGGTCGGCCAGGCCGACCTGGGCCAGCACTTCGCGGCCACGCTCCTGGGCCGAGGCGGGCAGGCCCAGCGTCACATTGGCCAGCACGCGCCGCCAGGGCAGCAGGCGCGCATCCTGGAACATGATGCGCGTGCCGCCCTGCGCGCCCTGCACGGCGCGGGCGGGCTCGCCGTCCAGCAGCAGGGTGCCGGCCGTGGCCTGTTCCAGGCCTGCGACCAGGCGCAGCAAGGTGCTCTTGCCGCAGCCGCTGCGGCCCACGATGGCGACGAATTCGCCAGGCTCCACCTGCAGCTGCACTTCGTGCAGCACCTCGCGCTGGCCGTAGCGCTTGGTCAGCCCGCCGGCCTGCAGGCGCACGCCACGGCGCGGTGCGGATTGGGGGGATGCGGACTGCGGCGCATCGTCGTTCTGGGCCAGGCGGTCGCTGACGTCCAGGCCATCGGCGTCGAACGAGGCCTCCCAGGCCATCGCCGGCGCGGTGGTGTTCAGCTCCACGGCCTGTGCCAGCGTGGTCTTCATGCGGTTCCATCGGCTCATGTCGTGCTCCTTGTGTCACTTGGGCTGGTAGCCCGGATGCCAGCGCAGCCACCAGTGCTCCAGCGCACGCGCAAACCAGTCGGCCAGCTTGCCCAGCAGGGCGTACAGCAGGATGCCGACCAGCACCACGTCGGTCTGCAGGAACTCGCGGGCGTTCATGGTCAGGTAGCCGATGCCCGACTGCGCCGAGATGGTCTCGGCCACGATCAGGATCACCCACATCAGGCCCAGCGAAAAACGCAGGCCCACCAGGATGGAGGACAGCGCGCCCGGCAGGATGACCTCGCGGTACAGCTGCCAGCGCGTGAGGCCGTAGCTGCGCCCCATCTCGATCAGCGCAGGGTCCACATTGCGTATGCCGTGGAAGGTGTTCAGGTAGATGGGAAAGAACACCGACACGCTGATCAGGAACAGCTTGGCGCTCTCGTCGATGCCGAACCACAGGATGACCAGCGGAATCAGCGCCAGCGCGGGAATGTTGCGCACCATCTGGATGGTGGAGTCCAGCAGCGTCTCCGCCCAGCGCAGCGAGCCCGTGAGCAGGCCCAGCGCCAGCCCCAGCCCGCCGCCGATGGCCAGGCCACCCAGCGCGCGGCCCGCGCTCACCTGCACATGCTTGAGCAGCTCTCCCGACTCGGCCAGCGCCTGCGCGGCGCGCAGCACATCCAGCGGAGCGGGCAGCACCCGCGTGGACAGCCAGCCCCACGCCGAGGCGGCCTGCCAGACGGCGATCAGCGCCAGCGGCACCAGCCAGGGCACCAGGCGGCGGCCCACGCCGGCCGCAAAGCGCAGCAGCGGCGACCAGGCATCGCCGGCCGGGGGGGCCGAGGAGGCCGGCAGCGCAGTAACGGTACGTGCATCGGACATGCGTGACTCCCTCAGCTTTGCGACGCCCGCGGCGAGTACAGGTTGGCAACGGTCTCGCCCAGCGGCCCGCCCACGCCGCCAGCCAGCCTGTCGCGCACGGACAGCGGCAGCAGCGGGAAGACCAGCTCGGCAAAGCGGTAGGCCTCTTCCAGGTGCGGATAGCCGGACAGCACGAAGGTGTCTATGCCCAGGTCCGCGTACTCCTTGATGCGGTCGGCCACGGTCTGCGCATCGCCCACCAGGGCCGTGCCCGCGCCGCCGCGCACCAGGCCCACGCCGGCCCAGAGGTTGGGGCTGATCTCCAGCTCGGCCCGCGTGCGGCGGCTGCCGCCGGCATGCAGGGCGGCCATGCGGCGCTGGCCTTCCGAGTCCATGCGCGCGAAGGCGGCCTGGGCCTGAACCACGGTCTCGTCCTTGAGGCGGCTGATCAGGCGATCGGCATCGGCCCAGGCCTCGTCCTCGGTCTCGCGCACGATGACGTGCAGGCGGATGCCGAACTTCACGCTGCGGCCATGGCGCGCCGCCTTCTCGCGCACATCGGCAATCTTCTTGGCCACCTCGGCCGGGGGCTCGCCCCAGGTCAGGTAGGCATCGACCTGCTCGGCGGCCAGGTCGTGCGCGGCCTCGGACGAACCGCCGAAGTACACGGGCGGATACGGCTTTTGCAGCGGCGGGAACAACAGCTTGGCGCCCTTGACCGAGAGGTGTTCACCTTCGTAGTCGAGCGTGCCGCCCTCATGGCTGCGCTCAAGGATCTCGCGCCAGATGCGGATGAACTCGGCCGATTGCTCGTAGCGCTGCGCATGGTCGAGGAAGACGCCGTCGCCCTCCAGCTCGGCACGGTCGCCGCCCGTGACCAGGTTGATCAGCAGCCGCCCGCCCGACAGGCGGTCGAACGAGGCCGCCATGCGCGCCGCCAGGCTGGGCTGGTGCAGGCCGGGCCGCACGGCGACCAGGAACTTCAGGCGCCTGGTGACCGGAATCAGGCTGGAGGCGACGACCCAGGGGTCCTCGCAGGAGCGGCCCGTGGGAATCAGCACGCCCTCGTAGCCCAGGCTGTCGGCCGCGATGGCGACCTGCTTGACATAGTCGTGGCTGAGCGGGCGGGCGCCCTCGGCCGTGCCGAGGTAGCGGCTGTCGCCGTGGGTGGGAATGAACCAGAAAACCTGCATGCGCTGCTCCAGTCAGGGGACGGAATCGAGGAAGGAAATCAAAGGGCGGAAGAAGGCCGTGCCGCCGCAGGCTCGGCCAGCCGCGCGTACTCGGCCGCCGAGGGCCGCCAGACGATGTCGGCCACCTGCACCTGGCGCGGAATCAGGCCCAGCCGAAAAAATGCATCGGCCACGCGCTGCTGGTCCACCACGGTCTGCGCAGCCAGCAGGCCCACGGGGGAGCTGGGCCGGCGCGCAATGAAGCGGCTGACCACCGCCGTATCCAGGCCGCTGAAGCCGGCCACCAGGGCCACGGCCTCCTGGCGTGCGCTCTGGGCCAGGCGATCGGCGCGCGTGAGCTCATCGAACAGCGCGCGCAGCACCTGCGGATGGCGCTCCACCAGTCCGCGCGCGGCCAGGTAGAACGAGGCGTTGCCCGACAGGCCTTCGCCATTGGCCAGCACGCGCGGGCGAATCGCCAGCTCGGTGGCCGCGTAGAACGGGTCCCAGATGGCCCAGGCGTCCACGCTCTTGCGCTCGAAGGCGGCGCGCGCATCGGCCGGGGCCAGGTAGACGGGCTGGATCTCGTTCCAGGCCAGGCCCGCCTTGTCCAGCGCGCGCACCAGCAGGTAATGGGCGCTGGAGCCTTTTTGCAGCGCCACGCGCCGGCCCTTGAGGTCGGCCAGGGCGCGCAGCGGCGAGTCCGACGGCACGAGGATGGCCGAGCTTTCGGGCTTGGGCGGCTCGGCGCCCACGTACAGCAGGTCACGGCCCGCGGCCTGGGCAAAGACCGGGGGTGAATCGCCGGTCAGGCCGAAATCCAGGCTGCCTGCGGCCAGGGCCTCCAGCAGCTGGGGGCCGGCCGGAAACTCCAGCCAGCTGACCTTGGTGCCCGCAAAGCGCTTTTCCAGCACGCCTTGCTGCTTGAGGATGACCAGGTTGACGGCCGACTTCTGGTAGCCGATGCGCAACTGCTCGGGCCCGGCCACCGCGGCCGGCGTCTCGGCGCGTGCGTACTGGCCGGCCAGGCTCCAGCTGAAGGCGGTAGTGCCCAGCAGTTGCAGGGCCTGGCGGCGCACGCGGTCCAGGCGGGGCTTCTTGGAATTGGCATTCATGGTGCGGACTCCTTGCAGTGGGCTCAGGGACGCGACGCGATCAGGTCCACCGGCGCGGCATGCAGCAGGTTGAGCTTGCGGGGGATGAGCTTGAGCTCGAAGAAGGTGTCGGCGATCTGCTGCTGCTCGGCCAGGATCTCGCGCGTCACGGACGAGGTGCCGAAGCGGGCACGGCTCAGGTACAGCTCGGTGATGGACTTGTCCAGCCCCAGGATGCTGGACAGCTCGGCGGCAGCGGCCGTCTGGTTCTTCGAGGCCCAGCGGTCAATCCCATCGACCTCTTCGATGGCAATGCGCAGCACATCGGCATTGCGCGTGGCGAAATCGCGCGAGGTGAAGTAGTAGGCGCGGTTGTTGACCACGCCCGTGGCATCGGCCAGCAGGCGGGCGTCCAGCGTCTTTTGCGCGGCAGCCAGGAAGGGGTCCCAGATCAGCCAGGCATCGACGGA
Organism: Delftia sp. WSY_22; assembly: GCF_043104185.1. Lineage (NCBI taxonomy): Bacteria > Pseudomonadati > Pseudomonadota > Betaproteobacteria > Burkholderiales > Comamonadaceae > Delftia > Delftia sp. WSY_22. The sequence continues at coordinate 171,171 of NZ_JBICKN010000017.1, forward strand.
GCCGCGCTCGAAGGCGGCGCGCGCATCGGCCGGCGCCAGGAAGACGGACTGCACATCGCCGTACTTCAAGCCATGCTTTTCCAGCAGCTTGACCAGGAAGTACTGCACGTTCGAGCCCTTGTTGTAGGCCACGCGCTTGCCCTTGAGGTCCTGCACGCTGCGGATGGGCGAGTCCTTGGGCACGATCACCGCCTCCAGCCCGGGGCGCGGCACGGTGGCGCCCGCATAGACCAAAGGTGCGCCTGCGGCCTGCGCAAAGATGGGCGGGGCCTCGCCCACATCGCCGAAGTCGATGGAGCCCACGTTCAGCGCCTCCAGCTGCACGGGGCCGGCGTTGAACTCGATCCAGCGCACCGACACGCCCAGCGGCGCCAGCCGCTTTTCCAGCGTGCCCCGGCTCTTCAGGATGGACAGCCAGCCCTTTTGGTGGCCCACGCGCAGCACGCGGTCACCCGCCTTGTCCTGGGCCAGGGCCGGGCCGCCCAACGTGGCGGCTGCTGAGGCAAGGCCCGCGCCCAGCAGCTGGCGTCGGCGCCAGTTGGCTGTGTGTCGGGGGAAAGAATCAAACGAGACCATGACGGACATCCTTGGAAGAGTGGTGCGTGGTGCGTGGCGCAGGCAAAGCGCTGCCCATGCATGCGCGCGGCATGCAGCCAGAAAACAAAAAAAGGGAAGGCGGAGCAAGGGGCAGCCGACTGCAGGGCCAGGCCTGCAGGCGCGCCGCACGGAGTCGTCAGGTGCTACATCGCCGGCTGGCGAAGGCCATGGTCTCGAAGCGAGGAAAAGAGCTGGATGCCACCACGCCTGCCTGCGCCGTGCGGCGCGGGGCCTGCAAAGAGTGGCGGGAAGTCAGCAAGATGGACATGGCGGATCGTGGTAGTTGGCAGAGATCTGGGAAAGCGGGTGAATTCAGTGGGTGGGCGCCGGCCAGGCCGGCGCGCCGCACTCACTTCTTGGTGTAGATCTGGTCGAAGCTGCCGCCGTCGGCAAAGTGGTCCTTGTCGGCCTTGGCCCAGCCGCCAAAGGCCTGGTCGATGGTGACCAGCTCCAGCTTGGGGAACTTGTCCGCGAACTCGGCCTTGACCTTGGCATCCGTGGGACGGTAGTAGTTGCGGCCGGCGATGCGCTGGCCTTCCTCGGAGTACAGGTACTTCAGGTACTCCTCGGCCACGGCGCGCGTGCCCTTCTTGTCCACGACCTTGTCGACCACGGCCACCGAAGGCTCGGCCAGGATGGACAGCGAAGGCACGACGATCTGGAATTTGTCGGGACCGAACTCCTTGAGTGCCAGGAAGGCCTCGTTCTCCCAGGCCAGCAGCACATCGCCCACGCCGCGCTGCACGAAGGTGATGGTGGCGCCGCGCGCGCCCGTGTCCAGCACGGGCACGTTCTTGAACAGCTTGCCGATGAAGTCCTTGGCCTGTGCGTCGCCGCCGTACTTGCGCTTGGCGAATTCCCAGGCGGCCAGGTAGTTCCAGCGCGCACCGCCGCTGGTCTTGGGGTTGGGCGTGATCACCTGCACGCCAGGCTTGACCAGGTCGTCCCAGTCCTTGAGGTTCTTGGGATTGCCCTTCTTCACCAGGAAGACGATGGTGGAGCTGTAGGGCGCCGAGTTGTGAGGCAGGCGCTTTTGCCAGTCGGCCTTGAGCAGGTTGCCGTTCTTGACCAGGGCGTCGATGTCGCCGGCCAGCGCCAGCGTGGCCACGTCGGCGTCGATGCCGTCGATGATCGAACGCGCCTGCTTGCCCGAGCCGCCGTGCGACTGCTTGACGCTCACGTCCTGGCCGCTCTTGGCCTTCCAGTGCTTGGCGAAGGCCTGGTTGTACTCCACGTACAGCTCGCGCGTCGGATCGTAGGAGACATTGAGCAGTTGCACCGACTGGGCCAACGCCGGCAGAGCCGACAGGGTCAAGCCCGCGATCAGGCCGGCGGCGACAGGAAACTTGATAAAGTGGCGGCGAATTTTCATTGGAGTGTCGGTAGAGAGTGGAGACGACGGTCTGGTGCCGTGGAAAGCATTCTCAAAGCCAACTCTTAAAACTCAAACCAATAAGATTTCAGTTTGTTATTCCCAAAACATCTGAATCTCTGCAAGACAAGGACTCAATTCCCCATGGCACGTACCGTTCACTGCATCAAGCTTGGCGTTGACGCTGAAGGCCTGGATTTCCCGCCCTACCCCGGCGAGCTGGGCAAGCGCATTTTTGAAGGCGTGAGCAAGCAGGCCTGGGCCGACTGGCTCAAGCACCAGACGATGCTGGTCAACGAAAACCGCCTGAACCTGGCCGACGCACGCGCCCGCCAGTACCTGGCCCGCCAGATGGAAAACCACTTCTTCGGCGGCGGCGCCGATGCGGCGGCCGGCTACGTGCCTCCTACGGCCTGAGCCGCTTCGTGCCCTTTCACCGCCCCCGTCGCACCGCGCCGGGGGCGGTTTCATTTGCGGTGCCGCAAACGGCCGCCGCCCAGAGACCGCCTACAATGCCCGCCTTCTTGCGCTGGACGGCGCAGTGGCCGCACACCCTGCGGCGCGGGCCGGTCTTCATCCGAGGTTTTCCGTGCTTCCATCCGTCTCCCTGCTGGAATCGTTCCAGGCATCGCAGTTCACCGTCATGCTGGTGATCTACCTCGTGGCCATCACGGCCGAAGCCATGTCGGGCGCGCTGGCGGCGGGCCGGCGCAACATGGACATCTTCGGCGTGGCCGTGATCGCCTTCGTCACCGCGCTGGGCGGCGGCACCATCCGCGACATGGTGCTGGGCCACTACCCCATCGGCTGGACGCAGCACCCTGAATATGTCTACCTGGTCATCTCGGCCGGGCTGCTGACCATCGTCGTGGCGCGCCACATGCACCATCTCAAGCAGGTCTTTCTGCTGCTAGACGCCATGGGGCTGATCGCCTTCTCGCTGATCGGCTGCAACGTGGCGCTGGAGCTGGGCTACCCGCCCGTGGTGGTGGTGATGTCGGGCATGCTGACCGGCATCAGCGGCGGCATTCTGCGCGACGTGCTGTGCAACCAGGTGCCGGTCGTCTTCCGGCGCGAGCTGTACGCCAGCGTGTCCCTGGCCGTGTGCCTGCTGTTCCTGGGGCTGCGCACGCTGGACGTGGGCTCCAACCTCAGCACCGTCGTCTGCTTTGCCGGCGGACTCACGCTGCGCCTGGCCGCCATCCGCTTCAAGTGGCGCCTGCCCGTGTTCTCCTACCAGCAGCGCTGGGAGGAGTAGTTCTGCCCCTTGCCCATGTCCGAACCCATTGACTGGCTGCCCGATGGCACGCCCTACAGCCCGCGCTTCGGCGACCGCTACCACAGCGAACTCGGCGGCCTGGACCAGGCCCGCCACGTCTTTCTGGGCGGCTGCGGCCTGCCGGCGGCCTGGGCCGATGCGCCGCAATGGCGCATCCTGGAGACCGGTTTCGGGTTCGGGCTGAATTTCCTCGTGGCCTGGGAAGCCTGGAAGGCCGATCCCCGGCGCCCGAGGCTGCTGCATTTCGTCTCGGCCGAAGCCTTTCCCGTCAGCGCCGACGCCATGCGCCAGGCCATGCCGCGCGAGCCAGGATTGCGCCTGCTGGCCGAGGAGCTGGCCACCCGGTTCCAGGGCCTGCTGCCCGGCGTGCACCGCCTCGCCTTCGAGCAGGGGCGCGTGCTGCTGACGCTGTACATCGGCGATGCCCAGGCCATGCTGCGGCGCCAGCAGCTCACGGCCGACAGCATCTACCTGGACGGCTTCACGCCGGAACTCAACCCCGACCTCTGGAGCGCCGACACCCTGCGCGCGCTGGCGCGCCATTGCCGGCGCGGCACGCAGCTGTCCACCTGGTGCGTGGCGCGCACGGTGCGCGATGGCCTGGCACAGCACGGCTTTCAGGTGCGCAAGGTCGATGGCGTCCCACCCAAGCGCCACAACCTGCATGCCGTCTTCGACCCGGCCTGGCAACCGCGCGGGCCACGTGGGCCGCGCGGGCCGGGTGCACAGCCGCAGGAACCCATCACCCCACGGCGCTGCATGGTGCTGGGTGCAGGCATCGCCGGTGCAGCCGCCGCCGCCAGCCTGTCGCGCCGTGGCTGGCAGGTCACCGTGCTGGATGCTGCCGACGCGCCTGCAGCGGGCGCCTCGGCCCTGCCCGCGGGCCTGTTCTGCCCCCATGTCTCGCCCGATGACAGCCTGCTGTCCCGCCTGAGCCGCGACGGCGCACGCCTGACCCTGGCGCAGCTGCAAATGCTCTCCGGCCAGGGCCTGCTGCAACAGGGCACGGACTGGTGCGATACCGGCGTGCTGGAGCACGGCGTGGAGGCCGCCCCGCGGCTGCCGCGCGACTGGCAATCCCCCGGCCCGGGCGACCACTGGAGCCGGCCCGCCAGCGCCGATCAACTCTCGGCGGCCGGCCTGCCCGCCGACGCCCCTGCCTGCTGGCATGCGCAAGCTGGCTGGGTACGCCCGGCACGGCTGGTGCAGGCGCAACTGGCGCTGCCGGGCGTGCGCTGGCAGGGCCGCGCCTGCGTGGCGCGTCTTGCACGCACCGACACAGCCGGTGGCGCGCCCGTCTGGCAGGCCCTGGATGCACAGGGCAATCTGCTGGCCGAGGCTGAACTGGTCGTTCTCGCACTGGGCCCCGCAACCAATGCGCTGCTGGAGCACAGCCTGGGTGCGCAGGCCGCCTGGCCGCTGCAGCCCATTCGCGGCCAGGTCAGCTGGGATGTGCACACCCCGGCCAGCGCACAGGCCATGCCGCCCTTTCCCGTCAACGGCCATGGCAACCTGGTGCCTGCCATGCCGCTGCCCGGCGATGCAGCCGGGCCAGGCTGGGTCATGGGATCGACCTTCGAGCGCGACCAGACCGCGCTGCCGCCCAGCCCCGGAGACCAGGCCGCTGCCCATGCAGCCAATGGCGCCAAGCTGGCGCAGCTGCTGCCAGGTGCCTACCAGGGCCTGCAAGGCTTCTTCGACGCGCCACCGCGCGCCACCTGGGGCGCCGTGCGCGTGGCCTCGCCAGACCGGCTGCCCGTGGTCGGACCGGTGTCCGATCAGGCTCCCGGCTTGTGGGCGCTGACGGCCATGGGCTCGCGCGGGCTCACGCTGTCGCTGCTGTGCGGCGAGCTGCTGGCAGCACGCCTGCACGACGAACCGCTGCCCCTGGATGCCAGGCTGGCGGCTGCCCTGGCCAGCGAGCGCCTGGGCCGCAGGCGCTGAGCCGTTGAACCGCCCGGCCGCTGGACGGCCGGGCATTCACACAACGGCCTGAAAGAAAACCCGAGTCTTCCCGCAGACGGTTTTTTGTCACTCGTTATGTTTGTTAGTGCATATCGCTAGAATCCGGAACCTGTTTTCAAAAGGAAACAACCAGCCGCTCCGCGTCCACCCACACAACAACCGAAAATCGTGCCTCTCCAGCCCCGCTACAGCGCCCCAGCCTCCTCCCCTGCCTTCCGCCTGCAATCCACGCTGGCCCACGCCCTGCTGCTTGCGGGACTGGCCGCCAGCACCCAGGCACAAGCCCAATCGGGCACGTCCGCAGCACAGTCTTCGCAGACCTTCCAGCTGGGCACGGTCGATGTGCACGGTGCGCGTGATGAAGCAGAGGCAATATCCGGCGATGAACAGCGACTGGACGCCGCCGAGATGCGCCAGCGCAATGCCGACACCGTGGCCGACGCCGTGCGCCTGCTGCCGGGCGCCACGCTGTCGCGCAACAATCGCAACGAGGAAATGATCTACCTGCGCGGCTTCGATCCGCGCCAGGTGCCGGTCTTCGTGGACGGCGTGCCGCTGTACGTGCCCTATGACGGCTATGTGGACTTCGGCCGCTTCACCACGTTCGACCTGTCCGAGATCCGCGTGGCCAAGGCTGGCGCCTCGCTGATGTATGGCCCCAATACGCTGGGCGGCGCCATCAACCTGGTCACGCGCAAGCCGGTCAAATCCGTCGAGGGCGATGCGCGCATCGGCGCAGGCGCAGGCGGCGAACGCAAGGCCGCCGTGAACCTGGGCGGCAATCTGGGCTCCTGGTACTACCAGCTTGGCGCCTCCTACCTGGACGCGGACAGTTTTCCGCTGCCCAAGGGCTTCAAGGACTTCAAGAAGCAGCCCACCGACACGGGCAACTACCGCGACAACGCCTACCGCACGGACAGGCGGCTGTCGTTCAAGCTGGGCCTGACGCCCAATGCCACGGACGAATACGCGCTGGGCTATGTGCGCCAGGAAGGCGAGAAGGGCAACCCCGTGTACACCGGCAGCGCCACGGGCAAGAACGTCATCCGCTACTGGCGCTGGCCCTATTGGGACAAGGACAGCGTGTACTTTCTGAGCACCACGCGCATCAATGCCGACAACCTGCTCAAGACACGCATCTACCACGACACCTACCAAAACGGCCTGGACATGTACACGGACGCGAGCTACACGCGCCATGACCCCACCAGCAGCTACAAGGACGTGAGCCAGGGCGCCAGCATCGAGTGGGCCAACTACAGCTTCAAGGGCCATGCGCTGCGCCTGGGCGCGCACTACAAGATCGACGAGCACACCGATGCTGCCTCGGCCAAGGACCCCAGCAAGCACTACCGCGACGTGACGCATTCCCTGGTGGTCGAGGACACGATCTCCCTGGCCGAGCGCTGGAGCCTGAACCTGGCGCTCAGCCACGACCAGCGCGATGCGCGCGAGGTCTACCAGTGGCCCACGGGCTCGGCCAGCGCCACCATTGGCGTGGCCAAGCTCGGCTATGCGCTGGGCGGCGGCAGCGAGGCGTATTTCATCGCCTCGCACAAGACGCGCTTTCCCACCATCAAGGACCGCTACTCGGCACGCATGGGCACGGCCCTGGCCAACCCCGACCTGCAGCCCGAGACGGCCAACCACCTGGAGCTGGGCGTCAGCGGCTCGCCCTGGCAGGGCGGCCAGGGCCAGGCCGCGCTGTTCTACAGCCGCGTGCGCAACCAGATCCAGACCGTGGTCGTGGCCTCTGCCGAATGCGGCGGCACCACCTGCAACCAGGCGCAGAACGTGGGGCGCACGCGCAACATCGGCATGGAGCTGTCCCTGGCCCAGCAACTGTCGGCGCAATGGGGCGTGAACGCCGGCTACACCTACCTGAACCGCCGCAACACCAGCGACTCCAGCATCACGCTGACCCACACGCCGCGCCACCGCCTGCTGGCCGGTGTCCAGTGGCGTCCGCTGGCGCAGTGGGAATTCAATGCTGAGGTCGAGACCGAGAAGGGCCGCTACGTGCCGCTGTCGGGCAGCGGCCAGCTGCAGACGCTCAAGCTGCCCGGCTACGGCATTGCCAACCTGCGTGCACGCTACAAGCCGCGCAGCGACATCACCGTGGACTTTGGCGTGGCCAATATCGGCGACAAGTGGTACCAGCTCGATGACGGCCTGCCCATGCCGGGCCGCAGCTGGTATGTCAACCTGGGCTATCGCTTCTGAGGAGCGGACCTGGCGCGAAGCGCCCGCCCACGTCTGCCTGCGCTCCGGGTCCAGCCAAGCTGCCCATGGTCAACGACACCGGGGTCGGGCAGGAGTACAACAGCCCCATTGATACGCATCAACCTGCATGCCATGAACCCGCCCTTCACCACCCTGCCCCTGGCCGCCCTGGTCCATCCCGACGACGAGCATGCAATGGAGCTGCTGCTCGAACGCGTGGCACGCCGCCTGCAAGGCGCGGGCTGGCGCGTGGGCGGGCTGGTGCATCGCCAGGACCGCTATGCCAACGGCAACAAGCGCATGCAGCTGTTCGACCTGCGCAGTGACCGCCAATTCGAGCTGTCCCAGGACCTGGGCTGCGCCTCGCGCGCCTGCAGCCTCAACCCCCAGGCCCTGGCCCAGGCCAGCGCCGTGCTGCGCCAGGCGCTGGACGATGGCGTGGATCTGGTGGTGATCAACCGCTTCGGCATCGTCGAGGCCTCGGGCCAGGGCTTTGCCGCCGAATTCGCGGCCTTTGTCGAAGCCGGCACGCCCGTGCTCACGGCCGTCGCGGCCCGCCATCTTGAAGACTGGCGCAGGTACACCGGCAGCCTGCATGCCGAGCTGGCAGCCGATGAGGTGCAGATCGAGCAATGGTGCCAGGCACAGCTTGAGCGCCGTGGCTGCGCCAGCCCCATCCCCTGACTTTCATGACCGATCTTCTGTTCACCCGCCGCCGCTGGCTGGGCCAGGCCATGGCGGCACTGGCCTCATCGGCTCTTGTTCCCGGCCATGCCCAGACCACGACCATTGCCGCGCGCATAGGCCAGATACCGGACGCGACCAAACTGCGCCGGGTGTTTGCTGCAGGCCCGCCCGCAGGCGTGCTGGTGGCCACGCTGGCACCGCACAAGCTGCTGGGCTGGCCCCAGCAGCTGGACGATGTCTCGCGCGCCTATCTGGGGCCCACACTGCAGGCGCTGCCGCATCTGGGCCGCCTGTCCGGGCGCGGCAGCACCATGCCGCTGGAGTCGCTGCTGAAGCTGCAGCCCGACCTGATGCTGGACGCCGGCACGGCCGATGCCACCTATATCTCTGCCACCGAGCGGCTGGCGCGCCAGACCGGCCTGCCCTGCGTGCTGATCCAGGGCTCGCTGGCCGACCACCCACGCCAGTTGCGCGAGGTTGGCGCCCTGCTGGGCGAGGCCGCACGCGGCGAGACGCTGGCCCGCCATGCCGATGCCGTGGCGGCGCTGGCGCAGCGTTCCACCCAGGGCATGGCACCGGCCGAGCGCCCGCGCGTGTATTTCGCGCGCAGCGCCAACGGCTTGGAGACAGGGCTGGCGGGCTCCATCAATGTGGAAGCCGTCGAGTACGCGGGCGGGCTCAATGTGGCGACGGATGCAGGGCGCGGTGGACTGACACGCGTGTCCATGGAGCAGATCCTGGCCTGGGACCCGCAGGTCATCGTCACGCAGGAACCCGGCCTTGCCGAGCGCATGCGCCAGGACCCGCTGTGGCGCGGCGTAGCCGCCGTGCGCTCGGGCCGCGTGCACTGCGCGCCGGTCTGGCCCTTCGGCTGGCTGGATGGTCCGCCCGGCGTCAACCGGCTGATCGGTGTGCGCTGGCTGCTGGAAAAGCTCCACCCGCAGGCGCCGGCCCTGCAGGGACTGCCGCCGTTGGAACGCGAGGTGCGCGACTTCTACCGCCTGTTCTACGGTGCCGACCTGTCGCCCACAGCGCTGGGCAGGCTGATGGAGACTGCGCGTTGATGCCTGCCACAGGCCGCCGCATGGGGTGGGTGCTCGCACTAGCCTTGCTGGCCGCCGTGCTGCTGGGGGCGCTGGCGGCGGGTCAGTTCTCCATCGCGCCGCAGCAGCTTTGGCAGTCGCTGCTGGCGCGCGCAATGGGCACGGCGTCCCCCTTGTCCGCCAGCGCCGAGACCGTGCTCTGGAACATCCGCCTGCCGCGCATCGCCGCAGGCCTGGCCGTGGGCGCCACGCTGGCGGCGGCAGGCGCGGCCTACCAGGGCATGTTCCGCAACCCGCTGGTCTCGCCCGACATCCTGGGCGTCTCGGCCGGTGCCGGCCTGGGCGCGGTGCTGGGCATCTTCCTGGGCTGGTCCATGGCGGCCGTGCAGGCCCTGGCCTTTGGTGGCGGGCTGGCCGCCGTGGCCGTGGTGGTGGCCATCAGCACCAGCGTGCGCCGCCATGACCCGGTGCTGGTCCTGGTGCTGGCCGGCATTGCGCTGGGCGCGCTGCTGGGCGCGGGCATCGCCCTGGTCAAGACGCTGGCCGACCCCAATACGCAGCTGCCATCCATCACCTTCTGGCTCATGGGCGGCCTGAGCGCCGTGACCCTGCCCGAGCTGGGTGCCACGGCACCCGTGATGCTGTGCGCCCTGCTGCCCCTGATGCTGCTGCGCTGGCGCATCAACCTGCTGGGCCTGCCTGACGAGGAGGCGCTGGCCCTGGGCGTGCCCGTGGCACGCCTGCGCCTGCTGCTGGTGGCCTGTGCCACGCTGGGCACGGCGGCCGCCGTATCGCTGGCCGGCATCGTCGGCTGGGTGGGGCTGGTGGTGCCGCATGTGGCGCGCCTGCTGGTCGGCCCCAATTTTGTGCGCCTGCTGCCGGCCTCGGCGCTGCTGGGCGCTGGCTTCGTGGTTGCGGCCGACACGCTGGCGCGCAGTGCGGCACGCATCGAGCTGCCGCTGGGCATTCTCACGGCCCTGGTCGGCGCGCCCGTCTTTCTTTACCTGCTGTCGCGCACGGGGCGCAATGACTGAAGTGCAGGCCCCACCCGTGCTGCAGACGCTGGCCCTGGCCACGGGCCATGGGCGCCGGCGCGTCAGCCAGGGGCTGGACCTGGCCATTGCCGCAGGCGAGGTGCTGTGCCTGCTGGGCCCCAACGGCTGCGGCAAGACCACGCTGTTCCGCACCGTGCTGGGCCTGCTGGCGCCGCTGGCCGGAGAGGTGCGCGTGCAGGGCCAGCCCGTGCACAGCTGGCCGCGTGCCGAGTTTGCGCGGCGCGTGGGCTATGTGCCCCAGGCGCAGGCCGGCGTCTTCGGCTTCGAAGCGCTGGACATGGTGCTCATGGGCCGTGCCGCGCGCCTGCCTGCGCTGGCCCGGCCTTCAAGTGCCGACCGTGCCCTGGCGCTGGGCTGCCTGGAGCAGTTGGGCATCGCCCATCTGGCGCTGCGCCCCTATACCGAGCTGAGCGGCGGCGAGCGCCAGCTGGTGCTGATCGCACGCGCCCTGGCCCAGGAGCCCGCGCTGCTGGTCATGGACGAGCCCACGGCCAGCCTGGACTTCGGCAACCAGATCCGCGTGCTGGACCAGATTGCCGCGCTGCGTGCACGCGGCATGGCCGTGCTGCTGTCCACCCACCAGCCCGAGCATGCGCTGCAGGTGGCCGACCGCATCGCCCTGCTGGGCCGCGGCGGCCTGCAGGCCTGCGGTGCGGCGGCGCAAGTGGCGACACCGGCCGCGCTGGCTGCGCTCTATGGGGTGAGCGAGGCGGCGGTGGCGGCGCGGCTGCCGGCAATCCCTAAGGTCTGGGCGGGCGCCACTTCCAGCACGGCGGAGGCGTCAAGGGCTGGCCTGCATCCTTGAGCAAGCGCTGCAGCAATTGCTGCTCGCTGTGGATGGAAGGATCGGCCAGCAGCCGGGCAAACCGGGTTCCTCCGTCCTGCATGCCGAGCGGGGCGGACGCTTGCATCAGCCACTCCAACTGGCGGCGCTGGGCCCGGGCCGCGGCGCGCTCGGTCGGGGTTTTGGCCAGCCGGCGTTGAATCGCCAGCCCAAAGCCCTCGTCCAGCACGGTCGATGAGCGCTCTGTCAGCAGGTGGGCTACATGCAGGCAGTCGGCCTCGCGCGCCGGGGTTTTGCCCATCGCTTCGGGTTTGCAGGCATCCAGCAGCGCCTTGTAGCCCGTCAAGGGAAAGGCTGTCCAGATACCTATTGCAGTGATCACCGCGCCTTCCTCGAGCCGGTAGTTCGGACTGCCACCCAGCGCCTGCAGCTCCCGTGCCGTGGGCGGATGGCGCAGCAAAGCGGACTGCATCCAGCGCACGCCGTCATACATGTGCAGGTCCGCGTAGCGGCTTTCGCGCGCTGCAACCAGCAGTTCCTGCGGTCCCAGCGCCTGCTGCATCAGCGCAGAGAAATTGCTGGGCTCCAGCGCCAGCCAGCGGCGAGCAGCCTCGGAGCGCACTTCGCCTTCGTCCTCAGGGGCCTTGGAGGCCAGCAGTTGATAGGCCAGCGCATCCTGCCCTGCCCGCTCCAGCGCATCCTGGCGCCAGCCCTCGGCCTGGCTGACAGCGCTTTTGTCGCGGGGCGACAGATTGATCAGGATGGCCGCAAAGGCCAGATCGCGCCCGCTGCCGGAATCGGCCAACTGCGCCGCCACGCGGTGCAGATACGCATCCCAGGCTGATTCGCGTGCGGATTCGTCGGGTTCAGGCGCGTCAGCTGTGTGCGTTGCTGACAACGGAGACGGCGGCTGTGCCGGCTGCTGGGCCTGCGACTGAGCAGCAGTTGCCAATGCCAAGAACAGCCCGATGGCAACCAAGCGGTTTCGCATTCTGAAATCCTCCCTCTGGCCGGCAAGCATATCGGCCGCCCATGCGTTTGGCATGCCCAGCCCCGCAAAGTCTGCTGCCATTCACTTATATCCATATCCACATACTTGCAGGACAAAACAATCGTTTGCTTCTATAAGGCCATTGCTTACATTCCCCTCCATGCAGGGTTCTGTGCGCGTGTCCCGCAAGTGCCTCGGTGCCACGCGATGAGCCCCTGCACCGCCGCCACTGGCGGCAGTCGAAGACCCCACATCCGAAGCGCCATGTACCAATACACCGAATTCGACAAACAGTTCATCCGCCTGCGCGCCGAGCAGTTCCGTGACCAGCTCGAACGCTGGCAGGCCGGCAAGCTCTCGGAGGATGAGTTCAAGCCCCTGCGCCTGCAAAACGGCTGGTATGTGCAGCGCTACGCGCCCATGCTGCGCGTGGCCGTGCCCTACGGCGAGCTGTCCAGCGCCCAGCTGCGCGTGCTGGCCCGCGTGGCCCGCGAGTACGACCAGCCCGACGCCGCCCTGCTGGCCGAGGCCCGCGACACCCAGGCCAAGCTGGGCGACATTCCCCTGCACGACGGCCGCCGCATCGGCTCCGACCTGAAGTTCGGCTACGGCCACTTCACCACGCGCACCAACGTGCAGTACAACTGGATTCCGCTGTCCAAGGCCGCCGACGTGATGGACCTGCTGGCCAGCGTGAACCTGCACGGCATCCAGACCAGCGGCAACTGCATCCGCAACATCAACAGCGACGCGCTGGCCGGCATTGCCATCGACGAGATCGCCGACCCCCGCCCCTTCACCGAAATCCTGCGCCAGTGGAGCACGCTGCACCCCGAGTTCAGCTTCCTGCCGCGCAAGTTCAAGGTCTCCATCAGCGGCGCCGAGGAAGACCGCGCCGCGCTGGGCTGGTACGACGTGGGCCTGCAGCTGCTCAAGAACGAGGCTGGTGAGCTGGGCTTCAAGGTGCGCGTGGGCGGCGGCATGGGCCGCACGCCCACCATCAGCCCGGTGCTGCGCGAGTTCCTGCCCTGGAACCAGCTGATGAACTACCTGGAAGCCGTGATCCGCGTCTACAACCGCTACGGCCGCCGCGACAACGCCTGGAAGGCGCGCATCAAGATCCTCGTGAAGTCCGAGGGCCAGAACTACATCGACCAGGTCGATGAGGAGTTCCGCCAGATCGTCGAGGTCGAGGGTGGTCCCCACACCATCACGCAAGCCGAGTACGACCGCGTGGCCGCCAATTTCCGCGAGCCCGAGCTGGACCTGTCGCCCGCCAATGCCGAGGCCGAGACCCTGGCCCTGCTGCGCACCGCCGCCGAGGAAGACAAGGACTTCGGCCGCTGGCTGACCAGCAATGTGCGCCCGCACCGCCACCCGCAGTTGCGCGCCGTGCTGCTGTCGTTCAAGCGCCTGGGCTACGCGCCCGGCGACGCCACGGCCGACCAGATGGATGCCGCCGCCGAGCTGGCCGACCAGTTCTCGGCCGGCGAGATGCGCGTCACCCACGAGCAGAACCTGCTGCTGCCCTGGGTGCGCCGCGACCAGCTGCCCCAGCTGTACAAGGCGGCCAAGGCCCTGGGCCTGGCCAAGCCCAACATCGGCCTGCTGACCGACATGATCGCCTGCCCCGGCGGCGACTTCTGCTCGCTGGCCAATGCACGCTCCCTGCCCATTGCCGAGGCCATCACCGAGCGCTACCAGGACCTGGACGAGCTGTGGGACCTGGGCGAGATCGACCTGCACATCAGCGGCTGCATCAACAGCTGCGGCCACCACCACAGCGGCCACATCGGCATCCTGGGCGTGGACAAGGACGGCAAGGAGTGGTACCAGATCACGCTGGGCGGCGCCGACGGCTCCCACCTGTCCGGCCCGGCCACGCCCGGCAAGATCATCGGCCCCTCGTTCAGCGCCGCCGAAGTGCCCGGCGTGATCGAGGCCCTGCTGGCCACCTACCGCGAACAGCGCCAAAGCGAAGGCGGCCGTTTCGAGACCTTCATCGCCACCGTGCGCCGCGTGGGCATCGAACCGTTCAAGGCCGCCGGCAATGCAGCCCGCCACCCCGCCAAGCACACCGAGGAAGCGGCCGCCTGACCCCAGGTGAGAGCCGCAGGAGATCCCCATGAAAATCATCGCCGCCCACGAGCACCAAAGCCCGGCCGAAGGCCAGCAGACTGTCATCGCCCCGGCCAATGACGCCGACCCCTTCACGCTGGACCTGACCGGCGTGCAGCGCATCGACCTCAACTTTCCCAAGTTCACCGACGGCCGCGCCTTCAGCCAGGCCCGCCTGCTGCGCAAGCGCCTGGGCTTCCAGGGAGAAATCCGCGCCACGGGCGACGTGCTGATCGACCAGTTGGTGCAGATGCAGCGCTGCGGCTTCGACGTGGCCGTGCTGCGCGAAGGCGTGGACATCTCCGATGCCCAGCGCCAGCTGGAACGCTTCCACGGCTTCTACCAGGGTGATGCCGTCCATCCCGAGCCCCACTTCGTCAAGGCAGCCTGACATGGGTGCGCAAAGCTTTCTGTCGCGACAGGCATCGGCCAAGGCCACCGAGGTCAACGGCCGTGCCAGCAGCGGCTTTGCCGACAAGCTGGCCGCCACCGAGGCCTTGCTGCGCGAGGCAGCGGCGCTGGGCGCCGAGGCCGTGACGCAGGCCTCCAGCCTGGGCGCCGAGGATGTGGTGATCACCGACATCATCCACCGCCTGGGCCTGGACATCCCCGTCTTCGTGCTGGACACCGGCGCGCTGCACACCGAGACCCTGGCCCTGCTGGAGCGCACCCAGTCGCTGCCCGGCCTGAGCGTCAAGGTCTACCGGCCGCAGCTCGAATCGGTGATCCACTTCATCCGCGACAACGGCCAGGACGCCATGTACCGCAGCATCGAGCTGCGCAAGGCCTGCTGCGGCGTGCGCAAGATGGAGCCGCTGGCGCGTGCGCTGGCCGGCAAGAGCGCCTGGATCACGGGCCTGCGCCGCGAGCAGTCCAATGCCCGCGCCGACGTGCCCGCCGTGGACCGCAGCGAGGTCGAGACCAAGGGCCTGACCAAGTTCAACCCGCTGACCGACTGGACCCAGGGCGATGTCTGGCACTACATCGCCAGCCATGGCGTGGACTACAACCCGCTGCACGACCAGTTCTATCCCAGCATCGGCTGCGCACCCTGCACGCGCGCCGTCAGCCTTGGCGAAGACTTCCGCGCCGGCCGCTGGTGGTGGGAGGATGAAGCGGCCAAGGAATGCGGGCTGCACGCCAAGAAGTGAAACAACAGCGTTTGACACCGATTTGATTGGAAACCAAGAAATGAACGCCCGTGTGGACACCTCCGTGCTGAGCCATCTCAGCAACCGCCACCTCGACGCCCTTGAAGAGGAAACCATCTTCGTGCTGCGCGAAGTGGCCGCCGCCTTCGAGCGCCCCGCCCTGCTGTTTTCGGGCGGCAAGGACTCGCTGGTCATGCTGCGCTGCGCCGAAAAGGCCTTCGGCAAGGGCCGCATCCCCTACCCGTTGCTGATGATCGACACCGGCCACAACTTCCCGGAAGTGACCGATTTCCGCGACCTGCGCGCCAAGGAGCTCGGCGCCGAACTCATCGTGCGCAGCGTCGAGGACTCCATGGCACGCGGCACCGTGCGCCTGGCCCATCCGGGCGAAAGCCGCAACGTCCACCAGTCGGTGACGCTGCTGGAGGCCATCGATGAATTCCGCTTCGACGCCCTGATCGGCGGCGCGCGCCGCGACGAGGAAAAGGCCCGCGCCAAGGAACGCATCTTCAGCCACCGCGACAGCTTCGGCCAATGGCAGCCCAAGGCACAGCGCCCCGAACTGTGGACGCTGTTCAACACGCGTCTGGCCCCCGGCGAGCACTTCCGCGTGTTCCCCATCAGCAACTGGACCGAACTCGACGTGTGGCAATACATCGAGCGCGAGCAGATCGCCCTGCCCAGCATCTACTACACGCACAAGCGCGAAGTGGTGGAACGCCGCGGCCTGCTGGTGCCCGTGACCGAACTCACACCGCCGCGTGACGGCGAGGAAGTCGTGGTGCGCGACGTGCGCTTTCGCACCGTGGGCGACATCACCTGCACCTGCCCCGTGGAAAGCGATGCCGCCACGGCGGCCGACATCGTGCTAGAAACCCTGGCCGCCGATGTCAGCGAGCGCGGCGCCACACGCATGGACGACAAGACCAGCGAAGCCTCCATGGAAAAGCGCAAGAAGGACGGATATTTCTGATGACCACCGCAAGCATTGCCGCCGGCGCAGCCGTTGCGGATTCCCCCGCCACCGAGGCCTCCAACGCCTCGGCCCTGCGCTTCATCACCTGCGGCTCCGTCGACGACGGCAAGAGCACGCTGATCGGCCGCCTGCTGGTGGACACGCGTGCCGTGCTCCAGGACCAGCTCGCCGGCGTCACCAAGAGCGGCGAGACCGACCTGGCGCTGCTGACCGACGGCCTGTCGGCCGAGCGCGAGCAGGGCATCACCATCGACGTGGCCTACCGCTACTTCGCCACCGAAAGCCGCAAGTTCATCATCGGCGACGCGCCGGGCCATGAGCAGTACACGCGCAACATGGTCACCGCCGCCAGCAGCGCCGACGCCGCCGTGGTGCTGGTCGATGCCACCAAGCTCGACTGGAAGAACCCGCAGCTCACCCTGCTGCCGCAGACGCGCCGCCACAGCCTGCTGGCCCACCTGCTGCGCGTGCACTCGCTGGTGTTTGCCGTCAACAAGCTCGACGCCGTCGAAGACCCGCAACTGGCCTTCGTCCACATCCGTGGCGCGCTGCAGCGCTTCACGGCCGAGGCCGGCATCGCCTCCGCGGCCACCGTGCCCGTCTCGGCCCTCAAGGGCTTCAACGTGGTCAACGCCGAGCCCGGCTGGGCCGGCTACGACGGTCCCAGCCTGCTGCAACTGCTGGAGCAGTTGCCCAACACGCCGACCGACACCGGCCTGGCGCTGGCCTTCCCCGTGCAGTGGGTGGAGAAATTCTCGTCCTCGGCCGATACCAGCCAGGGCCGCCGCGTGTTCTGGGGCCGCGTGGCCGCAGGCCGCGCACGCGTGGGCGACGCCGTGCAGATCCTGCCCAGCGGCCAGCAGGCCGTGATTGCCCAGGTGCTGGACCATGCCCGCGTTCCCGGCTCCATCGACGCGGGCCTGTCGGCCGGCATCACGCTGGACCGCGAGGTCGATGTCTCGCGCGGCGACTGGATCGTCGCCGCCCCGGTGGCTGCGGCAGCAGTGGCGGACGACGACTTCGATGCCCCCGGGACACAGCCGGCATGGCCCAGCCAGCGCGAGATGACCGCCACCGTGGCCTGGATGGACGAGCAGCCGCTGGTCCCCGGCCGCACCTACCTGGCGCTGCACGGCCACCGCTGGATCAAGGCCAAGGCCCGCCGCGTGGTGCACCGCCTGAACATCCACACGCTGGCCCAGGAAGAGGCCACCCAGCTGGAGCCCAACGCCATCGGCCGCGTGGAGCTGCTGCTGCAGGAAAGCATTCCCGCGGCGCCCTTCGCCCAGGCCCGCCAGCTGGGTGCGCTGATCCTCGTGGACACGGCCAGCCACGCTACCGCAGGCGCTGCACTGCTGGATTGAGCAACTGGACAGTCCCGCTTCGCGAGCCGGCACATGCCGGCTCGTGGGCTTTCAGAAAACCGCAGCAGTCCGCGCCAGAATCTCTTGCATGTGCAGGACCGTGTTCCGAAAAATTCTAGAATCCCGGGTTGATACCGACATTCACACCGCAAATAAAAGACTCCCATGACTCACGTCGTCACCGAAAACTGCATCAAGTGCAAATACACAGATTGTGTGGATGTCTGCCCCGTGGACTGCTTCCGCGAAGGCCCCAACTTCCTCGTGATCGATCCTGACGAGTGCATCGATTGCGCCGTGTGCATTCCCGAATGCCCGGCCAATGCCATCTTTGCCGAGGAAGACGTCCCCGCCGACCAGCTCGCCTTCATCAAGCTCAATGCCGAGCTGTCGCTGGAAAAGGGCTGGAAGAGCATCACCAAGCGCAAGGCCTCGCTGCCCGACGCCGACGACTGGAACGGCAAGCCCGGCAAGCTGGACCAGCTCGAACGCTGAAGCCGCGCAGCAGCCCATGCAAGACACCTCCGGCGCGCAACCGATCCAGACCGATGCCCTCGTCATAGGCGCAGGCCCGGCGGGCCTGTTCCAGGTGTTCCAGCTGGGGCTGCAAGGCATCCGCTGCCATGTCGTCGATGCCCTGCCCCATGTGGGCGGGCAGTGCGCGCAGCTGTACGGCGACAAGCCCATCTACGACATTCCCGGCATTCCGGTGTGCACGGGCCATGAACTGGTCCAGTTGCTGCAGCGGCAGGTCGCGCCCATGGACGCGCAACTGCACCTTTCCCAGCAGGTCGCCCAGCTGCAGCGCATGGACGATGGCCGCTGGCTGGCGCAGACCTCGCAAGGCCTTGAACTGCATGCGCGCAGCGTCTTCATCGCGGCTGGCGTGGGCGCCTTTGTGCCCAAGGCGCTGAAGGTGCCCGGCGTGGAGCGGCTGGCTGCAGGCCAGCTCCACTACCATCCCGCCGATCTGGACATGGTGCGCGGCCGGACCGCCATCGTCCACGGTGGCGACGAAGAGGCCGTGGCCGCGGCCATTGCCTGCGCCGACAGGGCCCAGACCACCTGCCTGCTCTACCGCCGCGACGCCTTCCAGGCTTCGGCGCCGTTGCTGGAGCGCCTGCAGGAGCTGCGCGACAGCGGTGCCATCCGCGTGGTGATCGGCCAGATCACGCAACTGCATGCCGACTCAGGCCTGCTGCGTGCCGTGCAGTGGATGGATGGCGAAGGGCAGGAGCATGAACT
Organism: Delftia sp. WSY_22; assembly: GCF_043104185.1. Classification (NCBI taxonomy): domain Bacteria; kingdom Pseudomonadati; phylum Pseudomonadota; class Betaproteobacteria; order Burkholderiales; family Comamonadaceae; genus Delftia; species Delftia sp. WSY_22. The sequence continues at coordinate 190,021 of NZ_JBICKN010000017.1, forward strand.
GGCGGCGCAGCAACTGGTCGTCTGCCTGGGCATCTCCCCCCGCCTGGGCCCGGTCGCCGAATGGGGCCTGGCCATGGAGCGCAAGCAGCTGCTGGTGAACCCTGCAACCCAGGCCACCGATGCGCCAGGCATCTATGCGATCGGCGACATCGTCAGCTACCCGGGCAAGCACAAGCTGATCCTGTGCGGCTTCCATGAAGCCACCATGGCGGCCTTTGCCGCCGCCGAGTACCTGCAGGGCGAGAAACCGCTGCTGCAGTACACGACGACCAGCGCACGGCTGCACGCCATCCTCGGCGTTTCCCATCCGGACGCCTGAGCTTGGTGTTCGCCGCCCGGCGACCCTACAGTTCGGCGCGGCAGTGCCGATAAGGTGGGCAGCGTCCACTCATGCACATCAAGCCTATGGTTGCCACTCTAGAAGCCCCTCCCAGCACTGCCGTCGCGCCACCGGCCGATCCGCGCAGCTTCACCTTCCAGATGCCGCTGTTCCGCCCGGGCACGCAGGTCACACAGAACGGGAAGGCCGAGAAGGTCAGCCACGTCATACTGCGCCGCCGTGAACTGATGGTCTATCTGGTCGGCCATGAAGACCCCGTCAGGCCAGAGCGGCTGAGCATCGCACCCTCGATGTTCACCACACAGCGGCGCCCTGAAGCCTTGAGCTGGATTCTTTGACAGGAAACCGGGCCTGGGCCCGGTTTTTCATCGACGATCCTTCGAGACTCAGGCCTCGCCGCGCCCGGCCATCTTCTGGCCCAGGCGCACGGGCGCGGCATGTGTCCACTGCGCGTTGAAGCGCAGCCCTGCCGATGCGGGAAACAGCATGACCACGGTGGAGCCCAGCTGGAAGCGCCCCATTTCCTCGCCCTGGCCCAGGACGATGGACTGGTCGTCGTAGCGCCAGTCCTGGATGCGACCGGGCCGCGGCGGATTGACGATGCCGTGCCACACCGTTCCCATGCTGCCCACGATGGTGGCCCCCACCAGCACCAGCACCATGGGACCGTGGTCCGTATCGAAGACGCAGACCACGCGCTCGTTGCGTGCAAACAGGCCCGGCACGCCGCGCGCCGTGACCGGATTGACCGAGAACAGTTCGCCGGGCACATAAATCATCCGACGCAACCGGCCGGCACAGGGCATGTGGATGCGGTGGTAGTCGCGCGGGCTCAGGTAAATGGTGGCGAAATGCCCGTTGTCGAACTGCCGCGCCAGCTGTGCATCGCCGCCGACCAGCGCCGTGGCGCTGTAGCTGTGCCCCTTGGCCTGGAAGATCTGCTCGCCCTCGATGGCGCCGATCTGGCTGATGGCGCCATCCACAGGACAGACCCAGTCAGCCGAAGCCAGCGGCCGCACACCGGGCTTGAGCGCCCGCGTGAAGAACTCGTTGAAGCTGGCATAGGCCGCAGGATCGGAATCGGCCGCCTCCGACATGTCCACGCCATAGCGTGCAATGAAGCGACGGATGACTGCCGTGGTCAGGTCACCCGCACGCGCCTGGGCCAGGCGCCCCATGACGGCAGTCAGCGCCTGCTTGGGCAAAAGATACTGGGAGAGAACGGCAAGTCGATCAGACATCGAGGTTTTGCTATAAAAGTAATAGAAGCTGTGGGCGGATTCTAGCCAACCCGCGACCATCGCCCCCTCCTCGGCTACCGCGGCCTTCAACCCTGGCCGGACCGCCGCAAAGCCTCGCGCACGTTTTTCGAGGCCATCTCATCACACGCGGATGACAAAAGCCTCGCCGTCCCAGCACGAATCCGACCTGTGTTTTGCGTACGATGGCCGCTTTGAACACCGCCCGCACGGCGACGAATACAACACTGTAGAATCAGGAAGTTTAGGTGTTGCCGGGCTTCGTCTTTGCGACACCGTTGTGACCTGGTCCTCTGTCCGGTCTGCGCCTTTTGCGCAGAACATCCACAGCCTTTTCAGCCTGACCACGTACCCCATGTTCTGTGGGCCAGGCAAGGTTTTCGTGGTTCCGACAAATGAGTGCCGCAACCGACCCAGACCTAAGAGATTGAACACATGGCCAAAGAAGAACTGATTGAAATGCAAGGCTCCGTCACGGAAGTCCTGCCTGACTCTCGCTTTCGTGTGACGCTGGAAAACGGACACCAGCTGATCGCCTACACCGGCGGCAAGATGCGCAAGCACCATATCCGCATCCTGGCTGGCGACAAGGTATCGCTGGAGATGTCGCCCTACGACCTCACCAAGGGCCGCATCACCTTCCGCCACCTGGCCAACCGTGGCCCCGGCCCTGGATCGCGTTGAACAGAAAATTCGCACATTGCGAAAATACCCATTTTTTTGACGCTACAATAGCGTTTTAGTCGGAGCGTAGCGCAGCCTGGTAGCGCATCTGCTTTGGGAGCAGAGGGTCGCGAGTTCGAATCCCGCCGCTCCGACCAAATGATTCAAGCCCCTGGTTCGAAAGAGCCAGGGGCTTTTGTCTAACAGAATCCAAAGCGTCCAACGCAGCGCCGCCAGCACGAGCCCTCGCTTCAGGCCAGCAAACCGACCACCGCGACGGTATGGCAGGCGCTGCCGGCAACCACGAACAGGTGCCAGATGCCATGCGAATGGCGCATGCTCGAAAGGCTTCGGTAGAACACCGTTCCTGCCGAATAGAGCAGTCCGCCCGCGAGCAGCCAGGCCAGGGTCTGCGCACCGTGGCGCAAGGCCATCGGCACCGCGCCCCCCAAGCTGAGCCAGCCAAGGCTGATGTACAGGGACAGGCGCGGCGGCGAATCGAAACCAAGTGCACGTATCGCGCCCTGCAATGCGAGCGCCCATACACCGGCAAGCAAGGACCAAGCCCACAAGCCAGAGGGCGCCATCAAGGCAAAAGGCGTGTGGCTGCCGGCAATCAGCAGGTAAATGCAGGCGTGGTCGACGCGCTGCCAAAAACGCTTGCGTGCCCCGGTGCAGCCATGAAAGAGGGCCGAGGCACCGAACAGCGCCGCCAGAGAGAGGCCAAACACCACAGAGCCCGCAATCTTGCGCGCATCGCCGCCGGCCACCGTTTCGCAGATGAGGCCCACACTGGCCACCACGCCCACGAGCAGGGCTGCCAGATGACTCCAGGTATTGAACCGCTCGCCGGGCTGGCACCAAACGCTCGTGCCGCTCGGCAAGCCTGCCTGCAAGTCTGGCATGAAGCCTCCTGTCGCATGACCAAGGAACGCCGGACGCCGTGCCCGGCTCCGCCACCTTACGGCTCAGACGTTACAGGGCAATGATTGCAACTCACACGCTGCAGCGCCGTCCGCCGGATACCCCACGACGTGCCGCGTCAAATTGCAACACCAGGCCTTGAAACCATCCTCAAACCATCCATATGGATGGCACAAGGATGTTCCATGGCCGCAAACACAACCACCTCCAACCCTCGCGTGAGCGAATCCGAGAAGCTCACCATCAATCTGGGCTATGTCGACCTGGGCCAGATCGACCTGCTGGTCGCCGAAGGCTTCTACGCCAACCGCAGCGATTTCATCCGCACAGCGATACGCAATCACCTGCGCAGCCATGCGGACGCGGTGCAACAGGTCGTCGCCCGCAAGATGCTGGTCCTGGGGATGCAGCATTTCTCCCAGGCCGATCTCATGCGGGTGCAGGCTGCCGGGGAAAAGCTGCAGATCCGCGTGTTGGGCCTGGCCAGCATCGCGCAGGACGTGTCTGCGCAGCTTGCCGCCGAAACCATCGAATCCATCACGGTGCTGGGAGCGCTCCAGGCCAGCCCCGCCGTTCGTGCCGCTCTGGCCGGCCGCATTACCTGAGAACCATTCCATGAAACAGCTTTTTCAAGACATGCTGGGCGAGGCGACACGCCTGACGCGCACCGGCAATCTGCTGGAAGCCACCGAGCTGATTCAGCGCACGCTGCGAGGCCAAAGTGCGCCCACACCCCACGACAAGCCAGCCGCAACCAGTCATCGGGATGCAGGCTGGATCGTCGATGCCGAAGCCCGCTTCATCGACGATGCTCCCGAACTCGCCGTGCCTGCGGGCTCATCGCAGGCAGGCACCTCCAGCGACGAGCAATGGCTGCTCGGCAGCTACTCTCACGGAGGCCGGCAGCTGGCCTATCGGCTGTACGTGCCGCCAGGCAGTGCCCTCGAAGCGGGACCTCGCCCGCTCATCCTCATGCTGCACGGCTGCACCCAAGGGCCGCAAGACTTCGCCGCCGGCACGCGCATGAATGACCAGGCGCGCAGCGCTGGCGTACTGGTGCTCTATCCCGAACAAACACAGCATGCAAACTCGCAAAAGTGCTGGAACTGGTTCAAGGCCCAGCACCAGCAACGGGGCCGGGGCGAGCCCGCACTGCTGGCAGGCCTCACGCGCCAGGTGATGGCCGACCATGGCGCGGACGCATCGCGGGTCTATGTCGCCGGACTTTCGGCCGGAGGTGCAATGGCGGACATATTGGGACGCACCTATCCCGAGCTGTTCGCCGCCGTGGGCGTGCATTCGGGCCTGGCCGCCGGTGCCGCGTCCAATCTGCCCTCAGCCCTCGAGGCGATGCGAAGAGGCGCAGCATCTGGCTCGGCCAGCGGCCCCAGCGTGTGTGCAGTGATCGTGTTTCATGGTGACGCGGACACCACGGTACATCACGACAACGGCGCAGCCGTCGTGCATGCTGCACGCAGCGCGCAAAGCCCCACAGGCGCACCTCGCGTCAGCCAGGGCCATGCGCCGAACCGCCAACGGTTCACCCGCTCTGCCTATATCGCAGCCGATGGCAGTACCGCCATCGAGCACTGGCAACTGCATGGCGCAGGCCACGCCTGGTCCGGCGGCAGCGCAGCGGGCAGCTACACCGCGCCGGGAGGAATCGACGCCAGCGCCGAGATGCTGCGCTTTTTCCTTTCGCACCAGCGTGCGCGCAACTGCTGATTCGGCGCCGCTGCTCGCATTCGCCAACCACATGATTTCAAAGGCTCACAAGGGTTAGGAATGGTTGAGCATGGGCCTATTACTCCGGAAGAGCAGGCTCAGCAATAAATGGGCTGGCCAGGACAGCAAAAGGGCCCCCAGGGCCCTTTTTTGCCTGCATGGAGTCAAGCTGCCTCGAAAGGCATGGGAAATCACCGCGAGGCACAAGAGACAAGGCACCAATATGAAATTCAATGATGGGTCGAAAGCTCTGCCAGATGAGATAAGCACAGCCCTGACCATTTCGGAAGCTGGAATGCAAGAGCCTTGTCCATCCTTGTCCATGCTGGAGACCTTGATAAGTCCGGCTACGACTGCGAAGGATATGCAGTGAAAGCCAGGATTTCCTTGGAGGCCTGGCCTGCAGGCCCGCATGGCAGCAGATGCTGCGCAGTAATACGCGGTGGACGCACTGCCAGCGCCAGCGGCATGGTCCGCGAGAGATACCTTTACCGCGCTCTTCCACATGTCCAGCTCGGTCTGGGAGACCTTCGGGCAAGACAGCGCTCAGTCGCACTTTCCCGGACAGCTGCCGGCCGATCGAACCCACACGGGGACCCACAAAAGAAAAGGCCCGCGACTGCGGGCCCTTGATCAGATTCAGATCTCGAAAGCGGTTCGGTCCGCTGCGTCCTTGATCCAGCCGGGAGGCTTGCCCCGGCCGGTCCATGTTGCGCCAGTGGACGGATCACGGTACTTGGCCACACCTGTACCAGCAGGAGACTTGCGCTTACCGGTAGCAAACACGTCTTCCTGGGTCAACTGGAACTGCTGGACCAGTTCACGGACCTTGGCGATGGCACCGCCTTTTTCGGCTTTGAGGACCTCTGCAATGCGAGCCTCGATCTCGGCCTTTTGCTGAAGGAGAGTCTTGTAATCAGATGTCATGGCTTTTTCTTTGGATGCATGCTAGCAAAAACGCATTCTATTCAAAAAATGCTCCGCACCCCAAAGCACAAGCTTTCCACCGCCGTGTGCTGGGACAGAGAAGCCCTTCCGCTTGGCACCCCACAGCCGTGGAGCGAGGCTCCGTGGCCGACGCGGCGGCTGCCCAGATCAATCGCTGCCGCACCTCTGCACACTTGCGCACACCTCTTCGCGCCAAGGAGTCAGCCCCTTGGGCAGCAATGACTTGCCCTCGGCTGCCGCGATGTGGAATGTGGAGATAGTTGCCCCGGCACGTCAAAAGAAACGGTGCTCTCCCCTGCGGCGAGCGATGGCAAAAGCAAGAACGATTCACCGCCCAAACAGGAGTGGCGGATTGATGAGAAGCAACGCAAATAGATCGGGACACTTGACCCATCGCTCTTGGCATGGCGCAGGCCTCGAACGATGCAGCCCCCTCCGAAACCCTGTGGACTGTCTGGCAGCGTCCTTCATGCGCCGGCGCGACCTGAGCTTTCACACGCCCGTCGCCCTGGCTGGCAACCCGACCGCAGATCGGCGTATGCGACTTTGGGAAATGGCAGCAGCCTCTGTGGAACCCGTTCCTACAGCCCTCCAGAATGCGCCAAGCCAGACTGGGACCTTTCCAATCAAGAAGGAATTCCCATGAATCCCAACATCCTCCAGCGCCGCACCTCTCTCGCCATCGTGATGGCCGCCGCACTTTTGGGCGCATGTGCCCAGTCCCAGCCCTCGCCCAACGCGCCGGTCACCGCCGTCATGGGCACGGTCGATCTGAGAGAGCCCATGCCGCTCCCGTCCGATGCCGTGCTGGTTGTGGAGCTGCAGGACACCTCTCGCGCCGATGCCGCCGCCCCCGTGATATCTCAGCAATCCGTGCGGCTTGAAGGCCTCAAGCCCCCGTTCAGCTACAAGCTGCCCGTGGAGCCCAATCGTCTCAATCCTGCGGCGCAATATACGGTGACCTCACGCATCACCCAGGGCAACCAGCTCATCTTCACCAATGACACCGTCCACCCGGTCCTGACCCGTGGAGCAGGCCCGAAGGCCGATATGGTGCTGGTGCGGGTTGCCCCCTGACCTTCCCTAAAAGACAAAGCCCGCAGGACATTCCGGCGGGCTTTATAGCGCAGAGGGCACCAGGCGGCCATCAAGGCATGCCGTTGGCACCATGCGTGCGAAAGCCTGGGCGCTCGCAAAGCCGCTCATAGTACGCCCGGACTGCGGGCAAGTCAGGGCGCTCCATCGGGGCAGACAGCCAGCGGTGGGCAGACAGGCCAAGCACGATGTCGGCAAGGGTGAGTTGCGCGCCTGCAGCAAAGGCGCCTGTGCGCGACAGTTGCTCCTCCAGCATGCGCATGTGGCGATGCCAGTTCGCCATGCTGCTGGCCAGCAGCGCAGGATCCTGATGCTCGGGACTGTTTCTCACCAATCCCATGAAGGCATAGCGCCATGAGTTGTTCAGTTCGGTCGCCTGCCAGTCCATCCATTGCTCGACGCGTGCGCGCTCTGCGGGTGCTGCAGGCAGCAGGTCATGCCGAGCCTGGCGCGCGGCAAGATAGCGGCAAATGGTGTTGGACTCCCACAGCACCAGCGCCCCATCAAGCAGCACGGGAACCATGGCATTCGGGTTGAGTGCAAGAAATCCCGGCTCCTGCGTTGACCGATGGCCCGAACCCCACTCTTCCTGTTCGAACGAGACTCCCAGCTCCACGCAAAGCCACAGCACCTTGCGCACATTGATGGACGATGACTTTCCCAGAATCCTGATCATTCGCAGCCTTATTCGGTTTCGGTGATTTGCAATCCTGCATTGTCCCGTCCAATCCGATGAGGAATGCGGTCAGATTCCCACTGCTGCCGCATGATGCAGACATGCCTCTGGAACAGCTTTCATCCCGCCGAAACCACTCTGGCCCTTCTCCGACCGACACTGACCTGTGGACTGCATACATCGATGCAAGCGCACTGCCCAACCCGGGTCGCATGGCCTTGGGAGCCGTCATCACGGCGCCCGACGGAACACGGCAGCTTCTGTCCCAGGTCTGCCCCGAGCAAGGCTGCAACAACGAAGCCGAGCTGCGGGCCTTGATGGCTGTGCTGCAGACCCTGCTAGGCCTGCAGGCTCGCCGGCTGGCCATCTTCACGGACAGCAGCGTCCTGGTAGAGCAGTTGGCGCCATCGCCCCGCCCCACCAGGCCCATCGTGCGGCTGGCCGACCTTTTCGATCAGGCCCGCGCCATGCTGGCCGAGTTCGAGCATGTGCAACTGCGCTGGATTCCTCGTCACCGCAACACCGAGGCCGACGCGCTGGCCAGAGCGGCCCTTTTGCAGCCGTGACCCTGCGCTTAGCCGCACTCAGGCGGACTGCTGCCTGTCCAGCCGCTTGAGGAACACACCAATCTCCTTGACGACCTGGGCATCTCCCTTTTCCTCAGCACAGGCCAACCCCGTGCTCCACGCTTGCCGAGCCCCCGAAGCATCGTCCAGCGCCAGCAATGCCCGGCCCAGAAGCTTCCATGCCACCGAATAGCCGGGATCGAGTTCAGTGGCGCGCTGCAGGTGCGAGTGCGCCACAGCAGGCGCATCGCCATCAAGATACGCCTTGCCCAACGTGCAGCGCATCAAAGCCGAGTCCTTGCCGGACGCCAGGAGGCCCTCGAGCCTTTGCGTCATTTCGTTCATGGTTTCATCCTTTGGTGGCAATGCATGTTCTCGATCCAGCTGAAATTGCGGTCATGCTACAATCTCGCGGTTGTCTGCGCAGACAATGCTGTATCTCACGCCGGCGCGTCGTGCACTACGACGAAAAAAACAACGGTGACAGCCGCAGAGACGTTCTGCCGTAAAACGATGGTCGCGTAAGAGCCATCGTCCACATCACCCGCAAAAAGCCCGCTTTCAAGCGGGCTTTTTGCATTCCCACTGCATGGCTGGTCTCACGATGGCGTGTGAAAAACAGGATTTACGACTCAGTTGCATGCAACTTCACCCGAGTTAGCTCCGTCAAGCACCTTGTTTCAATTTACACTTGACAACCAGGAAGGACCGGAGGCGCCAGACGCCAGCGCTCTCATTTCAAACTCTTAGCATGTGTCCTTCCTGGATTGATCGCATGGAACGCTCCATTCAGCGCCCCGGCCGCCTCCGCAGCCGGGGCGTTTTTTCTTGACGACGATCGCTCAGGCGCCCTGGCAACAACCGAAACGGGCACAAAGGCAAGTTTTTTCTCAATTCCAGAGAAAAGCACAGGTTTATTTGAGAATGATTCTTGTTTGCGCGTATGATTCAACCCATGCCGCAGCATTCATGGTGTTGCAGCAGTTCAGTTTCATCGTGGGGCGACTCGTCAGGCCAGTTCAGCCTGCAGTCGTTTTTGCCAGCCAGCGGTATGCCGGTTAGCCAGGCTCTTTTTTTAAAGCACGATCATTTCTGGATATTCGATGCATCAGTTGCACTGAGGCAGCGTCCACAGCAGGCGCTTTTTCTTCGCCCCAACACTGCCATCGCGCATCCATCGCGCACCGGCCTGCGACTGCACGCCAAATTTCTCTGAACTCCATCGCATCCAGGCAATGCCCTGGCTGCAGATTTCCTTCGCGCAATGCAACAGGCCCGGCCCGCGCCAAGCGCAAGCCGGGCCTTTCCCGTTGCCGGATCAGGAACCGCGACGGCGCAAACGGATGGCCAGCCCGCCCATCATCAGACTCAGCAGAGCCACAGCCCATTCGCTCAGTGAAGGAATCGCCGCTGGCGTGCCGCCGCCGACCGCCGCAGCAGGCACAACCAGTGCAGAGGGATCTTCCACCCGGCCGTTGGCCACCAGATCGTCATCACCCAGGCCACCATCGCGCAGCACGAAGGAGACGACGCGCCCCTGCAGCGTTGCCGGTATCCGATACCAGTGCTGCGTGGCGTTGTCGCTTGTGCGCCCCCACTTCCAGTACTCGGCACCGCTGGGCAGATCACTGGGATAGGTCAGCTTGACAGTCACGAGCGCACCCGCATCACAGCCATCGGTATTCAGCTTCAGCAGTCCGTGGGGCACCACAGCCCCCGGACGCGGTGTGCCAGGCGCCGCCATGACCTGAGGCGGCTCGGCCAGGCGGCAGTTGATACCGCCGCCGGCGACTTCGCCCGATACCGCCATCTGGCCCGACCCGGTGATGTTGAAGCGGTTGGCCTGGTCCACAGGACCTGCAGCAGCCGCCAGCAACGGATAGCTGGCAGTCACAGCCGCATGGACCCCATCGCTCACGCTCAGCTGCAAGCTGGCCGAACCGGCCACCGATGCCAGATAGACGGCGGAGCGAAATTGCTCCGACACCTGAGCGGGGCTGCCGCGCAACTGTATGCCCGGCTGCGCGGCATCGGCGTCCTCCAGTCCAAGCACCTGCCCGTTGCTGGCAACAATGGACAGCGTCACGACAGGGCTGTCGGCATCTGCCACCTGCACATCGGCCAGATCGGCCGCCTGGCCAACCACCACGGATTGCGCATTGGCGGGCAAGCCACTGAGCGATGGTGCCTGCCCACCGAAATTCAGACCCAGCAAAATCGGATTGTGGTCGCTGGAACGATAGGCCGTCGGCGCATAGAAGCCGGCCTGCTGGTCCAGCGACTTGAACTCGAGGTTGTAGTCCAGGACTTCAGGCTCCTCGGCATTGATGGCCCACTTGACCGCGCGCCCCACGCTCGGCTGCAGGCTGGCACTTACCAGCACATGGTCCAGCGAGCCCCACATTCCATCGAACGCATAGGACAGGCCCTGAGACACCTTGGCGTAGCCGCCATCCTCCAGCGCCTTGATGGGGTCCTCCTTCGAGTACGCATTGAAATCCCCGACCAGCACCACATGCGGGCTGGTCGTGCCTGTGGGCCGGGTTGCCAGCCAACTGCTCAGTTGCTCGGACGTCTTCACACGCGCGGCGTTGTTGGCGCCCTGGCCGTCAAGCGCGTCTGCATTGCCCGGGCTACTGAGCACACTGCCCTTGGATTTGAAGTGATTCACCACCAGCGTGAACTGCTCCGTGCTGCCGCCTACCGCAAAAGTCTGTGCAATCGGTACGCGTGCTCCGCCTACGCCTGGGTTGAAGGCGTCGTAGGTGGTGACGCTGGGTGCCGCTGCGCTGCCCACCGGCGTGACACGATCGCTGCGATAGAGGATGGCCACGGTGATCGCATCCGTGCCAGCACCCGCCACCGTACCTGAAGCCTCGCTGAAAGGCGCCTTGACCACTGCATATACGGCGCCGGCAGGCTTGTCCGCACTCGCGTTCAAGGCGTCGGCCAGATCCTGGATGGCGCTGCCCGGGCCAAAGCCGTTGTTCTGCACCTCCATCAGGCCATACACATCGGCGCCCAGCCCCAGCAGATTGGCCACGATCTTGGCGCGCTGCCTGTCCAGCTCGGCAATGCTGTTGGCACCACGAATGCCCTGCTGATTGCCCAGGGGCGTGCTGAACATCACCTGGGAAGAGCCGCTGGTGGCGCCCGTCAGGTTGAAGAAATTGAGCACGTTGGCCGAGGCAATCTTGAGCGATGCCGCCCCCACAGCCTGCTGCAACTGAGCAGCCGAGGGACGCGCCGCCCCCGAGAACTGCGGCGTCTGCGTGGGCTGTACGCGGTAGCTGGTCAGATACGGCTCGCTGGCAGCTGCATCCGAGAACTGATCGAGCACGCCGATGACACGGTCCACGCCATCGCCGGCACGCAGCGTGTTGGAGGCCGACAGAGACTGTCCGCCGCGGCCCGGCACAGAGGCGGGATTCTGTGCGCCCGAGCGATCATCCAGAATGATCTGGCTGCGCTGCAATGTCTGCACATAGGCGGCATAGCCCGTCACGCTGGGCGCATTGAGTTCGGTGTACTGCGCCAGCGGCGCGTCGGCAGACAGCGTGACATTGCCGTAGCGGCCCAGCGTGCGGTTGTCGCTCACCACCAGCTTGCCGCCCGCAGTGGCGGACGCGACCTCCACACGCATCCCCTCCAGACGCTCCCACTGCCCCATGTCGCTGACAGGCAGCGTGACGCGCACGGGCTCCGGCAAGGCGGCCGCGCCACGGACCACGAAGTCCGTGACGGCGCTGAGCTGGGTCTGGTTGCGAAACTCGCTCACCGAGGCGGAGACCTGCACCAGCTTGCCTACAGTGCCCTCATCCACCCCGGGATTCGCATTGCCGTAATAGACGAAGACGCCCTCCGAGGTGGCAGCATCGCCATCGGAATCCGCCTCCTCCTCCTGCACGAAGAAGCCACTCAACCCTGGCATATAGGCCGTTACCACGGCGCTCACTGTCACCTTCTGCCCCACCAGGGGAGACTGGTCGCCGGAACCCTGGAGTGCAGAAATTCTGGTGATGGGCGGCTCATCCCCCGTCGTGAAGCCCAGCGCCGTGCCGGTCCACACATTGCCCGAGGTATCCAACACCGGCTCGCCCACGGGAACCAGGCTGTAGGACGTATTGACCGCCAGCCGCACACCGGCGTTGAGCGTGATGGTCGAGCCACTGAATTTCACCTTCGCCGCATCGCCAGCCTGCAGCATTGCCACCACGGTGCTGCCCTGGCGCAGTTCGAAGCTGCCGCTACCGGGTTTCACCGCCTCATCAAAGCTCAGCTTGATTTCGGGATTCAGCGCCACCCCGGTTGCCGCCGCAGCAGGAATGGTGGCCTGCACAGTGGGTGGCGTGGTATCGGGCAGTGCCAGGGCGATGGAGACATCGTCAACGGCCAGGCCGTGATCGTTGCCCACATCATTGAGTTCGACCCAACGCAGCCACAACGTGGCCCCTGGCGCCCAGCCCAGACCGCGCAGATCGCCGCCCACATCATTCACCCGTCCGGCCACATTGCCATCCACCGGGGCGGCAGTACCGGTAGCGATCGGCGATTTCCAATTGAAATTCGCACCGGCAGGCAGCCATTCAGGCACATCGGCAAAGGTCGCGCCCATGCCGTACTCCAGCTCCATGGGCTGCTCGGAGGTGTTGCCGCCATTGCGCCATTGCTCGCCACTGAATCGCAGGCTGATCCCATCCACCGCGCCGCCCGTGTCATTGCGCATCGCCAGCGCAATCCAGCCGGCCACGGCACCCTGGGAGGGGCTGCCAAAGTAAGCTCCACCCGATGCCACGCCACCCAATGCACGGTCCGCATCCAGCCCCAGGCTGTAGAAGCTGCCGGCATTGGACGCGCCATTGCCTGCCGCATATGCAGTGATGGCCGCCAGGCTCCTGTTAAAGAGAAACCAGCCCGGCAGGGTGCTGTCATTGGCCCAGGCCAGCCCCGTCCCGGACGCGGCCAGGGTGTCGAAATTCTGCGCATAGGTGCCAGTGAAAGGAACCTGCGCCCATACGCCGGCGGAGGCCGAAAGAAGCAGGCCTGCACCATACAGACGCCAACGATGGCGCTGCAGCGGCGGACTCATCGGATTGGCCGGGTTGAACACAAACGGAATCAGCGTGCGGGCAATGGACATGGATGTGCAATAAAAAAATAATGCGCATCCCCCCGTGGTTGCGCAACTTTCGGTTTATCGCGCATGGACATGACCAGCCTGTGACTCGGCGGATGCTCCCGCGTCCTACGCGCAGACTGGCCGCTCACCCATCTGCCACTCCCCACACGGCATGCATCATTGCACCCAGTTTCTGAATCGTTTCATTGCCGGCCCTGGGGCATTTCCTCCTCCCTCCCTCTCATTCCCCCAGGAAGCCTTCAAAAAGGCACCGGCTCTTTCTTTCTAGGCCAGCGCAAGCCGCTGGCCTTTTTCTTGGGCGCGCCTCGTCGCCACAACCATCCTCGTCACCCGTCTTGAACGCGCCACGTCGCTGGTGGCTTTTCGTGCGTCCGCACACTCCCACACTCTTTTTCTTACTCATAACTTACAAAAAATTCATTCCCGTGATATACACGCGCATCTCCCACTGAAAATCATCATCGCCATGACATCCGACTACAGGGCCCTGCTGCAACAAAAAGCCGATCTTGAGAAAAAGATCGACGCTCTGATCAAGCACGCAAGAACGGATGCGATCACTGAAGCAAAGGCCATGGTGCAGCAATATGGCCTGACGAAAGAGGATGTCTTCCCCTCCGCCAGGATCAAACCTCGCACGACCGGTCAGCGCAGCGTGGGCGAACCCAAATTCCGCAACCCCGAAACCGGCGCAACCTGGACAGGCCGCGGAAAGCCGCCCAAGTGGATAGAAGGCAAGGACCGCGCAAGCCTCGCCATCTGATCGCCAGCCATATTCAGGCGCGATGCCATACCATGTGCTTCCATCACCAGGAGGAAGCACACATGAGCAAACAGAACTCGGACACACTGTTGGCTGCAGAACTGGCCGACCACTTCATAGAAGTCATTTTGTCGACCAAGCCCGAATTGCTGGTGTCGGGCATCGGCGGAGTGGCAGACCTGCACCACATACAGCACGGAGCCAAGGCCCTGGCACATTTCCGCCTGACGCTGATCCAGGAACTGTCCCAGCAGCCCATGCCCGACATGAACAGCCACTGAGGCGGGCGCGAGGCAACGAACAGGCAAGAAAAAACCGCCACACACTGAGGTCTTCAGTGTGTGGCGGTGTCTTGGATGGTGGAGCTGGCGGGAATTGAACCCGCGTCCGCAAGCCTTCGCCGGGCAGATCTACATGTTTAGCGTTCTGTTTTGAGTCTCGCCTCCCGAGTCGCGCAGGCGCACGCTACCCGGGATGCCAGCTTCCTTGGATCTTGCCACGTACTAAGAAGCCCAGCACGCAGCCAGCTGATGTGAATTCCCTTGCAGCCGGGAGGTATTGCTACCCCCTTGCCCAGCCCATCAGCGTGCTGTTGCAAGGCTCACCGGATTTAAGCGGCGAGTGCGAAACGTTCGTCGTTTGCAGTTAGTTTTTTGAATGGAGATTTACGAGCGTCAATCAAGCTCGACATGCACCACACCGGTCCCGAACCCACGTCGAAACCAGGACAGCCCCAAGGCTCCTATCTTAGCCTCTTTCCAGCAGTTTCAAGAGCTCCAGCGGAGAATTGATTTGCGCATCCGCCTGCCAGTGCAGCGTATCGCCGGCTGCGCCAAGGTAGCCGTAGCAAGCCGCCACGGTCTTCATGCCTGCGGCCTTGCCTGCAACGATGTCGCGCTCGTCGTCACCGACATAGACAAAACTCTCGGGAGGAAGGCCGATACGCGCGGCAGCCTCCAGCAAGGGTGCAGGATGGGGCTTTGCATGGGGCGTGGTGTCGCCGCTGACGACGGCTGACGCAGTTGCGAACAGCGGCATCTGTTGCGTCAGCGGATCGGTAAAGCGCATGGACTTGTTCGTGACCACGCCCCAGGGCATGGACACAGCCTGGAGTCGTGCAATCAGTTCCTCGACACCCTCGAACGCATAGGTGCGCTCTGTCATGCATTGCTCGTAGTTGCGGAAGAACTCCTCGCGCATCTGCGCAAACTCGGGCGAGTCGGGCGTGAGCCCGAACCCCACCCCCAGCATGCCCCGCGCCCCCGCGCCCGCCATGGGTCGATATCGCTCATAGGGAATTGAAGGCATACCCCGATCCGTACGCATCCTGTCTGCGGCTGCACCCAGGTCTGGTGCACTGTCGATCAAGGTGCCGTCCAGATCGAACAGCACGGCTCGGACTTCTTTCCACATGCGGCTTACCCTTCGGCCCGGCGCGTGGCCAGCATGTAGTTCACAGATGTGTCTGCACTGAGCCAGTAGCGCCCTGTGATGGGGTTGTGCTGCAGGCCCTTGCTGGCCTGCAGATCAAGGCCAGCCTGACGGGCGAACATGGCGAGTTCGCTGGGCTGGATCAGTTTCGCGTACTCATGCGTTCCCTTGGGAATCATCTTGAGCAGGTATTCTGCCGCGACGATGGCCAGACCGAAGGCCTTTGCACTGCGGTTGATCGTGGAGAAGAACACCCAGCCGCCAGGCTTGACCAGCTCAGCACAGGCCGATACCACGGAGGCGGGATCGGGCACATGCTCCAGCATCTCCATGCAGGTCACCACATCAAAGGAACCAGGCTGCTCCTGGGCCAGACGCTCCACACTCACTTCGTGGTAGTGAATGTTGGGCGTACCCGTCTCCAGTGCATGCAGCTGGGCCACGCGCAATGCCTTGGTGGCCAGATCGATGCCAACCACTTCGCGCGCACCCTTGCGCGCCATGGAGTCGGCAAGGATGCCGCCGCCACACCCGACATCCAGAATTCTGCGCCCCTTCAAGGGAACTTGCGCATCGATCCAGTCCAGCCGCAGCGGATTGATCTGATGCAGGGGTTTGAACTCACTTTCCGGGTCCCACCAGCGATGGGCCAGGCTGGAGAATTTCTCCAACTCCGCCGGGTCGGCGTTGAGGTTGATTGCGTTGCTCATGGCGTCGATTGTCGGCGATTGCGGCGACCGTTCAGCCATAAAAAAAGCCCCGTTGCCGGGGCTTTTGCGAGAAGCAATCGAAAGATTACTGGGCGGCGCGGGTGCCGACCACTTCGATTTCCACGCGACGGTTCTTCGCGCGGCCTTCCTTGGTCTTGTTGTCGGCGATAGGCTGCTTTTCGCCCTTGCCTTCGGTGTAGACGCGGTTCTTTTCGATGCCCTTGGACACCAGGTAAGCCTTCACAGCTTCAGCGCGGCGAACCGACAGCTTCTGGTTGTAGGCGTCAGAGCCAACGGAGTCGGTGTGACCCACGGCGATGACCACTTCCAGGTTGATGCCCTTGACCTTGGAGGCCAGGTCGTCCAGCTTGGCCTTGCCTTCGGGCTTCAGAACCGACTTGTCGAAGTCGAAGAAAGCGTCGGCAGAGAAGGTCACCTTGGAGGCCACGGCCGGAGCGGGTGCCGGTGCGGGTGCGGGAGTTGCCGGAGCGGGCGTTGCGGCGGGAGCCACAGCGGCGGCCACAGGCTTCAGAGCGCCGTCGCAGTCAGCAGCTGCAGTGGCGGGCGTCCAGTTGGCATCGCGCCAGCACAGTTCGTTCGTGCCGTTCTTCCACACCAGTTCGCTGGTGCCGTTTTGCCAGTTGTCGATGGTCTTGCCACCGTCAGCAGCCTTCACTTGTGCGCCAGCGGCCGTTGCGAGGGCGGCAGAGGCAAACAACATCGCCACTTTGTTCAGTTTCTTCATGGTTCTCCTCTTGGGGAAAAAGCCGCAGCAGGGCTGCGAATCTGTGGACGTCATCAGTGACCATCACCAAAAACGTTGAATTGATTGTGCCATACGTCACATGCAGACGGACCGCCAAGCGGGGGCCAACAAGTAGGACAGCGGCGGAATTCCAGGGTTATGTTGCTCGGCTGCTACACGTCATTCGACCTAAAATGGGCCTTTTCCCGCCGTCAGAGTATCGCCACACATGACCCAGTTTGCTAAAGAAACCCTGCCCATCAGCCTCGAAGAGGAGATGCGTCGCAGCTATCTCGATTACGCAATGAGCGTGATCGTGGGCCGGGCGCTGCCCGATGCGCGAGATGGTCTCAAGCCTGTGCATCGGCGCGTGCTTTTTGCCATGCACGAGCTCAACAACGACTGGAACCGGCCGTACAAGAAGTCGGCGCGTATCGTCGGCGATGTGATAGGTAAATACCACCCGCACGGCGACAGTGCGGTGTACGACACCATCGTGCGCATGGCGCAGGATTTCTCGCTGCGCCACATGCTGGTGGACGGTCAGGGCAACTTCGGTTCGGTGGACGGGGACAGCGCGGCGGCGATGCGTTACACCGAAATCCGCCTGTCCAAGATTGCCCATGAAATGCTGGGCGATATCGACAAGGAAACGGTCGATTACGGCCCGAACTACGACGGCAGCGAGCGCGAGCCGCTGGTGCTGCCTGCGCGGCTGCCCAATCTGCTGGTCAACGGTTCCTCGGGCATTGCCGTGGGCATGGCCACCAATATTCCACCGCACAACCTCAACGAGGTGGTGGACGCCTGCCTGCACCTGCTGCAGACACCCCAGGCCACCATCGACGAGCTGATGGAGATCATCCCCGCGCCCGACTTCCCGACGGCCGGCATCATCTATGGCATCAACGGTGTCAAGGAGGGCTATCGCACGGGTCGCGGACGCGTGGTGATGCGTGCCAAGTGCCACTTCGAGGACATCGACCGCGGCCAGCGCCAGGCCATCATCGTCGATGAGCTGCCCTACCAGGTCAACAAGAAGACGCTGCAGGAGCGCATGGCCGAGCTGGTGCACGAAAAGAAGATCGAGGGCATCAGCCACATCCAGGACGAGTCCGACAAGTCGGGCATGCGCCTGGTGATCGAGCTCAAGCGCGGCGAAGTGCCCGAGGTCGTGCTCAACAACCTGTACAAGCTGACCCAGCTGCAAGACACCTTCGGCATGAACATGGTGGCGCTGGTCGATGGCCAGCCCAAGCTGTGCAATCTGAAGGATCTGGTCGAGGTCTTCCTGCAGCACCGCCGCGAAGTGGTCACGCGCCGCACGGTCTATGAACTGCGCAAGGCGCGCGAGCGCGGCCATGTGCTGGAAGGCCTGGCGGTCGCGCTGGCCAACATCGACGACTTCATCGCCATCATCCGCAACGCGCCCACGCCACCTGTGGCCAAGGCCGAGCTGATGACGCGCAACTGGGACAGCAAGCTGGTGCGCGAGATGCTGACGCGCACCCGTACCGATGGCGGCGTGGTCAATGCCGACGACTACCGCCCCGATGGCCTGGAGCGCGAATTCGGCATGCAGGCCGATGGCCTGTACCGCCTGTCCGAGACCCAGGCCCAGGAAATCCTGCAGATGCGCCTGCAGCGCCTGACCGGCCTGGAGCAGGACAAGATCGTCGCCGAGTACAAGGACGTGATGTCCGTCATCGAGGACCTGCTGGACATCCTGTCCAAGCCCGAGCGCGTGTCGGCCATCATTGGCGACGAGCTCAAGCAGATCAAGGCCGAGTTCGGACAGAGCAAGGTCGGCGCCCGCCGCAGCACGGTCGAGTACAGCGCGCAGGACCTGTCCACCGAGGACCTGATAACGCCCACCGACATGGTGGTCACGCTCAGCCACACGGGCTACATCAAGAGCCAGCCGCTGTCCGAGTACCGCTCGCAAAAGCGCGGCGGGCGCGGCAAGCAGGCCACGGCCACCAAGGAAGACGACTGGATCGACCAGCTGTTCATCGCCAACACGCACGACTACCTGCTGTGCTTCTCCAACCGCGGCCGCCTGTACTGGCTCAAGGTCTGGGAAGTGCCGGCGGGCTCGCGCGGTTCGCGTGGCCGCCCCATCGTCAACATGTTCCCTCTGCAGGATGGCGAGAAGATCAACGTGGTGCTGCCGCTGACGGGCGAGTACCGCAGCTTCCCGGCCGACCACTATGTGTTCATGTCCACCAGCATGGGCACCGTGAAGAAGACGGCGCTGGACGAGTTCTCCAACCCGCGCAAGGCCGGCATCATCGCCGTGGGCCTGGACGAGGGCGATTTCCTGATCGGCGCAGCCCTCACCGACGGCAAGCATGACGTGATGCTGTTCAGCGACGGCGGCAAGGCCGTTCGATTCGACGAAAACGACGTGCGCCCCATGGGCCGCAATGCGCGTGGCGTCAAGGGCATGACCCTGGAAGAGGGCCAGAGCGTGATCGCGATGCTGGTGGCCGAGGACGAATCGCAAAGCGTGCTCACGGCCACGGAAAACGGCTACGGCAAGCGCACCTCCATCGTCGAGTACACGCGCCATGGCCGAGGCACCAAGGGCATGATTGCCATCCAGCAGTCCGAGCGCAACGGCAAGGTGGTCGCCGCCACCCTGGTCCACGCCGATGACGAAATCATGCTGATCACCGACACTGGCGTGCTGGTGCGTACCCGGGTGTCGGAAATCCGCGAACTGGGCCGAGCCACCCAGGGCGTGACGCTGATCTCGCTGGACGAAGGCGCCAAGCTGGGCGGCCTGCAGCGCATCGTCGAAAACGATGCCAACGAAGTCGAGGGCGAGGCCACGGGCGAGGAAGCCCCGGGCGGCGACGAAGCCGCTGCCGAAGGCACGGGCGAGCCCGCCTGATGACCCGGCCGCCGCTGGGGCTGCCTCCCACACCGGGAGTGCAGCCGTAGCGGCGGCCCAGATTTTTGACAGTTGCAGGCCCCGCCCGAACTGGCGCCTGCGCGTGACTTGACAGTGAACTCCATGAACCGCCCTTACAACTTCTCCGCCGGCCCTGCCGCCATTCCCGCCGAAGTGCTGCAGCAGGCAGCCGCCGAAATGCTCGACTGGCACGGGTCCGGCATGAGCGTGATGGAGATGAGCCACCGCGGCAAGGAGTTCATCTCCATCTACGAACAGGCCGAGGCCGATCTGCGCGAGCTGCTGGCCGTGCCGCCCGAATTCAAGATTCTGTTCATGCAGGGTGGCGGCCTGGCCGAGAACGCCATTGTTCCGCTGAACCTGTCGCGCGCCGGCACGGTGGACTTCGTGCTCAGCGGCAGCTGGAGCCAGAAGTCGGCCAAGGAAGCACGCAAGTACGTAGCCGATGCACACATCGCAGCCAGCGGCGAGGACAGCCAATTCACCACCCTGCCCGCCCCTGAAAGCTGGCAACTGAGCCGTGGCGCCAGCTACGTGCACATCTGCAGCAACGAAACCATCCATGGCGTGGAGTTCCAGGAACTGCCCGACCTGAAGGCGCTGGGCTGCGATGCTCCGCTGGTGGTGGATTTCTCCTCGCACGTGGCCTCGCGCCCCGTCGATTGGAGCCGCGTGGGCCTGGCGTTCGGCGGTGCGCAAAAGAACCTGGGCCCGGCCGGCCTGACCCTGGTCATCGTGCGTGAGGACCTGCTGGGCCACGCCCTGCCCGCCTGCCCTTCGGCCTTCGACTACAAGACCGTGGCCGACAACCAGTCGATGTACAACACGCCGCCCACCTGGGGCATCTACATCGCGGGCCTGACCTTCCAGTGGATCAAGCGCCAGACCGAAGGCGGCCTGACCGGCGTGGCGGCCCTGCAGGCGCGCAATATCGCCAAGGCCGACCTGTTCTACCAGTACGTGGACCAGTCCTCGTTCTACGTGAACAAGGTCGCTGCCAATTGCCGCTCGCGCATGAACATCCCTTTCTTCCTGCGCGACGAGTCGCGCAATGACGCCTTCATGGCCGGAGCCCGGGAACGCGGCCTGCTGCAGCTCAAGGGCCACAAGTCCGTCGGCGGCATGCGTGCCAGCATCTACAACGCCATGCCCATCGCTGGCGTGCAGGCGCTGGTGGAGTACATGCGCGATTTCGAACAGCGCAACGCCTGACCGACCACACCCCTTCCATGAGCACCCCACCCCAAGCCTCTCCCGATCTGGCGCATCTGCGCGTGCAGATCGACGATATCGACCAGCAACTGCTGGATCTGCTGAACCGACGCGCCCGCGTGGCCGAGCAGGTCGGCGAGGTCAAGAAGCGGGAAGGCACGCCCTTCTTCCGCCCTGACCGCGTGGCCCAGGTCATCCAGAAGATCGAGTCCGCCAACCCCGGCCCGCTCAAGAACGCCCATGTCTCGGCGATCTGGCGCGAGATCATGTCGGCCTGCCTGGCTCTGGAGTCACCCCAGCGCGTGGCCGTGCTGGGCCCGGCGGGCACGTTCTGCGAGGAAGCGGCCATCCAGTATTTCGGCGGCGCGGCCGACCTGATGTACTGCAACAGCTTCGACGAGGTGTTCCACGCCACGGCCGCGGGCAGCGCGCAGTACGGAGTGGTGGGCGTGGAGAACTCCAACGAAGGCGTGGTCACGCGCTCGCTGGACATGTTCCTGCATACGCCCTGCCACGTGGTGGGAGAGGTCAGCCTGCTGGTGCGCCACAACCTGCTGCGCAGCACCAACACGACCGAAGGCATCAAGGTGGTTGCGGCTCACCCCCAGGCCCTGGCCCAATGTCAGGGCTGGCTGTCCAAGCATCTGCCGCATGCCGAACGCCGCCCGGTGTCCAGCAACGCCGAAGGCGCCCGCCTGGCGGCGCTGCACCCCGACATCGCCGGCCTGGCCAGCGAACGCGCGGCCCAGCAATTCGGCCTGCACGTGGTGGCGCATGCCATTCAGGACGATGCCTACAACCGCACGCGCTTCGCCGTCATCTGCCTGCCGCACACGCTGGCGACGCCCGCACCCAGCGGGCAGGATTGCACCAGCATCATCATCTCCGTGCCCAACCGTCCCGGCGCCGTGCATGACCTGCTGGTACCGCTCAAGCGGCACGGCGTTTCCATGACGCGCTTCGAATCGCGCCCCGCACGCACGGGCCAGTGGGAGTACTACTTCTACATCGACCTCGAAGGTCACCCGGCCCAGCCCAACGTGGCCAGCGCGCTGCAGGAGCTGCGCGAGCTGTGCGCCTTCTACAAGGTGCTGGGCACCTATCCGGTCTCCAAGTGATGCAGCCGTTCGAACAACTGGGGTTGATCGGCTGCGGCCTCATGGGCGGCTCGTTCGCGCTGGCGCTCAAGCAGGCCGGGCTGGTCAAGCGTGTCGTGGGCTACAGCAAATCCCCGTCCACCACCGAGCGCGCACGCCAGATGGGCGTCATCGATGTGGAGGCACCCTCGGCCCTGCTGGCCGCCGCCGGCGCAGACCTGGTGCTGCTGGCGGTGCCCGTGGCGGCTACCGAGGCCACGCTCAAGTCCATCAAGCACCTGGTCACGCCCGGGATGATGATCATGGACGTGGGCTCCACCAAGGTCGATGTGGTGCATGCCGCCCGCTCGGCATTGCGCGACCAGCTCGGCTCCTTCGTGCCGGCCCATCCCATTGCGGGCAAGGAAGTCTCGGGCGTCGAGCATTCCGACCCCCAGCTGTACAAGGGCGCACAGGTCATCCTGACGCCCACGGAACGCACACTGACCGAGCACCTGCAAAAGGCCCAGTCCCTGTGGGAGCTGCTGGGCTGCCGCGTGCGCGCCATGTCGCCAGAAGCCCACGACAGCGCCTTTGCCACGGTCAGCCACCTGCCGCATCTGCTGGCCTTCGCCATGATGCAAAGTGTGATCACCCAGCCCGATTCCGATGAGGTGCTGTCCCTGGCCGGCCCCGGCTTCCGTGACTTCACGCGCATTGCAGCAGGCGACCCCAAGATGTGGCGCGATGTGCTGCTGGCCAACAGCGAACAGGTGCTGGCGCAGTCGCGCCAGTTCCAGCAGGCGCTGCAGCAACTCGAATGCCTGATCCAGGCCGGCGACGGCCAAGGCCTGGAAGACCACCTGACCCTGGCCAGCGCGGCGCGTGCCCACTGGCGCATGGGCGTACCGCGCCGCTGACGCGCAACGCCGGCCGCGCTCCAAGCGCCCCCGAGCGCATCTGTGGATTGCGGCCAGCGCGGCCGCAATGCCTTCCGACAGCCTGTTTGCCTCCGAATTGCCATGTTCAGTACCGCCTTCCTCGATATCCCCCCTCTTTCCCGCGCTCAGGGCACGGTGAGCCTGCCAGGCTCCAAGAGCATCTCGAACCGCGTGCTGCTGCTGGCAGCGCTGAGCCAGGGAACGACCGTGGTCCACGACCTGCTTGACTCGGACGACACGCGCGTCATGCTCCGGGCCCTGCAGCAACTGGGCTGCACGGTGGAGCCCACCGCCATCACCCTCGGCCAGCCTGTGCGCATCACCGGCCTGGGCGGCGTCCTGCCCTCCGGCGCCAGCGCCGAGCTGTTCATGGGCAACGCCGGCACGGCCATGCGGCCGCTGACGGCTGCCCTGTCCGTGCTGGGCGGCGACTTCCAACTCAGCGGCGTGCCGCGCATGCATGAGCGCCCCATCGGCGATCTGGTCGATGCGCTGCGCCAGCTCGGCTGCCGCATCGACTATCTGGGCAACGAGGGCTTTCCTCCGCTGCACATCCGCCAGCCCGATCTCTCGCAGCTGCCGCACAGCCCCATCCAGGTGCGTGGCGATGTCTCCAGCCAGTTCCTGACCTCGCTGCTGATGGCGCTGCCGCTGCTGGCCACCACGCGCGACATCACCATCGAAGTCGTGGGCGAGCTGATCTCCAAGCCCTACATCCATATCACGCTGGAGTTGCTGGCCCGCTTCGGCATCGCCGTGCACAACGAGAACTGGCAGCGCTTCACCATCCCGGCCGGCAGTCGCTACCGCTCGCCGGGCGAGATCCATGTCGAGGCAGACGCCTCGTCGGCGAGCTACTTCATCGCACTGGGCGCCATCGCCTCGGACAGCGCCGAAGGCATCCGCATCCTCGGCGTGGGACTGGATTCCATCCAGGGCGATATCCGCTTTGTCGAAGCCGCGCGCGCAATGGGCGCCGAGGTGGAGGGAGGCCCGAACTGGCTGCGCATACGCCGTGGCGCCTGGCCGCTCAAGGCCATCGACCTGGACTGCAACCACATCCCCGATGCCGCCATGACGCTGGCCGTCATGGCCCTGTATGCCGATGGCACGACCACGCTGCGCAACATCGCAAGCTGGCGCGTCAAGGAGACCGACCGCATCGCGGCCATGACCAAGGAGCTGCGCAAGCTGGGCGCCGAAGTCGAGGAAGGCGCGGACTTCATCCGCGTCACACCACCCGCATCCACCGCCGCATGGCGCGCGGCCAGCATCCACACCTACGACGATCACCGCGTGGCCATGTGCTTCTCGCTGGCGGCCTTCAACCCGGCCGCCCTGCCGGTGCGCATCGAAGACCCCAAGTGCGTCGCCAAAACCTTCCCCGACTACTTCGAGGCCCTGTTCTCGGTCTGCGAGACGGCCCGTGCGTGCATCCCCGTGATCTGCATCGATGGCCCCACCGCCTCCGGCAAAGGAACCATCGCCGCCGAGGTGGCCGAGGCCCTGGGATACCACCTGCTGGACTCGGGCGCGCTGTACCGCCTCACAGGACTGGCCGCGTCGCGGGCCGGCATGGTGCTGGACGAATCCCACGCCCCGCAGATTGCCGCGCTGGCGCGCGCGCTGCCCGTGCGCTTTGATGCCGAGCAGCGCATCTGGCTGGGCGACGAGGATGTCACCCTGATCCTGCGCAGCGAGGAGTCGGGCATGAACGCCTCGCGCGTCTCGGCCCTGCCGGCCGTGCGCGATGCACTGGTGGACCTGCAGCTGTCCTTCCAGCAGCTGCCGGGGCTGGTCGCCGACGGCCGCGACATGGGCACGGTGATCTTTCCCCATGCTCCCCTCAAGGTCTATTTGTCGGCCTCCGCCGCCTGTCGCGCCGAGCGCCGGCATAAGCAGTTGATTTCCAAAGGAATTGCCGCTAACATAAGCGCCCTTCGGGCAGACCTTGAAGCACGCGATGCGCGGGACATGAACCGCAGCGTTGCACCCCTCAAGCCCGCCCAGGATTCCATGCTGCTTGACAGCTCCGAGCTTTCCATCGAAGAGGTGGCAGAGCAGGTGCTTTCATGGTGGCAGGAACGCCAGCCGTTCGGCCGCGACTGATTGCCAGTTGCGCCGCACGGTCGGCAACCCGCCCTTAGGGCCCAGACATGGCGGCACCGCCCCGTGTACGGCCCGAGGTTCATAGACTCCAACCCCGTGGTTGAACCCACAACACCTCCGCAAACAGTCCTAGAAACGCTTGGCAATGGTGCCAACGGAAACCTGTTTGCGGGCAAGGAAATACATGTCTGAATCTTTTGCCTCCCTGTTTGAAGAATCGCTGCAACGCACGGAAATGCGTCCTGGCGAGGTCATCACCGCTGAAGTCGTGCGCGTCGAGCACAACTTCGTCGTCGTGAACGCTGGCCTGAAGTCGGAAGCCTATGTGCCGATCGACGAATTCAAGAACGACCAGGGAGAAATCGAAGTCCAGGTGGGCGACTTTGTGTCGGTCGCCATCGGCTCGATCGAAAACGGCTACGGCGACACCATCCTGTCGCGCGACACCGCCAAGCGCCTGGCCTCGTGGCTGGCTCTGGAAAAGGCCCTGGAATCGGGCGAATTCGTGACCGGCACGACCTCCGGCAAGGTCAAGGGCGGCCTGACGGTGCTGGTCAACGGCATCCGCGCCTTCCTGCCCGGTTCGCTGATCGACACCCGTCCGATCAAGGACCTGACTCCGTACGAAAACAAGACGATGGAGTTCAAGGTCATCAAGCTGGACCGCAAGCGCAACAACGTGGTGCTGAGCCGCCGCGCCGTTGTCGAAGCCTCGATGGGCGAAGAGCGCGCCAAGCTGATGGAGACGCTGAAGGAAGGCGCCATCGTTCAAGGCGTGGTCAAGAACATCACCGAATACGGTGCGTTCGTGGACCTGGGCGGCATCGACGGCCTGCTGCACATCACCGACATGGCATGGCGCCGCGTGCGTCATCCCTCGGAAGTCGTGCAGGCTGGCCAGGAAATCACTGCCAAGATCCTCAAGTTCGACACCGAGAAGAACCGTGTCTCGCTGGGTCTGAAGCAAATGGGCGACGACCCGTGGATGGGCGTTTCGCGCCGCTATCCCTCGAGCACCCGCCTGTTCGGCAAGGTCACGAACATTGCCGACTACGGCGCGTTCGTCGAGCTGGAACCCGGCATCGAAGGCCTGGTGCACGTCTCCGAAATGGACTGGACCAACAAGAACATTGCTCCGACCAAGCTCGTGACCCTGGGTGACGAAGTCGAAGTCATGGTGCTGGAGATCGACGAAGACAAGCGTCGCATCTCGCTGGGCATGAAGCAGTGCAAGGCCAACCCCTGGCAAGAGTTCGCGCAGAACACCAAGCGCGGCGACCGCGTCAAGGGCCCGATCAAGTCGATCACCGACTTCGGCGTGTTCGTGGGTCTGGCTGCCGGCATCGACGGCCTGGTGCACCTGTCCGACCTGTCCTGGAACGAGCCCGGCGAAGCTGCCGTGCGCAACTACAAGAAGGGCCAGGAAGTCGAAGCCATCGTGCTGGCCGTGGACGTCGAGCGCGAGCGCATCTCCCTGGGCATCAAGCAGCTGGACAGCGATCCCTTCACGACCTTCGTGACCGTGAACGACAAGGGCCAGATCGTGTCGGGCAAGGTCAAGACGGTGGACGCACGTGGTGCTGAAATCGACCTGGGCGAAGACATCGTCGGCTACCTGCGCGCTTCGGAAATCGCCGTTGACCGCGTGGAAGATGCCCGCTCGGTGCTGAAGGAAGGCGACGAGATCACCGCCGTGGTGGTCAATGTGGATCGCAAGACCCGCAACATCCAGCTGTCGATCAAGGCCAAGGACCAGGTTGACCAGCAAGAAGCCATGGCTTCCCTGTCCGCCCAGTCGGCCAAGGAAAACGCCGGCACGACCAGCCTGGGCGCCCTGCTGCGCGCCAAGCTGGACAACTCCGACAAGTAATCAGCAGCCAGTCTGCTGACCGCTGAAGGTCGGATGCGACGGGTGCCTCCGGGCGCCCGTCGCCATTTCAACCCCTGATTCCTATCCTTGATGACCCGATCCGATCTCGTCGAAGAACTCGCAGCACGCTTTGGCCAACTGAGCCAGCGCGACGCCGAGCAGGCCGTCAAGACGATTCTTGACGCCGTCAGCGATGCCCTGGTGCGCGGCCATCGCATCGAAATCCGCGGCTTTGGAAGTTTCTCGGTCAACCACCGCCCGCCCCGCATGGGCCGCAATCCCCGCAGCGGCGAGGCCGTCCACATTCCGTCCAAGCGCGTGCCGCACTTCAAGCCCGGCAAGGCCCTGCGCGAAGCCGTGGACCTGCGCCCTGGCGCGGCGCCCGACACGGTTGCCGCCAGCTCCGCAGGCACCGGCCCTGCCGCCTGAAAGCCGGCTTGCCGGCTGCGCGCACTGCAGCCGTCGTCACCGCCAGGCTCTAGAATCGTTCCCGTCACACAAGGGAACACATGAAGTACTTCCTGTGGCTGCTCAAGGCGGCCATTTTTTTTACGCTGTTCGCCTTCGCACTGAACAACCAGCAGGACGCGACGGTGCACTTCTTCTTCGGCACCTCCTGGACTGCGCCGCTGGTACTGGTGGTGCTGGCGGCCTTCGCCCTGGGCCTGATCGTGGGCGTGCTGGGCATGGTGCCGCGCTGGCTCAAGCACCGCAATGCCGCGCGCTCGACCCAGGCCCCCGCGCCTGCAGCCGAAGGAGCGGCGCCAACCACGGCGCCCAAGGCGCCCCCCTCCCCCATCCTGCCGGGCGACGTGCATGGAATTTGATCTGAGCTGGATACTGCTGGGCCTGCCCGTGGCCTTCGTGCTGGGCTGGCTGGCCTCGCGCTGGGACCTGCGGCAGATCCGCGCCGAAAACCGCCAGGCACCCAAGGCCTACTTCAAGGGATTGAACTTCCTGCTCAACGAGCAGCAGGACAAGGCCATCGACGCCTTCATCGAAGCCGTGCAGAACGACCCCGACACCTCGGAGCTGCACTTCGCCCTGGGCAATCTCTTTCGCCGCCGCGGCGAATACAACCGCGCCGTGCGCGTGCATGAGCACCTGCTGTCGCGCGGCGACCTCAGCCGCGTGGACCGCGACCGCGCCCAGCACGCGCTGGCCCAGGACTTTCTGAAGGCAGGCCTGCTCGATCGCGCCGAGGACGCGCTGCGCCGCCTGGAAGGCACGGCCTTCGAGGCCGAGGCCCGCCTGGCCCTGCTGGCCATCTACGAGCGCTCGCGCGACTGGACACAGGCCGCCGCCATTGCTCGCCGCATGCAGGATGCCAACCAGGGGGACTTCAGTGGCCGGCTGGCGCACTACCTGTGCGAAGACGCCCAGTCCTTGCTCACGCAGGGCCAGCAGGCCGAGGCGCTGCAGCGGCTGCAGCAAGCCATCACCACAGCACCCCAGGCTGCGCGACCGCGCCTGGAGCATGCCCAGTTGCAGCATCGCATGGGGCAATCGGCCCAGGCCTTGCAAACGCTGGAAAGCCTGGCCGAGCAGTCCCCCGCCGCGCTGCCGCTGGCAGCCCAGTTGCTGGTGGACATCGCCGCCGCCACAGGCCAACGCCAGCATGTCCACCAGCTGCTCAGCCAGCAATACGCCCAGGCACCTTCGCTGGACCTGCTGCAGGCGTTGGTTGCGCTGGACGCTCAAATTGAAGAACAGCGCACCGATGGTGAAACCAAGGCACCGGGACGCGCCCGCCTGGTCCAGCATCTGGACCGGGAACCTTCCCTGGTGGCTGCTGCGCAGTGGCTGGCTGGCGAGAAACTGTCCGAGGAGCAATACCACCCAGCCGTGCAACGCGCGCTGGACCACGCCGCCAAACCGCTGACCCGCTATCGCTGCGCGGCCTGCGGCTTCGAGGCTCGCCAGCATTTCTGGCACTGCCCCGGCTGCCAGAGCTGGGACAGCTACCCGGCCCGGCGCGTCGAGGAGCTGTGATGGGTTGGGGTGGCGAAAGGCGGCCTTATCCCCGGCACCGCGTCACCCCCATTGGCAAACACGGCATGGCCAGTGTATTTTCAGAGTATTCCTAGAAACCGCCCTGGAGGGCGCGTGGCCATTGGCTTTGGGCGCGTTCGGCCGTGCCTGCGCCGGCCTCCTGGAGCCCGCGACTGCCTGGCGGCACGCCAGAGGCCTGCATAAGATGCTTCTGGGTCGCAATGTTGCGGCCCTCAACATTGAGGGATCAGGAGGTTTGTATGTTCAGAAAATTGATGGCTGGCTTCATTGCGCTGCTGTGGTCCGTGATGGCTTTGGCCGCTGTGGAAGCCAACAAGGCGAATGAAGCCGAACTGACATCCATCAAGGGCATAGGCCCGGCCATGTCGGCACGCATTCTCGAGGAACGCAAATCCGCCCCCTTCAAGGACTGGCCCGACTTCATCGCACGGGTCAAGGGTGTGGCCGAACCGACAGCCACCAAGTTTTCGGGCGAAGGCCTGACTGTCAACGGCAGCAGCTACAAAGGCCACAGCGCCAAGCCTGATGCCAAGGACACTGCGGCCAAGGGGGGCAAGGACACGGCGGCCCAGGGCACCAAGCCGACCAAGGAGCCGGCGGCAAAGCCGGCCACTCCAGCCAAGGCCGGCTCGGCCTCCTGAAGACGCGAACTGTCTCTATCCAACCCGCTTCGGCGGGTTTTTCATGCGTACGACCCTCGGGGTATGCGCGGCCATAGCCTGAAACATGCTCAGGTTTTCATAGCGAAGCAAAAAACCTTGCCCGTAAAATGGACCGCCCATGCCCCTGATCACCCTCATACTCCTACCCTTCATCGGCAGCCTGATTGCCGCAATGCTGCCCGCCAATGCGCGCAATACGGAGTCGACTCTGGCCGGCGTGATTGCATTGGGCTGTGCCATACAGACCGCATTGCTGTTTCCACAGATCGCCGATGGGGAAGTGCTGCGCCAGGAGATCGAGTGGCTGCCGGCACTGGGGCTGAACCTGGTGATCCGCATGGACGGCTTTGCCTGGATGTTCTGCATGCTGGTGCTGGGCATAGGCTCGCTGGTCGTGCTGTATGCGCGCTACTACATGTCGCCGGCCGATCCAGTGCCGCGCTTTTTCTCGTTCTTTCTGGCCTTCATGGGCGCGATGGCTGGCGTGGTGCTGTCGGGCAACATCATCCAGATTGCCTTCTTCTGGGAGCTGACCAGCCTCTTCTCCTTTCTTCTGATCGGATACTGGCACCATCGCAAGGATGCACGCCGCGGCGCGCGCATGGCGCTGACGGTGACGGGCACAGGCGGCCTGGCCATGCTGGCCGGCATGCTGGTGCTGGGCCACATCGTGGGCAGCTATGACCTGGACAACGTGCTCATCGCCGGCCAGCAGGTGCGTGACCACCAGCTGTACCTGATCGCCCTGGTGCTGATCCTGCTGGGCGCGCTGACCAAGAGTGCGCAGTTCCCCTTCCACTTCTGGCTGCCGCACGCCATGGCCGCGCCCACGCCGGTGTCGGCCTATCTGCACTCCGCCACCATGGTCAAGGCCGGCGTGTTCCTGCTGGCGCGCATGTGGCCCGTGCTGGGTGACACCGATGCCTGGTTCTGGCTGGTGGGCGGAGCCGGCGCGGCAACCCTGCTCATCGGCGGCTATCTGGCCATGTTCCAGCACGATCTCAAGGGATTGCTGGCCTATTCGACGATTTCCCACCTGGGCCTGATCACGCTGCTGCTGGGCCTGAACAGCAAGCTGGCCGCCGTGGCTGCGGTGTTCCACATCATGAACCACGCGACCTTCAAGGCCTCGCTGTTCATGGCCGCGGGCATCGTCGACCATGAAAGCGGCACGCGTGACATCCGCCGGCTTTCGGGCCTGCGGCACATGATGCCCATCACGGCCACGCTGGCCTGCGTGGCCAGCGCGGCCATGGCGGGCGTACCGCTGCTCAACGGCTTCCTGTCCAAGGAGATGTTCTTCGCCGAGACCGTCTACCTGGATGCCGCTCCCTGGGTGCGCACGGCCTTGCCGGTGGCCGCCACGGTGGCGGGCATGTTCAGCGTGGCCTATTCGCTGCGCTTCACCATCGACGTCTTCTTCGGCCCCAAGGCCACCGACCTGCCGCATGACCCGCACGAGCCTCCGCACTGGATGCGCGTGCCCGTCGAGCTGCTGGTGCTGGCCTGCCTGGTGGTGGGCATGCTGCCGGCGTGGGCGGTGGGCAGCTTTCTCGCAGCGGCCGCCACGCCCGTGGTCGGCGGCGACCTGCCCGAGTACAGCCTGGCCATATGGCACGGCTGGAACATGCCCTTGATCATGAGCCTTGTGGCGTTGATTGGCGGCATCCTGCTGTACATGCTGCTGCGCTGGCAGCGCCAGGCCGGCCATATGGATACCGCGCCGCTGGTGGGCACGCTCAGCGGCCAGCGTGTTTTCGAGAACCTGCTGGCCCGCCTGTCCCTGCTGGGCCGCTGGTCGCGCCGGCGCCTGTCCACCATGCGCCTGCAGTGGCAGATGCTGTGGCTGGTCTGCACTGCCGTGCTGGCTGGCGTTCTGCCCCTGTGGCTGCAAGGCATCAAGCTGGGCGACCGGAGCATGCTGCCGCTGTCGCCCGCCTTCGTGATGCTGTGGGCCGTGGGCATTCTCTGCGCCCTGGGTACGGCCTGGAAGGCCAAGTACCACCGGCTGACGGCGCTGATCATGCTGGGCGGCGCCGGCCTGTGCACCTGCCTGACCTTCCTGTGGTTCTCGGCGCCTGACCTGGCGCTGACGCAGCTGGTCGTCGAGGTCGCCACCACGGTACTGATGCTGCTGGGCCTGCGCTGGATGCCCAAGCGCGACAAAAGCCTGCACATTCCCGTGCTGTCCGCCGAGCTGCGCGCCCGCTCGCGCCGCATGCGTGACCTGCTGCTGTCGCTGGTTGCAGGTGGCGGCATGGCCTGGCTGGCCTTCGCCATGATGAGCCGCCCCTTCTATGACGGGGCCTCCACC
Source organism: Delftia sp. WSY_22 (assembly GCF_043104185.1). NCBI lineage: Bacteria > Pseudomonadati > Pseudomonadota > Betaproteobacteria > Burkholderiales > Comamonadaceae > Delftia > Delftia sp. WSY_22. Next base: position 222,120 of record NZ_JBICKN010000017.1, read on the forward strand.
TTCTTCCTGGAACATGCGCTCAGCGATGGCGGCGGCACCAATGTGGTCAACGTCATGCTGGTGGACTTCCGGGGGTTCGACACCTTCGGCGAGATCGTGGTGCTGGGCATCGTGGCCCTGGTCGTCTATGCGCTGCTCAGGCGCTTTCGCCCGGCCCGCGAGACGCTGGACCTGCCCGAGCAGCAACGCTACATGCCTGGCGACCTGCAGACCGATCTGTTCAATCCGCGCAACGCAGGCGATACGGCCGTGGGCTACCTGATGGTGCCCGCCGTGCTGGTGCGGCTGCTGCTGCCGTTTGCCGCCCTGGTTTCCGTCTACATCTTCATGCGTGGTCACAACGAGCCCGGCGGCGGCTTCGTGGCCGGCCTGGTGTTCTCGGTCGCCTTGCTGATGCAGTACATCATCTCCGGCACGCAGTGGGTCGAGGCCCACCTGCCGATCTTCCCGCGCCGATGGATCGGTGTCGGCCTGCTGTTCGCACTGGGTACCGGCATGGGCTCCATCGTGGCCGGCTATCCCTTTCTCACCAGCCACACCTTCCATATGACCCTGCCAGTCGTCGGCGACGTGCATCTCGCCAGCGCCCTGTTCTTCGACATCGGTGTGTTCTCGCTGGTGGTCGGCGCGACCATGCTCATTCTGACGGCCATCGCCCACCAATCGGTGCGCAGCCACCGCTACCACGCCCGCCTGCTGGAGGAGCAGCAGCAACAGGCCGAAGAGGCCGAAGCCGCCGTGCAGCAGGCCACCGCTGCAGCGCTTGCACGAGGAGGTTTCTGATGGAAGTCGTGCTTGCCATTGCCATCGGCGTACTGACGGGCTCGGGCGTGTGGCTGCTGCTGCGCCCACGCACCTACCAGGTCATCATGGGCCTGGCCCTGCTGTCTTACGCAGTCAACCTGTTCATCTTCAGCATGGGCCGCCAGGGCCTGGCCATCGACAAGGAGCCCGTGCTGCGCGCCGGCGTGCCGCAGGATCTTGCGCACTATGCGGATCCCATGCCGCAGGCGCTGGTGCTCACGGCCATCGTGATCGGCTTTGCCATGACGGCACTGTTCCTGGTGGTGCTGCTGGCCTCGCGCGGCACCACGGGCACCGACCATGTGGACGGAGCCCATTCCCGCACCGAGCAGGAGATGCCATGAACGAGCTGACCGCCCGTCTCATGCCGCACCTGATGCTGGCGCCCATCGTGCTGCCCATGCTTTCGGCAGCGCTGATGCTGTTGCTGCGCGAAGAGCGCCAGCGCCTCAAATTCGCTCTTGGACTGGTATCCACCCTGATGGGGCTGGGCGTGGCCGTGATGCTGATGCTGTGGACCGACCAGGCCGGCGCGCCCGTCAACCTGGGCGTCTACATGCCGGGCAACTGGCCCATGCCCTTCGGCATCTCGCTGGCACTGGACCGCCTGACCGGCATGATGCTGGTGCTGACCTATACGGTGGCCCTGGCCTCGCTGGTCTTCTCCAGCGCCCGCTGGCACCGCGCGGGGATGCACTTTCACTCGCTGTTCCAGTTTCAGCTGATGGGCCTGAGCGGCGCCTTCCTCACGGCGGACCTGTTCAACCTGTTCGTGTTCTTCGAGATCATGCTCGCGGCCTCCTATGGACTGGTCCTGCATGGTTCCGGGCGGACGCGCATCCAGGCGGGCCTGCACTACATCGCCATCAATCTTGCAGCCTCGTCGCTGTTCCTGATCGGCGTGTCCATGCTCTACGGCCTGACCGGCACGCTGAACATGGCCGACCTGGCACGTGCCATCCCCCAGGTCAGCAGCGACGACCGCGGGCTGCTGCATTCGGCCGCTGCCATCCTGGGCATTGCCTTCCTGACCAAGGCAGCCATGTGGCCGCTGAACTTCTGGCTGGTGCCGGCCTACAGCGCAGCCACCGCTCCCGTGGGCGCCGTGTTCGCGCTCATGACCAAGGTGGGCGTCTACGTGGTGCTGCGGCTGTGGACGCTGCTGTTCAGCTCCGAGGCCGGCGCCTCCGCCCTGTTCGGCAGCACCTGGCTGATCGTCGGCGGCATGCTGACCATGGCCTTCGGCGGCCTGGGCATGCTGGGCTCGCAGCGCCTGACGCATATCGCGGGCTTTGCGGCCGTTCTCTCTTCGGGCACCTTGCTGGCCGCCACGGGCTTTGGCCAGAATGCCTTGACGGCCGGGCTGCTGTACTACCTGCCCAGCTCCACCCTGGCCGTGAGCGCCCTGTTTCTGATCGCCGACGTGGTGGACCGCTGGCGCGTGGATGACGATGCGGGCGAGCCCTATGAGGATGACGAGGCTCCCTTCCTCAACGCCGAACTGCTGCCCACGGAGGGCTTCAACCTCGACGAATCCGAAGAGGTGCTGATCGGCCGCGCCATTCCCGCAGCGGCCGCCTTCATCGGCCTGAGCTTCATGCTGGCCACCCTGGTGGTCACCGGCCTGCCCCCGCTTTCGGGCTTTGTGGGCAAGTTCGCCATGCTGTCTGCCCTGCTCAACCCGCTGGGCCTGGGCAACTCCAGCGGCTTCCAGGCCGGCTGGGCCGGCTGGGTGCTGGTGGCGCTGATGATCGCCACGGGACTGCTCGCCCTGCTGTCGCTGGTGCGCGCCGGCATACGCCATTTCTGGGCGACCGAGGAGCAGAACTCGCCCTCGTTGCGTGTGGCCGAAGGCCTGCCCATCGCCGTGCTGCTGGCCTGCTGCGTGGCGCTCACCGTGCAGGGTGGCCAGCTGATGGGCTACACGCAGCGTGCGGCCGATGCGCTGCTGGCGCCCGATGTCTATGTGCGCTCCGTCATGGGCACGCAGCCGGAGCCGAGCCCGGCAGAAAAGAAGGCGCGGCTGGAAGCCGGCCCCGAAGGCGCCGCGCGCGCCGCTGCCCAGGCCAGCGGCGCGCCCATGCCCGCAGGCATAGGCGATGCAGGCCCAACGGCCGGCAAGGAGGATTCCCGATGATGAAAACCCTGCTGCCCGCGCCGCTGCTGTCGGTGGCGCTGTTCCTGCTGTGGCTGCTGCTCAACCGCTCGTTCAGCAGCGGCCAGATCCTGCTGGGCGCCTTGCTGGGACTGTTGCTGCCGCTGCTGCTGCGCGGCCTGCGCCCCTTGCCCGTGCGCGTGCGCCATCCGCTGACCATCGTGCGCCTGGGGCTGCGCGTGGTCTGGGACACCTCGGTGTCCAACTTCAACGTCGTGCGGTTCATGCTGTTTCCGGGCATGCGCAAGCACCCGGCCAACTTCGTGCGCATCCCGCTGGAACTGCGCGACCCCAACGGCCTGGCCGTGCTCGCCATGATCGTGTGCATCACGCCCGGCACGGCCTGGGCCGAGATCTCGCGCGACCGCTCCCAGCTCATGCTGCATGTGCTGGAGGTCGATGACCCCGAAGAGATCGTCCAGCACGTCAAGCGCTCCTACGAGCGCCCCCTGATGGAGATTTTCGAATGATGCCCTGGTTCCACTGGACTTTGATGTTCGCGCTGGGCCTGCTGGTCGCCGCCATGGGCTGCGCCGTGCTGCGCCTGCTCAAGGGCCCGCACGCCCAGGATCGCGTGCTGGCGCTGGACTGCATGTACCTCAACGGCATGCTGGCCATGCTGCTGATGGGCATCATCTATGACAGCACCAGCTATTTCGAGGCCGCCCTGCTGGTTGCGCTGTTCGGCTGCGTGGGCTCCACGGCCATGGCCAAGTTCCTGCTGCGCGGCGAGGTGATCGAATGATGCCGGAAACCACCACGCTGCCGCTGTGGTGCCAGATCCTGGTGGCTGTGCTGGCGCTGGGCGGCGCCATCATCGCCTTTCTGGGCTCCATGGGCCTGTGGCGCCTGGACAGCTATTTCGAGCGCGTGCATGCGCCTTCCATCATCGCCACCATGGGCTGCTGGCTGATCATGCATGCCACCTGGATCTACTTTTCCGTCAGCGGACAGAGCCTGGCCGTGCATGCGCTGCTGATTGCGGTGTTCATCTCGGTGACCGTTCCCATCACGACCATCTTCCTGATGCGTGCAGCCCTGTTCCGCGCACGCCGTGCGGGCCAGGACGTGCCGCCGCCGCTGAGCAGCGTCGTGCGCAACGAGCCGGCCGAACACCCGGACGTCTGAAGCGCAATCGGGCCTGAAAATACCCGCCGATGCGGCAGGCAGCGGCAGGCAAAAGCCCTACTGCCAACTGTCCAGCATACGAATTCGCCCACGGCTGCGTCAATGCGCCAAAGCACCCGGTGCACGAGCCCCGCGGCTATGAGTTTGTGAGCGTATAGTGCAGTCATCATCTGCGCTGGCAACGTATTTGATGGAACGGCCACAGGCGTGGCCGCCCTGGTTTTTCCTGTGTACGAGGGTTCATGCAAATCTCTTCCCCCCTGACCGATACCGATCTGGCCAACGGCTGGTCGGCCCTTCACAACCAGGCACACAACGGCATGGCATTGCAGCAGAACTCCAATCGCCTGGCCTTCGCGGACCCGGAATTCATGTTCCGCCGCGAAACCCGCGGCATCCGCATGCAGCTGGAGCTGCTCAAGCCGGACCTGGCCCAGATCGAGCGCGGCATCGAGCACACCGTCGTGGTCTATGGCAGCGCCCGCTTCGTGGACCTGGAGCAGGCCGAGCAGCAATTGGCCGACGCACAGGCCAGCGGCGATCCCCAGCGCGTTGCCTTGGCCGAGCGCGCCGTGCGCAATGCGCACCGCTATGAACAGGCCCGCGCCTTCACGCGCATCGTGGCCGCCGACAGCCTGAACCAGCCGCCCGAGGAGCGCCTCTACATCTGCACCGGCGGCGGCCCCGGCATCATGGAGGCGGCCAACCGGGGCGCCCATGACGTGGGCGCGCCCAGCATCGGCCTGAACATCGAGCTGCCGCACGAGCAAAACGGCAACCGCTTCATCTCGCCGGACCTGAGCTTCAAGTTCCACTACTTCGCCCTGCGCAAGATGCATTTCATGATGCGCGCCAAGGCCCTGGTGGCCTTCCCCGGCGGCTTCGGCACGCTGGACGAGCTGTTCGAGGTGCTGACCCTCATGCAGACCGGCAAGACGCATTCGGTGCCCGTGATCCTTTTTGGCACCGAGTTCTGGAAGCGCCTGCTCAACATCGACCTGATGATCGAGGAAGGCACAATCTCGCCCAAGGACCTGCAGCTGTTCCGCTATACCGATGATCCGGTCGAGGCCTGGGCGCTGATCAAGCAGTTCCACGCTGGCGGCTGGTAAGCCGCAGCGGCCGGCAGGCCGCCACCGCGTCGCAAGGCGATCTGCGCACCAAGGCGCAGGTCGCTTTTTTTCATTCCGGCTTGCGCGGCGTCAGCCCCATGAACCAGGCCGTGCGGATGCCCGAGGCCACGGCCGCACCCACCACCCAGAACAGCGCAGACACGCCGATCAATGCCCCCGCCGAGCCGAACAGCACGGGCATGGCCACGCTGGAGGCATTGATGGCCATGAGCCGCAGGCCCAGTGCCTCGCCATGGCGGTGCTCGGGCGTGATCTGGTGCAGCATGCTCATGACCATGGGCTGCACAGATCCCAGTGAAAAACCCAGCATCACCGAACACATGCCCATGGTCAGCGCCGAGTCCATGAAGGGGTACAGCGCAAAGACGAAGGCGGTGATGGCCATGGCACCGGAGATCACGGCGCCTTCGCGCAAGCGCTCGGCCACCAGCGGCATGGCCAGGCGGATGGCGGCGGCCGCCACGGCAAAAATGCCCAGCAGCGTGCCGATGACCGAGGCGCTCAGGCCCTTCTCATGGCCCAGCAGCGGCAGCACAAAGGTGTGCACGTCCCAGCATGCGGACTGCAGCCAGTTGACCAGCAGCAGGTTGCGGAAATTGCGGTCTCGCAACAGGTCCCAGGCATGCTGCTTGGGACCGCCGATGGGCGCGCGCACGGGCGGCAGCTCCTGCGTGTGGCGCACCCAGCTCCAGGCCAGCACGGGCACCAGGGCCAGCAGGCCGAAGGCGACGCGGTAGCCCATGGTGCTACCCTCGCCGCCAAAATTCGCGTGATCGATCAGCAGCCCGGTGCTGAAGGGCCCGATGAAGTTGGAGATGGCCGGGCCTATGGCCAACCAGCTGAACACCTTCTTGAGCGCCACGGCATCGTGGGTGACACGGCCCGCATGGCGCTGCACGGCGATCACCACGGCGCCGCTGGCTCCGCCCGTCAACAACGCCGCAAGGCATAGCACCGGATACAGCGGCAATGCCAGCGCCAGCGCGCAGCCCCCGCTGGCCGCCAGCATGGACAGGAAAAACGGCTTGCGAAAACCATGCTTGTCCGCGAAGCGCCCGGCCGGCAGCGCCAGGAACACCTGGGTCAGCGCGAACAGCGCCAGCAAGATGCCCACGGCCGCTGCGCTATAGCCCTGCTGCAGGGCCAGCAAGGGCGCTGCCAGCCGCATGCCGGCCATGGTGGCATGCACGCTGACCTGCGCCATGATGACCTTGAACAGGGCCAGGTTCATCTCAATCCTGCTCCGATCCCGGCTCCATTCCGGCCGCAGCGTCCTTGTCATCCGGCAGGCCGGGCCGCGCTGCACTAGAGGTCGGCGCGGGCAGCTCCTGCACGTCGCGTAGCTGGCGCTGGATGGCGCGCGTGCGCACGCCCACCTGCTCGAAGCGCTTGGCCGCCGCGTCTATGGACTTGCGCGTGGCATCCACCACTTCGCCGAACTTGGCGAACTCGGTCTTGACCTGGCCGAGCACCGCCCAGACCTCGGACGAGCGCTTTTCGATGGCCAGCGTCTTGAAGCCCATCTGCAGGCTGCTGAGCATGGCGGCCAGGTTGGCCGGGCCGGTGACCATCACGCGGCAGCCGTTCTGCACGGCCTCGACCAGGCCGGGGCGGCGCATGACCTCGGCAAACAGGCCTTCGGTGGGCAGGTAGAGCACGGCAAAGTCCGTGGTGTGCGGCGGGCTCACGTACTTGCCGTGGATCTTGCGCGCCTCGAACTTGATCGATGCCTCGAAGGCATTGCCTGCCGCGGCAATGGCTGCCTTGTCCGCCGCATCCTGGGCGTCGAGCAGGCGCTGGTACTGCTCCACCGGGTACTTGGCGTCGATGGGCAGCCAGACCGGCGTCTCGTCGCTGCGTCCGGGCAGGCGGATGGCGAACTCCACCATGTCGTCGCTGCCGGGCACGGTCTTGACGTTGCGCGCGTACTGCTCGGGCGTGAGCACGTTCTCGATGATGGCGCCCAGCTGCAGTTCGCCCCAGGTGCCGCGCGTCTTCACATTGGTCATCACGCGCTTGAGATCGCCCACGCTGCCGGCCAGCGTCTGCATCTCGCCCAGGCCCTTGTGCACCTGCTCCAGCCGGTCGCTGACCAGCTTGAACGATTCGCCCAGGCGCTGCTCCAGCGTGGCATGCAGCTTCTCGTCCACCGTGCGCCGCATCTCTTCCAGGCGCGCCGCGTTGTCCGACTGGATGGTGGCCAGCCGCTCGTTGAGCGTGCCGCGCAGCTGCTCGGCATGGACCTGGCTGGATTGCGCCAGCCCGCCCAGCTGCTGCTGGATGTCGTTCTTGAGGGAGTCCAGCGTGCTGCGCGTGGTCTGCGCCAGCGCCTCGAAGCGCTCCTGCACATGGGCGTTGAAGCGCTGCGTGCTTTCGCCCTGGGCCTCGCGGGCCTGGGCGCTGTCGGCGGCCAGCCGCACGGTGAGCCGGCCCAGTTCCATGCGAAAGGCTGCCAGCGCCTCGCCCTGCTCGCGCCGCGCCGCCTGGGCATCGAGCTGGGCCTGGGCCAGATGGGCCTGCAGCTGCTGCGAGACGCGGTCCAGCCCGCCATCGCTCTTGGCCACGGCCATCTGCGTGGCCTGGGCACCGCGCTCGAGCTGCTGCAGCCGCACGTCCAGCATCTGCAGCGCCTGCAGCACCTGCTGGGGCGCCACCCCGTCCTCGCGCTGCGCCGAGCGCCTCCACAGCAGCCAGATCACGGCCGCCTGCCCCAACAGCAGCACGGCCCAGGCCGCCCACCACACTCCGGATATCTGGGTCAAGATTTTGCTTGCGCTCCATGCAGCGGGAAGCGGCCACGGCCAGCCTTCCCGCGATTGTCACAACACCGTGTTCAGGCCTTGGCGCGCGCGCCGGCGGCCGCCGCTTCGGGCTGGTTCACGGGCGTGCGCGGGCCCTTGCCTGACAGGAAGTCGATCAGGTTGTCGGCCGCCAGCTCGGCCATGGCGCTGCGCGTGCCCATGGTGGCGCTGGCGATGTGCGGGGTCAGCACCACGTTGGGCACGGTCAGCAGGTCGGGATGGACCGAGGGCTCGCCCTCGAACACGTCCAGGCCTGCTGCAGCAATGGTCCTGTCGCGCAGTGCCCTGGCCAGCGCCGCGTCATCGACGATGCCGCCGCGCGCGATGTTGATCAGCGTGGCCGTGGGCTTCATCCGGGCGATCTCGGCCGCGCCTATGGTGTGGTGGTTTTCCTTGGTGTAGGGCAGCACCAGCACCACATGGTCGGCCATGGCCAGCAGTTCATCCTTGCCCACGTAGCCGGCCTTGCATTCGGCTTCCAGCTCGGGCGACAGGCGCGAGCGGTTGTGATAGACCACCTTCATGCCGAAGCCATGCGCCCCGCGTTTGGCGATGCCCTGGCCGATGCGGCCCATGCCGATGATGCCCAGCGTGCTGCCGTGCACTTCCGAGCCGGCAAACAGGTCGTAGCGCCAGGAGTTCCACTTTCCTGCGCGCAGGTAGTGCTCGCTTTCGGTCACGCGGCGGGCCGTGGCCATCAGCAGGGCAAAGCCGAAATCGGCCGTGGTCTCGGTCAGCACGTCGGGGGCATTCGTGCCCTGCACACCTGCAGCCGTCATCGCAGGCACGTCGAAGTTGTTGTAGCCCACGGCCATGTTGGCCACCACCTTCAGGCGCGGGCAGGCGGCCAGCAGCGCCGCATCGATGGTCTGCGAGCCCGTGGTCAGCACTCCATCCTTGTCCTGCAGATGCCTGGCCAGTTCCTGCGGGCTCCAGACCACGTCATCCTGGTTGGACTCGACCTCGAAGTGCTGCTCCAGCTTGCGCACCACTTCGGGCGGGATGGCACGGGCGATCAGGATGCGGGGTTTGCTTGCCATGTCTCTCTCTTTCCTTGTCTTGGCGTTAGGCGGTTCTTCAGCGGAACCAGATGAAGCTCATCAATACGAACAGCGGCACCAGAATGCACAGCGACCAGGCCATGTAGCCGAAGAAGCTGGGCATCTTCACGCCGCGCTCCTCGGCAATGGCCTTGACCATCAGGTTGGGCGCATTGCCGATATAGGTGTTGGCGCCCATGAACACCGCGCCCGCCGAGATGGCGGCCAGCGTCGAGGCCATGGCCGTCATCATCTGAGCGGCGTCTCCGCCCGCCGTATTGAAGAACACCAGGTAGGTCGGCGCGTTGTCCAGGAACGAGGACAGCAGGCCCGTGGCCCAGAAATACATCAGCGGATCGGGCGTGCCGTCGGCGCGCGTCACGGCCCCCACAATGGCGCCGAAGGGTCCGGCCGTTCCCGCCTTGAGCATGGCGATCACTGGAATGATGGTCAGGAAGATGCCCGCGAACAACTTGGCCACTTCCTGCATCGGCCCCCAGCCGAATTCATTGGCCTGGTGCACGCTGCGCGGCGTGAGCCTGAGGGACAGCACAGTCACGGCGACGAGGCCCGCATCGCGCACCAGACCCGGCAGGCCCACATGCGTGCCGGCCAGCACCAGGCCGGCATCGGTACGCCACAGGCCGCTCATCAGCACCAGTGCCACCACGGCCAGCAGCAGCACGAAGTTCACGCCGCCATCAAAACCCAGGCGGCTGGCGCGGCCCAAGGCATCGACGCTGGGCGTGGGATCGGGCAGATCCGCTTCGCCGGCCTTGCGCAGCAGCCAGGCATCGATCGCGTAGAACAGCGCCAGCAGCGCGCCCACCAGGAACAGCGTCTCGGTGAAGATGTGGCGTACCGTCCAGAAGAAATCTACCCCCTTGAGAAAGCCCAGGAACAGCGGTGGATCGCCCAGTGGCGTCAGCGAGCCGCCGGCATTGGAGACGATGAAGATGAAGAACACCACCACATGCACCTGGTGCCTGCGGTTGTCGTTGGCGCGCAGCAGCGGCCGGATCAGCAGCATCGAGGCGCCCGTGGTCCCCATGAAGCTGGCCAGCACGGCGCCGATCGCCAGGATGGCCGTGTTCAGCCCCGGCGATCCCTTGAGATTGCCGCGCACATAGATGCCGCCCGACACCGTGTACAGCGCCGTCAGCAGGATCACGAACGGCAGGTATTCAGCCAGCAGGGCATGCACCAGGTTGGCCATGGCCGCGCCCACGCCGAACACCGCCGCGAAGGGCAGCAGAAAGACCAGCGCCCAGGCGGCCGTCACCTTGCCGAAATGCCGGTGCCAGAAATGGGGCGCCGCCAGCGGCACCAGGGCGATGGACAACAGCATGCCCGCAAACGGCACGCCCCAAAGTACCGAAAGCTGGCCGCCGTCGATATCGGCGGCCAGGGCCCAGGATGGCGCGCAGGTGGCCAGCAGCGCCAGCAATCCGCGCAATGCCTTCATGGTCCCGTCTCCTCTTTGTTCTCTATTCACTGTCCCCTCCTGGCGGCAGATGGTGCCGCAATCAAGCCTGCGCCGCAGGCGGCGCAATCTCGAACACCTGGCGCAGGTAGGCCAGGTACTTCTCGTCATCGCACATGCTCTTGCCCGGCGTGTCCGAGAGCTTGGCCACGGGCTGGCCGTTGCAGCGGGTCATCTTGATGACGATCTGCAGCGGCACATGGTCGGGCGCGTCGCCCAGATCGTTGGTCAGGTTGGTGCCTATGCCGAAGGCCAGCTGGCAGCGGCCATGGAAGCGCTGGAACAGCTCGATGGTGCGCGGCACCGTCAGGCCGTCGCTGAAGATCAGCGTCTTGGTCAGCGGATCGATGCGGTTGGCACGGTAGTGGGCCAGCAGCCGCTCGCCCCATTCAAAGGGGTCACCGCTGTCGTGGCGCGCACCGTCGAAGAGCTTGCAGAAGTACAGGTCGAAATCGCGCAGGAAGGCCGACATGCCGTAGACGTCCGACAGCGCAATGCCCAGGTCGCCCCGGTATTCGCGCGCCCAGGATTCGAAGCCGAAGATCTGGCTGTCGCGCAGGCGCGGGCCCAGGGACTGGCAGGCCTGCAGGTATTCATGCGCCAGCGTGCCCAGGGGCCGCACGCCCAGCTTCATGGCGTACAGCACATTGCTGGTGCCGGCGAACTGGCCTTCGGACTCCGCGGATGCGCCGGGCCGGCCCAGGCGTGCGCACAGCACGCGTAGCACCTCTTCATGCCAGGCCCGCGAAAAGCGACGGCGCGTGCCGTAGTCGGCAATCTTGAGCTGCTCCAGGCCGGGCTGCTGCAGCAGCGCAATCTTGGCGTCGAGACGGCGCCGGCCTTCCGGAAAATCGGGCACCGGCTGGGTGTTGCGGAAGTACACCTCGTTGACGATGGCCAGCACGGGAATCTCGAATAGGATGGTGTGCAGCCAGGGCCCGCGGATGGTGATGTCGATCTCGCCATTGGGCAGCGCCTGCACCGTGATGCATTTCTCGTTGAGGTGGAACAGGCCCAGGAAATCGACGAAGTCGCTCTTGATGAAGCGCAGCGAGCTCAGATAGGCCAGCTCCGCGTCCTGGAAACGCAGGCTGCACAGCGAGCGGATCTCGGAGCGGATCTCGTTCACATAGGGTGCGAGCTGCACGCCGGGGTTGCGGCACTTGAAGCGGTACTCGACCTGTGCTCCGGGAAACTGGTGCAGCACCACCTGCATCATCGTGAATTTGTACAGGTCGGTATCGAGCAGGCTGGTGATGATCATGGACAGAGCCGGGCGGTAAGCGCCCCAGCGGTCAGATGGCAGACAGCTTTCGAGTGTAGGCCATACACACGCTGCCGCGCTGCGAGCGCACGCCTTGCATGCGCCCCGGACGCCATCAGCCGCGCAGCAGCGGCTCCAGCACCTGTCGCAGCGCCTGCGGAATCTGGGCAGGCCGGCGCGTATGCCGGTCCACATAGACATGCACGAAATGCCCGGCCGCCGCCGTCAATGGCTCGCCCTGCGCGAACAGCCCCACCTCGTAGCGCACGCTGGAGCCACCGATGCGGGCCACCCGGATACCGGCCTCCACCTCCTGCGGGAAGGCCAGCGGCGCAAAGTAATTGCATTGCGTCTCTATGACCAGGCCTATCGTCTCGCCCGCGTGGATATCCAGCGCGCCCTGCTCGATCAGATGGGCATTCACCGCCGTATCGAACCAGCTGTAATACACGACGTTGTTGACGTGCCCGTAGACATCGTTGTCCGACCAGCGCGTGCTGATGCGTCGGAATGCCGCATAGGCCGAACGGGGCTGCGGCGCGGGGCGGCTCGGGGGCGATTCATTCATGGCGGCCATTGTGCCGCCGGCCGAATGCGCCCTGTCCCCAGCCACTGTCGCCATCACGACGCGCACTGCTGCCAATCACTCGCCAAGCGAGTAAGCATGCAAACCGAAAAATGTCGTCAAACCGACATAAAACCAATTCAAAATCAAAGACTTACAAAAAACCCACAGCTTTGCCGATTTTTTTGCTGCACCGCAGCATCAGGTACTTGATTCCTTTTTTGCAATCCCTACAATAAGACCCATGCTGCACTGCAACATGACACTCAGTCAGGTCAGCGCAGGCAATTCCCCGTAACCCGAGACCCCTGTGGTCCGTTTTTCTGGAGACTGACATGAGCTTGACCCCTGACCAAATCCTGAGCGCACAAAAGGCCAACCTGGAAACCCTGTTCGGCCTGACGAGCAAGGCCTTCGAAGGCGTTGAAAAGCTGGTGGAACTGAATGTGACCGCCTCGCGCGCCGCACTGAACGAAGCCGCCCAGCACACCCAGGCCGTCCTGAGCGTGAAGGATGCGCAGGAGCTGCTGTCGCTGCAGGCCAACCTGTTCCAGCCCCTGGCTGAAAAGACCGCTGCCTACAGCCGCCACCTGTACGACATCGCCAGCGGCACCGGTGCCGAGCTGGCCAAGGCCTTCGAAAGCCAGGCGTCCGATCTGCAGAAGAACTTCAGCGCCCTGGTGGACACCACCGCCAAGAACGCACCCGCAGGTTCCGAAACCGCCGTGGCCGTGATGAAGAGCGCCGTGTCGGCTGCCAACAATGCCTTCGAGTCGGTGCAAAAGGCCGTCAAGCAGGCTTCGGACCTGGCGGAAGCCAACTTCACGGCCGTGACCAACACCGCCAGCGAAGCCGTCCAGTCGGCCCAGACCCGCAAGCGTTGATCACGCCGTCTTACAACAGGACTGCGTGCAAGAATCAGTGATTACCCTCATAATTGCATGCATCCCGGGTCGCAAGACCTGACCAGTTGTCTCCTTGGATCCTCTCGAAACCCCCGTTTCTGGATCCTTTCAAAACCCAGTCCTTGGACTGGGTTTTTTTTATTCCCGTCCTCGATACCCCGGGCTGCCATAGCCCTCCAGAACCACCCCCTTTATTAAGAACAATTCGCGTCTGGCCTATCATCGCGCTTTGCCAACAAAGAGAGGCCTGTCTTCATGTCGAAATCCCTGAAAGCCCTGTTTGCCGCTTGCGCCCTGGTGGCTGCCGGCACAGCCATTGCCGACTCCCAGGTCGTCAACCTCTACTCCGCGCGCCACTACTCCACGGACGAGGAGCTGTACAACGGCTTCACCAAGGCCACCGGCATCAAGATCAACCGCGTGGACGGCGACGACGCCGGCATCATTGCGCGCCTGAAGTCCGAGGGCCAGGCCTCGCCGGCCGACGTGATCCTGCTGGTCGATGCCGCGCGCCTGTACCGCGGCGAGGTGGATGGCCTGTTCCAGCCCATCCACTCCAAGCTGCTGGAAGACGCCATTCCCTCCAACCTGCGCGCCCAGCCCACGGCCGATGGCATCAGCTGGTTCGGCCTGTCCACACGTGCCCGCGTCATCGTCTACAACAAGGCCAAGGTCCAGCCTGCCGACGTGCAGAACTACGAATCGCTGGCCGACCCCAAGTTCAAGGGCCAGCTGTGCATCCGCTCGGGCTCGCATCCCTACAACCTGAGCCTGTTCGGCACCGTGGTCGAACACATGGGCGAGCAAAAGGCAGAGGGCTGGATCCAGGGCATGAAGGCCAACCTGGCCCGCCCGCCCAAGGGTGGCGACACCGACCAGATCAAGGCCGTGGCCTCGGGCGAATGCACCATCGGCGTGACCAACAGCTACTACCTGGCGCGCATGATGCGTTCGGGCAAGCCCGAGGACCAGGCCGTGGTCGGCAAGATCGGCGTGGTCTTCCCCAACCAGTCCAGCTGGGGCACGCACCTGAACATCGCGGGCGGCGCCGTGGCACGCCATGCCAAGAACAAGGACAACGCCGTCAAGTTCCTGGAGTACCTGGCCAGCCCCGCCGCCCAGAACTACTTTGCCAACGGCAACAACGAGTGGCCAGCAGCCAAGGGCGTGGAACTGGACAACCCTGCCCTCAAGGAAATGACCGGCGGCAAGCCCTTCAAGAGCGAGACCATCCCGATCACGGCCGTGGGCAAGAACATGACCAAGGTCCAGCAAATGCTGGACCGTGCCGGGTTCCAGTAACCCCCATCGCGCCCATCACCAGCCCGGCACTGCCGGGCTTTTTCTTGGGCGCGACATGGCTGCGGCCGGGGCTGCATGCATAATTTGAGAGTTACGTTTACGTCAACGTCAGATAACCAAGGAGACATTCCATGCAGATCAAGGACCGGGTATTCATCGTCACGGGCGGCGCCTCCGGGCTGGGCGAAGGCACGGCGCGCATGCTGGCGGCCGAGGGCGGCAAGGTGGTGATCGCCGATATGCAGGCGGACAAGGGCGAGGCCGTGGCGCGCGAGATCGGTGGCGTCTTCGTCAAATGCGACGTGAGCCAGGAGGCCGATGGCCAGGCCGTGGTGGACAAGGCCGTGAGCCTGGGCAAGCTGGCAGGCCTGGTCAACTGCGCAGGCATTGCGCCCGCCGAGAAGACCGTGGGCAAGAACGGCGCGCACAACCTGGCGCTGTTTTCCAAGACCATCACGGTCAACCTGATCGGCAGCTTCAACATGATCCGCCTGGCCGCCGCCGCCATGTCGGCCAACGAGCCCGAGAGCACGGGCGAGCGCGGCGTGCTGATCTCCACGGCCAGCGTGGCAGCCTACGACGGCCAGATCGGCCAGGCGGCCTATGCGGCGTCCAAGGGCGGCGTGGTCGGCATGACGCTGCCCATTGCACGCGACCTGGCGCGCAACGGCATCCGCAACATGACGATTGCCCCCGGCATCTTCGGCACGCCCATGCTGTTCGGCATGCCGCAGGAAGTGCAGGACGCACTGGCCGCCGGCGTGCCCTTCCCCAGCCGCCTGGGCACGCCCCAGGACTATGCCAAGCTGGTGCGCCACATCCTGGACAACGACATGCTCAATGGCGAGGTGATCCGGCTGGACGGGGCCATTCGTCTGGCGCCGAGGTGAAGCACCCCCTGAGCGGCTGCGCCGCTTCCCCCTCTCTACGCGCTTCGCGCGGGAGGAGGACGACACCCTAGCGGCGAGGCGGCGCGGCCGGCATAGGCCCTTGCTCGGCGTCCCTCGCGTTGGGCCGCGCCGTTTTTGGAGATACGCGCGTTGTCAGGCCGTGGTGCGTGCAGGCTCTTTGGCCATCATCTCCAGCCCCTTGCGCAATGCAGGGAACAGGCTGTGCTGGAAGTTGTTCCAGCGCAGCTCAAGAATCGTGTCTTGGGGATTGATGTCGGTGCCCAGCACGTCGGCGATGACTTCGCCGGAGTCGATGCCGTTGTCCACGTAGTGAAAGGATGCGCCGGTCTTGAACAGGGGCGGGACCGGGCGCTGTTCCATGGTCTTCCAGTCCACGATCCTGCGGCCCTGCGCGCCATGCAGCGCGTCCAGCGTGGCGCAGGCGCCCCGGCGTTCATAGGGCGACTCCAGGCGCGTGATGCCGGGGTGGATGTTGGCGATCCTGCGGTGGAACAGGGCCCCGGGCCGCACGAGCCGGTCCAGGATGACGAGCAGGCCGTCCAGCACCACCCGCTCGGCACCCAGCTGTACCAGCCTGTCCTGCAACTGCGCCTCGAACATCTGCTTGCCCGCGGCGCGCTGCGGATCGTTCAGCGGCAGGCGCCGGTAGGAAGACGGCACGGCCATGAGCAGGTCATTGACCCTGCGCCCCTGGATGCGCAGGTCCGGCGGATAGAACCAGCGGCCGCCAGGCTGGTAGCTGAAGCCGTAGTCGCCGATTTTTTCGCGGTCGCGCGGCGAGGCCTCGTCGTCGTCGTGGATCACGGCCTCCAGGCTGTAGATATCGCCCAGCGGGCTGGTGTCCAGCAGCTCGCCCAGGTATTCGAGCGGCGACTTCATGTAGCGCGTTGCGCCCTTGTAGGCGATGTGCTGGCCTGCCTGGTCGGCGGCGGCGTTTCTCAGGGACCAGATGTAGACGAGTTTTGTCTTTGCCATGTGCGTGAGTTCAGCGTGAATCAGGTGGCCGCAAGTGCGGCGTCCGGGGTCGGCTCGGTGGCCGCGGGCCCTTGATGCTCCGGGTGCGGCTGCGGCGCAGCGATGCGGCCGGCATCCATGCGGACCACGCGGTCGGCCAAATGGAAGTAGCGGTCGTCGTGCGAGATCACCACCAGCAGGTGGCCCCTGGCGCGCAGCTCGGGCAGCAGCTCGGTGTAGAACAGGTGGCGGAAGCTCGGGTCCTGGTCGGCCGCCCATTCGTCGAAGACCAGCACGGGCCGGCCCTCCAGATAGGCGTGGACCAGGGCCAGGCGCTTGCGCTGGCCGGTGGACAGGTCGATGGTGCTGAAGCTGCCGTTGCGCACGCTGACCTTGTGGGCGATCTCCAGCCGCTGCAGGTAGGGCAGCGCGGCCTCGGGCAGCGCGGCGGCCTGGCCTTCCTCGCCGCCGGCCACCAGGTCCTCGAACAGGTAGAAGTCCGAGAACACCGTGGTGAACAGCTGGCGGTAGTCATCGCGCGTCTGTGCCGTGACGGGCTGGCCGTCATGCAGGATCTCGCCCTGCTGGGGCGCATACAGGCCCAGCAGCAGCTTGATCAGCGTGGTCTTGCCCGAGCCGTTGTCGCCCACCACAAAGACCAGTTCGCCCTTGCCCAGCTTCAGGTCGATGGGGCCGATCTCGAAGGCCTTGCCGCCTTCGGGCGCATCGAAGGCATAGCGCACGCCCCGCAGCTCCAGGCCGCGGTCCAGGCGGACCTCGCCGGGCGGGCTGTCCAGGTGCAGGTGCGGCTCGGGGCTGGCAAAGCGCGCCGACAGGTCGGCAATGCGCTGCAGCGCCACCTTGGCACGGCCCAGGTTGGGCAGCGCGCCCGCGATCTGGTCCATGGGGCCCTTGAGGAACAGCAGCACCAGCACGAAGCCGCTGAGCACCACGGGCTCGGTGGTGCGCAGCGCGGCCCAGCCCAGGATGAGGGCGATCAACAGAAAGAACAGCGCCGAACCGAAGGCCGTGGCCAATACATAGGTGTTGATGGCGCGGCTGTTGATGCGGCGGATGGCATCCACCGTGCCGCCGATCTGCCCGTCGAAGATGCGGCCCCGGCGCGCGCGGTGCATGCGCAGCTCCTTGGCGCCTTCGCTGATGGCGCGGTAGGCCTTGTGCAGCACTTCCTCGTGTTCGCGCGCCTTCCAGAACCCCGCCACGCCGCGCGACTGGGCCAGCGCCTGCAGGCTCACGCCCAGCACCAGCGCCACCACCAGCATGGCAAACAGCGGCGGCGACAGCAGGGCCAGATAGGCCAGGCAGCCCAGCGCAATGGCCAGGGCGATCACGTTGGAGGCCAGCACGAAGGCCACGTCGCTGATCATGTCCACGTCCTGCGTGAGCACGGGCATGAGGCGGTGCGTGCGGTAGCGCTCCAGCGCGTCGATGGGCGCGGCCAGGATCTTGCTGGCCAGCTCCTTGCGCAGCCGGGCCACCAGGCGCTGCCCCACGAAATTGCCCGACATGTCGGACGCGGCCCGGCACACCAGCACGGTGGCGCACAGGGCGATGAAGGTCAGCAGCAGCCCGCCGGCCAATCCGCCTGGGCGGTTGAGCACCTGGTTGATGGTCGCCAGCAGCGCCACCGTGGCCCCACCCGCGCAAATGCCCGTGACCACGGACAGCGCCATCCACGGCAGGAAGGGCCTGAGCAGGCGCAGTACCTCGGAGGGCGGTCGGCTGGCGTTTTCCATAAGGGATTCCTCTGGCGCCCATGGGCGCATGACCTTGCAATGCCGGCGCGGCCCGGCGTTTCCTGGAGCGCGGCGCACGGCGAGCGCTCCCTACTCCCTGCAAGACGTGCGTGCGCCAAAAATGTTCACCGCCCAGGCGATGAACAAATTCCGCCGCCCAGCGTCATCACGGGGAAGGGGCAGCGCGGGCGCCATGCCCTGCACCGGCCCGCCCTGCCTTGTCTGCCGCACACCCGAAGGACGCCATGGCTCTCCACCCCGACCTGCAAGCATTTCTTGAACTCGCCAACGCCCAGGCATCCAGCCGCCCGCGCATGAGCCAGATGACGGCAGCGCAGGCGCGCGCCGCCTACGACAACGCCACGCTGGCGCTGGACCTGCCGGGCGACGATCTGCCCACCGAGGACCTGGAGCTGCCCACGCGCGACGGCGCGCGTATCCGTGCCCGGCTCTACCGCGCAGCCCCTGGACACACAGCCGCGCCCTGCCTGCTGTTCCTTCACGGCGGCGGCTATGTGCTGGGCGGGCTCGAATCGCATGACAGCCTGTGCCGCAGCCTGGCGCTGGGCACGCCCTGCAATGTGCTGGCCATCGACTACCGGCTGGCGCCAGAGCACCGCTTTCCCACCGCCTTCCTCGACGCACAGGACGCCCTGGCCTGGCTGCTGGAGCACGGCGGCCGCCATGGCCTGGACGCGCAGCGCCTGGCCATTGGCGGCGACAGCGTCGGGGGCACGCTGGCCACGGCCCTGTGCATCGCCGCGCGCGACGCGGGCATGCCCCAGCCCTTGCTGCAGTTGCTGCTCTACCCCTGCACGGCAGCGCAGCAGGACAGTGACTCGCATGCGCGCCTGGCCACCGGCCATCTGCTGGAAGGTGACACCCTGGACTGGATGTTCGGCCAATACCTGCGCAGCGATGCGGACCGGCAGGACTGGCGCTTTGCCCCGCTGCAGGCATCCGACCTGGGCCGGCTGGCCCCCACGCTGATGGTGCTGGCCGGGTACGACCCGCTGATCGACGAAGGAAAGCGCTATGCCGAGCGGCTGCAGGCCGCCGGCGTGGCCGTGGACCTGCAGATCTACGCCGGCATGGTCCATGACTTTGCGCGGCTGGGCGCCCTCACCGAAGAGACCGAGGTGCTGCGCGGCCGGCTCTGCAAGGCACTGGCCCATGCCTTCCAGGCGGCCCGGATCCCGGCCCTGGCATGAACGGCCCTGGCATGAACATTTGCCGCGCCTGCACGTCATCCCGGTCATGAGGCTGCCTTGTGTCCCTTGTGTCCCTTGTGTCCCCTGTGCCCTTGCCCGAGCCCCGACCCGTGTCCCGCACGCGGGGCACTCCATCTGAAAGAGTCCACGTGCGTCCAGTCGAAGCCACCGCTACACCGTCACCAGACGCCTCCGGCGCCAGCTACCTCGCCCATGCAGGCGCCGAGACGATCAGCGTCTTCGGCGATGGACAGCGGCTGCGCCTGGAGCGTTCGGGGTCCGTGGATGCCGGCAGGCCCGGCAAGCACAGTCTCTGGAACCTGTCACCCGCGGCCGCGCCAGGCCTGCTGCGGCTGCAATGGATAGGGCCCTGCTCGGGCATGCCCGAAGCGGATGAACTGCTGGCCGCGCTGCAGGCCGGTTTCGGCCTGCGCCCGGATGCCCGGGAAATCGAGCTGTCCCTGCCCCGCCTGCCACCGGGCCTGCGCGACAGCATCGCCACGGTGCAGCCGGGCCAGGCTGCGCGCGTGGCAAGAGACGTGCTCTGGCAGCAGCCCCTGTGGCTGCCCCGCCCGCGCCCACCCTATGCGCTGCACTACACGCTCACCGAAGGCCGGCGCCACCCCGTGCGCCTGCACAAGCCGCGCGGCGAGGTCTACCGCCGCTTCATCCCCTGGTTGGGCCGCACGCTGAGCTTTCGCACCGTGGAGCCCGAGGCCGACCTGCCCCTCATCCACCGCTGGATGAACGACCCGGTCGTCGCGCATTTCTGGGAGGAAAGCGGCGACCTTGCCCACCACCGCGCCTATCTGCAGCGCATGGCCGGCGACCCGCATGCGCTCGGCCTCATCGGCTGCTTCGACGGCGAGCCCTTCGGCTACTTCGAGGCCTACTGGGCCAAGGAAGACCGCATCGCCCCCTTCTATGACGCGGGCGACCATGACCGGGGCTGGCATGCGCTGGTGGGGGAGGCACGGTTTCGCGGCAGACCCTACCTGACGGCCTGGCTGCCCTCGCTGTCGCACTACCTCTTTCTGGACGACTGCCGCACGCAGCGCATCGTCGTGGAGCCGCGCGCCGACAACCGCAAGATGCGCAAAAGCCTGCCGCGCTGCGGCTATGCGCTGGTCAAGGAATTCGACTTCCCGCACAAGCGCGCCGTGCTGGGAGTCCTGCTCAGGGAACGCTTTTTCGCAGACGCCTTGTGGATACCGCAGACCGACGCAGCCGCGCCGGACGCACTGGACGCATCGACCCAATGAAAGGACCTTCCATGCAAACCCACCCGCTGATCGGCATCGGCTTCGGCCCCTCCAACATTGCCCTGGCCATCGCCCTCAAGGAGCGCGAAACCACCGCGCGGGCCATGCACCCCGTCTTCATCGAAAAGCAGCCGCGCTTCGCCTGGCACAAGGACATGCTGCTGGAGCAGGCCCACATGCAGGTGTCCTTCCTCAAGGACCTGGCCACGCTGCGCAATCCCACCAGCCGCTTCACCTTCATCAACTACCTGCACGAGAAGGGCCGGCTGCAGGACTTCATCAACCTCAAGACCTTCTTTCCCAGCCGCCACGAGTTCAACGACTACCTGGCCTGGGCCGCCTCCAAGTTCGAGGACCGCTGCGTCTACGGCCAGGAAGTCATCGAGGTGTTGCCTGAAAAACGCGACGGCAAGGTGGAGCTGCTGCGCGTGCGCTCGCGCGATGCGGCCGGCAACATGCATGAGCGCCTGGGCCAGAACCTGGTCATGAGCATCGGCGGCACGCCCAGCATTCCCGAGCAGTTCAAGCCCCTGCGCGGCGATGCGCGCGTCTTCCACTCCAGCGCCTACCTGCGCAGCATTGCCGAGCATGCCAGGCCGCTGCGCATCGCCGTCGTGGGCGCGGGCCAGAGCGCCGCCGAAATCTTCATGGACCTGCACGGCCGCTACGCCACGGCCGAGATCGACATGGTCATGCGCGCCCGCTCCATCCGCCCCTCGGACGACAGCCCCTTCGTCAACGAAATCTTCAACGCCGACTTCGTGGACCATGTCTACAGCCGCCCGCACGACGAGCGCGGCGCCCTGCTGCGCGAGTTCTGGCACACCAACTACGCCTGCCCCGACCTGGAGCTGATCGAG
Source organism: Delftia sp. WSY_22 (assembly GCF_043104185.1). Lineage (NCBI taxonomy): Bacteria > Pseudomonadati > Pseudomonadota > Betaproteobacteria > Burkholderiales > Comamonadaceae > Delftia > Delftia sp. WSY_22. The sequence goes on from NZ_JBICKN010000017.1 coordinate 243,655, forward strand.
AGCATCTTCAAGGTGTTCTATGAACAGAAGGTCGTCGGCGACACGCGCCACCGCTTCCTGCGCCGCCACGAGGTGCAGGATGCGCGCGCCGCCAGCGACGGCATCCACCTGGGCCTGCGCGACCTCAACAGCGGCATCGACCATGCATCGCGCTACGACGTGGTGGTGCTGGCCACCGGCTATGCGCGCGAGCACCACAAGACCCTGCTGGACCCGCTGGCCCCCTACCTGGGCGACTTCTCCGTGAGCCGCGACTACCAGGTGCACACCACGCCGGACTTTCGCCCCGCCATCTTCCTGCAGGGCGCCTGCGAGGGCTCCCACGGCCTGAGCGACACCCTGCTGTCGGTCACCTCAGTGCGCACCGGCGAAATCGGCGACGCCCTGCTGGCAGCGCAAGCCCAAAGACCCGATGTTGCGCGCACAGAACAGCTGGCGCTGCAGGACTGAAAGATCGCACCGGGCATGATGGCGCACGAATCTCCCATGCCATAATTTGAATGCAAACCATTTGCATTTGAATTCGAATCACCTGCGCCGCTGAATCCCATACCCGCTGCTGCACCGCCCCGGCCCTGGCCGGGGTTGCGGCATCCGGTAGGCCCATCTCTGTACGGACCCAGGGGTTCCAACCCATCGCCCTTGCGGAAAGGCAGGTATCCGGATGCGTGACCTGATCCAGGAACTCGTGGCTCACTATGGCGATCTGCGCCGCCAGCTCACGCGCGATCTCCGGGATCCGCACTATGCGGCCGACATCGCGCAATCGAGCTTCGAGCGGGTCTATGTGCACGCCCTGGGCCTGCGCAGCGGCAAGAAGGCCGAGGCGCTGCCCGATGCCGACATCGAATCCCCGCGCGCCCTGCTGTTTCGCGTGGCACGCAACCTGTGCATAGACGATGCGCGCAAGCGCAAGACCTCCCAGGACTGGACGCGCCAGCAAATGGCGGTGCAGCACAGCGCGCCCTCCAGCGAAACCCTGGCCGCCCAGCGCCAGATCCTGGACCGCGTCGTCCAGGCGCTGGAAAGCCTGCCGCCGCGCCGGCGCGAAGTCTTCATCCTCTTTCGCGCCCATGGCTACACGCGCGCGGAAATCGCCGATCAGCTCAACATCACCGAAATGGCCGTCGCCAAGCACATGGTGCGCGCCACGCTGGACTGCTCGCGCGTGCTGGCCCAGCTGCGCTCCGAGCTGATCGAGGACCATGCGCTGGGCAGCGCCATGGATTTCGACAACAGTACACTGACCGACGACGCATCCTGACCCCCCCTTTCCATGGCAAGTGCACCTAGCGAGCGCATGGTCGAGCATGCGCTGACGCTGATCGTTCAAAGCGAAATCGCTCCCGACCCGGTGGCCCACCAGGCACGCCTGACCCTGGGCGAATGGCGCGAGAAATCAGCCCGGCACGATGCCGCCGCACGCGAGGCGCACCTGCGCTGGAACATGCTCGGCGGCCTGTCCGGCGGACTGCGCGAGCAATTCCAGGAAACCGCCCTGCTGGCGGACAGCGCCTCGCGCTCCACCAGGAGCGTCCAGCGCCGCAAGCTGCTGCTGTCGTTTGCAGGGCTGCTGGGCACCGGCGCGCTGGCGGGCCGGGGCGCCTACTGGTACTGGCAGCAGCCCCTGCACACCTCGGCCTATGCCACGCGCAACTCGCAGATGCTCAAGGTCACGCTGGCCGACGGCAAGGCGCCGCTGCAGGCCAGCCGCATCGAGCTGGCGCCCCAGAGCGCCATTGCCGTGACGCTCTACCGCCAGCGCCGCAGCGTATCCATGTCGCGCGGGGAAGCGCGATTCGAAGTGGCCTCGGACCCCGACCGCCCCTTCGAGGTCATCACGCGCGAGGCGCGCATCGAGGTCGTGGGTACGGTGTTCACCGTGCGCGACCGTGGCGGCACGATCACGGTGGGCGTGGAGCATGGCCATGTCAGGGTCCGCGTGCTGGGCAGGGATGCGCAGGATCCGACGACCGAGGCGGCGGCCACGCTGGACCTGCTGCCAGGCCAGGTGGTGGACATCCGCAATGGCCAGCCCGAGGCCGTGCGCCAGGCCGATGCCGCCACGCTGTCCGCCTGGCGCGAAGGCTGGCTGGTCTTCGAGAACACCCCGCTGGCCGAGGCCCTGGCCACCGTCAACGCCTACCGCACCCAGCCCATCGAAGCCGCCGATGCGCGCGTGGCCGCGCTGCGCCTGACGGGGCGCTTTCGCGCCAATGACTCGGCCGGCCTGCTGGCCGTGCTGCCCTCCATCCTGCCGCTGAGGGTGCGCGCGCAGGCCGATGGCAGCGTGCAGCTGCAGGCGCTCTGAACGGCGCCTTCGGTTCCCCGACAAAGAAAAGGCCACGGCCGGATCGCTCCAGCCGTGGCCCATGGCCCATGCCCGCTTACCAGCGATAGGTGGCCGTGCCGATCACCTTGCGGGGCTCGCCGTAGAAGCAGCCGTAGGAGCAGCTGGCGATATAGGTCTTGTCGGTCAGGTTGGTGAGGTTCAGGGCGAAGCGCCAGGGTCCGGTGGTGTAGCTGACCATGGCATCCACCAGGGTGAACGCCGGCAGCGAGACGGGAACGCCATAGGCCAGGCCGCGTGTCTGGCCCAGGTACCTGGCGCCCATGCCCACCTTGAGGCCGGCAAGCCCGAAGTCGCCAAAGCTGTAGTCGCCCCACAGCGATATCTGGTTGTAGGGCACGCCGATGGAGCGCTTGCCCAGCTCGTCCGGCTGCAGGGGGCTTGCCTGCGTGGTGCGCGCATCCGTGTAGGCATAGGCGGCAATGATGTTCACATTGCGGCCGATGGAGCTTCGCGCCTCCAGCTCGAAGCCGCGGGAGCGGACTTCACCGGCCTGTATGTTGAACGCCCTGCTGGCGTCCTGGGGATCGGGCACGAGCAGGTTCTGGCGGGTGAGCTGGAAGACCGCCGCCGAAACCATGGCCCTGGAGCCGCTGGGCTGGTAGCGGACACCGGCCTCGTACTGCTGCCCCGTCGTGGGCTTGAACCGCGATCCAAGGCGGTCCTGGCCCTGGGTGGGCTCGAAGGACTCGCTGTAGCTGAAGAAGGGGGCAAGGCCATTGGCGGCGAGATAGACCACGCCCACCCGGCCCGTGAAGGCCGAGCTTTTCTCATTGGCCGCGCTCACGTCCCCGGTGAAGAAGTTCGTCTCGTTGAAGCGGACCTTGTCATAGCGGCCGCCCAGCAGAACCACCCACTTGTCATCGATCTTGATCTGGTCCTGCGCATAGATGCCGAGGCGCTTGTAGTCGTTCTTCCAGGACGATCGGTAGTAGGGGGAGACAGGGCCCACCGGCTTGCCGTAGACCGGGTTGAAGACATCGAGGTCGGCGGCCTGCTGTTCATAGCGCTCGGTCTCGTGCTTTGGCAGGGCGTAGTCGAAGCCCACCAGCATGGTGTGCTTGATGCGGCCCTGGTCCAGCTGGTACTGCAGCGAGGTATCGGTCACGAAGGCCGACGAGCGGTCCCAGCGCGGCTGGTAGTAGCGCTCCACCACCGAGCGCTGGTCGGCGGACAGGCCCCAGCCGTCCGTGCTGAAGTAGCTGCTCTTTGCGTTGTAGTAGCGCATGCTGTTCCTGAGCTTGAGCTTCTCGGAAAAGGCATGTTCGAAGAGATAGCCGATGGAGTAGCGGTCCAGATCGAATTTGTCCCGCCCCGCCTCTCCGATGAAGCGGTTGCGGGGAATCTGTCCATTGATGTTGGGCAGCAGGGTGCCGTAGGCGGGCAGCCCGTAGACGTAGGTGGTGCGGTCCTTCTGGACCTCGGCCAACAGTGTCAGCGAGGTATTCGCATCGGGCTGCCACTTGAGCGATGGGGCGACATAGGTTCTGTCATCGGGGACACGGTCGATGAAGCTGTCGCTGTCGCGCTTGAGCGCCACCAGCCGGTAGGACCATTTGCCCTCGTCGTCCAGGGCACCCGCAAAATCACCCGAGACCTGCCTGCGCCCGAAGCTTCCGGCGTCGATGTTCAGCTCCCGGATTTTTTCCGTGGTGGGCCGCTTGCTCACGGTGTTGACCACGCCGCCCGGGGAGACCGAGCCGAAAATCACCGAAGAGGCGCCCTTGAGCAGCTCGATGCGCTCCAGGCCGTAGGGCTCCTGCCGTCCGTCGTAGATGTTGGCCGTGAACAGGCTGCCGTCCCGGTACATGCCCGTGGTGCGGAATCCGCGCAGGTACAGGCTGTCCGAGGTCCGGTCCAGGCCCTCGGCGCGGGTGACGCCGGCCGCGTAGCCCAGCGCATCCTGCAGGCTTTGCGACTTCAGCGTCTCGATCTCCTGGGCACCGATGACCGTGATGGACTGCGGTGTCTCCAGGATGGGCGTATCGGTCTTGGTGCCCGTTGAACTGCGCCGGGCGACATAGCCCTGCACGGGGCCGGCTACGGTTTCGCTGTCCGTGACGTTGATGGTCGGCAAGGTCGCGCCGGATACCGCGGGACGGCGGATGGCGAAGCCTCCGTTGTTCATCCTGATGGCTTCCAGGGACGTGCCGGCCAGCAGCTCCCGCAAGGCCTGCTCCGATGTCAGGCGGCCGTTGACGGCGCGGGAACTGAGCCCGGCAACCAGGTCGCCTGCGGCAAACATCTGGGTTCCCGTCTGGCGGGACAGCTCGTTGATGGCCGAAGCCAGGGCCTGGGCCGGCACATGGATATCGAACACTTGGGCAGCCTCCTGCCCTGTGGCCTGGGCCACCGCCTCGGTGCTCCAGAACGAGACGGAACCAAAGGCCGTGGCAAGGGCCAGGCTCAGCAGATGTTGACGGGGCAAGGAAGGCATGGTCGAAGAATTTCCAAAGGCATTGAATGAGACTGGTTACCAACCGGGCACGGACCTCCGCCCGGGTTGTTGTGCATTCCAAAGACGTTCTGCGCGCAAAAATGGAGACAAGGTGTAACCCGGTTTTCACGAAAAAGACCCGGGACGGGGCGGGCCGGGGGGCACCCGGCCGCCGTTGCCCCTCAGTCCAGCGCGTACTCCAGCACCAAGGCGTCGAGGATTTCGGCCGTCAGCCCCTCGTTCCTCATGATGGCGTAGTGGTCGGCGCGGATCACCGCGCCCTCTGCCCTTTCGGCCCTTTCGACCCCCTCGGCCCCCTCCTGGCGCAGCTGCTGCGCGAGCCGCAGCCGGTGCCCGGCCGCGGTTTCATCGCTCCACCAAAGGCTTGCCGCCGCTTGCACGGGCGCCAGGGCCTGCGCCTGCAGCGCCAGGTGCTTCAGGTGCAGGGTGGTCAGAAAGGCCAGGGCCAGGTCGGCGCCGTCCATGCAGGCATGGCCGCTGGGCCCCCCCGGTCCCTGCCTTGCAGCTTCGCGGCCCAGCGCGGCAGCCAGCAGATCGGCGCGGGGCGGCACCGATGCATCGATGTCCGCAAGGTCCTCGATGCGTGCCAAGGGCAGCATCTGCGAGACGAAGAGCCGGAAGTCATCCCACCACGACGGGGACCCGGCCGCATCGCCAGCAGGCACGAACGGGTCCACCAGCCCCAGGAAACCCACCGTCTGTCCCTGGCCTTCGAGCCGGGCGGCGATCAGGGCCGCCAGGCTGCCGCCCAGGGACCAGCCGAGCAGGTGGTAGGGGCCGGCGGGCTGTACCTGCCTCACCATCGCGCAGTAGTCGTCGGCCATCTGCTCCAGCGAGCGGTCGCGGTAGCCGGGATCGCCCAGGCTGCGGCAGGGTATGGCGTGGACGGTGCGCCGGTCCTGCAAGGCCCGCGCCAGCGGCTGGTAGTCAAACACCGTGCCGAACCCGGCATGCACGCAAAACAGCGGTGGCGCAGCCTCACACACGGCGTTGAGCGCCACGACGCCCCCAGCTCCACCGGCGCCGGCTGAGCGAAGCTCCAGCAGGCCGGCAATGGTGGGCCGCTGCAGCAGGTCGCGCAGCTTGAAGTCCAGCCGCGGATCGCCCAGCTTGCGCACCTTGGCGTGCATCCTGAGACTGAGCAGGGAGTCCCCGCCCAACTCGAAGAAGTTGTCGGTCTCGCCCACGCGTTCCACGCCAAGCACCTCCTGCCAGATGCGGGCCAGCGCCATGGCCGACGCTGTGGACGGTGGCACGTGAACTCGCCCGGCATCTGCCTGCGGCAGCGGCAGCGCACCACGGTCGAGCTTGCCGCTGACCAGTCTTGGCAGGGCGGGCAGGACCAGCGTATGGGCCGGCAGCATGTAGTCGGGCAGGTGCTCGCCTGTCTGCTGGCGGATGCGCTGGACCAGGGACTGCGCGGCGGTGCCCTCCTCGCCCACCACATAGGCCACCAGCTGCTTGCCTGTACCGGCATCCTGGACCAGCACGGCGGCATCGACCACGCCGGGCACGGCCCGGACGGCCTTCTCGACCTCGCCCAGCTCGATGCGGAAGCCCCGGATCTTGACCTGGTGGTCGGCCCGGCCTATGTACTCGATGTTGCCGTCCGGCATCTCGCGCACCAGGTCCCCCGTGCGGTACAGGCGGCCGCCACCGCCGTCGAAGGGGTCGGCGACGAAGCGCTCGGCCGTCAGGCCGTGGCGCGACAGATAGCCGCGCGCCAGGCCGTAGCCGCCGATGTACAGCTCGCCCACGACGCCGTGCGGCACCCGGTGCAGGTCGGCATCCAGGATGTGCACCGTGCGCTCGCCCACGGGCCGGCCGATGGGGGCGTAGGCGCAGTCGAAGGTCTCGCTGGCCTCGGCCTTCCAGATCAGCGGCGTCACCACCGTCTCGGTGGGGCCGTAGCCGTTGATGAGCAGGCGCGGGCGCAGGCTCTGGCGCACCTTGTCGTAGGCGGCCTTGGGCATGGCCTCGCCACCGAAGACGTACAGCTCCACCGGCGGCGGCTCCTGCGACTGTTCTGCGGCCCAGTCCGCGATCTGCGCCAGATAGGCCGGCGGGAACGCGGCATTGGAGATGCCGTGGTGGCGCAGGGCCTCGCAGGCCTGCTCCGCCGTCCACATCTGCGGCTCGCGCAGCACCAGGCCGGCGCCGATGCTCAGGGCCGTCAGCCAGCGCTCGTGCGCGCCGTCGAAGGAGAAGGACATGAAATGCAGCTCGCGCGAGTTCGCCCGCATGCCGTAGATCCCGGCCGTGGCCGCGCAGTGCATGGCCAGCGGCCCGTGCTCGACCACCACGCCCTTGGGCTGCCCGGTCGAGCCCGAGGTGTAGATCACATAGGCCAGGTCGCGCTCGTGCACGGCATGGGCCGGCGCCGCGTTGCAGGCCTGGGTGAAGTCCACCTCCTCGGCCACCACCAGATGGGCCACGGCCGGCGTGCCCAGCTTGTGCAGCGCCGCCCTGTGGGCGATCAGGTGGGAGGCACCGCTGTCTGCCAGCATGAACCTCTGGCGTTCGGCCGGCGACGCAGGGTCCAGGGGCAGGTAGGCCGCTCCGGCCTTGAGCACGGACAGCAGGCAGATCACCATTTCCAGCGAACGCTCCATGGCGATGCCGACGATGGCGCCGCGCCCCACGCCGGCCTGCACCAGGCGGTTGGCGAAATGGTTGCTGCGCGCCTGCAGCTCGCCATGGCTGATGGTTTGCTCGCCCATGAGCAGCGCCACCGCACCCGGGTCCCGGCGCGCCTGCAGCGCCATGCCGGCATGCACGGGCAGGAACGGCGGGCGGCAGGCATCCGTGCCCATGCCTGTGCCTGTGCCCGCCGGCCCATCGCGGCCGGGCTCGGGCAGCAAGGCGATGTCCCGCAGGCAGTGCACGCCCTCGCCCGCCATGGACGCCAGTACCTGCACCAGTTGCCGCAGCAGGGCCTGCACGGCGTCATCGCCGAAGCTGCTCCGCTGGTAGATCATCTTGAGCGACAGCACATCGCCCAGCCGCACCTCCAGGTCCATGGGATAGGAGGTCACGTCGATGGCATGCGTCACCGCAAACCGCAGATGCGGGTCGTCATGCGCGGACAGCACGGCATCCATGGGGTAGTTCTCGAACACCAGGATGCTGTCGAACAGGCCGCGCTGGCCCTTGCCCGCCCAGCGCTGGATGTCCGAAAGCGACGTCTGCTCATGCTCGCGCGAGGCCAGGTTCTGTGCCTGCAGCGTGCGCAGCCAGGGGCCCAGCTCCAGCGCGCCGTCGCAGGCCACGACCACCGGCAAGGTGTTGATGAACAGCCCCTGCATTCTTTCCACGCCGGCCAGCTCGGGCGGGCGGCCTGCCACCGTGGCCCCGAAGGCCACCGTGGCCTGGCCCGTGTACCGCGCCAGCACCAGCGACCATGCGGCCTGCACCAGGGTGTTGGCCGTCACGCGCTCGCGCTGGGCAAACTCCACCAGCTGCTGCGTGGCACCGGCATCCAGCGCGGCGCCGGCCTCGTGGTGCCCCTGACGGGCTGCAGGCAAGGCACCAGGCCGGACAGCAGGCCGGGCAAGCGCATCCACCAGCAAGGTGGGCTCGTGCAGCGGCTGCACCAGGCGCCTCCAGTAGGCCTCGCTGGCCCCGTGGTCCAGGCCTTGCAGCCATGCGATGTAGTCGCGGTAGCTGGTGTCCACGGGCTCCACGGCAATGCCCTTGTAGTCGCGCAGCACCTCGCCCAGCAGGCTCGATGAACTCCATCCGTCCGTGAGCAGGTGGTGGGCGGTCCAGATGCAGTGGTGGCTGCCATCGGACACGCGGACCAGGGCCAGCCGCATCAGCGGCGGCTTGCTGAGGTCGAAGGCCGCGAACTGCCCGGCGGCCAGGGCATCCAGGGCCCCCGCCACATCCTCGCTGTGCCGGCAGTCATGCTCGGTGATGTCCAGCAGGACCTGCCTGGCCACCCATTGCAGCGGCAGGGACGCATCGGCCAGGAAGCCGCTGCGCAGCACGGCATGGCGGTCCAGCACCGCCTGCCAGGCCTTTCGGAAGCGCGCGGCATCCAGGCCATGCGCGTCGATGCGCAGCTGGGTGACATAGGACAGCCCCGAGGGATCGGACAGGCTGTGGAACAGCATGCCCGACTGCATGGGAGACAGCGGATAGAGGTCCGCCAGATTGCCCGCAGGCAGGTCCAGGCCGTCCAGCTGCGCCTGCGTGACCCGGGCCAGCGGGAAGTCCGAGGGCGTCACCCCCTGCGCGCCGCTCAGGCAGTGGTCGATCAGGCCTTCCAGCTCCTGCCGGTAGCGCCCCATCCAGGCCTGCACATCGGCGGTGTCGTGGCGCGCCGTGCTGAAGGCGGCCGTCATCACCAGCTCGCCGTCGTACACGCGGCCATTGATGGTGAACTCGTGCGACAGCGGCGCCGAGGCGTCGGCCGGCATGCCGCTGCCCTCGGCAGCCGGCAGCCATTGGGCCGCGCTGTCAAAGCTTGCATCGAACTGCCCCAGGTAGTTGAAGACCAGGCTGGCCCGGGGCAAGGCCTGCATGGCCTGCCTTTGCTGCGCCGTGCCCAGGTACTTGAGCACGCCATGGCCCAGGCCGTGCAGCGGCACCTCGCGCAGGCTTTGCTTGACGCGCTTGAGCGCGTCGCCCGGGCCTGTGCCCGCATCGAGCGCCACCGGGAAGACGCTGGTGAACCAGCCCACGGTGCGCGAGACGTCCACGCCGGCCGACAGCTCCTCGCGGCCATGGCCCTCCAGGTCCACGAGGATGCGCTGCTGCCCGCTCCACGCGCACAGGGCGCGCCCCAGGGCGGCCAGCAGGATGTCGTTGATCTGCGTCCTGTAGGCCGCCGGCACGCGGCTGATCAGGGCCTCGGTGCGCTCGCGGTCCAGCCGCAGCTCGACGCTGGACTGCCATGCCAGGGTGTTGGCCCCCCCGGGGCGGGCACAGGGCAGGCTGGCCGACACCTGGGCCAGCGCCTGCCAGAAGGCCAGCTCGCCGCCGCATTGCGCGGCATGGGCCTGCAGCGCCTGCGACCAGCGCTGGTAGCTGGCGGTCTTGTGGACCCTGGCGGGCTCCAGGCCCTGCAGCCGGCTGGCATAGGCCGAACGCAGGTCTTCGAGCAGGATGCGCCAGGAGACCCCATCGACGACCAGGTGGTGGGCCACCAGCAGCAGGCGCCAGCTGCCGTCGCCCACCTCGATGCACAGCCCGCGCAGCAGCGGCCCGTGGACGATGTCCAGGCTGCGCTGCGCCTGTTCGCACAAGGCCTCGATCGCGCCGGCATCCCGTGCCTGGCGCACCCACAGCAGTGCCTGCAGGTCGGCCTCGGACGGGCTTGCGTAGGCCTGCTCCCAGGCGCCCTGCGCCGTGGGGCGAAAGCGCAGGCGCAGGCTGTCGTGCCGGGCCAGCAGATCGGCCAGGGCCTGGCGCAGCGGCGCAGGCTGCAGCGGCTGCGTGCTGCGCAGCAGCAGGGCCTGGTTCCAGTGGGATCGCTGCGGCACGTCCGTTTCGAAGAACTCCGCCTGAATGGGCAGCAGGGGAACGCTTCCCTGGACCGGGGTCTCCTGCTCCACGGCCTCGTCCTGCACGGGCTCGGCCACACGCGCCAGCTCGGCAATGCTTTGCCGCTCGAACAGCTGCCTTGGCGACAGCTTCCAGCCGAAGCGGCGCAGGCGCGAGACGATCTGCAGGCTCAGAATGGAATCACCCCCCAGCGCGAAGAAGTTGTCGCTGCGCCCCACCCGCTCCAGGCCCAGCACCTCGGCCCAGATACGGGCCAGCAGCGCCTCCAGTTCGCCCTCGGGCGCCTGGCTGGCGGCTGGCATGCCGAACGCGGGCAGGGCCTGCCGGTCCAGCTTGCCGTTGGCGTTCTGCGGCAACTGGTCCAGCACCATGATGGCGCCCGGCACCATGTAGTCGGGCAGTACCGTGGCCAGGCGCTCGCGCATCTCCTGCCCGTCCAGGGTCCGCCCGCTGCGGGCAGACACATAGGCCAGCAGCCGCGTGCCCGCCGGTCCCTCGCCGGCCACGACCACGGCTTCGCGCACATCGTCCAGCGCCAGCAGTTGCGCCTGCACCTCGCCCAGCTCGATGCGCAGGCCGCGGATCTTGACCTGGTGGTCCACCCGCCCCAGGTACTCCAGCTGGCCCTGCGCATTCCAGCGCACCAGGTCGCCCGTGCGATAGATTCTTGCGCCATCGCGGCCGAAGGGGTCGGCGACAAAGCGCTCCGCGCTGAGCCCTGCCCGGTTCAGATAGCCGCGCGACAGCAGGGGCCCGCCTATGCACAGCTCGCCGGCCACGCCCAGGGGCACGGGGCGCATCCGGTCGTCCACCACCCACATGTGCCGGCCCGCCAGGGGCCGGCCTATGGGAAGGTCCTGTGACGGCAGCGCCTGCGGCGCCGCGCCGGCGCCTTCCACCAGGCCGGTGCAGTCGAAGAGGGAGGCCGTGACGGTGGCCTCGGTCGGGCCATAGGCATTGAGCAGCCTCACATGGCCCAGCCCGGCATCGCGCCAGGCCTGCAGGCCGGCGCCCGGCATGGCCTCGCCGCCCACATGCACCTGCCTGAGCCGCCCATACCCGCGCAGGCCCTGGCGCGCAAAATCCTGGACCAGCAGCAGCCAGTAGGCGGTGGTCAGATCGGCCACGCTGATCTGCCTGGCCATGAGTTCCCTGTAGAAGGTGGCGCTGTCCCAGAGTTCGGGCCCGCGCAGCACCATGGCCGCGCCGGCCACCAGGGGCGCGAACAGCTGCTCGATGCAGCCATCGAAATTCAGCGTGGCGAACTGCAGCACGCGGTCCTGCGGCGACAGCGCGGCAAAGCCGACGGCCAGCTGCGCCTGCTCGGCCAGGCAGCGGTGGGAGATGCCCACGCCCTTGGGCCGTCCGGTGGAGCCCGAGGTGTAGATCACATAGGCCAGGCATTCGCCATGCACGGCGGCACCGGGGTTGTGGTCGGGCCCCGGCATCGCGCCGATGGCATCCAGGTCCAGCGCCTTCACGCGACCGGCCACCGCAAGCCCCAGGCGGGACTGCGTGAGCAGGCAGGCCATGCCGCTGTCCTCGACCATGTGGGCCAGGCGCTCGGCCGGATAGCCGGGGTCCAGGGGCACATAGGCCGCGCCCGACTTGAGCACGGCCAGCACGGCCACCACCATCTCCACCGAGCGTTCCACCGCAATGCCCACGCGCACCTCCGCGCCCACTCCCTCGGCGATCAGGCGGTGCGCAAGGCGGTTGGCACGCCGGTTGAGCTGCGCATAGCTGATGCATTCGTCGCCAAAGACCAGGGCCGTGGCCTGGGGCCGCTCGTCCACCTGCTGCTCGAACAGCCTGTGCACCAGGGGCTGGGCGTCGCGGCGCGGCGGGTTGCATCCGGACTGCCCCGATTGCGCCCATTGCGTCAGCTGCGCCCATTCGTCCCGGTCCAGCAGCTCGATATCGCAGGCCGGCAGCGCGGGCGTTTCGGCCAGGGCCGCAACAATGCCTTCCACGGCGGCCAGCATGTAGGCGCACAGGCGCTGCGCGCCCACGGTCTTGCTGGCCTGCCCGACCAGGCGGAAGCCCTGGCCCAGGTCATCGATGGACATGTCCACCGGGTAGTTGGTGCGCTCCTGCCCGCCCAGCGCCGTCATGCCTTCCCACGCGCCCGAGGCTGCGCCCGCTGCCTCCGTCTCCTGCGGCGCTGCGGTGTAGCGGTAGTTGAGCAGGGCCGAGAACAGCGGCGTCCCCCCCGCCAGAGCGCTGCAGCGCTGCGCCAGCGACAGCGTGGCGTGCTCGTGGTGCATCAGCCCCGTCAGCAGTTCATGCGTCTGGCGCAGGCATTCCTGCACGCTGCGGCCGCCCAGCTGTATGCGCAGCGGCAGCGTGTTGATGAACATGCCCAGCGCGCTGTGCGCGCCCTCCCCGCCCTGCATGCGGCCAAAGAGCACGGTGCCGAACACCACGTCGTCCTTGCCCGTGGTCCTGCCCAGCACCAGCGCCCAGGCCAGGTGGAACAGGCTGGCTGCACTCACCCCATGGCGCTGCGCCTGCCGGCGCAGCTCGCGCGACAGTTGTGCATCCAGCGCAAGCCTGGCCTCCTCCACCGCGCTGCCGTCGCCCTGCACATCCAGCAGGCCGAACGGCGCCGTGGGCTCATCCACATCGCCGAGCATGGCGCGGAAGAAGTCCTCATGCTCGCTGGTGCTCACGCCCAG
>NZ_JBICKN010000018.1:0-462649 GCF_043104185.1 Delftia sp. WSY_22
CGATCAATCCATTGCCCCAAATGACAAGGCAAGGAATTTCGCAGACCAGGCATACACCACCTGCTATGCAATCAATAGCGCATTGCACACATTCATCGCCAGCCAGAAGACATCGTGAATGTCAATTTCTCTTGATTTCACCGCACCCATTGGCACAGGAATTCGCCTCGCCCACAAATGTTGCAAAATGTTCGGAAATTTGAACGATGGAGGAGCGGGAGTGGCAAGAAAACGAAAGACCAGCACGGCAGAAGACCTCATGGATCTGATCGCCATGCTGCCCTGGTGGGCTGGCATTGCATTGGCACTCGCCAGCTACATGGTGCTGCACTCCATTGCCATCCGACCCCTGCCTGCAGCACAAAGCCCGCAGCAAATCGGCCAATTGGCCACAACAGCCATCTGGCAAGGCCTGGCCACTGCAGGCCAGTACATCCTGCCCCTCATCTGCCTGGCCGGCGCGGCCATTTCCGCAGTGCGCCAGCGCCGCCGTAGCCAGTTGTTCGAAACCACCTCGGCCAGTTCCAGCGCGGATGCGCTGCAGAACATGTCATGGCGGGAATTCGAAACACTGGTGGGTGAGGGATTTCGGCGGCGCGGCTACAGCGTCGAGGAAACCGGCGGCGGCGGGCCCGATGGTGGCGTGGACCTGATCCTCTCGAAGGATGGCGAAAAGACACTGGTGCAATGCAAACAGTGGAAAGCCTTCAAGGTAGGCGTTGCCACTGTGCGCGAGCTTTATGGCGTCATGGCGGCTGATGGGGCCGCTGCCGGCTTTGTGGTGACTTCTGGCAGGTTTACTCAGGAAGCTGTGGCGTTTGCTGCAGGGAGGAATATCCATCTCATGGATGGCACCGCGCTCATGAAATTGCTCAAGGAGGCAAAGGCCCAGACAGGAGCGGCTTCAGCCATCAAAACTCGGACTTCTGCACCTTTGGCGAACCCTGTGCCTATGGCCGAGCCCGTGAAGACGGAGCCTGCTTTTGACACAGTGCGACCGGCTCCCGCCCCAATACCCGGCTGTCCTCAATGCGGGAAAGCCATGGTTCAGCGGGTTGCGAAGCGCGGGCCTGCTGCGGGAAAGTCGTTTTGGGGATGCTCGGCGTTTGGTGCGGGGTGTCGGGGGACTCGGGAGATGGTTGAGAAAGGGAATTAGTTTTGGAGATGGTCTGCGTTCTAACCGTTGCAGTCTTTCGTGTCTCGGCTGTCGGTGTCTGCAGCGCCTCGATTTCCGCCACTCGTAGCCGAATCCTGACCAATCGGCCTCCGCTCAATAGCGGACATCTGAGCATCTACGCTGCCAACAACTCAACATGGGCTTTGCAGCCGTTGTGCAACGATGCCGGCCTAAATCATGGCAACCGTGATCAAGCAATCGTTTGTGGACGATATGTGATAGGCGATTGTCATACACCGCGACTACAACACGAACAAGGCCATTATTTGAGAAAAACAAGATGTGAAAAAAATTTGGTTGATATTGGAAACCATTCCTTTGTCAGCTGGCATAAGCTGGTATCAAGTTGAAGAAATTTAGGAGTTAATTTGCTTAATCCAACCCTTGAACATTTCATTCGCGCTGCCCGTGAGGTTGCGAAGCACGGTGACAATGACACTCTTCCATTCGACTTAGATGTTCGATTCTGTGGGGATAGTGCTGAATCAATTGCAAAAATTGCGCATGGCTTTTTTAATGAGCTTAAGACTGGTCCCGTGAAGGGCAATCACGAACGCATTGCAGCTCTTTCAATATGGAGTGAGCGTCTAGTCGCCCCTTCTGGGCCTGCAGGGTTCAGAGTTGTCACCAAAATGCATCCATTCTGGAATATCTACCTGAACGGACTCTCGATTGCAATTGCAGAAAAGCTGGAGCCACAGCGAGCTACAACCAGCTATTCTTATAGATTTCTACCTTCCGGTGGAGATGTTCTTTTCGATGAATCTCGCTCTTGGCGGGCATTCAAGGAAGCCACCGTCGCCTGTTCAAATGCAGCAGGTTCAGATGCAGTAATTGTTCAAACGGATATTTCGAGTTTCTATGAGCACGTATCGCATCATTATATCGAGAATTGTATTTCTGCATTAGATGGCGGGCAAGTCCAAGTCGCCACTCAAGTTAATGCTTTGTTGAGCCGCTTGTTCGCTGGTAGATCGTTCGGACTTCCTGTCGGGGGACAGGGCGCGCGCATACTTGCTGAGTTATTTCTGCATCAAATCGATATGGCACTTTCCTCAGCAGGAGTGGAGTGGCATCGTTATGTTGATGACTATGTATTGGTGGCACCCAACAAATCAGAGGCGTATCGCGCGCTAAGCGCCTTGGCCCAATCTCTTATGGACTATGGATTAACTTTAAACAAATCCAAATCAGTCTTCTTGTCATCTAAACATTATAAAGACTATGTGCTCGCGCAGTTGGGAACTGGGGATGAGGAGACGGCAACGCTTAGAGAAATTGATTTGAGGTTCGACCCCTATTCTGATTCTCCTCGCGATGACTACGATTCGCTTAAGGAAACAGTGGAAACGCTAGACATACGCCATCTATTGGCGAGGGAGCTTCAGAAAGCGTTACCCGATAATTTTCTGGTTGCACAGATTAGCCGCACTATGCCGCTGCATGAGCCTCGAGCGGCTCTTGAAATTGCTAGCACGCTGTTGGGTAGCGAGAACCTTCATGCGTTTCGCTCCTCATTTTCAACCATCATGCGCGGCATCGCTCATCTAAGGGTCAATCCTGATTTCAAGAGTATTTCTGAACACCTTGATTCCTTATTAGATGAGGTCCCCGCTCATTCAGCCCATCTATTGAGAGTTGACACTAATTTGCTTCATTATCTTCGCTGCTTGCGATTTTCAAGCTCACTAAAACGAGTCCAGTTTGTACGTGCAACCTTCGATGGAACCCAGCTCGACACTGTGCGAAGAGCGTGTATTGACTGTTGGCGCGGATGGAAGGATCGGGCAGTATTTAACCACCTGAGGAATCGTTGGGCACAGATGTCTGCCGAATGCCAGAGATTATTTTGGTTGTTCTCGCATTCATTTGGAGATGAAGGTGATAGAGCACGTCAGCAGTTCAAACGGACTGCGACAACAAACTGGGAACTTGGCGTAGAGCTTCCTTTTAATGAAGTGACAGACAGGGAGAAATTGAATAGGCATCCACGAGGCTCTGAGCCACGCTTTCCTGCCGTATTTATTGCATGGTCGAAGGAGTTTGTTGATGCAAATTGATCCAAGGACCGTCGCTCGCGATATTCCCGGCATTCTCGATGAGATATTTCCACAACTCACATCAAGTAGTGTTACCTTTATTAATACCAACATATCATACATTCCAATAGCAACAGTACCTCAGCAACTTTTGTCACGCACCAAAATTCAGAAAGCAATGCTATTTGAATTGGCGTACACGGTGGGGGAACATTTACTTCAAGGATCGTCTTCTATAGATTGGGCTGCCTGCTTTGCTGAGACAGTAAATCGTCAGCGCGTCTATTTTGATGCAAAACTTCCCGCGTATCTTGAGAAAGATGACCAAACAATAGCGGAAGTGGTTGGTAGAAACCTCGCAGATGCGCTCAATGCAATGAGTAAAGAGCGAAAAGAAGAAATTGTTATCCGACCGTTCATCCACGGACTAGAATGGGTTTCCAGTGGAAGGGGCGATTTTTCCGTTGGACGCACCCTTGTCGAAGTAAAGTGTACAGAGAAGCGATTTTCCTCCGCCGATTACCGGCAAGTAGCAATATATTGGTTGCTTAGCTATGCAGCCTCTATCGAAGGCTGTGGTGAGGAATGGGAAAGTTTCGTTTTGCTTAATCCTCGTCGCGGGGAGAAATTAACAATGTCTTTCAAAGCATTACTCTCTACGGTCGGTGGAGACCGGAACAAGGTCGATATTTTGCTATTATTCCAATCGCTGATTGGCTCTCGAGTTCGTCTATAATTTCTCCGATAAAACAACAATCGAATTCCTCATAGAGAATTTCAAAATTCTTAGATACTTAGTCCCACGGTAAGATAGGTTGGACTAAACCTAAAATCGAATTGTATATTGGCGGGGCTGCGATATCGCCTTGTGTCGAAACAAGCTAACCGTAACGCACAGAATCGGTCATTCGAGACCGTAAGCTGCGAACCGAGCAAGCGAGTGGCTCTTTTCGAGGATGGAGCGGTCGATACGCCAAAGAGCAACTTCTGGTATTAGCTCTGTTGCGGGCACTCAAGCTCTGCCCCGTGAAAGGCACGGGTCAGGTTGAAGCCGTCGAGCCAAAGTGTGCCGTGCCTGAGCACTGGTGGCCGAGAGCAGTCCTCAGTAGAAGCGCTCTCCACGTGCTACAAACCGTTAGTAACCCCAAACCACCCAGGAAGGCCACGCATATCATGCGTGGCCTCCCAGCGCAGCACCCAGTCAATCCATCCCCCGCACTACCCCGCGCTCACTCACTCCCCCCATCACCCCCTCAAGCGCCTCTTCCTGCGCCTGAATAAACGCAAGCAATTGCCCAGGAGTCACCGGCTCCAAGGCATGCCCCGGGTAGGCGCCAATGATCAAACTGGAAATCAGCCCCAACTGATCCTGCACGCGCCGCAGGCTGTTGTACTCGGGCTCGGAAAGTTGAAAGTACAGCATGGCAACTCCTCAATGAGCGCGCGTGGCGACTGAAGCAAAGGAATGCCCATGCGCTAGAAGCACGGGGCCACGCAAAGGATTGGGAGACGGTTCGGGCATTGATACGCCCGCAAGGAAAGCAGCCATGAGGCCTCCTGTGAGTACGTCCAACTGCTTTCGGGAGTGTGGCGGGACCGCCTGTGAAGGTGTGTTCAGCACCTGGGCGAGATGATACAGCGCTCTGGCGCAGCGCCCGCCCCTGCCTGTTGTCCGCCCGCCGCCGCGAAGCCCGGCAAGGCTCCGCGCTCAAAGACCCCAGCGCCCTCGGAACGCAAGGAAGGCCCCCACGCAAACGCATAGCCAGAGGCCCACCACCAGGGCGACTCCGGCACGGCTTCGGGGCTTGCGGCCCTGGACCCGCATCCAGGCCTCGGCCTGCTGGCGGCTGTCGGCCAACACGGCAGGGGGAAGCAGCCGCACGGCAAGCCAGATCAGCGCGGGCAGCAGCAGGACGTCATCCACATAGCCCAGCACGGGGATGAGGTCGGGGATCAGGTCGATGGGGCTCAGGGCGTAGGCGACCACAAAGGCGCCCAGGGTCTTAGGGCCTGTTCACACTAATCTGGGGATCGCGTTGCCCCGCAGCCGGGCAACCCGAAGGGAAGCTGCCCCACATTAGTGTGAGCAGGCCCTACCGTACCAGGGCGTGTGGGGGCTCTTGCAGGCAAACCACAGGTTGACGCCATCGCGCTTGATGCGTCGTGCCCAAGCCTTCAATTTTTCACCGGCTGTCATGGGTGTGCGAGGTTGTGAACGGGCTGGATGATGGCGGCCGGCTGTTGCCGTTGGTGCTGCGCCGCCAGGCCCGCGCAGCACTCGATGATATGGAACGCCAGCCCGCTGCGCGCGGTGTCCTTGTACCGGGTCTTCATGACCGCATCACCACGGTGCCGTGCCTGTGGCCGCAAAGGCCCGCAGCACGGCGGTGCCGGCTGGCCTGCGTCCACTGGGGCAAATGGCTGCACTGACTGGCAAAGCCTTGTCACCGCCCTCTTCCCCATTCCAAATCTATATCGACTGCACTCAAGGCATGCATCTCGTATATGCATCTAGGAATAATCTGAAAATAATCAGCCACCAGCCTTTCTGCTTGACTTTCAGATACCCAAGAAATCAAATAGCCGGACTCCCACAACAGAATTCCCAGTCCATTGATTGACATTGGCCTTGGGAATGATTGCGAACGCGCAATTCCCACTTCCATACCTTGATCGGACCTGATTTCTCACAGGCCCGATGGGAGGCCTGCGTTTGTGATTTTTCTGGCATTTGGCAAACCACCATTTCCTTACTCATTCCATTAACCATTCGCTTGCAGGCCATGGCACCATCCACCGATCTCATCCGCCCGTATATCAGCTATGAAAAGGCCTTCAACAGGCAAATCACCCGCGCCATGGACAGCCAGCAGGTGGACGTGGTGGTACTCACGCCGCAAGAGTTCATAGGCGTCCTGCAAGACAGGTCGCGCAATGACCCACGCCTGGCGGCCAGCCTGCGCGCCATCCTGGCCCAAAGCGCCTTGGGCAAATATTGGACGCAGACGGCCAGCCCCAATGCCGGTAAACCCTGGACCATCCCCGCCTCCATGCTGGCCAATGACGCGTACCTGTTCACCAGAACGCTGATTGCATTGCGCCTTGCCGGTGCGCGCACCTATGTTAAGGCGACGCCCAAGGGCACCTATATCATCATCACGGGCCGAGCCGGGTTTCGCGGCAATCTGCTGCAGGGCACGCGCTTTCTCACCACCAATCCCCGCATGGTCCAGATGGGCCTGGGCATGCGCGGCCTTCAGGGCGTGGCCAGAGGGGGCTTCATCTTGAGCTTGGTCGTGGGTGTCGGCGTGGAGACATTGGATTTCATCTTCAACGACGAGAAGACCATGCATGACCTGGTGGGAGGGATTGGAGTGGAGGCGGTCAAGGCTGGGTTGGCGACGATGGTGGGCATAGGCGCGGGAATTTTTGTCGCAAGCGTAACCGCCATTGCTGTTTTTTCTTTAGGTGCCATGGCCTTAATGGTATTTTCTACCGGGATAGCTTTAAATGAAATAGATAAAATTTGGAAAATAAAGAAAAATGTTATTGCCTCACTAAGAATTTTGACAAACAGCACGCCTTCTGGCATATACCGCGTTAATACTGACGCTCTCGCCACAGAACAGTTGAGTGGCAATCATGAAACAACAGAGATCAAAGAAATACCCCAAAACCATCCTAAAAATTTACTATCCCCTATCAATCGCAAAAATTGATGAGTCTTAAAATGGACAAAAGAAATTTAACCGAAATCAGAAAATCACTAATATGGAGTATTCCACTTTTTCTGCTGCTTCTGACAATGTCAATTTGGAGTATTTTATATTCTCTATATCAAACCTTAGATGATTTAAACAAACTTGCCCCATCTGTAAGAATCACACCATTTGTTCCAATTGCGTTGTGTGTGCCAATAATTTCAATAACAGGAATTATCATTGCAATACAAAAATCAGTCCCTTGCACAGAAGACGCTATGAAAATCCCAACGCGTATTTTTTTATCCGCCATAGCCGTTGGAGTTTTTATTATGTTTTTTTGTATTTTTGCAGTTACTCCTCTTCAGTACTATGCCATGCCGAAACTGGGCTATACCCGCTGCAATATCCTGGAAGACCACCCCACCATTTATTTTACAGACTGGGTAAAGAATCCGGATTGGTGTGTGCGTGGAAAAAGCCGGAAATGGGTCAATGAGCAAGCTCGTTTGGGGAAATAAGGCAGCCGTACTCTTTTGAACGCAACGGCTGCAGTTACTATATTTACTAAAATTGGCTCAATTTTATTGATCGACGACCAAGCAGTCTTGCCGCGCAGAAACAGCAGCAAAAATTAGCAACCAGGAATACACAATGCAATATCGCGTCAAGCAGAACAGAAAAAATGCTATTTGGGTTATTCCTTTTGCCATAGCGCTGCTTATTGTCGATTTGTACCTTATCCGTGAAATTGTTATACCGGAGACTCTAGATCTCTTTAATCTTTCACCAGTCGTTAGAATAACACCGCTATCTCCAATGATAGGATCCTTCTGGGCAATCCCATTGACATTGATAGTGGCAGTTATTGCCAACGCAATTCCTTTCAAAAAGCGAACACTTAAAAAGGTGGAATGCATTCTCCTCTCTTCCACTTGCGTCAATATATTCTTTGCCGCTGTCGGATTTTTTGCAATACTACCTTTGCAGTACTACACCATGCCCCAACTCGGATATACACAGTGCAATATTCTAGAAGGCCACTCAAATAAAGATTCTATGGACTGGGTCAAAAACCCAGAATGGTGTGTGCGTGGCAAAAGCCGGGAATGGGTCAAGGAGCAAGCCAGTCTTGCCCAATGACCCGATGATTTTTCCCGGCTAGGTAAAGAGGGTCGAATGGCCTACCGGCCCAGGAACAGGCGGGTGGCGCGCAGGCCCAGGGGCGTCCAGTGCAGGCCCGGTGACATGGCCTGTACCAGCAACTCATGCTGGGCCGCTGGATCGAGCGTGGGGTAGCGCTGCTCGAAGAGCATCAGGTCGGTGTCCAGTTCCTGCGCGCTACGGCCCGGGTCCGGTCGCGCGCCACGGGATGTGCGCAGGCGCTCGGCCACGCGAAAGCTCATGCGCCGCGCCGGTTTGCCGGGCTCGGCCACGGATTCGAAGGATGCGCCATCCGCACTGGCCGGCCCCCGCAGCCAGTCATGAATGACTTGCAGCTCATAGGGGGAGAAAACACCAAACATCTCTGCCCGCTCGCCCTGCAGCAGCTGCCAGAAGCGGCTTTCCTCCGCAGGCCGGTTGCGTTGTATCCAGCGTGCCTGCTCCAGCGCGGCCAAGAAGGCAGGCATGTCCTGCGGACGGGACAGCCAGTCATTGACGCTGCGGCCGGCCACCTTGCAGAAGTCCGAGTGCGCGCCATGCCCGGAAGGCGATTTGCGCGCCAGGATGCGCACCACCTCAGCTTCGATATCGAACGATCGGATCACGTCCAGCGTGCTGGTGCCCGTGTCTGCCAGCCGGGCGCCTGCGCGTACGCGGCGCCAGTATTCGCCGCCATCGTCAATGCGCGGCGCGTTTTCCCAGGCGGCAATGCAGGCGCGCCGGGCATGGCCGGTGTCGGCGTTGTCCACGGTGACATGCAGCGTGAAGTAGTAGGGATCTATTCCCAGTTCATTGAGTTCGTAGGCGGTGATGAGCAGGTGCAGCGGCAATTGCTCATAGCCCAGGTTGAATCCCACGATCTCGGGCAGGAACTGCTGCGCATTCCAGCCCAGCGCCAGCTGTACCAGCCCCTGCCGGTACAGCTCGTCGGGCAGGTCCTCCACGGGATCAACGCCATACCTGGCCAGCAGCTCCCGGTAGAGCTTGACGTGGTTCTTGTCGGCCATGCCGTCGCCCAGTTCTTCCACATAGGTGGTGACCAGGTCCGACATGCGTGAGTTGCCCGCGTGCGCGCACAGGCCGTAGAGCCAGGAACCGTCCACCAGCTTGGTAGGTGCCACATTGCGCAGGAAGTACAGCGCATGGGCGCGGTTGCCGAAGTAGCGGCGTGCCGCACCCTCCTTGCGCTCTGCCAGGTAGGCCTGGTACTGGGCGTGCACTTTTTCGACATTGGCACGCATCCAGTCGGTCAGGTGCTCCGGGTTGTCCGGCAGGCCATCGGCATCGGCAGAGGTCTCGGCGATCACGCCGTGCAGGAAGTCCGCAGCAGCCTGGCGCTCCTGTTCGGTGGGCAGATGGTTGGCCAGGCGTTCGTAGAGCGGCACATGCAGGAAAGAAGACTCAAGCGTGCCTGCGCCAGCGGCCAGTTCGGTACGTGGGGGGTCCAGCAGTTCTGTGTTCATGGTGGGGCTTTGGTCCGTAACGCCTTCAGGATGCGGTGTGGCCCTCGGTACAGCCATCGGGCCAACGCCTTCCTGTGCGTCGTAATACGCCTACCCTTGACGCAGGCGCCCGGGCCGGCCCGCCGTCGCCCTGGCGCCCGCGCTCTTGGCACTGGAACAAGACCCGCCCCGGCCTTCCCGGCGAGCATTGGCTGGTACTGGGCGCCGGCCTGCTGGGCCTGGGCTGGGCCCGGTTATGGACAAGCGCGGCGTCTTGCTGATACTGAGATAAAGCCGGTCTTCCTGCCGCTGCCCGGCCATTGGCTCACGCTGGCGTTCAGCGCGCATCTTCGTGCCCCCGCGTACTCCCCCTCCCCACCACCTCGAACCCCACATCCTGCGCTGCCGCCGCCACGCCACCGGCCATGCGCGCAATCAGCGCCTCTGCGCCCAGGCGGCCGATGGCGGCGCCGTCCACGCGCACGGTGGACAGGGCGGGCCAGGCGTCCAGCGCCAGGGCCTGGTCGCCAAAGCCCAGCACGCCGAATTCCTCGGGCATGCGCAGGCCCAGCGCGTGGGCGTGGGAGAGAACACCTTGCGCCAGCGCATCGGAGCTGCAGAAGACGGCATCGACCTCCGGTGCCTGGGCGCGCAGGGCGTTCAAGGCATCACGGCCACGGCCGGATTGGGGGATGGCTTCCGAGAAGACGATTTGCGCAGGAACCGGGGCACCGGCTTCCGCAGCGGCGCGGGTGAAGCCCAGGGCGCGGCGGGCGGCGCGGCTGTCGTCGGCGCGCAGGATGGCCGGGCGCCGGTAGCCGCAGGCGGCCAGGTGGCGGAAGGCTGCGCGGCCCGCGTCTTCCTGCGAGAAGCCGACCACCATGTCCAGCGGATGGGGCTGGTAGTCCCAGAGTTCGACCACGGGCACGTCGGCATTGACCAGCAGGCGCCGCGTGCGTGCCGTGTGCTCGGTGCCGGTGAGCACGATGCCGTCCGGCCGGCGGCTGAGCATGGCGGCCAGCCAGGTTTCCTCATGCTCCGGGTCATAGCTGGAGATGCCCAGCGTGGTTTCATAGCGCTGCGCGGCCAGGGTGTGGATGAGCGCATCGAGCATGTCGGAAAACAGCGAGTGCCCCACCGAAGGCACGATGGCCGCCACCAGCCGCGTCTGGCGCGAGGTCAGCCCGCCCGCCAGGGAGTTGGGCACGTAGCCCGATTGCTCCACGGCCTGCGCCACGCGCAGCCGCGTGGCCTCGGCCACCAGTTCAGGCCGGTGCAGCGCGCGCGAGGCGGTGATGGGCGACACGCCGGCAATGCGGGCCAGGTCCTTGAGCGTGGGCGCAGTGGCGTTGCGCAGGGTGCGGAGGGTCATGCGAGGCCTTTGCCTGGAATGGCGATGGAGAGGCGGCTTGAGGATGATTGCGCGGTCATGTTAACGATGATGTCCATCAGCACGGTCTGATTGTTTCCCCTCGTACGTCCGAATGGAGAGCGCTGCCTTTGCTTGAAATGATTGCGCAATCATTCAAGGGGAGACCACCATGCGCCCTTCGCTCTCCAACCGCCGCAGCGCCATGGCGCGCCTGCTGGCTGCAGCCCTGGCTCCGGCCTCGATGCAGCCCCCGGCACACGCCCAGGCCCAGGCTGCCTGGCCGGTCAGGCCGATCACGCTGGTGATTCCCTTCCCTCCCGGTGGCCAGACCGATGTGGTGGGCCGGCTGGTGGGAGAGCGCCTGTCGCAGCGCCTGGGCCAGCCCGTGGTGGTGGAGAACCGGCCCGGCGTGAATGGCTCGCTGGCCTCCGACGCCGTGGCGCGCGCGCGGGCCGATGGCTACACGCTGGTGATTGGCGGGCCGGGCACACATGCCATCAACCAGCTGGTCAATCCCAACGTGAAGTACGACGCGCGGCGGGATTTCACGCACATTGCCATGCTGGGGCGCGTGCCCATGCTGCTGCTGGCCTCGCCCAGGCTGAAGGTCGCTTCGGTGGCCGATGTGGTGGCCCTGGCCCGGGCCAGCCCCGGCACGGTGAATGTGGCGCTGACGGGCATTGGCTCGTCCAGCCATGTAACGACGGAGCTGCTGCGCCAGGCGGCCGGCGTGAGCTTCAACAACGTTCCCTACAAGGGCGATGTGCCCGCCATGACCGATGTGATGGGTGGCCAGGCCGACCTGCTGTTCGTGCCCGCCACCTCGGCCGTGGGCTTTGCGCAGGCGGGCAAGCTGCGTGCGCTGGCCGTGGCAGGCGAGCGGCGCCTGGCGGCCCTGCCCGATGTGCCCACCATGGCCGAGGCCGGCCAGCCGCAGGTCGTCAACTATTCATGGACCAGCCTGGCGGGGCCGCCTGGCATGCCGGCCGATGTGGTGGAGCGGCTCAACCAGGCCTGCCAGTCCCTCCTGGCCGAGCCCGAGGTCATGGCCCGGCTGGCCGCCATGAGCAACGAGCCCACGCCGAGCACGCCCGCCCAGGCCGCCAGCTTCATCGCCGCCGAGGTGGCGCGCTGGAGCGAGGTGGTGCGCAAGGGAAACATCCAGGTCCAGTGAACAGCGTCAGGAGAGTCCCCATGAGCATGCTGCCCGCCAATACGTTCAAGCGCGCGCTGCGCGAAGGCCGCCCGCAGATCGGCCTGTGGTCCACCATTCCCTCCCCCTTTGTCTGCGAGATGATCGGCGGCGCGGGCTACGACTGGGTGCTGCTCGATACCGAGCACACGCCCACCGACGTGCCGCTGATGCTGGGCCAGCTGCAGGCCGTGGCCGCCGCCCTGCCCGCACCGGGCGCCCTGCCCGTGCATGCCGTGGTGCGGCCCGCCTGCAACGATGCAGTGCTGATCAAGCGCTACCTGGACCTGGGCGCCCAGTCCCTGCTGCTGCCCTTTGTGCAGAACGCGCAGCAAGCGCGGGATGCCGTGCGCGCCATGCGCTATGCACCCCAGGGCATGCGCGGCATGGGCGGTTCCACTCGCGCGGCCAACTTCGGGCGCACGGCCGGCTATGTGGCACGTGCGGCCGACGAGCTGTGCCTGCTGGTGCAGGTGGAGACGGCCGAGGCGCTGGAGCAGATCGAGGCGATTGCGGCCGTCGATGGCGTGGACGGCATCTTCATCGGCCCCGCCGACCTGTCGGCCAGCCTGGGCTATCCGGGCCAGGCGCGCCACCCTGTGGTGAACCGGGCCATCGACCAGGCCATCGCCCGCATCCGCGCCTGCGGCAAGGCGCCGGGGATCCTGATGGTGGACGAGGCACGGGCGCGCGAATGCCTGGAGCTGGGCGCGCAGTTCGTGGCCGTGGCGCTGGACACGCTCTTGCTGCGCGACGGGCTGGATGCGGCGGCGGCGCGCTTCAGGAAAGGGCCGCTGGCCGCGAACCCGCCAGGGCCCGCATCCACCGCCGGCAGCTACTGAGGAGCCCCACAACCATGACACGTTCCCC
Organism: Delftia sp. WSY_22; assembly: GCF_043104185.1. Classification (NCBI taxonomy): domain Bacteria; kingdom Pseudomonadati; phylum Pseudomonadota; class Betaproteobacteria; order Burkholderiales; family Comamonadaceae; genus Delftia; species Delftia sp. WSY_22. Next base: position 12,958 of record NZ_JBICKN010000018.1, read on the forward strand.
CGAATCCCTGCGCAGCGCACGCTGGTTTGCTCCCGATGATTTCCGCTCCTTCGGCCACCGCTCGCGCGTGCTGCAGATGGGCTATGGCTACGAGGACTGGATGGGCAAGCCCGTGATCGCCATCGTCAATACCTGGAGCGATGCCAACCAGTGCCACGCCCATTTCAAACAGCGCGTGGAAGACGTCAAGCGCGGCGTGCTGCAGGCCGGAGGATTTCCGCTGGAGCTGCCGGCCATCTCGCTGTCGGAAAGCATGGTCAAGCCCACGACCATGGTCTATCGCAACTTCCTGGCCATGGAGACGGAGGAGCTGCTGCGCAGCCACCCGGTGGACGGCGCCGTGCTCATGGGCGGCTGCGACAAGACCACACCGGGGCTGGCCATGGGGGCGATCTCCATGGGCCTTCCCTTCATCTACCTGCCGGCCGGCCCCATGCTGCGCGGCAACTGGAAGGGGCAGGTGCTGGGCTCGGGCTCGGACGCCTTCAAGTTCTGGGACGAACGCCGCGCCGGCCGGCTGGACGAGCAGGCCTGGCGCGAGATGGAAGCCGGCATTGCCCGCAGCCACGGCACCTGCATGACCATGGGCACGGCGGCCACCATGATGGGCATTGCCGAGGCCGTGGGCCTGGCGCTGCCGGGCGCTTCGTCCATTCCGGCCGCCGACGCCAACCACATCCGCATGAGCGCCGAGTGCGGCCGCCGCATCGTGCAGATGGTGTGGGAAGACCTCACGCCCGCCCGCATGCTCACGCGTGCGCATTTCGAGAACGGCATTGCCTGCGCCATGGCCATGGGCTGCTCCACCAACGCCATCATTCACCTGATCGCCATGTCGCGGCGCGCGGGCCATCCGGTCAGCCTCGATGACTTCGACGCCTTCAGCCGCCGCGTGCCCGTGATCGCCAACATCCGGCCCAGCGGCGACCGCTATCTGATGGAGGACTTCTTCTATGCAGGCGGCCTGCGCGCCCTGCTGGAACGTATCCGCCCGCATCTGGACACTGCGGCCATGACGGTCAACGGCAAGACCCTGGGCGAGAACATTGCGGGCAGCCAGGTCCACCAGGACGACGTGATCCGCCCCCTGTCCAGCCCCATCTACGCCGAAGGGGCGCTGGCCGTGCTGCGCGGCAACCTGGCGCCGGACGGCGTGGTCATCAAGCCCAGCGCCTGCGCCCCGCACCTGCTGCGCCACACGGGCCGCGCCCTGGTGTTCGACGACTACCCCAGCCTCAAGCAGGCCGTGGACGACCCCCATCTCGATGTGAACGGCGAAGACATCCTGGTGCTGCGCAACGCCGGCCCCAAGGGCGCAGGCATGCCCGAATGGGGCATGCTGCCCATTCCCACCAGGCTGCTCAAGCAAGGCGTGAAAGACATGCTGCGCCTGTCCGACGCCCGCATGAGCGGCACCAGCTACGGCGGCTGCCTGCTGCACTGCTCGCCCGAATCCGCCGTGGGCGGGCCGCTGGCCCTGGTCAAGACGGGCGACCGCATCACGGTGGACGTGCCCGCCCGCCGCATCCACCTGGAAGTCAGCGACTCAGAACTCGCCACCCGCCGCGCCGCATGGACGCCCCCGCCCGCGCGCTACGAGCGCGGCTATGGCTGGCTGTTCGGCCGCCATATCCTGCAGGCCAATGAGGGATGCGATTTTGATTTTCTGGAGACGGGCTTTGGGCGGGCTGTGCCGGAGCCGGATATTTTTTGAAGCATGCAAATCAATTCTTTCTTTCAGACTTCCCTATATGATGGAAAGATTTTTTGATCCACATTGCATCAGAATATTGAAACCATGAAAGCAATTGAAAAGCAATTTTCCCAATGGGTCGACGAAACACTGTCCGGCGATCTGCCAGAAGGAATCGCAGCATTCCACTTCAATCTGTATGACTCGCCCACATCGCACGAACTCCAGATTGTGGGCTGCCCGACCTACGACCCGCAGGACCCGGACTGGGCGTGCGATGACATATTCATGTCCGACGACCCTCACTTCGAGTTGCCGCACGAAGTCGTGGGAAGCGAGTGGGAGAAGGGACTTGCTGCTGCCAGGAAGCTGCTTGGCTCCTACGTGGCCTCGGAAGCGGCAGGAGCCCTTCGGCTGCGCCAGTCGCAAGCGGTGAGCGCCGGTTTTGTGGATGGAGAGCTCCACCTCATCTGGGCGCGAGATGCGTAATTGATGAATTCATCTCGCCGCCAATAGATTTCATCCGAAAACTCGCGCCCATGGCCTGCATGCAAGGCAGGCCTATATATGTATCCGCTTTTGCTGACGGCGCAGTCCTACATTGCCGTTGGTCTTTGTCGTGAATAGTGGCTCTGTTCTCAACAAGGATTGACCCAAAGAAGCCAATGAAATAGCCATATTCGATTGAATATTTCTTGGTCACAATCATTTGTGCAGAAGTATTTTCGATAGCTATTTTCAATAGCGACTCGCCGTTTCCCAGTCCACGCGCACGCAATGCCCCCTGCCCTGCCGGGGCAGCCGCTTCCGTTGCCTTGCACCGCCGTGGACCTCAACCCAGAAGCAGAGGTGGCTGTGGACTTTCTCAGAAGCATCTTTCATCAGGCTCCGGAAATCGCGCTGTTCGCGGCCTTGGCGCTCGGTTACTGGGTGGGCAAGTTCAGGTTCGGGTCGTTCCAGCTGGGGGGCGTGGCGGGGTCGCTGCTGGCGGCGGTGCTGATCAGCCAGGTGGGGGTGACCATTGATTCGGGCATCAAGGCGGTGCTGTTCGCGCTGTTCATCTATGCCGTGGGTTTCGAGAGCGGGCCGCAGTTCTTCCGCTCGCTGGGGCGGCAGTCGGTCAAGGAGATCCTGATGGCCCTGGTGGTGGCCGTGTCGGGGCTGGTCACGGTGGTGGTGATCGCCCGGGTGTTCCATCTGGACAAGGGGCTGGCGGCGGGGCTGGCGGCGGGCGGGCTGACGCAGTCGGCCATCATCGGCACGGCGGGCTCGGCCATCGAGAAGCTGGGGCTGGCGCCCGACGAGGTGCAGCGCATGCAGGCCAATGTGGCCATCGGCTATGCGGTGACCTATATCTTCGGCTCCTTCGGCGCCATCATCATGTGCGTGAACGTGCTGCAGTGGCTGACGGGCCGCAAGATCCGCGAGGACGCGATCCAGGCCGAGCAGGAGCTGCTCAAGGGCGTGCGCGTGTACGGAACCGGCGAGTCACCGGCCGTGCCGGATCTGGTGGGGCGCATTTTCCGCGTGGGACAGGCAGGCCGCACCGTGGCGGAGCTGGAGGCCAGCGCCACCGCCAGCGGCGGCACGGTGACGGTGGAGCGCATACAGCGCAGGAACGCGATGGTGGGCGTGGACGGCAGCCTGGCGCTGGAGGCGGGCGACATCATCTTGCTGGTGGGCCGGCGCGCGGCCGTGGTGGCGCTGGGCGCCTCGGTGGGCGAGGAGCTGCAGGGCGCCGAGGGCATGGACGTGGTGATGGTGCGGCGCGACGTGGCCATCTCCAACAGGCAATACCTGAACCGCAGCGTGAAGGACATCCTGGACAGCCTGTCGCAGGAGTTCAAGCACGGCGTGTACGCAGTGGCGCTGATGCGCGCGGGCACGCCGGTGCCGATTGCGCCGGCCACCATGGTCATGCCGGGCGATGTGGTGACGCTGTTCGGCACGCCGCAGGATGTGCAAAAGGCTGCGCAGTCGGTGGGCCCCATCATCGTTCCCAGCGACAAGACGGACTTTGTCTTCCACGGCCTGGGCATCACGGTGGGCCTGCTGATCGGGCTGCTGGTGCTGCGCCTGGGCTCCATTCCCATCACGCTGGGCAGCGGCGGCGGCGCCCTGCTGGCGGGCCTGCTGTTCGGCTGGTGGCGCAGCCGCAAGCACACCTTCGGCAACATGCCCACGGCCGCCTCCACGCTGCTGCGCGACCTGGGCCTGGCCGGCTTCGTGGCCATGGTGGGTCTGCAGTCGGGCCAGCAGGCCGTGACCACGGTGATGCAGCAGGGCCTGACGCTGTTCCTGCTGGGCGTGGTGGTGACCATCGTGCCGCTGCTGATCGCCATGCTGTTCGGCAAGTACGTGCTGCGCTATGACAACGTGGCCGTGTTCGCGGGCTCGCTGTCGGGGGCGCGCAGCGCCAACCCGGCGTTTGGCGAGATTCTGGACAAGGCCGGCAACTCGATTCCCACGGCACCGTTCGCGATCACCTATGCGCTGGCCAATGTGTTCCTCACATTGCTGGGCCCGCTGGTCATCGCCTTTGCCTGATCACCCCTGATCACCCCTGACCGATCCCCAAGGACCACCAAGGACCATCACAAGGAGCTGCGCAATGAGCAAGGATTATCGGAGTCTGGCGAATTTGAGCCCGTTCGAACTCAAGGACGAACTGATCAAGGTGGCCTCGGGCAAGGCCAACCGCCTCATGCTCAATGCGGGGCGCGGCAATCCCAACTTCCTGGCGACCACGCCGCGCCGGGCCTTCTTCCGGCTGGGGCTGTTCGCGGCGGCGGAGTCGGAGCTGTCGTATTCCTACATGACGGTGGGCGTGGGCGGGCTGGCCAAGCTCGACGGCATCGAGGGCCGCTTCGAGCGCTTCATCGCCGAGCACCGCGACCAGGAGGGCGTAAAGTTCCTGGGCAAGTCGCTCAGCTATGTGCGCGACCAGCTGGGGCTGGACCCCGCCGCCTTCCTGCACGAGATGGTGGACGGCATCCTGGGCTGCAACTACCCCGTGCCGCCGCGCATGCTCACCGTGAGCGAGCAGATCGTGCGCCAGTACATCGTGCGCGAGATGGCAGGCGGCGCCGTGCCGCCCGAGTCGGTGGACCTGTTCGCGGTCGAGGGCGGCACGGCGGCCATGGCCTATATCTTCGAGAGCCTGCGCATCAGCGGCCTGCTCAAGGCCGGCGACAAGGTGGCCATCGGCATGCCGGTGTTCACGCCGTATATCGAGATTCCCGAACTGGCCCAGTACGACCTCAAGGAAGTGCCCATCCACGCCGACCCCGACAACGGCTGGCAGTACTCCGACGCCGAGCTGGACAAGCTCAAGGACCCGGACGTCAAGATCTTCTTCTGCGTGAACCCCAGCAACCCGCCGTCCGTGAAGATGGACCAGCGCAGCCTGGACCGCGTGCGCGCCATCGTGGCCGAGCAGCGGCCCGACCTGCTGATCCTCACCGACGATGTCTACGGCACCTTTGCCGATGAATTCCAGTCCCTGTTCTCGGTATGCCCCCGGAACACGCTGCTGGTGTATTCGTTCTCCAAGTATTTCGGGGCCACGGGCTGGCGCCTGGGCGTGATCGCGGCGCACAAGGACAACGTGTTCGACCATGCACTGTCGCAGTTGCCCGAATCGGCCAAGAAGGCGCTGGACCACCGCTACCGCTCGCTGCTGCCCGATGTGCGCTCGCTCAAGTTCATCGACCGCCTGGTGGCCGACAGCCGCGTGGTGGCGCTGAACCACACGGCCGGCCTGTCCACGCCGCAGCAGGTGCAGATGGTGCTGTTCTCGCTGTTTGCGCTCATGGATGAAGCGGACGCCTACAAGCAGGCCCTCAAGCAGCTGATCCGCCGCCGCGAGGCCACGCTGTACCGCGAGCTGGGCATGCCCCCGCTGGAAAATCCCAACTCGGTCAACTACTACACGCTGATCGACCTGCAGAACGTGACCTGCCGGCTCTACGGCGAGGCCTTCTCGCAATGGGCCGTGCAGCAGTCGTCCACGGGCGACATGCTGTTCCGCGTGGCCGATGAGACCGGCATCGTGCTGCTGCCAGGCCGTGGCTTCGGGTCCGACCGGCCTTCCGGCCGTGCCTCGCTGGCCAACCTCAACGAGTACGAGTACGCAGCCATAGGCCGCGCCCTGCGCCGGCTGGCCGACGAGCTGTACGAACAGTACAAGGCGCTGGGCAAGGAGTAGGCCCTGCGCACAAGGCCCGCACGGCTCATCGCCCGCACGGCTCACCGCAGCTGTCGGGCCTTGACCACCAGCAGCGCCCCGGCCATCAGGCCCACACCGGCCAGTTGCACGGCGTCCAGCGCACGCCCGTAGACGGCCCAGTCCAGCACGATGGCCGTCAACGGATAGACGTACTGCAGCACGGCGATGCGGCCCAGCGTGAGGCGGGCCATGCCTGCAAAAAGGATGGCATAGGCCAGGCCGGTGTGCAGCACGCCCAGCCCGGCCAGCCAGGCCCAGGATGACGGCGCCTGCGGCCAGCCATGAACCAGCGGCACCCACAGCAGCAGCACGGTGCCGACCGCGCATTGCCACCAGGCCAGCGCAAACGGCGTGACCACTTTCTCGGTCTTGGCCAGGATGGTCACGGCTGCATAGCACAGCGAGCCGGCCAGGCACATGAGCAGTCCGGACACATGGTCCGGTCCCCAGGCCGCCGCATCGCCACCCAGCAGCCCCGTGGTCAACACCAGTCCCAGCAACGCCGCCAGCATGGCCACCGCCTGCCGTGGCGCCACGGCCTCGCGCAGCACCAGGGTGCCGAACAGCATGATCCACACCGGCTGGATGTGGAACACGATGGTGGCCACGCCAATGGAGGTGCGCGGTATGGCGGCAAAGAACAGCGCCCAGTTCAGCACCATGAGGACGCCGGTGGCCGCCACCACCGGCCAGCTCCTGCCGCGCACGCGCAACTCGCCCATGCGGCCCGTGGCCAGCCCCCAGGCCAGCAGCGCCAGGGCACCGAAGGCGCAGCGAAACAGCACAGTGGCCAGCGGATGCTGTCCGGCCTCCTGCACGAACACGCCCACGGTGCCCAGCAGCACGCCGCCCGCGATCATCAGCCACTGGCCGCGTGTCTCCTTCGCTGTGGGAGCGGCTTGTGCGGGCGTGGGAGCGGGCGCGGTGGAGACTACGGATGCGGCCTGTAAGGAATGGGTTCTGTCTTGCATGGCCGCGATCGTCTCGTGGCAGTAAATTCTCGTAAAGCAAATAGTTTGCAGGTTTAGTATTCGATATTCGAATCCATGGAGCATGCCGTGAACCACCCCGACCTGCAGATCGACTGGCTGCGTGCCCTGGTGGCCGTGGTGGATGCGGGCTCGCTCTCGGCTGCCGCGCCGCTGCTGCACCGATCACAGGCCGCCGTGAGCATGCAGATCAAGAAGCTGGAGACCACCCTGGGCCGGCCCGTGCTGCTGCGCGGCCCGCGCCATCTGCAACTGACGCCCGCAGGCGCGGAGCTGCTGGGCTATGCCCGGCGCATGCTGGAGCTGCAGGCCCAGGCGCAGCAGGCGCTGTTCGGCCCCGACCTGTCCGGGCGCGTGCGGCTGGGCGTGCCGGACGACTACGCATCCACCTATCTGACGCCCGTGCTGCGCAGCTTTGCAGGCCGCTACCAGGGCGTGGAGATCGAGCTGACCTGCGAGCAGTCCACCGCACTCATCCCGCAGGTGGTGCGCGGCACGCTGGACCTGGCCCTGGTCTCACGCGACAGGCCCCAGCGCGGGCGCCTGCTGTTCCACGAGCCCCTGGTCTGGGTGGGCGCGCCGCAGCACGAGGTGTGGAGGAAGAATCCCCTGCCGATTGCCGTCTACGAGGCCGCCAGCCTGGCGCGCACGGCCGCGCTGTCCAGCCTGGCGGCCCAGCGGCGCGCGCACCGCGTGGTCTATCACAGCTCCAGCCTTGCCGGCCAGCTGGCCGCCGTGGAAAGCGGCCTGGCCGTGGCGGTGTTCACGCGCTGCAGCGTGCCCCCGCACCTGCAGGTGCTGCAGAACCTGCCGGCCGGCTTCGAGCTGCCGCCGCTGGTGTCCATGGAAGTGTCGGCCCTGCGCAGCAAGGCCTCGCAGGGCTCGGCGGCCGTGGATGCCATGTACGAGCAGTTGATTGCGACGCTGGGCCAAGCACCTCAGGAACTGACCAAGGCCTGACGCCTGGCGAGGTTCGGCAAGCATTCTGCGCACGCATTTCGCTGTATAGCTGCGCTCGCGCGTTCCCATGCGCGAGCAATGGCTGGCCGCAGGGGCTGCGCCGGGCAACCTCCTCAATGCTGCGCACCAGTTGGGCTTTGGTGCCATCGTGCTCAGTGGCGAGCGCTGTTTTGACCCGGCCCTGCATTCAGCGCTGGGTTAGCGCGAGGGCGAGCATCTGGCCGGCTTCATCAGCCTGGGCTCCATCACCAGCCAGCCATCCCCGCGCGCAACGGTGGCGCCCTCTTCCATGCGCAGGGCATGGCAGGCGGAGCAGGCAGCAGCGGTCACGGCACAGGCCCTTCTCCAGCCAGACGGCAGCCACGACAGCCACGGCAGCGATCTTTGAAGCCGCAGCCGGCGCGTGCAGGGTGGCGCATAAGTGGCGCACAGGTGGCGCACAGGTGGCGCACTGACTGCGCGGGGCGGTTAGAGTTGCGGGGCTGCTGCGCCCTCTTTTCCATCACGGAACAAGCTTTCATGATCATCCGGCCCCGCCCCCACTGGCTGCGCATGCTCTTCGTGCTGCGCGGCTCGGTGCTGCCCGACATCCTGCCCCAGCTGATGGCCGCCACCCTGTTCGCCGTGCTGGTCACGGCCCTGCACGGCCAGCTGTTCGCCTGGAAGGTGCCGCTGAACTTCGTGCCGTTTTCGCTGATCGGGCTGACGCTGGCCATCTTCCTGGGCTTTCGCAACAGCACCAGCTATGCGCGCTATTGGGAGGCGCGCACGCTGTGGGGCACCCTGCTCAACGAGACACGCACCCTGGTGCGCCAGGCCCGCACCTTGACGGACGCGCCGCAGCACGCCCCGGCCCTGGCCATGGTGCTGGCGGCCTTTGTGCATGCGCTGCGCCACCAGTTGCGCGGCACCGATGCCGCGGCCGACATGCGCCGCCTGCTGCCCGCCGCCGACTGCGAGCGCCTGGCCACGGCGCGCTTCAAACCTGCCGTGTTGCTGCTCATGGCCGGCGAATGGCTGCAGGCGCGCCGCCAAGACGGCAGCCTGCAGCCGGTGCTGGTGCCCGCCATGGAGGCGCCGCTGTGCAAGCTGGGCGAGGCACTGGGCGGCTGCGAGCGCATTGCGGGCACGCCCATCCCCTTCACCTACGCAGTGATCATCCACCGCACCATCTACCTGTACTGCCTGCTGCTGCCCTTCGGCCTGGTGGATTCCATCGGCTTCATGACGCCGGTGATCGTGGCCTTCATCGCCTACACCTTCTTCGCGCTGGAGGCACTGGGCGCCGAGCTGGAGGAGCCCTTCGGCACGGCGCCCAACGATCTGGCGCTGGACGCCATGTCGCAGATGATCGAGGCCACGCTGCGCGAGCTGACCGGCGAGGTGCTGCCGCCTGCGCCGCAGCACAAGGATGTGCTGTTCCTGACCTGACCTGACCCTGCCTGCCGGCCCGGACAGCACCAGCGGCACAATCTGCCACCCGCATCACAGGAACAGGACAAGCGCCATGACGGAGACAAGCAAGGTCAAGGGACCGGCCTCGTATTTCCCTTCCATCGAGAAGACCTACGGCCAGCCGATTGCGCACTGGATGCACCTGCTGCAACAGCAGGACACCCGCAAGCACATGGAACTGGTGGGCTGGCTCAAGGCCCAGCACCAGATGGGGCACGGCCATGCGAATGCGCTGGTGGCCGTGTTCCTGGCGCAGGCCTGACCTGCACCCGGCAACCCTCAGCCGATGGCCGTGCCGAAAGCCTGGCGCACGGCGACACCCGCTTCGTCAAACAGGCGGCGTGATGCCGGCGCCAGCCCCAGCATGTGCATGCAGGCGTGCACCATGCCGGGCAGGCGCACGGCCTGCACCGCCACACCGGCCTGCGCCAGCCGCTGCGCATAGGCTTCGGCCTCGTCGCGCAGCGGGTCGTATTCGCAGCTGATCACCGTGGCTTGGGGCAGGCCTGCCAGGTGGTCCGCGCGCAGCGGAGAGACAAGTTCGTGCCGCCCCGGTGCCGCATCGCCCAGGTACGCTCCATAGCAGTACTCCATGGCCGCACGCGTGAGGTAATGACCCTCTCCAAACTGGTGGAACGACGGCGAGTCCATGGCCGCGTCCAGTGCCGGGTACAGCAGCAGCTGGTGGGCGATGGCCGGTGCGCCCGCCGCTCCCCAGCCTTCTTGCTGCCGCGCCAGCAGGCAGGCGGCGGCCGCGAGGTTGCCGCCCGCGCTGTCTCCGGCCACGCCGATGCGCCTGCGATCCAGGCCCAGCGCATCGGCCTGCTCAAAGGTCCAGGCAATGGCATCGCAGAAGTCATGCAACGGCACGGGAAAGCGGTGCTCGGGCGCCAGCCGGTAGTCCACCGAGACCACGACGGCGCCCGTTGCCATGGCCAGTGCGCGGCAGGGGTTGTCGTAGACCTCCAGCGAACCCAGGCACCAGCCGCCGCCGTGGGCGAAGACCAGGGCGGGCTGGGGCGTGGGTGTGTCCGAGGCCAGCGGCCGGTAGATGCGCACGCACAGCGGCGCACCGTCGCGCGCGGGCAGCGTGAAGTCTTCGGTACGGGCCACGGCCTCGGCCGGGCCATGCAGGGCGCGCAGCCCGGCGTCGGTGGCCTCGCGCAGCGCCGCCAGCGTGGGCGGCGTGGGCGGGGCCACGGCCTGGGTTGCCTGCGCCAGCTCGGCGAGATAGCGCGCAATGTCAGCGTCCAGGCCCATGGTCACAGCGTCCTTTGCAGGAAGGGCAGCAGTTCGGCGATGAAGGGCTCGGCGGCTTCCTCCATGATGAAGTGGCCGCAGCCCGGCACGATCACGCCCGACAGGTCATCGGCATGGCCGCGCAGCGTGGCCAGCGGCGCATCGGCCGTGGCGTGCTCGGCGCCAATGGCCAGCACGGGCATGGCCAGCGGGCGCAGCGCACGCTCGCGGTTCTGGCGGATGGTTTCGGGAATGGCACGGTAGTAGGCAAAGCCGCCGCGCAGGCCACCGGGCGCCGCATAGGCATCGACATAGACGTCCACGGCCACGCGGTCGCGCCGCAGCGACCAGCGGTTGAACATGAATTCCAGGTAGGCACGCTCGCGCCCCGCGATCAGGGTCTCGGGCAGGTCGGCCAGCTGGTTGAACATGAAGTGCCACAGGAAGATGTTCTGCTCTGGCGGCGCAAAGATGCTGGGCTCGGGCGCCAGGCCGGGGATCACGGCCTCGGTCAGTGCCAGGGACTGCACGGCCTGCGGCTGGTCGCTGGCCAGCGCATAGGCCACCCACATGCCCACGTCGTGGCCGGCGACCTGGTAGCGCTCATGGCCCAGCGCCAGCATGGTGCGGTGCAGGGTCAGCGCGATGGAGCCCGTGTCGTAGCCGGTGTCGGGCCGGTCCGAAAAGCCCGTGCCCGGCGGATCGACGGCAATGGCCTGGAAGCCCTGCGCCGCCAGTGCCTGCATGACATGGCGCCAGGCATACCAGGTCTGGGGCCAGCCCGGGATCAGCAGCACGGGCGCGCCCTGCCCGGCCGTGATGCAGTGGATGCGGCGGCCGTCGATGCGCACGTAGTCGTGCGAGAACCCGCAGGCCTGGTCTTCCTGCTTGCGCAGGGCGTTCGATGTGAAAGCGTTCATTGTTGGATTCTTTTTGAGGTTCTTTGGCTGCGGGCGTGCTCAGGCGATGCCGAGCATGGCGTTGATCTGGCGCTGGTCCACGGGAGCGCCGGCGAAGTCGTCAAAGATCTTGTCGGTGACGCGGATGATGTGGCGGTTGATGAAGTCCACGCCCTCGCGCGCACCGTCTTCCTGGTCCTTGAGGCAGCACTCCCATTCCAGCGAGGCCCAGCCCTGGTAGTCGTACTGGGCGAACTTGGAGAAGATGGCCTTGAAGTCCACCTGCCCGTCGCCCAGCGAACGGAAGCGCCCTGCCCGCTCCAGCCACGAGGAATAGCCGCCGTAGATGCCCTGGCGCCCGCTGGGCAGGAACTCCGCATCCTTCACATGGAACATGCGGATGTGCTCGCGGTAGATGTCGATGTAGTCGAGGTAGTTGAGCTGCTGCAGCACGAAATGGCTGGGATCGAACAGGATCTTGCAGCGCGCGTGCTGGCCCACCAGTTCATGGAAGCGCTCGAAGCTGGTGCCGTCGTGCAGGTCTTCACTGGGGTGGATTTCGTAGCACAGGTTCACGCCCTGCTCGTCGCAGGCGTCGAGGATGGGGCGCCAGCGGCGCGCCAGCTCCTCGAAGGCGGATTCGATCAGGCCGGCCGGGCGCTGCGGGAACGGGAACAGATAGGGCCAGGCGAACGAGCCCGAGAACGTGCCCATGTCGCTCAGCCCCATGCGGCGCGATGCACTGGCCGACAGCTTGAGCTGCTCCAGCGCCCAGGCCGTGCGTGCGGCCGGATTGCCGCGCAGCGCCTCGGGCGCAAAGCTGTCGCACATGGCGTCGTAGGCCGGGTGCACGGCCACGAGCTGGCCAAAGATGTGCGTGGTCAGCTCGCTGGCCACCAGGCCGTGCGAGGCCAGCATGCCGTTGACATCGTCGCAATAGGTCTGGCTGCTGGCGGCCGTGGCCACGTCGAACAGGCGCTGGTCCCAGGCGGGAATCTGCAGGCCCTTGAAGCCCACGCCGGCCGCCCAGCGTGCGATGTCTTCCAGGGAATTGAACGGTGCCTTGTTGTCGGCGAATTGCGCCAGATGAAGGCTGGGGCCCTTGATGGTCTGCATGTGATTTCCTTGCGTTGAGCTATTGTTTGTTGATCGACAAAGAATAGTATCACGCCAACGCGACTGCTTTTGCGAAGCCGATGCAAGACAGCATCACGGCGCCGCTAAGATGCCGCCCTGACTGTTGACAAGGATGAGGAAGATGGCCGGAAGACCCAGGGAATTTGACCGAGACCAGGCGCTGGAGCGCGCCATGCTGGCGTTCTGGCGGCGCGGCTACGAGGGCACGTCCATGGCCGACCTGGTGCAGGCGCTGGGCATTGCGTCAGCGCGCATCTATGCGGCCTTCGGCAGCAAGCAGGACCTGTTCCGCGAGGCCGTGCAGCGCTACGAGGCCGGTGATGGCGGCTTTGCCGACCGCGCCATGGCCCAGGAGCCGCACGTGCGCGACGCCCTGGCCCGCGTGCTGCGCGATGCCGTGGCCACCTATACGGACGATGCCCATCCGCTGGGCTGCATGGTGGTCACCGCCGCCACCAATTGCGCCGAGGAAAACGAGGCAGTCGCCGCCTGGCTGGCCGAACACCGCCGCCAGCGCACGCAGTCCCTGATCGACCGCCTTCAGCGCGCGCTGGATGAAGGCGAGTTGCGCGCAGGCACCGACGTGCAGGCGTTGGGGGATTTCTATGCCACGCAACTGCACGGCATCTCGGTGCAGGCCCGCGATGGCGTGCCGCGCCAGCGGCTGCTGGCGGCGGTGGAGACCGCCTTGCTGCTGCTGGACACGGCGCTGGAGCCGGCGCTGCAGCCCGCAGGCAAGGCGGGCTGAGCCGTCAGGCGCCGAGCTTTTGCAGTTTTTGCAGCTCGGCGCGCAACTGGATCACGCTGGGCGTGACGATGGGGATGAAGGCCGATTCACGCCAGCGGCGGGCAAAGCCATCGTCCGCATCCAGGCTGTAGGCGCGGCCACCGGCCGTCTGCAGCTCCAGCTGCATGGCCTGCTGCACGCAGTCGTGCAGGGCCAGGCGCAGCGCGAAAAGCCGCTCGGGTGCCTCCACGAAATCGCCGGCCTCGACACCGGCCTTGAGTGCCGCCACCGCCTGCTCCAGATGGCTGCGGGTATCGTCCAGCGGCTGCTGCAGCACATGCCCGCCCTGCCCCATGCGCGAGGCGGCCTGCGCACAGGCCGCGCGCGCCAGCCCGATGGACAGGCCGCATTGCATGCCCAGGAAGGCCGGCCGCACACGCGGCAGGAATCCGCCGGCGCGCTCGGCCAGCAGATCGTCTTCGGTGATGGCCACGTCCTTGAGTTGCAAGGCGGCGGTGTTGGTGCCGCGCAGGGCAATCAACTCCAGATCCGGCGAGCGCTCCAGGCCGGGGCGGTCGGACGGCAGGGCCACGATCATGGGCGGTGCGCCGTCGTCACGCGCCACGGCAATGGCGGCCAGAAAGCGGGGGCCGCGCAGGTTGGTGCACCAGGGCACGCTGCCGTTGAGCAGCCAGCCGCCGCCTTCCCGGGCCGTGGCGCGGATGTTGAGTGCCTCCAGCCCGCTGAGGAATTTCATGATGTTGGACAGCCCCGAGGCACCGGCCGCCTCGCCCGCCAGCAGCGCGGGCAGCCAGCGCTCGCGCAGGGCCGCATTGCCGGTGTTCGCCAGCATCTCGATCAGCACACGCTGGCCCCAGAAGGCAAAGGCGGCGGACATGGAGTGCGTGGCCACCTGGGCAATCGCCTCGATGGCATTGCCGGCGCTGCCGCCCTGCCCGCCTAAGGCATCCGCCAAGCCGTGGCCCAGCAGCCCGGCTTCGGCCAGATAGGGCACGACGGCGGCCGTGGCCTCGCCGTTGCCGGCATCCAGCGCCTGGGCACGTGCATCCAGCCATTGGTGGTTGGCGTCGGTCAGCAGGGGGAAATTGGGCATGGGCTCAGGCATGGGGTCGGGCATGGGGCTTGTCATCTTGCGGGTCACCATAAAAAAAGGGACCGCTGTGGGAACAGCGGTCCCTTGCCATCCTAGCGCAGCACACAGGCTGCGCAGATGACGCAGCGCAGGCTCAGTGCGCCGCCACCTTGCCGGGGCGTGTTTCCTCGCGCAGGGCCTTGACCTTGTCGCTCAGGCCGGGCCATGGCTGCAGGCCGTACTGGCTGCGCATGGTGTTGAGCAGCGTGGCGATCTGATCGTCGCTGAGGTTGTGGCGGAAGGCGGGCATGGTGCCCAGCTGCGGGCGCGCCGGTTGCGTGATGCCGTTGAGCACCACATGGATGGCGTTGGTCGGCGAGTCGCTGTACAGGTTGGTGTTCAGCGACAGCTGGGGACGCACCCCGAAGCTGCTGCCGGCCAGCACGCCGCTGGGATCGGCACGGTGGCAGGCCATGCAGGCGCCCTGGTACAGGCGATAGCCCTGGGCGTCGACCGGCAGCTTGGCAACCTCGGTCTTTTCCTTCACCAGCGCCTCGGCGTCACCCGTGCCAGCGGCATCGGCCACAGGCTTGCGGTACGACATCAGGTAGGTGGCCATGGCGTTGATGTCCTCGGCCGACTGGTGGGACAGGCCTTCGATCACGGGCGCCATGGGGCCGGCGGCCACGCCGTGGCGCTCCGAGAAACCGGTCTGCATGTAGCGGACCAGGTCCTCGCGCGTCCAGGGTAGCGGAGCCACGGCCTTGTCGTTGAGCGCGGGCGCATCCCAGCCGTCGATGAAGGCGCCAGCCAGGTGGTCGGCACCCTTTTTCTCGGCGCCGAACTGGTTGCGCGGCGAGTGGCAGGCGGCGCAGTGGCCCAGGCCTTCGACCAGGTAGGCGCCGCGAATCCACTCGCCCGACTGGTTGGCCGGCGCGGGCTGCTCGCCCGGCTCCAGGTACAGCGCATTCCACAGGGCCAGGCCACGGCGCACGTTGAACGGGAAGTTCAGCGCGGTCTTGGGTGCCTGGTTGGAGACAGCCGGCTCGGTCATCAGGAAGGCATACAGCGCCTTCATGTCCTCATCGGTCACGCGGGTGAATGCCGTGTACGGGAAGGCGGGGTACAGGTAGTTGCCCTCGCGGTCCACACCATGGCGCATGGCGCGCTCGAAGGCCTCGTACGACCAGCGCCCGATGCCGGTTTCGGCATCGGGCGTGATGTTGGTCGAGTAGATGGTGCCGAAGGGGCTGGGCATGGCCAGGCCGCCTGCGTTGCGCTGGCCGCCCGGTGCCGTGTGGCAGACAGCGCAGTCGCCCATGTGCGCCAGGCGGCGCCCCTGGTCGATCTGCTGCTGGCTGAATTCCTGCACCGGGATCTGCTGCAGGGGCGCGATCTCGCTGCGGCCCGTGGCCAGCCAGAAGGCGGCGCCGGCCACGGCGGCCAGGCCGACCACGCCGAGGGTGATTTTCTTGAGTGTGTGCATGTTCCGGTCCTCCGCTCTCAGTTCTGTGCCTTGTCGGCCGGGGCTGCATCGGCAGCCTTTGCCTTGAGTGCGGCCAGCACGCGTGCCGGGGTGAACGGCACTTCGCGCAGGCGCACGCCGGTGGCGTCGAACACGGCGTTGGAGACAGCGGCGGCGCTGGGCACGGAGGCCGATTCGCCCGCGCCCATGGGGTCTTCGCCGGGGCGCTCGACCAGTTGCACGTCGATCTCGGGCAGCTCGTCAAAGCGCAGGATGGGGTAGCCACCCCAGTCCAGCGAGGTCACGCCCTTGCTGTCGAAGGTCACGTACTCCTTGAGCACGCGGCTGGTGGACTGGATGATGTTGCCGTGCACCTGGTGGCGCACGCCGGCCGGGTTGACCATCTCGCCGCAGTCATGGGCCACGAAGACCTTGTCCACCTTGATCACGCCGGTCTCGCGGTCCACGGTCACGTCGCAGATCCAGGTGGCCCAGGCCGCGCCGTAGCCGGGGAACTTGCTGTGGTAGTAGCGGGCGTAGGCAAAGCCACGGCCCTTGACCAGGCGCTGGTCGGCCGGCGCGGGGTTGCGGTGGGCCGGGCCATCCTGCCAGCCGGCCTGCTTGCGGGCGGCATGCGTCAGCGCCACGGCGCGCGGGTCCTTCAGGTAGCGCAGGCGGTAGGCCAGCGGGTCTTCACCGGCCAGGTAGGCACATTCGTCGATCCAGCACTCATGGGCAAAGACGTTGGGCAGGGCCGAGACGCCGCGCATCCACGAAGCGCGCACGATGGGCGCCGCATCCTGCGAGACCACGCGCATCTTGGGGTACTCGTACTGCGGGATGGCCGTACGGTCGCCCATCTGCAGCACCTTGGGCTTGTTGGGCACCTTGCCCGTCAGGATCAGGGCCAGGGCCGCCGCGTCGTTGGACGGGTAGCAGGTCTTGAGCTCATAGCCCAGCACGGCATGGTTCTCGTCCAGGCCGCCGCGCACGCGGATCAATTGGCCCGTGCCCTTGGGCTCCCAGGCGGCTTCCTGCTCGCGCATCAGCTGCACGCGCACCGGGCGGCCCACGGCCTGCGACAGCAGCACGGCGTCGGATGCCACGTCGTCCGCGCAATTGCGGCCATAGCAGCCCGAGGCTTCCAGGCGCGTCACATTGATCTGGTCGGCCGCCATGCCGGTCAGCGTGGCGATGTCCTTGCGCACGTCGTGCGGGTTCTGCGACCCGGTCCAGACCTGGATCTGGCTGGCGGACACCTCGGCCACGGCGCAGGACGGGCCGATGGAGGCATGCAGGTGGTAGGGCCAGACGTAGTCGGCCTCGATCACCTTCTTGGCGCCCGAGAAGGCCTCGTCAATGCCCGCGTCCTCGCGCAGCATGCGGTCGGTCTTCTCGTGCTTGACCAGGGTGTCGTGCATGGCGTTCAGCGACAGGTCGGGCACGCCGGCCCAGTCCTTCCACTTCACCTCCAGCTGGCGCATGGCGGCAATGGCCTGCTCTTCGCGCTCGGCCACGATGCCCACGAAATCGCCCTGCACCACCACCTTGACGATGCCCGGCAGATGAGCGACCGACTGCTCGTTCACAGAGATCAGGCTGCTGCCCAGCGGCGCAGACGCATCGGCACCGCCATAGGGCGGGCGCACCACGCGGCCGTGCAGCATGCCGGGCACGCGCACATCGTGCACATAGGCCAGCGCGCCCAGCACCTTGGCCGGAATGTCCACGCGCTGCACGGACTTGCCGATGTAGTTGAAGCCGCCGGTGCGCAGCGGCACTTCCTTGTCCAGCGCAATGTTCAGGTCCTGGCCCTGGGCCAGTTCGCCGTAGCCGATGCGTCGCCCGCCCTTGGCCACCACCGCGCCCTTGGACGTGGTCAGTGCGGACACGGGCTGCTGCAGCTTCTCGGCAGCCAGGCCCAGCAGCAGCTGGCGCACCTGCGCGGCGGCCTTGCGCATGGGGATGGCGTCCACCTGGATGGTGTTGCTGGCAATGGTCGGGCCCTGGTTGGGCGTGCGGCCCGTGTGGCCCAGAACCATGGTGATGCGTTCGAACTCCACATCGAGCTCATCGGCCACCAGCTGCGCCAGCGAGGTACGGATGCCCGTGCCCAGGTCCACGTGGCCGTGGTAGGCCGTGACGCTGCCGTCCGCGCCAATGGCGATGAAGCTGCTCACCCGGTCAATGGGGGGAATGGGGAAGGCGCCGGCCACGGCGGGCGCCGTACCCGTGCTTTCAGCCACCAGGCCAGCGGCCGCCACCGAGCTGACCATGACCATGCCGCCCAGCTTGAGCAGGTTGCGGCGCGTCAGTTGAAGGGGGTTGGATGCACTCATGCTGCACCTCCCTGGGCGATCAGCACGCGGGCGCGGGCGGCGGCCCGCATGATTTCCACATGCGTGCCGCAGCGGCACAGGTGACCGGACAGGGCCTGGGTGACTTCCTCGTCGGTGGCCGTGGGCTTGTGGTCGAACAAGGCCACCAGGGCCATGACCATGCCGTTGGTGCAGTAGCCGCACTGGGCGGCCTGCTCGTCAATGAAAGCCTGCTGCACGGGGTGCAGTCGGTAGACAGCCTTGACCGGTGCATCGGCTGCCGGCTTGCCGGCAGGCATCCCCGGCACGGCGGCCGGATGGGCTGCTTCCCAGTCACGCGCCACGCGGGCGTGCTCGGCCTGGGTCGCGTCCTGGGACAGGCCTTCCAGCGTCGTGACCTTCATGCCCTGGACCACGCTCACGGGAACGGAGCAGGAGCGGGCCACCTTGCCGTCGATCAGCACGGCGCATGCGCCGCATTCGCCCAGGCCGCAGCCGAACTTGGGACCGTTGAGCTGCATGTCGTTGCGCAGCACATAAAGCAGCGGCGTCTCCGGGCTGACGCCCTGGATCTCGACCTCTTGTTGGTTGAGAGTGAATTTCATCGTATGCAAACCTTGTGGTTGACAACAGGTGCAAACCATAGGTGCGCACTGAAAAATCAGGCGTCAGGCACGCCGCAGCAGGGCCCGAAAAAGAAAGCCCACCGCCGGCGGGGTGGGCTATTTCACGTGGTTTTTAGAGGCAAGTCGGATGGCTGGCTGCCTGTTGTATGCAAACGATTCTATGCCTCGCACTTGCTCGCCGCTGCCAGCGTGCCGCCATCCCGGCACCCGCACAGACTGCAGATTTCCGTGGCTTTTTATGCACAAGACCAAACTCATCCATCGGAAATATCCACTAAAGCACAGCGCAGCAGGCTGATCAGTGAGCCTGCACCAAGAGCGAAAAGGAGTGCACCACCGCAGTGCACAGGAGGGCAGGACACGCTGCAGCAATTTCCGTCCGGATCTTTCAGCCATGCACGGCCGGGCATAGAGATCGCAGCCCGTCCAGGCGTTCAACGCGTCGGCTCGAAAATCACACCAACCCAGCAAAACACTCGGCTTTTACCTGCATCAAATTCCAGTGAGAACGCTTGAAATTCACGAATGCATCATGCGCAGCGCCTGCAAAACACCTGCTCGTCTGCAGGATCGGCACCACGCAAGGCTGCTGGCTGCCACCCCAAGCATCAGCGGGTGCCCGGTGTGATCTGGATCGTGCCAAGGCCCGAATCCATGGCCACACGCCGCCGGGGAGTCAGCCAATGCACCCACAGCCCCCAAAGCCACCCCAGCGCAAACACGCAGGCCAAGGCCAACATGCCCCAGCGCCCGGCAGACAGCGCGCTGTAAATCCAATACGGCATGCCCCCCAGGCCGAAGAGGCAGGCCCATCGCCGAAGCGCGGCGGAACGGGATTGGGACAGCCAGACGGCAAGGGCTGCGGGGAGTGCGAAGGCGATCTGATCGATGCTCATGACTGCATCATACTGTACAAATAAACAGCATTGCACAGAAAAAACCAGACGCTTGCACAAGGCACGTCGACGGGACGGCCACACCCTCTGATTTGTTCGCATCTCATCTGGCAAGCAGCGTACAGACTGGACTTGAAGGATT
The DNA here is from genome assembly GCF_043104185.1 of Delftia sp. WSY_22. NCBI lineage: Bacteria > Pseudomonadati > Pseudomonadota > Betaproteobacteria > Burkholderiales > Comamonadaceae > Delftia > Delftia sp. WSY_22. The sequence goes on from NZ_JBICKN010000018.1 coordinate 32,825, forward strand.
CCGAATCCGCACCGGAGTTTGGGTAAATCGCGGCCCTTGCATCGCTCAATACCAGCACCGCCGGCCAAGAACCCGGAGTCACGGCTTATCCAGTTCCGCCCAGCCCGAAAGCGAGGGTGCACAGGATTTTGAAAACCCGCAGAACATACAGCGCCATACTGCGCAACGGCTCTTTAACCAAGGTTTACCTGGCAGTTTGAACGCATTCGGGACGGGCAATGGTGGTCATAGGGGGAAATAATCGAAAGCATGCAAACCGGTTCTTAAAAAACAGTTAATATTCGCGCTTCAATCCATGAAAGGCAAACTACCGTGAGCAACACATACAAAGAACTTCTGGCGCAGCGCGAAGCACTTGAGGCCCAGATCCAGACAGCACGCAAGCAAGAAGTCAGTGATGTGATCGCCAAGATTCGCGGTCTGGTTCAGGATTACGGCCTGACAGCCGACGACATTTTCACGGCACGCCGCGCCTCCTCCACCGTGGCCCCCAAGTTCCGCAATCCAGAGACAGGTGACACCTGGACCGGACGCGGCAAGCCGCCCGCCTGGATCAAGGACAAGGATCGCGCCCAGTTCGCCATCTGAAGCCCTGGATAAACGCCTCCATGAAAACAGCCTGCAGTCACTTGCAGGCTTTTTTCATTCTGCCCCCACCTGGAGCGTGCACCTGAATTGGCGTGCCTGCACTTCTGCAGGGCGGCATTGCCCAGGCCTGGCCCCGTGCAATCGCGGCAAGCACGCGCACATGCCCTTAGACATGCACTGTGGATGGATGCCGTGGTTCAATCAGTCGGCCTGATCTGCATCTTGAAATTTCTCGCTGCAGAGACCGGCCCCCGACGTTCGGCCTTCCATGACAAAACAGATCTCCGCCCCGGACAGTGCCCCCACCGCACGCCGTCCTGACAAGCTACCGACCGCCTTTGGAACGACACCTGTCGCAGATGCACTCTTGCGGCCCCATCTGCCATTTTCAGGACAGCAGATTCTGTTCATCTCGTCATGCGACGATCAGCACACCCATCTGCTCCCTTTGCTCAAGGAGTGGGGTTTGGTGACCACGGCATGCCGCCATCCCACCGCGATTCGCCAGGATCGGCTACAGAAGTTCCACGTTGTCGTGCTGTGCGGGCCGAAGACTTTATGGAATGCCAAGGACGAAAACCGCCTGGTGGCAGGAGCGGCACGCATCATCGAATGTGAAGCCAGCCATCCCATGCAGCCCAGAGTGATCAATGCCCGCATCATCGCGGTATCCTGGCATTCACCGCAGGGGATTTTTGATGCGCTGACGATGGCGATCCATTCAACGCATGCCAACCCCGACAGCCTCCTGCCGACTGACGAAGTCGTTCATTTCGAGAAAATTGCGCCAACCATCAGAAATGCCTTCCTGGAATCTGCGCGCTCTTCTCTGGCAACCATCAAATCCAGCCCAAACTGCAAAGATGTGCAAAGAGAGCTTCACAACCTGTCTGGCTCACTGAGATTCTTTGATCTGGTCGAGTTGTCAATACGGTGTGCCGACCTGGAAAGCCGCATGGGCCATGATGGGCTGGCATATCACAGACATTCGCTCTCGCTGCTGGAGCTCCAGCTTGAAGCAGTCATCCAGGACATACAGGCGCTGAAGGCGGAATGAACATGCATCATTGAGATCTCGATGATGTCACCCACCCACATTCCAAGGCATATTTCATAAGGTCTATGTCTCGCTCTATGCCGAGCTTTTGCATGGCCTTGACTTTTTGCGTGCTGATGGTCTTCTTGCTCCTGTTGAGCTTGGCTGCAATTTCATCAATGCGCAGGCCAGCAGCGTACAACCGGACTACCTCGGACTCCTTGGGGCTCAGCTCGGCAGGCACTCTTCTCTCCCCCTGCACTCCGCCCAACCCGCCTGCACCACCTCTTTCCAGCCGCTCGGCGATGGCTGGCGAAAAATAAACTCCGCCAGTGAATGCCGCGTGGATCGCGGGAACAAGATGCAGCACCGGATCGGCCTTGCTGACAATACTGATGTTCGAGACACGACCCAGAGCCTGCAGTATTGCCGAGTTATCCAGCATGGTCAGGACCACCAGACCCAATTTTGGGAATCTTCTCGATATATATCCGAATAGATGCAGTCCATCTCCATATTGCCCGGTCGGCATGGAGTAATCGGATACAAGCACATCAAAACCTCCCTCTTCCAGCTTTTGAATCAGATCGGTTGAATTTGAAACACTCCCATTCAATGCAATTTCTGACTCACCAGACAATTCATGCCTGACACCTGATATTATCCCAGGATGATCGTCCGCCAACAATACGGATATTTTCAGGTATTTTTTATAGTCCATGGTGCGTAAATATGAATAACCTGACACCAGCCGGCTTTCAACCTTTCTCACAAATCTTTCAGAACGTCCATGAAATTCACGAGCTCCACATCGACCGCTCGAAAATCTCGCGCATTGACAAGAGAAGAAATCCTATCAAGCGCCTGGACTATGTCATTGAACCCTGCCACTGCAAATGCCCCCTTCATGGCATGAATTTCCCTATGCACAGCCACGAGATCTCTTTTTTCCAAGGATTTCTTCAAGGAGATCAAGGATGCTTGTGTTGTTGAGACAAGAATGTCACGGTAGCCAGAAATCTTGCTTGTTCTTGCCGGCAATGCATCCACTTGGCAAACCCCGGACTTGCCGATATTTCTATCAATGAATTCCTTGATGCTTTTCAGGGAGGCTGGTTTGACGATGATGTCGGATATGCCGAATTTGGCACATTTATCCCTTTCATGCTTGCCTGCGTTTGCCGTTATTGCCCCCACTCTAATCCCGGGGTAATCCTTACGGATGTGCTGTGCAAGCACATAACCGTTCATGCCGGGCATCTGCAGGTCGGTTAGAACCAGGTCATAGGCCAGCTGTGCCAGCATGCTCAAGGCAGATTCCCCTCCTTCTGCAGAATCGGCCTCATACCCAATGATCCTCAGCTGATCCAGCAACAGCATTCTGTTAACAGGGTGGTCATCCACCACCAGAATCCTTGCCGAGAAATCCTCTCGTTCGTCCTCCGAAAGCAGGACATCGCCATCCTCCCAAGCGACAGCGGATGATGCGGGCTGCGCATGGTATGCGGGCAGCACCAGCTCGAAAATGCTGCCTTTTCCAAGGACACTTGAAAACCGGATCTCCCCTCCCATGAGGTGGGCCATCCGCTGGCACAGCGTCAGCCCAAGTCCGGTTCCTCCAAACTTCGTGGCGATTTCCGAGCCGGCCTGCTTGAACGCATCGAAGATGAACGCATGCTGCGAATGATGAATACCTATTCCAGTATCCGATACCTTGATGTTCAGCTCGCCGGATCTGTCGGATGCATATACCTCTATTTTTCCACTCTTGGTGAACTTCAAGGCATTGCTGAGTAGATTGTTGAGTATTTGCTTGATGCGCTCAGCATCGCCAAGATATCCAGACTTCAGCGAATCATCGATGGTCAGGGAAAATTCAATTTTTGCCTCTGTCACCAAGGGTTTATAGATGGACGCCACCTGCCTGATCACGGACTTGAGATCGAATCCGGCCATCTCGACACTCATCTGACCAGACTCGACCTTCGAGAAATCGAGGACATCATTCAACAGAGACAAAAGAGAATGTGAGGAATTCGAAATGATGTCCAGCCGTGTTTTCTGCTCCATGGACAGAATGCTTCTTCCCAGTATTTCCAGATTCCCCAGTATCGCATTGAGTGGAGTGCGTATCTCGTGGCTCATTACCGCGAGAAAAGATGATTTTTCATGGTTTGCCTCTTCCGCAGCCTTCTTTGCATCCTCCAGGCTTCTTTGGACTTGCTTGTGAGCCGTGATATCGGCAAACCCGCACAACAGCACGTTCCGACCTTGGTATTTTGCCTTCACCATGATCATGGACAGCTCTGCAATGGTTCCATCGTTGGAAATCACCACCTCGCTGGACACGGGCACATAGTCACTTTTCCCGCCACCAAGATATTTCTCCACATAAACTCTGTGGAAATAGCCGATCAATAGCTCGCCAGGGACCGGGCCACGCAGTACTGCACTCTCCTTGTATTTGAACATCATGCTGTTCTCCAACAGCATCTTTTTCTCCTTGAAATCAAGAAGACCAAGTCCGTAAGGAGCCATGGCAATGATGGTTCGACTCAGCTGCTCGGTATCGAAAACATTCTTTGCCTTTTCATAGATTGGAATAAATACCTTTTCGTAGAAATATATCAAAAAGCACCAGAACAAGACAATGAATATCAACGAAAGAATCAAATATACGAACGATTTTCCCTTTAGAAAAACCGCATCCTTCCACGAAAACACGTGGAGCAGAATCATATTTGTATTCGATATCCTCGAGTAGTAATGAAAAAAACCATCCTTGTATACAGCACCATACTTGAACAGAAGATAGCGACTCACCAGGTTGCCTTGGAATTTCGATGTTTCAATATCAAAGAAATCCGCTTTGCTGTAGCCCTCTGGTTCAACACCCAGGGCAACGCTTCCCTGGGAGTCCATGATCAGAAAGGAACTTCTATCCTCACCTTGCTGCATCAGATTCTCAATATGCTGGGTAGGCATGTCACTCACCACGGTGAGAAATGGCTTACCCCTGTGGAATGCAGAAACAACAACCTGGAACGACATTTCACCCGTCAGAATACTTTTGGTCGGGGGAAGCCAAATGGGGTGGCGCACTTGTCCGGAATGAAGTGGAACGCCTTTGTCTTTCGGCAGCCCGGCAATCTGTTGCTGAAGCTCCAAGAGCATCCGTTCCCGCTCAGGCTCATCTGGAATCTGAGGCAGGAGAGCACCGATGAACCCGCCATCCGGACTGAAGGCATATACAGATATGGCTCTTCCATCCTGAAGAAAACTCGAGTTTGCCAGGTATGCAAGCTCCTCCAGCATATCCCTGTATCGCCTGCATGCAGGCTTGTCGCCCTTATCCTCGAGCAAAACCACCGGACTCACACCCGTGATCATAGCGCCCGGCCTGCCAACTCCCGCCGGTTGCGATATATGCGCTTGCCCCCAAAGCAATTCTGATGCGATTATTCCACGCATCATGATGACCTGCTTTGTTTCTATTTCCACCAGAATTCTAGTTCTCTTGTTCTGAAAAATTGACCTTCTTTCCTCCATGAAATCATTGAACTCGAACGATGCCGCAAATAACGCGACAATGATCACAAGGAAAGAAAAGATCAGCCCCCCACCAAAAAGCAGTCTCTTGTTATATCTGGCCAGAAGCAGAAGATCTTCCTTTTCTGCAATTTCTTTTTTATGGATTTCCATCTGGACATCGATATACAGCCATTGCTCAGGCCAATGATCGCCTCATGTAGTCGATAAAATCTTTGCAGGAAAGTGCTCTGGAATACAAGAATCCCTGGGCGACATCAGCATCCATCCTCCTGATCATTCCCAGATCATCAACGTCCTCCACTCCCTCAACAACCACCTGTGCCCGAACATCTTTCGCAAGCGACACCGCTTTGCTCAGCACTCTCTTTGCATGGGCCTGGTTTCTTGCAGCATGCAGCAAAGCCTTGTCAATCTTGATCTGGTTGAAAGGAACGCTAAGCAGGCGCCCTAGGGTTGAGCCGCCCACTCCAAAGTCATCCATTGCGCACTGAAAGCCGCTCATTCGTAAATTCGCAATGACACCGCCCAGGGACTTGTCGAGATCATCCGCCCCATCTTCCGTCACCTCAAAACCGATATTTTCAGGGGAGACCCCTGCATCCCTGATTACGCGCAATGCCGAATCCATCCACTCCCAGGATGCCGCCAGGGAGGCGGATACATTGATGCTGCAGATGAACTGCCCTGAAGGTGCTGCCGATTTGATGAAAGAGATGGACTGCAGGAGCATTTGGAGAGTGAGCTCATGCATCAATCCATGGTCTCCGATAGCCTTCATGAACGCAGCAGGTGGCAACAGTTCCGTGGCCGAAATAGGCCACCGGGCCAAGGCTTCCGCCCCGATGATCCTGCCCGAGCCTGCATGATGCAAGGGTTGAAAATGGGCAACGATTTCGCCGCTGTGCAAAGCGTTCATCAACCTTGCTCTCGGGATCGGCAAGATCGTCCTGGGCTGACCCTCCGTCTTGGTCCGCCCCAGGATACGCAGCAGGAAATCCCCGTTGACCGGCACCTCTCTTGCCATTCTGGAGCGAGATATTGCACAGACGATGTTGAGTGCCAGGCTCCGGGCATAGTCAGCGACCGCATGGAATATTCTTGGTTCGCAGCTGCTGACAAGGATGATGGGGACATCCACTTCACACACTGCCAGATCATTGAGGAACCTCATCAGCTTTTCGCCGATGAAATCCATATCCACAAAGGCCGCATCCGCATTGAATTTCTTCAGTTCCGCCAGAAGCTCATCCGTATTGCTGATCCATTGAATGCCGTGAAAAATTCCTTGCTGTTTGCAACATTGCTGTATCCAATATGGGGCCATCGGATCGTTTGTGGCAACGAGCATTATTTTGCCATGACCGGGACTATTTTCTGGCATCAATCCATCCCATCTCTATTCCATAGCGAATGAGGTCAATGTCCTTGCGGATGCCCAGTTTATTCATGACCGCCACCTTGTGCGTACTGACCGTCTTGATGCTGCGATAGAGTTTTTTCGCTATTTCAGACACTGTCATTCCAGAAATGAAAAGGAGCAGAACTTCCTCTTCACGCTTTGACAGTTCTATCGATGTTCGTACCGCCCCGAGCCATTCGCCGCCAAGCAGTTTGCTTGCGCTCGGCGAAATGAATTGACCATCTGTGTATGCCGCATAGATCGCCGGCACCAGGCTCCCCAAAGAATCTGTTTTATGGACTATCCTGTAGATCCCCTGATTGGCAAGCGACTTGATGATCCCAATATTCTCAATCATGGTCAGCATCACGATCTTGACGCCGGGAAATCGTCGCCGGATGACATTCAGCATGACCAGGCCGTCACCATAGGTTCCGCCGGGCATTGAATAATCAGTCACCAGCACATCGCATTCGTTCTGCCTGAGAAAATTGATGATTTCCGTGGAGTTTTTCGCTCGACCCACAATCTCTATCTCATTTTTTTCCTCCAAAACACTTTCTATGCCTGCCAGAACTGCCGGATGGTCATCGGCAATCAGTATCCGCAAGACGAAATTTTTCATGACTCAAAAAATTAGCAAGAAGAACATTCCTATTCTAGGCAGTGGCGCACTAGGATTTAATTGGATTAATCTGATTTTTCCACTTCAAAATCTAAGATTTGTCTGATTTTTTGACCCAATTGCTGCGAATTCGGGCGTCAGTCCTAGGGAGTACTCCTAGAATTCAACAGATAGTTGAATCGGTGGTTGAATGCGTTGCAGGCCAAGCATCCGGACCACGCGGGAGTCTGTGGATGAGATGCACGCGCCCGTGCAGGAGCCCGCGACCGATGCCGCGGTGGGGCTGAAGCGACCTCACCCCATGGCCGAGCGCGTGAAGAGACCGCCAAATCCCGGCACAATCCGTGGATGCGAATCCTTCACACCATGCTGCGCGTTGGCAATTTCCAGCGTTCCATCGATTTCTACACACAGGTTCTTGGCATGCAGCTGCTGCGAACCTCAGAGAACCCCGAGTACAAGTACTCGCTGGCCTTCCTGGGCTTCGAGGGCGGCAACCCTGGCCAGGCCGAGATCGAGCTGACCTACAACTGGGGTACGGAGTCCTACGACATGGGCACGGCCTACGGCCATATCGCCATTGGCGTGCCTGATGCCTATGCCGCCTGCGAGAAGATCAAGGCGTCCGGCGGCAACGTGACGCGCGAGGCCGGCCCCGTCAAGGGCGGCACCACGGTGATTGCCTTTGTGACGGATCCGGACGGCTACAAGATAGAACTCATACAGGAGAACTCACGCGCCCATGCCGGCGTGCAGCCAGCTGGCGGCGAGAAGTTCGATCCCCTGCGCAATTCCTGATCCACGCAGCCCCAAAAACAAAGGCCCGGAGCGTTCATCGCTCCGGGCCTTTGTTTTTAGCTGCGGCTGCTGCCAGCCGCACTGCTGATCCGGTTCAATCCACCAGGATCACTTCCACCCGGCGGGCCTGGGCATTGCTGCCATCGGCCTGCAGTTGTTCGGGCTTCTTGAGTTCGACCTTTTCCTCGGCCACGCCCAGTGCCGACAGGGCAGCCTGGACTGCCAGGGCGCGCTTCTTGGCCAGTTCGGCGTTGAGTTCGGCGCTGCCGGTGGCGTCGTGGTATCCAGAGATCACGGCGCGCTTGCCGCCCTGCACACCAGCCACCACATCGGCCAGCGCTTCATTGGCGCCAGCCGCCAGCTCGGCCTTGGCCGATGCGAAGTAGAACTTGACCACGCCGTTTTCGACAACGACACGCGCCACGTCTTCCTCCAGGACCACAGGCGTCATCGCCGGCACAGGTGTGGCGCCGGTTGTCGTCTTTGCAGGACCATGCGCAATGCCGCGCTGGTAGACCACGACACCCACGACCGTGGAGACGACGAGCGCAATCAGCGCAAACAAAAAGCCCAGGGCAAAACGTTGTTGGCTGTCGTCGTCGGATTGACTGAAGGACATGAAGCACTCTCCGTGAATGAACTGTTGAAGGAAACCAGAAAGACTGCGAAAAACCGGCCGATTGTAGAGGGCCGCCGCCAACGGCCCTGCGCACCGCCCAAGCCCCGTGATACCACCCGGCACGAACTGTGGCGCCGCAGAGACAAAAGGCCGGCCGTGCAAGGGCAACGCAGGCGCTTGTGCACCGTTTGGGCCGACAGGCGTTAAAACGTCATTGTTCCTTCACGCCACAGCGCCCATGTCCGCCCTGCCAGAATTCTCATTTGCCCGCCGAGAGTCCCAGCCCATGCTGGACGAGGCGCTGCACCGATGGGGCGGAAGCGACGACCTCTGGATCTTTGGCTACGGCTCGCTGATCTGGCGGCCGGATTTCGATTTCTGCGAACGCCGCACGGCCCGTGTCTTTGGCTGGCACCGGGCATTGAAGATGTGGAGCACCATCAACCGCGGCACGCCCCAGAATCCTGGATTGGTCTTTGGCATGCTGTCCGGCGGCAGTTGCCAGGGCATGGTGTTCCGCATTCCCCGGCACCACGGCCATGACGTCATGAGAAAGCTGTGGCAGCGCGAGATGGCCAATGCCGTCTATGACCCCCGCTGGCTGCCCTGCCGCACCGGCCAGGGCACGGTGCAGGCGCTGGCGTTCACGCTGTCCCGTCAAAGCCCCAATCACACGGGCGAGCTGGCGCCCGAAGACTATCGCCGCATCTTCAGCGAGGCCAAGGGCATCTATGGCAGCACGCATGACTATGCGCGCGCAACCTTCGATGAGCTCAAGCGCCTCGGCATCCGGGACCGTGCCTTGCAGCGCCTGCTCAGCTACGCGGGCCAGCCTGAAGCGGGTGCGCAAGCCGCGCGCTGACGCTTTGATGCGATTGATACGCTGATGCGCGCAGGCGCACAACGCTGCCCTCTCCGACATATCCACCGTATTGCACGCTGCAAGATGGCGGCTGCGCGCAATGCGCCTCACAACTTTTCCAGCACGGATATCAACCAGGAGATTGCCACCATGCGTTTGAACGCTTCCCCATCCACCCCGTCCACCGCCGTGAAGCTGCTGATGGCAACCGGCATGGTGCTGGCCCTTGGGGCCTGCGGCAGCCAGGCCAAGCCTCCTGCCGCAGCCGCGGCGTCCACCCCGGCAGCCGTCACCGCAGCCCCTGCCGCCCGCAACGTGGCCATGGCCCAGCTGCAGCCCACGCAAGGCAGCAAGGTCAGCGGCAGCCTGCAGTTCACTGCCCAGGCCGATGGGAGCGTGCGCGTTCAGGGCTCGGTTCAGGGGCTGGCGCCCAACAGCGAGCATGGCTTTCATGTCCATGAGAAAGGCGATTGCTCCAGCCCTGATGGCCTGAGCGCGGGCGGCCATTTCAACCCCACAGGCCACGCCCATGGCCGCTTCGATTCCGCTGTCCACCACGCAGGGGATCTGCCCAGTCTGCGGTCAGACGCGCAAGGCATGGCCAGCATAGATTTCGTTTCGCGCGGCCTGGCACTGGATCAGAGTCCCAACAGCGTGGTGGGCCGCGGCCTGATCGTGCACAAGGACCCTGACGACTACACCACGCAGCCCACCGGCAATTCGGGGGCGCGCCTGGCCTGTGCGGTGATCACGCGCGGATGATGTGCTCGGCCGGGTCTGCGTTCAGCGCAGGCAGTCGCGCAGCCACGCCGCGCACTGCTCGGCGCGCGCGCCCGGCCATTGGACGCTGACCGTGGTATCGCCACGGCGCAGCTCGACATGAATGGTGTCGGCAGCGCCCGCGCTGCCCTCACCGCTCAAGCTGCCGATTAGCCGTCCCCACCAGCCACGGCCCCGCAGGTCTTGGGCCGTGGAGGAGAGCTCCGAAGCTGGCGCTGGTGCTGGCGAATTCCGGGCTTGCACCACCGTTTCCCCGGCTGGCTCGGAGGCCGGCGCGGGCGCGACAGGTGCAGGCGCCTGCATGGTCGCCTTGCCCGCAGCGGGCTCCCCTCCCCCGCCTTCGAGCCGCGCGGCCAGATTGTTACCGAACTCCTCCCATATTCGGTCGGCCTTGGTCTTCATCACGCTCAGGCCGAAGGCGCCCAGACGGCCCAGCAGGTCCACGTCGATCTTGATGCGCAGTTCGGTGCCTCCATCCGGCGTGGCGCTCAGGAAGATTTCACTGCGCTGCTTGAGCGAGCTGGCCACCGAGGTGTCTTCTCCCGTTCCTTCCACGCGCAGATACTCGGGAGCGCGTTGCTCGACGATGCGTGTGCGCAGCTTGAACCTGGCGCTGATGAAGGAGATCTTCTGGTGCATCACCGCCACGTATTCGGTGGGGCTGACCACTTCGATGGACTGCATGCCCGGCACGGCACCTCCCATGACCTGGGGATCGAGCAACAAGGCCCATACCCGCTCTCGCGAGGCCGAAACAGTCAGGGTTTTCTCAATTTCCATGCATTTTCTCCGCGGCCACAAGGACCGATTCCACGATCTGGGTGTAGCCCGTGCAACGGCACAGGTTGCCGTTGAGGCCATGGCGAACTTCGTCCGTGCCGGGAAGGGGGTTGCGCCCCAGCAGATCGCAGGCGGCCATGATGAAGCCCGGTGTGCAGTAGCCGCACTGCAGGCCGCCGCATTGCATGAAGCTTTGCTGCAGCGGGTGCAGCCGTTGTGACGGGTCTGCGCCCGCACCCCCAGCAATACGGTCGGCCAGGCCTTCGATGGTGGTGAGCGCGCGGCCCTGGACCTGCACGGCCAGCAGCAGGCAGGACTTCACCACTTCGCCATCCAGCAGCACCGAGCAGGCGCCGCACACGCCCGTCTCGCAGCCGCGCTTGGTGCCCGTCAGGTGCAGGTCATCACGCAGAAAATCCGACAGCAGCCGGCGCGCAGGCACGTCCACGCTGCAGGGCTCGCCGTTGACGGTGCATTCGATGCGATGTCGGCTCATGCCAGCTCTCCTTGTTCCAGTGCCAGGTCCAGGCCAAACAGTTCGGCCACGGTGCGCCGCACGTTGACGCGCACCATTTCTCGGCGGAAATCCGCCGAGCCGCGCAGGTCCGAAACCGGTGTGATGTCGGCCGCGACGATGTCACCCGCCTCGGCCGCCAAGGCCCAGGTGAGGGCACGGCCTTCAAGAAAGCCCTCGGCGCGCCGCTGGCGCACGGGTATGGGCGTAGAGGCGCCCACGACGAGACGCGCGTCGCGGCAGATGCCCCCGGCGGTGTGCGCCACCAGGGCCACGCTGGCCAGCGGCCGGTGTTCGGCCGCTGTGCGCAGAAAGCGCGTGTACACACCGCTGCGCCGGTCGTCTCCTTGCCCCATGGGCGGCACGCGGATCTCGCTGACGATCTCGTCGCCTTCCAGCGCCGTGGCGTAGTAGTCGACCAGGAAGTCCTCGATGTCCAACAGGCGCTCGCCTCTTGCGCTGGCCAGCACGATCTGGGCGCCCAATGCCATCAGGCAGCCGGGCGGGTCGGTGGAGGGGTCGGCATAGCAGAGATTGCCACCCACCGTGCCCTGATTGCGCACCTGCGGGTTGGCCATGCGCTGCGCCATGCCGGCCAGGACAGGATAGTGATGCGACACCAGCGGCGAGGCCGCCAGTTCGGCATGGCGCACCAGGGCGCCGATACGCAGGCCACGCACCGGGTCGAAGTCCAGGCCGCGCAACGCATCGATGCCAGCCAGCGAGACCAGGTGCGTGGGCGCGAGCATGCGCTGGCGCATGCCCAGCATCAAGGCCGTGCCGCCGGCGATCACGCGGCAGTCCTCGCCCAGTTCGGCCAGCAACCGGCTGGCCTCCGCCACCGAGGTGGGCTCCAGGAAGTCGAAGTCATGCATGACGGCCCTCCTCGGCGCGTGCGCGCAGCGCCGCCAGGATTTTTTCGGGCGTGATCGGCAGATCGCATATGCGCACGCCGATGGCGTCGTACACGGCGTTGGCGATGGCAGGCGCTCCCGGCAGGATGGCGGTTTCGCTGGCCCCTTTGGCGCCATAGGGGCCGTTGGGGTCGTTGGACTCGACAAAGCCGCCGCGCAGCAAGGGCACGGCGTCGGCCGTTGGCATGGTGTAGTCGGCGAAGTTGCCGTTGTCCAGGCGCCCGCCTTCCAGGTGCAGTTGCTCGTAAAGGGCCCAGCCCATGGCCTGGACGGTGGCCCCGTTGGTCTGCCCATGGATGGCGACGGGGTTCAGCGCCTTGCCGCAGTCGTCGGCCACATAGCTGTCAAGCACCAGGACCTGGCCGGTTTCCGTATCGACCTCGACCTCCACTGCCTGGGCCGCGAAGGAATAGGCCGGCGCGATGTTGCCGTGCAGCTGGGCGTCGTGCATCTGCGTCTGGGCATCCCAGGTGTGGCTGACCTGTATGCCCTCGCCGCCATGGCGCCAGATGTGCTGGCGTGCGAGCTCGGCCATGCCTGCCGCACGGTCGGTGCCGCGCACGCGCACCTGACCATCGGCCAGCTCCAGGTCGTCGACCTGCGCCTCCAGCACGACGGCGGCCAGGGCCAGCAGCTTGCTGCGGACCGCCTGCGCGGCACCTATGGCGGCATTGCCTGCAGCCATGGTCACGCGCGAGGCCAGCGAGCCTATGGCGAAGGGCGTGCTGTCCGTGTCGGGTGCGGCCACGCGGACCTGCGACAACGGCAGCGTGAGTTCATGGGCGACGATCTGGCTGAGCATGGTGGCCGCGCCCTGGCCCATGTCGCACTCGCCACTGAGCACAAGCACCTGGCCATCCTCATGGATGCGCACCACCACGGTGGAGCCGTCCCAGTTGCCCATGGTGCGGTTGCCGCTGACATGCATGGCCGCGGCCATGCCCACGCCCCTGCGGCGGGCGCCAAGGGCCTGGCGGGGGCGGGCGCGCTTGCCGCGCCAGTCGATGGCATCGGTGGCCTGGTCTATGCACTCCTTGAGGCCGGCGCTGCCGATCTTCCAGCCATGCACTGTCACGTCGCCGGCTTGCACTGCATTGAGCTTGTGGACTTCGGCCGGATCCAGCCCCAGCTGCTCGGCCATGATGTGGATGTGGCTGTTGAGCGCGAACAGCATCTGCGTACCGCCAAAGCCGCGGAACGCGCCGTGCGGCGGGTTGTTGGTATAGACCAGGGTGGCGTGCGATCGGACGTTGCCCTGCCTGTGCATGTTGTCGCTGCGCATGGCACTGACGTGCATGACCTCGGCCGACAGACCCGCATAGGCACCGCACTCGGCAACGATGTGCACCTGCTTGGCGAGGATGCGGCCATCACGCGCCATGCCCAGCTTGAGCGTGATGCGCTCGGGGACGCTGGAGCAGCAGGCCAGGAAGTCCTCCAGCCGGTTGTTGACCAGGCGCACGGGCCGCCCGGTGCGCAGGGCCAGCAGGCCCGCCACGAGCTGGTTGTCGTCCTCGACGATCTTGCCGCCAAAGCCGCCGCCCGTGGTGGCCTGCACCACGCGGATGGCGGACACCGGCAGCTCCAGCGCCGCCGCCAGCCGGGCACGCGCCAGGAAAACCGACTGCGTGGAGGTCTGTACCAACAGGCGGCCATCGGCGTCGATGGAGGCCAGGGTTGCCATGGGTTCCAGGTAGCCCGGGTACTGCGCATGCGTGGTGTACGTGGCTTCATGAACCAGATCAGCTGCGGCGAATCCGGCATCGGCATCGCCGCGCTCGAAGCGGATCTCGTGGGCGATGTTGCCCCGGCCCGGATGAACGCCGGGCGCTTCTTCATCCAGGGCTTCCTCGGGCGACAGGATGGCGGGCAGTTCTTCGTACTCGACCTCGATCAGGTCCAGCGCATCGCGGGCGATCTCTTCTGTGGCGGCAGCCACGGCTGCCACCTCTTCCCCCGCAAAGCGCACCAGGCCGTCGGCCAGGATACGCCGCTCCTTGTGGCTCACGCCCCAGGGCGTGCGCGGTGCATCTGCCCCGGTCAGCACGGCTTTCACACCGGGCAGCGCACGCGCTGCAGCAATGTCGATGCGCACGATGCGCGCATGCGGATAGGGGCTGCGCAACAGCTTGGCATGCAGCATGCCCGGCAGCTTGAGGTCGCCCGCGTACTGGGCACGACCTAGTACCTTGGACAGCGCCGTGACCTGGGCCGTCTCGCGGCCCAGCGTGGAATTCGAGGTATTCATGTCATTCAGCGGTGATGCCGAGTTCGCGGATCACCTTGCCCAGGCGCTCGTAGTCGGCAGCGTTGACATCGGCCAGCACCTGCGGCGACCCGCCCACGGGCGCGGCACCGAAGGTGGCCATCTTTGCCGCCACCTCCGGCATCCTGAGGATCTCGTTGAGATGGGTGTTCAAGGTCTGCACCACGGCGGCCGGCGTGCCCTTGGGCGCGAAGAAGCCATTCCAGGCACCCGCGGCGATGTCCCTGTAGCCCAGTTCCGCCAGCGAAGGCACATCGGGCAGCAGGGGCGAACGCTTCGGGTCGGTCACGGCCAGCGCGCGCAGCTTGCCCGCCTGGATGTACTGGGCCACCGGCCCCAGCGTGACGTAGGCCAGTCCTACATGGCCCGCTGCCACATCGTTGACGGCCGGTGCCACGCCGCGATAGGGCACATGCTGAATGCTCACTCCGGCAGCGCGGTTCAGCCACTCGGCACCTATGTGCATGGGCGAGCCTGCGCCGGGACTGGCGTAGCTGAGCGTCTTGCCGGCCTTGGCCGCAGCCACCATGTCGGCCACGCTTTTGAATCCCGTGGAGGGATGGGCCACGAGCAGCACGGCCTGGCTGGCGGTCTGCACCACGGGGGTGAAACCTTTCAAGGGGTCATAGGTCGCGGCAGGAGGGAGCCTCATCACCATGGGGGCGATGGTGAAGGGGTTGGGCGTGAACAGCAGCGTGTAGCCATCGGGCACGGCCCGCGCAACCAGGTTGTTGCCCACGGTGCCGCCCGCCCCGGGCCGGTTGTCCACCACCACGGGCTGGCGCAGACGCACCGTGAGCTTTTCGGCGAACAGGCGCGCCATGGCGTCCGTGTCACCACCTGCGGGATAGGCGACCACCACGGTGATCGGCCTGGCGGGGTAGTCCTGTGCAAATGCCGGACCACAGACAGCGGTGGCAAAAGCCAATGCTGCAATGGTCAGGCCTTGCCGACGATGGGGGGTCATCACTGGCTCCTTTGAAAGCGCGGACATGCATCGGTCAGATACGGGCATGGCAGCTGGGGCTGGCTATGGGGTGAATTCATAAAATTCACCCATGAAACATTGATCCTCAAGAGAATCAATGACGATTTTCTCCGGCAAGTTGATGAATCAACTTACTGAAAACACCGATTGACCTCTATTGATTTCTCTAAAGAAATTCCACAAGACAAACGTCAGGCAGCCTGTGAAACAATTGATGGGAACATGTCCATCCCACCTTCTCCTCTCCCTGTGCCCAGCACGCCCGCAGGCAATCCCTGGACCCACCTTGACGAGGCAGGCAGCAGCCTGACCGTCGATGCCTTTCTGACCACGCTGATGAGCCAGGTGGGCAATGCGCTGCGGCGCACCATCACCGTGCCCTATGCCGATACGGCGGGCTTGACGGTTTCGGAGTGGCGGCTGTTGGCCCTTGTCGCGCATGCAGGCGAGTTGCCGTTCAGCGCGCTGGTGGTGCAATCCACTTCGGACAAGGCCCTGGTGAGCCGGGCGCTGCGGCTGCTCGAGGAACGCGGCCTGGTGGCCCTGCTGGCGCAAGGCTCCACTCCACGCAAGAAGATCCTGTGCTCCATCACGCCTGCGGGCCGGCAGTTGCATGACGAGGTGATGCCCGTGGCCCGACAACACCAGGCCGCTGCTCTGCTAGCGCTGACGCAGGAGGAACGGGAGGTGATGTATCGGGCCTTGCTCAAACTGCGCGGTTATTGCCAAGGCAGCCAAGCCGACCCAGCGACCGAAGGCGGCCCCGCTACGGCAGACGGCGAAGCCTGAATTCAGCCCACTTCAGGCCGGTTCTGCAGCAACACCACAGCGCGCGCCAGATCGTCCAGCGTATCGATGTCGGTGAGCACACCAGCATCGTCCACATCGACCTGAACCACATGTCCGGCTTCGCGCAGCGCCTTCAGCACAGGCGCCCCGCCCTTCTCTCCGCTCAACGCCATGAGCGCCGCGCCGCATGCGGCGCCGAAACCCACGGGATGTCCACGCTCGCCTTGATGGACAGGCTGGACGGCTCGGGCCCCCGCATGCAATGCATCGGCCACTTTCAGCAAGGTCTGTGGACTCACCAGCGGCAGATCGGCCGGCAAGACCAGCCAGCCTGGCGCATCGGCTGTGGCACGCACGGCCGCAGACAGCGAATCGCCCATTCCGGGGTGGCCCGCATCTTCCAGATGCCAGGGCAGGCCGCTGGCGCGGACGGCGGCCAGTGTGTGTTCCAGCACGGTGCTGCCGCCCAGCGGCGCAGCGAGCTTGTGCATAGTGCCGCCCGACGCGCGGAAACGCTCGCCACGGCCCGAGGCGAGGATGAGCACGCAAGGCCGGCCTTTGAAGTCTCTGAGCATGCGCAACTCTAGCGCAGCAAATGGGAGGTCGGGCGCAGGCACAATGCAGGCCATGAGCAGCATTTCCACCTCGATCGCCGATCTGCGCAAAAGCTACGAGCGCGCGGAACTCAGCGAATCGGCCTCCCTGGCCGATCCGCTGCAGCAGTTTGACCAATGGCTGCAGGAAGCCCTGAGCGCCCAGGTGCCCGAGCCCAATGCCATGACGCTGGCCACCGTGGGCGGCGACCTGCGGCCCAGCACACGCATCGTGCTCATCAAGGGCTATGACGAGCGCGGCCTGGTCTGGTACACGAACTACGACAGCCGCAAGGGCCAGCAACTGGCGGGCAACCCCTTTGCCGCGCTGCAGTTTCACTGGGTGGAGCTGGAGCGCGTGGTGCGCATCGAAGGTCGGGTGGAAAAGGTCAGCGAGGCCGAAAGCGACGCCTACTTCAACAGCCGTCCGCTGGACTCTCGCATTGGCGCCTGGGCCAGCCCGCAAAGCCAGGTCATCAGCGGGCGCAGCGTGCTGGTGGCCAATGCGGCCAAGTACGGCGCGCAGTTCCTGCTGAACCCGCCACGCCCGCCGCATTGGGGTGGATTCAGGCTGGTGCCCGAGCGCTGGGAATTCTGGCAAGGCCGCAAGAGCCGGTTGCACGACCGCCTTTGCTACCAGCTTGAAGCTGGAACCTGGCTGCGCCAGCGCCTGGCGCCCTGATCCCCTCGATTGCTGGCGCTGCTGAAACCCATCAGCCCGGCAGGCGCTGGGCCAGCCACAGCATCAGCGGCACGGTAAGCAAGGCCAGCGCAGTGGACACCGCGATGCTGGCGGACACCTCCTCCTGCATCACGCCATAGCGCTGCGTGAACAGGAACACGTTGGCCCCCACGGGCAATGCAGCCGCCGTGAACATCACGACCACCGGCAGGCCGCCCAGACCGAAGGCCCAGGCCAGCGCAAGCATCAGCAGCGGATGCACCAGGTTCTTGACCAGCGCGATGCCAGCAGCCTCTCGCAAGTTCTGGCCCACCCTGGTGTAGGCCAGGGTCACGCCGACCAACAGCAGCGCCATGGGGCCCAGCGCCTGGCCCAGGACCTGCAGGGACCGGTCCACCACTTCGGGCAGCACCAGCCCAGTCTGAGCGAACAGCAAGCCAGCGAGTATGGGCAGCGGCACAGGATGCACGATGCCGTTGCGCACGGCCTGCAGCACCGTGCGCCACATGGGGCGCGGTGCGCTTTGGCCGCAGCGCTGGCGTTCGTGGGCCTCGGCCAGCTCGAACACGATGGTGGCTGCGGTCAGCAGGATCAGCGCATGCAGCGAGACCAGGGTGAACAACGTGACAAGCCCTTCCTCCCCGTAGACCAGCCCCACCAGCGGCACGCCGATCATGACGGTGTTGCTGAACATATTGGCCAGCCCCCGCGCGGCCGAGCGCGTGGAAAAGCCGCCCAGCACCATGGACACCACGAAGATCAGAGCAGTCGCCAGGAAATACAGGGCCACGGGCTGAAAGTCCAGCTCCTGTACCCGCACCGCACCCATGGTGCGAAACAGCAGCGCCGGCGTAAGCACCAGAAACACAAGGTTGGACAAATCCTTGATGGCTGTGGCACGCACCCAGGCCAGCCGGGCGGCAAGAAAGCCCGCGCCTATGCAAAGAATGACAGGGATGAGGGAGGCAAGGACGGGAGAGTTCACTGAAGCAGGACCGGGAAGCTGCGCCTGCGCAGGCTTGCGGCGCGCGCAGATTATGCGCCGCAGACCCGGCCCTGCCTCGTTCAGGCGTCGTCCCGGGCCTCGAAGGCCCGGCCAGCCTCCACGGACGTGCCAAGGCTCAGATTCATGCCGAACAGCCCCCTTTTTCTGGCGACTTGTCGCCACTGACATTCATCAGTCGATAACAAGGTTGCCACTCAACTTCATGTAAGTTACATTGAACATCCCTATTGGTTGATTCGTTTTGCTCTAGACGCCCATGACTTCATCACCATCCCAGGCACCCGCTGCCGGCAAGCCGCCGTCCACTGTCCCCGACGGACTGGCCCTGTTCCGGCATTGGCTGGAAACCGAGGGCGCCAAGGGCTGGGATGCCCTGGACACGGCGCCCGACAGCGGCTACGAAAAGGTATGGCGTGCCTGGCTGCGCAGCCTGGGCGATGCGGGCATGCCAGCCAGAGAAAGCACCCCCTCCCCCACCACGCCGAAAGGCAAAGTCAACGCAAAGGCCCGCGCCTGGCAACAGGCCACCGCCGTGGATGTCCAGAATTTCCTGCGCCCGCGCGAAGGCCAGTTGTCGGGCCACCAGCCCGGCCGCCGCATCAGCGAGGTCACGCGCAGGCGCTACTGGCGCCTGCTGGAACGCATCTACGACCATGCGCTGGACCACGGCTGGGTCAGCGCCAATCCCGCCGCAGGGTTGGCGCCGCAGGAGCGCCCCCCTGCCGAAGACGGCCAGGGCCATTGCCTTCCTGCGCCGCTGTGGAATGCCCTGCCCCGCCACATTCCGGTGGCCGACGGCTTTCAGTCGGCGCGCGACCGCGCCATCTTGCTGCTGCTGTACGAGCTGGCGCTGGCGCCCGAGGAGGTGCGCGGCCTGTGCTGGCGCGATGTGCAATGCGCCATCCCAGGCGATGGCCTTCCCTGTCAATTGCATATCGATGGCGCACGCGCCGCGCAGCAGCGCACGCTGGATCTGTCGGAAACGGTGGTGAAGGCGCTGCAGGACTGGAAAGGCTTCAGCGCCGGCCAGCGCGGGCCGGAGGCCGTTCAACCCGGTGCCACGGTCTTTTATTCGCGCGAGGGGCAGCCGCTGTCGGTGCGCGTGCTGTTCCATGTGGCCTCGCAGCTGATACAGCGTGCCCATGCGGCCCAGCCCGCTTCTGCCCAGAAGGCGCCGCTGCACCGGGTCGGGCCGCAGGTGCTGCGCAACACGGCCATCGTGCAGTGGTTGCGCGCGGGCCGTGCCGAGACCGAAGTGGTGCAGTGGATAGGCGTCGACAGCACACGCGCCCTGCGCCATCTGCAGCATTACCTGTAGCAGACGGCGCCGGAGCGCAGCGCGGGCAACCCGCCTTAGAACGACACCTTGACGCCCACGGTGATATTGCGCCCCATCAGCGGCGCAGCGTTCTTGATGAACGAGGTGTGGGCGAAGGCCAGGCGGTTGGTCAGGTTGTTGCCCTTGATGAAGAACTGCCAGGGCGTGCCACCCGAGGTGCGCAGCGTGTAGCTGGCCGAGAGGTTGAGCATGCCGTAGCCGTCCGTCTCGGTCTCGTAGGCGGTGACACGGTTCTGGCGCAGCACCTGCACCCACTCGGCCTGGGCATCCCAGCCCTTGTAGAAGGTGTCCACGCGCAGGCCTACGCGCGCCGCGGGAATGCGCGGCAAGGCGGAGCCGTCTTCCAGCCGCGCACGCACGGCGTCACCGAACAGGGTCACGCCCCACTGGCGCGACAGCTTCTGGCGCACCTGGCCCTCCACGCCGGTGAAGCGTGCGTCGGCCTGGGTGTACTGCAGCAGTTGCAGGCCGTCATGCTCGTCCAGCGTGGCTCCGTAGATGTAGCCCTTGACGCGATGGTGGAAGGCATTGACGCTGAACGTGGTGTCCCCCGAGGTCTTGCGCAGGCCTATGTCCAGCGCCTGCGAGCGTTCGCGCTTGAGGTCGGCATTGCCGCGCTCGTAGGTGGAAGTCGCCATATGCAGGCCGTTGGCGTACAGCTCCTCGGCCGTGGGCAGGCGGTTGCCCTGCGTCAGCGAGGCCGACAGGCTGTAGCCCGGGGTGAACTTCCACACCGAGCCCAGCGAGAACGATGTGCCGCTGTGGCTGCGCGAGATGCCGCTTTGCTGGGCATCCACGGTCTGGCGCTCATGGCGCAGCGCAGCCTGCCAGCGCCAGTCCTGCCAGCGGTATTCCTCCAGCAGGTAGATGCTGTTGCGGCGGGTTTCGGTGGGCTGCACATAGGCCTCCTCCCCCTCGGCACTGAATTTGCGCTGCACGGTCTGCAGGCCGATGACGCCGCGCCAGCCGGCGATGGGCTCCAGCTCGGCCTCCACGCGCAGGTCATGGGCGCGGTTCTTGAAGGTGGTCGAGACCTGGCCGTCCTCGATCTCGTCATGGCGGTAGTCGGTCCAGCCGCCGCGCACGCGCAACGCCGCAATGCCTGCCGTCGGATTGCGCCATTCGCCGCGCAGATCCCAGCGCTCGCTGTTGAGGTCGACCACCGGCACGCTGCCATGGTCGTGATCGTGTTCTTCGTCGCCATGGTCATGTCCGTCCTCGTCGCCGTGGTCATGGCCGCCGCAGTGCAGATGGTCGCCATGGGTGTGGCAGCCCTCGAAGCTGTGGTTGTGGCCCGGCAGGCCATAGCGCGCGGTCTGGCGCGTGTAGGCCAGGCCCAGGTAGCCTTGCGTGCCGATCCAGGACAGGCCCAGGCTGCCCGTATCGGTGCGGTTGAAGCTGCCGCCCACGCGCCCCTGCGACTGGCCGTTGGGCGCCCAGCCGCTGCCCACGCGGTAGTCGCCGGCATCGCGCGCCATGCCCTCGGCGTGGATGGCCAGCTGGCCGGCGCCGCCCGTCAGCGAGAACGCGCCGGCCGTCTCGCCCGCGCCCGTGCTGCCGCGCAGCTGGGCCGAGCCCGTGATGCCGTTCTTGGGAATGGACGTGGGGATCTTGTCGTCCAGGATGTTGACCACGCCGCCCATGGCGCCGCCGCCGCCGTAGATCAGCGCCGAAGGGCCGCGCAGCACTTCAATCTGCGTGGCCAGCATGGGCTCGCTGGCCACGGCATGGTCGGGGCTGATGGTGGAGGCGTCATGCAGCTCCGAGCCATCGCTGAGGATCTGCACGCGCGGGCCGTCCATGCCGCGGATGATGGGGCGGCTTGCGCCCGCACCGAAATGGCTGGCGTGGATGCCGGGCTCGCCGTCCAGCGTCTCGCCCAGCGTGGCGGCCTGGCGCAGCGTCAGCACATCGCCTTCCAGCACCGTGGCTGGCGTGGACATATCGGCCGAGGTCAGGCCCAGGCCGCTGGCCTTGACCGTCACCTCATTGAGCACAGGCGTGTCGCTGCGCGGGGCATCCGCCTGGGCGCCGGTGGCAGTTCCGGGCGCGGCGGCGACTCCAGCCTCCGCAGGCTCTGCTGCCATGGCCAGCCCTGCCATCGCGGGGCCGAGCACGCCCGCCAGCAGCAGTTGCTGCAGCAGCGGGCGCAGCTTCATCCTCTCCCCCTGCACCTTGGCGTCCTGGTGGTATTGCTTTGTTGTCACTCTCATCACTGGTCTTCCCGGCAGCGGCCGGCCACGGCTCCGGGGACGTGGGAATGCGGGCGCTGCAAAAAATGGCGTCGGAAACGGACAACCGGGGTGCGCCATGCAGGCGCACGCAGCCATCCGATCGGATATGCATTCAGGATCTGTCCAACCTGGGCACAGCGCCTCTTGCGTGCAATGCAGGAAGGCGCGCGCAAACAGCTTCAATGGGCGGGCGCATGCAGCGCCGCCGCCCAAGGTTCAAGCCGCCAGGCGGGCAGTGATGGGATGCGGGGGACCACGCGCATCGAAGAAAGCCGCCAGCACACGGCCATCGCGCACGATGGGCGGCTGGGCGGGCTCGGCCTGCTCGCCCCAGAAAGGCGGCAGCGCCACGGCGGGCGGTGGCCCCGCCATGCCTTCGTGCAACTGGTCCAGCAGTTGGCAGTCCGCCGGGCCGTGGCCCGAGAACAGCGCATGCACCCAGTCGACGGGTGCAGCGCAGGAGGTGGCCACCACCTCGACCGGGCCATGGGCCGTGGCCGAGGCCAGGCCGCCAGCATGCACCACACGGTGCATCTGGCCCAGCAACGGCGCCAGTGCGATGGACCAGACCAGCAACCAGGCCAAAAGCCAACCCCGATTCGGCACGGCACCGCGCAACGCAAGCCGTGAGGCGGGCGCAGGCGAGTGGCGACTCGGGAGTTTGAAGGGCATGGATGAATCAGGAGCGGGTCAGGCAGCGCAGAGTGTATGCGCCAATTGGCGGGGCAGGTTCCAGCATCCCGTCACAAAGACGGGCGACTGCTCACAGCAGTGCACGGCGGGCAATGCCGCGCTCAATGCGCATGGCGCATGCCGCAGAACTTGCCCAGCGCCAGGCCCTTGCAGTCGGCCTGCAGCTGCTTGTGGCATTGCGCATGGTCACGCCCTGCCGCCAGACACTGTGCGGCGGCCTCGTGGGCCTTGGCCATCGAGCGGTGTCGCTCCATGTCGGCACGGGCATGGGCATCCAGTTGCACCGAGCCACCCTGTGCCTTGGCGTCCGCCGGGGTCTTGGCATGGTCATGGTCTTGGCCGTGATCGTGCGCCTGGGCCGCAGCGGCCAGAAAGACAGCGGCCAGGATCAGGGAAACGGAACGGAAGGGGGAAAAAGTCATGCGAGATCCTGAAGGGCTATGCAAGAGAAAAAGGGGAAGACGGCCACCTCACACGGACGGATCATTCCGGGAGTGCCCGGTGCCGCTGCAGACCTGGCACCGCCCCGTCACCGACACATCGATGGCCTGGCCCTGCAGGCCGCTGGCTGCCAGCGCCTGCCGCAATTGCAGCAAGGCGGCCTGCAGTTGCTCACCGCCCCCGCCTGCCTCGCCGCCCAGACGAAAGGCGCTGTGGCAATCCGCACACTCGAAGTGCGCAGCGGCGTCGCCTTCGCAGGCCGCGCCCTGAAGGGGCCTGCCGTACCGGGCCACGCGTGCCGCATCCACGCTGCGGCGCAACACGCCGGCTGCGGCCAGCCGGTCCAGCAGCCGGTAGACGGTGACGCGGTTGACCTGCACGCCCTGGGCATGCAGGGCGGCTTCCACATCCGCCTCGCTCAACAGCGCATCGGCGCGCGCCTCCCACAGCGCCAGCACGGCCCGCGTGGCGCGGGTCGAACGCATGCCGCAAGGCAAGAGCAAGGGGGAGGGAGTCGGCGATGACATGGGCAATGCAAGAGCGGGCTGCAGAGCGCGACAGGACACCGTTATCGCAACCGGGTTGCATTATGCCCGCAAATCACAACCGCTTACACAACCCGCCCACCTGGGCTCATTGCTTGACCCAGCGCGCAAAGGCACCTCGGAATTTCTGCACCTTGGGCCCCACCACGAAGGCGCAGTAGCCCTGGCTGGGATGGTTCAGGAAGTAGTCCTGGTGATAGTCCTCTGCGGGCCAGTAGCTGGCCAGGGGCTGGACCTCGGTCACGATGGGAGCGTCATACGCGCCCGCCTGGGCCAGCTCGGAGATCAGCGTACGTGCGACCTCCGCCTGATGGTCATTCGTGGTGTAGATCGCGCTGCGGTACTGCGTGCCCACGTCGTTGCCCTGGCGGTTGAGCGTGGTCGGATCGTGCGTGCCGAAGAACACGGTCAACAGGTCGCGCAGCGGAATCACAGCAGGGTCGAACTGCACGCGGATGACCTCGGCATGGCCGGTCTGCCCGGTGCAGATGTCTTCGTAGCTGGGATCGTCCAGATCGCCGTTGGCGTAGCCGCTTTGCACGTCGCTCACGCCGCGCACGCGGTCGAAAACGGCTTCGGTGCACCAGAAACAGCCGCCGCCCAGATAAATGGTTTCAGTCGTCATATGCGCCTTTTCTGTGAGAAATCGAAAAAATGACCACACGCAATGCATGCAGGCCGTTGTGCCTACAGGTTAGCCCATGCACAAGCCAGGTGACGACGAACGGTTCTGCGGTTACGATAACTAACCCATCAGTCATTAATTTTCCGTGACCGACTCCCCCGCCTCTTCACCCGCCCCCGCCGAGCCTTCCGGAAAGCGCAGCCGCCGCAAGCACGAGCGTCCGGGCGAGCTGCTGGAAGCCGCGCTCGACCTCTTCGTGGAAAAGGGCTACGCCGCCACCCGCGTCGAAGAGGTCGCCGCCCGGGCCGGGGTTTCCAAGGGCACGCTGTTCCTCTATTTCGCGAGCAAGCAGGAGCTTTTCAAGGCCGTGGTGCGCCACAGCATCGCGGGCCGCTTCGGCGAGTGGAGCGAGGAACTCGACAACTACTGCGCACCGTCCACCGATCTGCTGCGCTACTGCTTCAAGTCCTGGTGGGAGCGCATCGGCAGCACCAAGGCGTCGGGCATCACCAAGCTCATGCTCAGCGAGGCGGGTAATTTTCCCGAGCTGTCGCAGTTCTATCACCAGGAGGTGGTTCTTCCAGGCCATGAACTGATCCGGCGCATCCTGCAGCGCGGCGTGGAGCGCGGCGAGTTCCGGCCCATGGATCTGGACCTGTCCGTGCACTGCGTGGTCGCCCCGATGATGTTCCTGATGATCTGGAAGCATTCGCTGGGCGGCTGCCTGCCGCACGGCGACTTCGATCCCGAGCGGTTTCTGGAATCCCAGATCGACTACCTGCTGCATGGCATGTGCCAGCCCCTTGCAGCCACCACACCACCCTCCTCCCCGCCCACACCATGAAGCGTCGCACCGGCTGGCTGATCGGCCTGGCCTTACTGATCGCCATCGGCGCCAGCGCATGGCGCGCCGCATCCACCCGGCATAGCAAGCAGGCCGCCATTGCCGCGGCCACCCAGCCGCGCGAGATGCCGGTGCGCGTGGGCCCGCAGGAGGTGGTGCAGCTGCAGCCGCGCCAGTTGCAATTGACCGTGCCCGTCAGCGGCGTGGTGCAGGCCGTGCGCAGCGCCGTGGTCAAGGCCTATGTGGCCGGCGAGCTGCGCGGCCTGCAGGTGCGCGAGGGCGACAGCGTGCGCAAGGGCCAGGAACTGGCCCGCGTGGACGCCACCGAGGTCGAGGCCCGCTGGCGGCAGGCCCGCCAGCAGGCCGACGCGGCCCAGGCGCAGCTGCAGCTGGCCCAGCGCCAGCACGACAACAACCAGGCCCTGGTCACCCAGGGCTTCATCTCGACCACGGCACTGGCCACGTCCCAATCCAATCTTGACGCCGCCCGCGCCAACCTGGCCGCCGCCCAGGCAGCCGCCGATGTGGCACGCAAGAGCGTGACCGACAGCGTGCTGCGCAGCCCCATGGACGGGCAGGTCGCCCAGCGTCTGGTGCAGGACGGCGAGCGCGTGGGCGTGGAAACGCGGGTGCTGGAGATCGTCGATCCCTCCGAGCTCGAGGTGGTGGCCCAGCTGGCGCCCGCCGATTCGGTGCGTGTGCAGGTCGGCCAGCAGGCCCTGTTGCAGGTCCAGGGCGCGGGCGACGATGTGGCCGCCGTGCCCGCGCGCGTGGTACGCATCAACCCCAGCGCCCAGCCAGGTTCGCGCAGCGTGGCCGTCTATCTGCGTGTGCAGGCTGCACCGGTCAACGCAGGCGCCGCCGGCAGATCCATCCCCATCGTGCGCCCGGGCCTGTACCTGCAGGGCAGCATCGTCACGGGGCAGACCGAACAGCTGGCCGTGCCCCTGACCGCCGTGCGCACCGACCAGCCCCAACCCTATGTGCAGCTGCTGCAGCCGGCGGGCGAGTCCGAACCGGACAAAACCCTGCTGCGCGTGCAGCACCGCCCGGTCACGCTGGGCAGCCAGAGCGCGCAGGATGGGGCCACCTGGATTGCCGTGTCCACCGGCCTGCAGGCCGGTGACAGGGTGCTGGCCGGCAGTGTGGGCGGCCTGCGCGCAGGCACGGCGGTGCAGATGCAGCAAATGCAGCAGGCCCCGCAGCCCCAGGCTGCGCCAGCCCCCGGAGCCCGCTGACCATGTGGTTCACGCGCGTCAGCCTGGCCAACCCTGTGTTCGCCACCATGCTCATGCTGGCCCTCATGGTGCTGGGTGTGTTTTCCTACCAGCGACTCAAGGTGGACCAGTTCCCGAATGTGGACTTCCCCGTGGTCGTGGTCACGGTGGACTATCCGGGCGCCTCGCCCGAGATCGTGGAGTCCGAGGTCACCAAGAAGATCGAGGAAGGCGTCAACTCCATTGCCGGCATCAACGCGCTGACCTCGCGCAGCTATGAAAGCACCAGCGTCGTAATCATCGAATTCCAGCTGCATGTCGACGGCCGGCGCGCTGCCGAGGATGTGCGCGAGAAAGTCGCCTCGGTGCGCCCCACCCTGCGCGACGAGGTCAAGGAGCCGCGCGTGCTGCGCTTCGATCCGGCCAGCTCGCCCATCTGGTCCGTGGCCGTGCTGCCCCAGGCCGATGCCGGCGCCAAGGCGCCCGATGCCGTCGCGCTGACCAGCTGGGCCGACCAGGTCCTCAAGAAGCGGCTGGAGAACGTGCGCGGCGTGGGCGCCGTCAACCTGGTGGGCGCCACGCCGCGCGAAATCAACATCTACCTGCAGCCCGAGGCGCTGGAAGCCTATGCCATCACGCCCGACCAGATCGTGAACGCCGTGCGCAGCGAGAACCAGGACCTGCCGCTGGGCGCCATCCGCTCGCGCGAGCAGGAGCGCGTGGTGCAGATCGACGCACGCATGAAGCGCCCGCAGGACTTCGAGCGCATCATCGTCGCCCAGCGCGGCGGCGCGCCCGTGCGGCTGGGCCAGCTGGCCCGCGTGCAGGACGGCGCGGGCGAGCTGGAGACCGTGGCCCTGTACAACAGCAGCCGCACCCTGCTGCTGTCCGTGCAGAAGGCCCAGGACGAGAACACCATCGAAGTCGTGGACGGCCTGAACGCCACGCTGCGCGAGATCGCCGCCGAAGTGCCGGCCGGCGTGCGGCTGGAGCCGATTGCCGACAGCGCCCGCCCCATCCGCGTGGCCGTCAACAACGTGCGCCAGACGCTGATCGAGGGCGCGGCACTGACGGTGCTCATCGTCTTCCTGTTCCTGAACTCCTGGCGCTCCACGGTGATCACGGGGCTGACGCTGCCCATTGCGCTGATCGGCACCTTTTTGTTCATGTACTGGTTCGGCTTCTCCATCAACATGATCACGCTGATGGCGCTGTCGCTGTGCGTGGGCCTGCTGATCGACGACGCCATCGTGGTGCGCGAGAACATCGTGCGCCATGTGCAGATGGGCAAGGACGCGCATGCCGCCGCGCTCGACGGCACGCAGGAGATCGGCCTGGCCGTGCTGGCCACCACGCTGTCCATCGTGGCGGTGTTCCTGCCCATCGGCTTCATGGGCGGCATCATCGGCAAGTTCTTCCACGAATTCGGCATCACGATCGTGGCGGCCGTGATGATCTCCATGTTCGTGAGCTTCACGCTGGACCCCATGCTGTCCAGCGTCTGGCACGACCCGACCATCCACGCCCATGGCGAGCAGCGCGGCCGCAGCCTCTACGACCGCACGCTGGGCCGGGTCACGGCTTGGTTCGAGCGCGCCACCGACTCGCTGTCCCACTTCTACCAGGATGTGCTGGGCTGGGCGCTGCGCCACAAGATCGCCACGCTGGCGGCGGCGCTGGCCATCTTCGTGGCCAGCATCTTCCTGGTGCCGCTGCTGGGCACGGAATTCGTGCCCAAGGCCGATTTCTCCGAGACCACGGTGAGCTTCAACACGCCCGTGGGCTCGTCCATCGAGGCCACCGAGGCCAAGGCACGCCAGGTCGATGCCATCATCCGCGCCCTGCCCGAGGTCCGCTACACGCTGGCCACCATCAACACCGGCACGGCCCAGGGCAAGATATACGCCAGCATCTACATACGCCTGCTGGACCGCCATTTGCGCCAGCGCAGCGGTGACGAACTGTCGGGCGTGCTGCGCGAGCAGCTGCAAAGCGTGCCCGGCATCACCGTCACCCATGTGGGCCAGCGCGAGCCCGTGGGCGGGCAAAAACAGGTCGAATTCTCGCTGCAGGGCCCGGACCTGGGCGAGCTGGAGCGCCTGAACCGCGTGGTGATGGAACGCCTGCGCGGCATTCCCGGACTGGTGGACCTGGACAGCAGCCTCAAGCCCGACAAGCCCGTGATCGACATCACCGTGCGGCGCGATGCGGCCGCCGACCTGGGCCTGTCGGTAGGCTCCATGGCCTCCGCGCTGCGCACCTGGGTTGCCGGCCAGACCGTGGGCAACTGGCGCGCCAGCGACGACCAGACCTATGACGTCAAGGTACGCCTGGCGCCCGAATCGCGCAGCACGCCCCAGGACCTGGAGCGCCTGCCCTTCGCCCTGCCCTCCACCTCCGGCGACGGCAACATGCGCATCGTGCGGCTGAACCAGGTGGCCACCGTCACGCCCGGCACCGGCCCCAGCCAGATCAACCGCCGCGACATGACGCGCGAGGTCGCCTTCAGCGGCAACGTCTACCTGCGCTCCAGCGGCGAGGTCTCGGCCGACATCCGCAAGGCCTTGGCCGACATCGCCCTGCCGCCCGGCTACCGCACGCAGTTCAGCGGCGCCACCAAGAGCATGAACGAATCGTTCGGCTATGCGGTGTCCGCCCTGGCGCTGGCCATCATCTTCATCTACATGATCCTGGCCAGCCAGTTCAAGAGCTTCCTGCAGCCGCTGGCGTTGATGACTTCGCTGCCGCTGACGCTGATCGGCGTGGTGCTGGCGCTGATGATGTTCGGCTCGGCCCTGTCCATGTTCTCCATCATCGGCGTGGTCATGCTCATGGGACTGGTCACCAAGAACGCCATCTTGCTGGTGGACTTCGCCATCCGTGCGCGCGGGCCGCACAGCGACCCGGACACCGGCCAGATCCGCGACGGCCTGCCGCGCGAGCAGGCCCTGCTGCTGGCGGCGCGCGTGCGGCTGCGCCCCATTCTGATGACCACGCTGGCCATGATCTTCGGCATGGTGCCCCTGGCCTTCGCGCTCAGCGAGGGCTCCGAGCAGCGTGCGCCCATGGGCCAGTCGGTGATCGGCGGCGTGGTGACTTCCTCCCTGCTGACCCTGGTGGTCGTGCCCGTGGTCTATTGCTACCTCGACGACTTCTCCCAGTGGCTGCGGCGTCTGTGGAACGGCAACCAGCACGACGCGGCCCCCGGCCAAGGCGCCGCCAGCGCCCCCACCCTGCCGCGAGACTCGTAGAATCAAAGGTTTGTCCTGACAAGTCTTTCTCCGGAGATACCCCATGAGCCTGCCCCTGAACAGCCTGCCCGAACACCACAGCGCCCAAGCGCACGCGCGCTACAACATGATCGAGCAACAGATCCGCCCCTGGAACGTGCTTGATGAAGAAGTGCTGGCGCTGCTGGGCAAGGTGCACCGCGAGAATTTCGTGCCGCCCGAGCATGCCGGCCTGGCCTTCATGGACCTGGAAATCCCCCTGGTCGCCCCGGCCGAGGAAGCCGCCGCCAAGGGCTGGTGCATGCTGGCCCCGCGCATCGAGGCGCGCATGCTGCAGGACCTGAAGATCAAGCCCACCGACCGCGTGCTGGAAATCGGCGCCGGCTCGGGCTACATGGCCGCCCTGCTGGCCGCCCAGGCCAAGGAAGTCGTGACGCTGGAAATCGTGCCCGAGCTGGCCGAGATGGCCCGCGAAAACCTGCTGGGCGCCGGCATCACCAATGCCGAGGTCAAGCTGGCCGATGGCGCCACGGCAGCGGCTGCCCTGGGCCAGTTCGACGCCATCGTGCTCAGCGGCTCGGTCGCCCAGGTGCCGCAGGCCCTGCTGGCCCAGCTCAACGACGGCGGCCGCCTGGCGGCCATCGTCGGCCAGCTGCCCATGATGCGTTTCACGCTGGTGCGCAAGAACGGCCACCAGTTCGAGACGAGCCAGCCCTGGGACGTGGTGACCGCCCGCCTGGCCAATTTCGAAGAGCCTTCGCGCTTCACGTTCTGAAACCCGCTGCAGCGGCCGATGCCCGCAAGACCATGGCCGCTGCCGCAACCCCATTCCATTCCGCAAGGATCTTTCCGATGCTTCCCCAAGTGCCTCCCGCGCAACTCAACGATTGGCTGACCCAGCACTCCAGCGGCTCCGATGCCCTGCCCCTGGTGCTGGACGTGCGCGAGCCCTGGGAAGTGGCCCAGGCCAGCGTACGCCCCGAGGGCTTCGAGCTGCGCTGCATCCCCATGGGCGAGATTCCCTCGCGCCTGCAGGAACTCGATCCGGATCACCCCACAGCCTGCCTGTGCCATCACGGCGCACGCAGCATGCATGTCGCTGCCTTCCTGATGAACAACGGCTTCGAGACCGTGGCCAATATCAGCGGAGGCATCGATGCCTGGTCGCGCGAGCGCGACCCAGGCGTGCCGCGCTACTGAGCGGCAAGACGCAAAAGAAGCCCGGGACACGGCCAACCCGCCGTCCCCGGTGCTTCGTGACGACTGTGTTTTGATTCGAGGACCTCTATGCCCCTGCTTCGGCCCCTTGCCCCTGTCGCTTACGCCCCGCCCCGCCCACACGCCTGGCCCCTTCGCCAGATTGCCTTGCTGCTGTGCGCCTGCGGCATGGGGACCGCTCTGGCCCAGTCCACCGTCCCTGCCGCCCCGGCCTCGGGCTTGCCCGCCGTGACAGCCTCATCGGCCACGGGCCAGAGCCTGTCGGAGTTGGTCGCCAAGGCACGCGGCTACGACGCCCAGTGGCAGGCCCAGCAGGCCGACGCCCAGGCCGCCGCCAGCCGTGCCGAGCAGGCGCGCTCGGGCCTTCTGCCCAGCGTGGGCCTGCAGGCGGGCGCCAACACATCGCATGTGGAAGTCAGCGTGCTGCCGGGGAGCTTTCGCTCGCCCCAGCAGAACCTGCAGCTCAGCGCCCAGCAGCCGCTGTACCGCCCGGCCAACAAGATCGCCTACGACCAGGGCCAGCGCGGCGTGGACGTGGCGCGCGCCCAGTTGGACAGCGGCGAGCAGAACCTGCTGGTTCGCGTGGCCCAGGCCTACTTCGATGTCCTCGGTGCCCAGGACAGCCTGGCCGTGGTCAAGGCACAGAAGGCCGCCATTGCACAGCAGCTGGAATTCGCCAAGCGCAACTTCGAGGTCGGCACGGCCACCATCACCGACTCGCGCGAAGCCCAGGCCCGGTTCGACCTGGCCGGTGCCCAGGAAATCGCCGCCGAGAACGATCTGCGCGTCAAGCGCCTGGTGCTGGACCAGATCGTCGGCGCCGTGGGCACCGTGCCCCGCCCGCTGGCCCAGCCGCTGCAGTTGCCGGCCCTGATGCCCGCCGATGCCCAGGCCTGGGTGGACACCGCCCTGCAAGGCCAGCCCCAGCTGCGCCAGGCCCGCCTGGCGCTGGACATCGCCCAGCTGGAAACGAAGAAAGCCGAGGCCGGCCACAAGCCCACCGTGGACCTGCAGGCCGGCTACGTGGTCAACCGCTATCCCAACGGTTCGGTCACCCCGCAGATCGGCACCAGCTACCGCACCAATGCCGCCAGCGTGGGCGTGGTCATGAACCTGCCGCTGTTCGCCGGCTTTGCCGTGCAAAACCGCATCAAGGAAACCCTGGCGCTGGAAGACAAGGCGCGCGCACAGCTGGACGACGCCCAGCGCAACGTGGAGCAGAGCACGCGCACGGCCTTCTTCGGCGTGCAGTCGGGCCAGGCCCAGGTCAAGGCGCTGGAGGCCGCGCTGGCGTCCAGCCAGAGCGCGCTGGACGCCAACAAGCTTGGCTACGAGGTCGGCGTGCGCATCAACATCGACGTGCTCAACGCACAGAGCCAGCTCTACCAGACCCAGCGCGACCTGGCCCTGGCGCGCTACCAGGTGCTGCTGGGCCAGCTCAAGCTGCGCCAGGCCGCCGGCACGCTCAGCGACGACGACCTGCGCGCCATCGATGCGCTGTCGCTCCGCGCGCCAGCCCCTTGAATCCCTGAAGCGCCCGCACGGCCGGCAGTGCCCCGGGCTGATGCCCGGCCGCCGCGGGCCGCGCGCCTGGCGCCGCAGCTCTGTGCTCTGGCAAAGCCGAGGCACGCAAACCCGCCACGACCAGAATCCAGGCAGCCAGCGCGCACAGCACCGCCAGGCGGCTCAGCAAGGAACAGCGGGAGAGTCTTGGCATGCGCGCCTTGCCTTCTTCGGAGTTGTCGAGCGGGCCACTGTGGCAAACCCGCCTGAAGACCTGCCCCGGCTTTCCTGAAGGGATGCTGAAGCGCATCGTCCCCGCCTTGACCGATACTCGCGGCAGCCCTCCCGCAGGCGCCGGTCCGCGGCATGGGAGAGGCACAGGGAACACACGATGAGACTGCTGCTGGTGGAGGACGATCTGGATTTGGGCAATGGCGTGCGCATCGCATTGGGCGATCACGCCATGGACGTGGTCTGGGTGCGCCGCCTGTCCGATGCGCTGCGCACGCTGGAGCAGCAAAGCTTCGAGATGGTGTTGCTGGACCTGGGCCTGCCCGATGGCGACGGCATCAGCCTGCTCACGCGCCTGCGCCGCGAATGGCGCCGCCTGCCCGTGCTGATCCTGAGCGCACGCGACAGCCTGCATGACCGGCTGCACGGCCTGGACAGCGGCGCCGATGACTATCTGGTCAAACCCTTTGCCCTGGCCGAACTGGTGTCACGCGTGCGCGCCCTGGCGCGCCGCAGCTATGGGCAGGGCGACGGAACGCTGCATCTGCGCGGCCTGTCGCTGCACGAGCCCACGCGCCGTGTCAGCGTTGCAGGCCAGAACGTCGAGCTGTCCCGCTGCGAATTCGACCTGCTGGCCCTGCTGCTGCGGCGCATGGACCGCGTGGTCACGCGCAGCGGCATCGAGGAGGAAGTCATCCCGGGCGGCAGCGCCAACGGCAGCAATGCGCTGGAGGTCCATGTCTCCAACCTGCGCCGCAAGATCGGGCCGGGCTTCATACGCACGGTGCGCGGCATTGGCTATGTCATCGACTCGCAGCCGATGGCTCCCCTGTCCTGACCATGACATCGCAGACCGTGCAGGGGCAGCAGGCCAGCCCGAGATGGCGCCGCTGGCTGCGGCCCACTCTGGGCCGGCGGATGCTGCTGGCCCAGATGGGCGTGCTCACCGCGATCTGGACCGCGTTGCTGGTGGCGGCCATCTACATGGCCCACTTCCACAATGAATTGCTGGTCAGCAAGCCTGTCTACGAACTTGTCATGGCAGTGGCCGAGGACCTGGCCGACCTTCCGGACCGCCAGCAGCACAGCCTGGCCGCGCTGGACACGGCCCTGCGCCATGAATACAGCGATGGAGACGACGACATCCGCTTCACGCCCACGCTGCTGGTCTGGCAGCGCGGCCAGCTCCTGTACCGCTCGCCCACGCCGGCACCCACCCTGCGCAACCGCGTGCTGGACACGGTCGAGGACATAGATTTCGAAGGGCAGACCTGGCGCATGAGCACGCTGCGCTCGGCCTCGGGCCAGACCGAAGTCACGCTGATGCTGCCGTCCTTCAAGGAACTGCTGATCACCCTCAACACCCGCAGCTACTACCTGCTGCCGCTGCTGATCAGCCTGCCCTTCCTGGCCTTTCCGGCCTGGTGGTCGGTACGCGCGGCACTGCGCCCGCTGCGCCGCGTGGGTGACGAGCTGGCCACACGCGGCCCCGACGACCTCAGCGCGCTCACCTATGCGCCGCCACACGCCGAGCTGCGGCCGCTGGTGCAGGACATCAACGCCCTGCTGGCCCGCGTGCGCTCCAGCAGCGAGCGCGAGCGCAACCTCATCGCCGATGCAGCCCACGAACTGCGCACGCCGCTGGCCGCCATGCACGTCAATGTCGAGGCCCTGCTGCGCCTTGGCAGCGAACCGCGCCAGCAGGAACTCATGGACAGCCTGCTGCGCAGCAACCAGCGCGCCAGCCGCATGGTGGCCCAGCTGCTGCAGCTCATGCGCAGCGAGACCGAAGCGCCCGGCATGGCCATGCAGCCGCTGCGCCTGGACCTGCTGCTGGAAGACCGGCTCGCCGCACTCGACGCCCTGGCCTGCCGCCGCCCGGTGGAACTGGCCCTGGAAGCCAGCGAGCCACTGAGCGTGATGGGCGAACGCGAAGGCCTGGTCTCGCTGATCGACAACCTCGTGGACAACGCCATCAAATACAGCCCCGCCCACGCCACCATCAGCGTGCGCCTGCAGCGCCAGGGCGACCAGGCCGTGCTCCAGGTGCGCGACCGTGGCCCGGGCATTGCCG
This sequence comes from Delftia sp. WSY_22, assembly GCF_043104185.1. Lineage (NCBI taxonomy): Bacteria > Pseudomonadati > Pseudomonadota > Betaproteobacteria > Burkholderiales > Comamonadaceae > Delftia > Delftia sp. WSY_22. The sequence goes on from NZ_JBICKN010000018.1 coordinate 67,810, forward strand.
AGGCCTGGCGCCAGCGTGTCTTCGACCGCTTCTTCCGCGTACCCGACCAGAGCCAGAGCGGCAGCGGCCTGGGCCTGGCCATCGCCAGGACCGTGACCGAGCGGCACGGCGGCAGCATCGAGCTGCTCAGTGCGGAGGATGGAGGGCTGCTGGCGAGTGTCAGCCTGCCCGTGCTGCAGGAAGGATAGGGCCCTTGATGCGTGCATGGGCCCAGGATTGCAGAGCCAACAGTCCAGGAACTAGACTGGGCCTGTAACCCGTGAGCGAAGGAGTGCAATCATGAAATCCTGGCCTGTACAAGATGCCCAAGACCACTTCAACGAGCTTCTCGAAGCCTGCCTGACCGATGGTCCGCAAGTGTTGACCCGGCGTGGCGCGGACACTGCCGTGCTCGTTCCTATGCAAGAGTGGCGCCGTCTGCATCCCGCTGCCGAACCTGCGTCGCTCAAGGAACTGCTGCTCTCGGAAGCGGGCCGCGCAGACCTGCTGATCCCGCCGCGCGGCCAGGCGCACCGCAGGCCCGTCGAGCCCGCCAACTGAGTGCGCCAGAAATGTATTTGCTGGACACCAACATCATTTCAGAGCTGCGGCGCCCCAGGCCCCACGGAGCCGTCCTGGCCTGGCTTCAAGCCCTGCCTGAGCCGGAGCTCCATCTGTCCGCGGTCAGCCTGGGCGAAATCCAGGCGGGCATCGAGCTGACCCGGCAACAGGATGCTGAGAAGGCCCGGGAAATCGAACGCTGGGCAGATCTGGTCTCCGCCTCCTACAACGTGCTGCCGATGGATGCCGAGAGCTTTCGGATCTGGGCCCGGCTGATGCACGGGCGCTCCGATGCGCTGTATGAGGACGCAATGATTGCAGCCACGGCCATCCGCCACAGGCTGGTCGTGGCCACACGCAACATTCGAGACTTCGCGGATTTTGGTGTGGCGCTTGTCAACCCTTTTGAGTCGCCCTTTCGCTGAACTGGCACAAGCCCCTTTGGTGCGTAGTCTTGCCTGCCCGCTCCCCTTGCACAGGAGGATCAGGAGAGCGGCTGCACCAGCCCGGCCACCGCCTGCGCCGTGGCCCGTGCGGCCCCACGGTGCTGGTCCAGAAAGCCGCGCGCCTGGGCCACGGCATGGGCGTGGGACTGGCGGTCCCCGGCCAGGTCCACGGCCAGGCGCAGCCCGTGCTCCAGGTCGGGTGCGCGCAGCGCGGCGCCGGCCTCGCAGGCCAGGTCCGAGGCTTCGCTGAAGTTGAAGGTGTGCGGCCCCAGCACCACGGGGCAGTCGCAGGCCAGGGCCTCGATGAGGTTCTGTCCACCCAGCGGCGCAAAGCTGCCGCCCATGAGCGTGGCATCGGCCAGGCCGTAGTACAGGGCCATCTCGCCCAGCGAATCACCCAGCCAGATGTCGATGTCATCCGCAGCAGCCCCGCAGGGCGGGCCACCCACCCACTGGCTGCGGCGCGAGACATGCAGGCCGCCGCCAGCCAGCAGCGCCGCCACTTCGTCAAAGCGCTGCGGATGGCGCGGCACGACCAGCCATTGCACGGCCCGGCCCACAGGCCCCAGCGTGCGCAGGGCGGACAGCAGCATGGCCTCCTCGCCCTCCCGGCTGCTGGCCAGCAGCACCACAGGGCGGGACAGGCCGGACTTCCATTGCCGGGCGCGCTCCAGCAGCGCAGCGTCCGGACGCGCATCGAATTTCAGGTTGCCGAGCACGCCGCGCACGGGCGCACCCAGCAGGCGCAGGCGCCGGGCATCGTCCTCGGTCTGCGCCCAGGCGGCGGCCAGGGCGGCATAGGTGGGCCGCGCCAGCGGCGCCACGCGCAGTGCCTGGCCCAGCGATTTGTCGCTGAGCCGCGCATTGGCCAGCGCCAGCGGCACGCCCTCTTCGCGGCAGATGGCGACCAGGTTGGGCCAGACCTCGGTTTCCATGAGCACGCCGACTGCGGGCCTGAACTGCTGCACGAAGCGGCGCACGGCCGCCGGCGTATCCCAGGGCTGCCAGACCTGCAGGTCGCCGGACTGCAGCAGCCGGCGGCCTTCTGTGCGGCCTGTGGCCGTGCCATGGGTCAGCAGCAGGCGCATGCCGGGCAGGCGCTCGCGCAGCGCGGTCAGCAAGATGGCGGCAGCGCGCGTCTCACCCAGCGATACGGCATGAATCCAGATCCACAGGCCGCGTCCGTCCTGCCCCAGCGTGGCCGGCTGGTAGCGGCCAAAGCGCTCGGGAATGTGCTCGGCATAGACGGGCTCGGCCTCGGCGCGGCGCAGCAGCTTGCGTCGCAGCAGCGGCTGCGCCGCCCAGGTCACAGCGCTGTACAGCGCGCGCGCCCAGGACGTGGGAGAGCGGGAAGTCATCGCCTGGCGCGCAAATCAGTGCGCGGCACCGCCAACCTGCGCGCCGGGCTTGACGCGCTCCAGCAGCGCCAGCATCTGCGTCTCGATGCGCGACAGCGCCTCCTGGGTCTGGCCCTCGAAGCGCAGCACCAGCACGGGCGTGGTGTTGCTGGCGCGGATCAGGCCGAAGCCGTCGGCCCAGTCCACGCGCAGGCCGTCGATGGTGCTGACCTGGGCCGGTGCGGCAAAGGTCTCGGCGGCCAGGGCCTGCAGTTCGGCGGCCAGGCGATGGGGCTCGCCCTCGGCGCAGGCCACATTCAGTTCCGGGGTGGAAAAGCTGGTGGGCAGCGCGTTGAGCAAGGCGCTGGGGTCGGCCTCGCGGCTGACGATCTCCAGCAGGCGGCAGCCCGCGTAGGTGCCGTCATCGAAGCCATACCAGCGCTCCTTGAAGAAGATGTGGCCGCTCATCTCGCCGCCCAGCGGCGCGTCCAGTTCCTTCATGCGGGCCTTGACCAGGGAGTGCCCGGTCTTGAACATCACGGGCTCGCCCCCGGCCTCGCGGATGGCGGGCGCCAGGCGCTGCGTGCATTTCACGTCGTAGACGATGCTGCCGCCCGGCACGCGCGAGAGCACGTCCTTGGCGAACAGCATCATCTGGCGGTCGGGGAAGATGTTCTGGCCGTCCTTGGTGACGATGCCCAGGCGGTCGCCGTCACCATCGAAGGCCAGGCCCAGTTCGGCGTCCGAGGTGCGCAGCGCCTCGATCACGTCGCGCAGGTTCTCGGGCTTGCTGGGGTCGGGATGGTGGTTGGGGAATTCACCGTCCACTTCGGAGAACAGCTCGATCACCTCGCAACCCAGGGCGCGGAAGATGCCGGGCGCCGAGGCACCGGCCACGCCGTTGCCGCAGTCCACCACGATCTTGATGGGGCGCGCCAGCTTCACATCACCCACGATGCGCGCCTGGTAGTCGGCCTGCACATCGGCGCGGCGCACGCTGCCGGTGCCCGTGATCGTCCAGTCATCGCTTTCGACGCGGCGGCGCAGGGCCTGGATTTCCTCGCCGTAGATGGCGCGGCCGGCCAGCACCATCTTGAAACCGTTGTAGTCCTTGGGGTTGTGGCTGCCCGTGACCTGGATGCCCGAGCGCGCCAGCGTGCTGGCTGCGTAGTACAGCATGGGCGTGGTGGCCAGGCCGATGTCGATCACCTCGATGCCGACCTCGGTCAGCCCGGCGATCAGCGCCGCGGACAGCGAGGGTCCCGACAGGCGGCCATCGCGTCCCACGGCCACCACGGTCTCGCCGGCCGCCAGGGCCGCCATGCCGAAGGCGCGGCCCACGCCGAGCGCGACCTCCTCGTTGAGCGTGGACGGCACGATGCCGCGGATGTCATAGGCTTTGAAGATGGAAGATGCGACCTGCACGTCGAAAACGCTTTCTCGTCGGTTGAAAACAGGGCGCCGCAGCCTGGGGACCTGGCCCGGCTGCGGCCCAAGGCGCGATTGTAGGCGCGGCAGGCAGGGGCGCCGGCGCACATCACCCCGGCTGCAAGCGGTTGCGGCGCGTGCCCTGCCTCACAGCTGCTGCTGCACCTGGGCCAGCGCAGCCGGGTCTTCCATGGTGCTGAGGTCGCCCGGGTCGCGCCCCTCAGCCACGGCCTGCATGGCGCGGCGCAGCAGCTTGCCGCTGCGCGTCTTGGGCAACGCACTGACGAAGACCACGCGCGAGGGCCGGGCCACGGCGCCCAGCCGCGCATCGACCAGCTTCATCACATCGGCCTGCAGAGCCGCGCGCTCGGCCTCGCCCTCCAGCGCCGTCCGGGGCACGGCAAAGGCCAGCGCCACCTGGCCCTTGAGCGTATCGGCCACGCCGACCACGGCGACTTCGGCCACCTGGGGGTGGGCGGAGATGCATTCCTCGATCTCGCGCGTGCCAAGGCGGTGGCCGGCCACGTTGATCACGTCGTCCGTGCGGCCCAGGATGAAGAAGTAGCCGTCCTCGTCGCGAATGCCCCAATCGAAGGTGCTGTAGACCATGCGGCCCGGAATGCTCTTCCAGTAGGTGTTGACGAAGCGCTGATCGTCACGCCAGACGGTCTGCATGCAGCCCGGCGGCAGCGGTCCCTCGATGGCCAGCACGCCCTTTTGCCCGGCGCCGAGCAGCTCCTCGCCCGTGGCCTCGTCGATCAGTTTCACGTCATAGCCATAGACGGCCTTGCCGGGACTGCCGAAGCGCGTGGTCTGCTGCTCCACGCCGTTGCACAGCGTGAGGATGGGCCAGCCGGTCTCGGTCTGCCAGTAGTTGTCGATGATGGGCTTGCCCAGGGCCTGGCTGATCCACTGCGCCGTGGGCTCGTCCAGCGGCTCGCCGGCCAGCCACAGCGCCTTGAGGCTGGAGATATCGTGGCGGTGCAGGTACTCGGCATCGTGCTTCTTGAGCACGCGGATGGCCGTGGGCGCCGAGAACATGTGGGTGACCCGGTACTTCTCCACGATGCTCCACCAGATGCCCGCGTCGGGGCGTATGGGCAGGCCCTCGTAGAGCACGGTGGCCATGCCCGCGATCAGGGGCCCATAGATGATGTAGCTGTGCCCCACGACCCAGCCGATGTCGCTGGTGCAGAAAAAGGTCTGGCCCGCCTCGGCCCCGAAGATCAGCGGCATGCTGGCGGCAAGCGCCACCGTGTAGCCGCCCGTGTCGCGCTGCACGCCCTTGGGGCGCCCCGTGGTGCCGCTGGTGTAGAGCGTGTAGCTGGGGTCGGTGGATTCCACCCAGGTGCAGGCGACCTGGGCGTCGGCGTGCAGCGCACGCAGGCTGGTCCAGTCGTGGTCGCGGCCGGCGCGCATGGGCGCAGGCGCCAGGCCACGGTCCACGATGAGCACGGCCGCTGGCTTGTGGCTGGCCAGTTGCAGGGCCTCGTCCAGCAAAGGCTTGTAGGCCACGACGCGCCCGCCGCGCGAGCCCGCGTCGGCACTGATGATGACCTTGGGCTCGGCATCGTCGATGCGCGAGGCCAGCGCCGCCGACGCAAAGCCGCCGAACACCACCGAATGGATGGCACCCAGCCGCGCACAGGCCAGCATGGCAAAGGCCGCCTCGGCAATCATGGGCATGTAGATCTGGACGCGGTCGCCCTTTTGCACGCCCAGCGACTGCAGCACGGCGGCCATGCGCTGCACCTCGGCATGCAGTTCGCGGTAGGTATAGACCTTCTCGGTGCCGGTCTCGGTGGAGATGGCGATCAGCGCATTCTGGTCGGCGCGCTCGGCCAGGTGCCGGTCCACGGCGTTGTGGCAAAGATTGGTCTGGCCGCCCACGAACCACCTGGCGAACGGCGGGTTGTCATAGTCGCAGATGCGCTGGGGCGGCACATGCCAGTCGATGCGGCCGGCCTGCTCGGCCCAGAAGGCATCGCGCTCCTGGATGGAGCGGCGGTGGAAATCGTCGAAACGCGGGGCCATTGTCTGTCTCCTGTCGTTGTCATGGATTGGCGGCTTCTGAATTCATAATTATTCATAATGCGCTTGCCCAAAGCTGACAAATCCTGCACAGCGACCCGGGCCGGCCCCCTCCGTCCCATTCGTCTTTCATGGCCCCGCCTTGCGACGGGCGTAAAAAAAGGCGCCGTGCAGGCGCCTCGACGGAAAACCATCGCTTCAGCCGCTTACTTGACCAGGGCCAGCAGATCCTTGAAGGCCGGGTGCTCGCAGCTGCGCAGCCACTCGAAGGCCACCATCTCCGTGGTCACCAGTTCGGCACCCGCGCCGGCCAGGCGATCGAAGGCAGCATCGCGGTTGCGCTCGGTGCGCGAGCTGCAGGCATCGGTGACGACCCAGACGTCGAACTCGTCTTCCAGCAGTTCCAGCGCCGTCTGCAGCAGGCAGACATGGGCTTCGCAGCCGGCAATCACCACCATGCTGCGCTCGGGCGCCTGCTGCTGGGGCTTTTGCAGGTGCTTGGGCAGGCTGCGCGCATTGCCGCCCTGGGGACGTGCAGGCGGACGCAGCCACTCGCCCAGTCCTTCGGACACGGCGCTGAAATGCATCTTGGACAGTGTCCTGTCGCACAGCGCGCGCAGTTGGGCATCGTTGGCACCCAGGCGCGAGGGGTTCTGTTCGGTGCCGAACACCGGCACTTCCACCAGATGCGCCAGACGAGCCAGTTTCACGGCATTGGCCAGGACTGCCGGGCCCTCGAAGATGGCCGGCATCAGGCGCTCCTGGTAATCGACGAGTACAAGCTGGGAGTCGGAGGCTTCAAGCAGCATGGCGGATCTTTCTTGGAATACGAGGCGGCGCGGGCCGCCCTTCTTATCGGAAAACAGGACAGCCCGCTATTGTCGCAGCTTGGGGGCCATCACCGCCGGGCGCCGGCGATTCCTGAGGTGGCTCAAAAACCCGGGCCTTCGGGGGTCTTATCGAATTTGTCCTACGTTTTTGCGTGGTAATCTCGCGCCCCATGTCCCGATGGCTTATCGCACTCCTGTTCGTCAGCGCCACTGCACACGCGGCTCCGCCCGAGCTGCGTGACGACGATATGAACCAGCTGCTGGTCAACCGCAGCCTCATCTCGCAGCTGCGCGAAGCCCGCCACCACATGGCGGAGCGCACTTCCGACTTCGTCAAGGAAGCACGACAAAGCGTCGCCGAAAAGACCTCCGACCTGGTCGTGACCGCCATGGGCTTCATCGGCGTTCCCTACCGTCGCGGCGGCAACAGTGCCGAGACCGGCTTCGACTGCAGCGGCTTTGTCCGTGCCATCTACTCCGAGACCCTGGGCAAGGTCCTGCCGCGTCGCGCTGACCAGCAGGCACAGGCCACGGAAAAAATCGACAAGAACGAACTCAAGCCCGGCGATCTGGTGTTCTTCAACACCATGCGCCGCGCCTTCAGCCACGTCGGCATCTATGTCGGCGACGGCAACTTCATTCATGCCCCTCGCACCGGTGCACAGGTGCGCGTGGAAAGCATGCAAAGCGCCTACTGGGCCCGCCGCTTCGATGGCGCCCGTCGCGTGCAGGACTCCGACGGCCTGGGCCTGGATGCCAGCAAGGCTGCCTTGGCCATGCAGATGCAGGCAAGCCAGCTGCAGTAACCACGGCGGGCTGTCTGCCCTCCCCCAGTCCAGGCGCCTGCAGATGCAGGCGTTTTGTTTTTCAGGGCACTGCACTGCCTTCGTCCCAGGTTGAGACGCTGTCCGACAGGGCCGGCATGCGCCGGGCCCTAGAGTCGCGGCATGGAAGCTTCAGTTCGGAGAAAAGCATGATGTCCTTGATTGGCACCCTCATCGTTGGCCTGGTCGTTGGCCTGCTGGCGCGCGCACTCAAACCCGGCGACGACAGCCTTGGCTGGATCATGACCATCCTGCTTGGTGTGGCAGGATCGTTTCTTGCCAGCTATGTCGGTGTCGCCATGGGCTGGTATGAAGCCGGGCAGCCCGCTGGCTGGATCGCCTCCATCGTTGGCGCCATCGTCATCCTCTTCATCTACAGCCTGGTGCGCAGCAAGAGCGCACGCTGACCGCACCGGTGCCAGCCGCCTCCTCCGGCTGGCGCATTCTCCTGATCGACATCTGCCCCGGACCCACTGGCACGCATGATCTTTCGCACATCGGACAAGACCCCTCCCCCTCCACCACCGCGCCACGATGTGGCGCAGGCCGCAGAGAGCGCGCGCAAGCTGCTGCACCGGCGTGCGCTGGTGGGAGCCGCAGCCAGCAGCCTGCCGATCCCGGGGCTGGACTGGCTGGTTGACGCAGCCCTGCTGGCGCGCCTGCTGCCGCGCATCAACCGTGAGTTCGGCCTCACGCCCGAACAGCTGGACAGGCTGGACCCCGGCAAGCGCGAGCAGGTGCAAAAGGCCGTGGCCATGGTCGGCTCGGTACTGATCGGCAAGCTGATCACGCGCGACATGGTGGTGCGCCTGGCACGCGCTGCCGGCATGCGCATGACGGCAACCCAAGCGGCAAAGTACGTGCCGCTGGCCGGCCAGGCTGCAGCGGCCGCGCTGGGTTACGCCACGCTGCGCTACCTGGGAGAGCGCCACATCCAGGACTGCATTCGCGTGGTCGAGCAGGCGGAGCTCGACATTCCCTCGCATCTGCCCACGCAGCTGGAACGCACGGCCCGCAAGGTCGAGCAGACCGGCAAGCAATTGCATGAGCACGGCAAAAGCAAGGGCGAGGGCGAGGGCGAGCCCGGGGCCGAGCCATCCGGCAAGCGCCCGCGCTTTTGGCGCCAGCCGGACCGCGGCCCCTGGGGCCGCTCCCAGTAAATGGCGATCAGCCCAGGTCCGAGGCGCGGTGGCGCTCCGGCACCTGGGTGGCCTCGTCTCCCCAGGTGCGATTGACGCGGCGGCCGCGCACCACCGCCGGCCGTTGGGCAATCTCGCGGGCCCAGCGCATCACATGCGTGTACTCATGGGCTGCCAGGAACTCGGCCGCGCCGTACACCTCGTTGAGCACCAGTGCGCCATACCAGGGCCAGATGGCGATGTCGGCAATGCTGTAGTGCTCTCCCGCAATGAAGGCGTGCTCGGCCAGCTGGCGATTGAGCACGTCCAGCTGGCGCTTGGTTTCCATGGTGAACCGGTTGATCGGGTACTCGAATTTTTCGGGAGCATAGGCATAGAAATGACCGAAGCCGCCGCCCAGGTAAGGCGCCGATCCCATCTGCCAGAACAGCCAGTTCAGCGTCTCGGTGCGTGCAGCGGGCTCGGCAGGCAGCAGCGCGCCAAACTTCTCGGCCAGGTACAGCAGGATGGAGCCCGACTCGAACACGCGCACCGGCGGCTCCACGCTGCGGTCCACCAGCGCGGGAATCTTGGAATTGGGGTTGACCTCGACAAAGCCGCTGGAGAACTGGTCGCCATCGCTGATGCGGATCAGCCAGGCGTCGTACTCGGCGCCGCCATGGCCCAGCGCCAGCAGCTCCTCCAGCATGATGGTGACCTTCACGCCGTTGGGCGTGGCCAGCGAATACAGCTGCAGAGGCTGCTGCCCCACCGGCAGTGTCTTGTCGTGGGTCGGCCCGGCGACCGGGCGGTTGATGTTGGCGAAGGTGCCGCCCGAGGGCGCAGGCTGCCATACGGCGGGCGGGACATAGGTGGAGCGGTCGGACATGCAGGATTCCTGTGGTTCGCGGGCATGGGAAAGGCGCCCGGCTGAAGGCCATTGTCCAGCCCCTGACACACTCCTGCCGCCGCGCGCAGAACGCCGCCACGGCGTCCGGGGATTTGCCACAATCGTTGCATGACTGCAGCCCCCACACCCTCCGCCCGCCAGTTCTGGCTCATGAAGAACGAGCCCGACGAATACTCCATAGACCATGCGCTGGCCGCGCCGCAGGCCACCATTGCCTGGGACGGGGTGCGCAACTACCAGGCGCGCAACTTCATGCGTGATGCCATGCAGGTCGGCGACGGGGTGCTGTACTGGCATTCCAGCTGTGCTGAGCCCGGTATCTACGGCATCGCCCGCATTGCCGGCAATCTGCGCACCGACGCCTCGCAGTTCGACCCGGCCAGCCCTTACCACGACCCCAAGTCTTCTCCCGACAAGCCGCGCTGGCTCACGCTGGACGTGCAGGCGCTGCGCAAGACACGCACGCTGCAGATTGCCGAGCTGCGCGCGCATCCTGAACTGGCGCAGATGCGTGTGCTGCAAAAGGGCAATCGGTTGTCGATCACGCCGGTCACGCCCGAGGAATGGAGCTTCATCGAAGGCCTGCTCAGGCACGGCTGAACACGCCTCGCACGGGCTGCTTTCTTACAAGCAAGAAGCCTCTTTCCTGCACTCCTGCCCTGCATCGGCCGCTATGCTTTTGGGCATTTGCGAACCTGGATTTCGCAAGCTGGAGGGACCATCTTCGTGCGCTGGCGAAAATCAAAAGCAAAAACAACCACTGGACCACTCAAGAGCGGCATGGCCGCGGCGCCAGGCCGCCTGCGGCTGGCGCTGCGCGATGCCATCGCCGCCTCGCTGGGCGCCATGCTGGCCTGGGAACTGTCCCACTACCTGCTGGGCCACCCCAGACCCGTCTTTGCCGCCGTCACCGCCCTGGTCTGCCTGGCGCCCGGCCTGCCCAGCCATCTCAAGCAAACCTGGGGCCTGGTGCTGGGCTGCGCCATCGGCATCATCGTCGGCGAACTGGCCTGGCTGCTGCCCGACACCATTCCCCTGCTGCGACTGAGCCTGGCCTCGCTGGTCGCGCTGTCGCTGGCCGCCATGCTGGGGCAGCCGCCTGTGGTTCCGATACAGGCCGGCGTTTCCGTGGTGCTGGTCCTCAGCATGGGGCCCAGCGCGGCGGGCGAGACCCGGCTGGTCGACGTGCTGGTCGGCGCAGGCGTGGGCCTGATGTTCAGCCAGGTCATCTTCACGGCCAATCCGCTGCGTGCCGTATCACGTTCGGCAAGCGCGTTGCTGGGTCAGCTGGCCGACGGGCTGGACGCCACGCTGCGCGCCACCGCCACCCACGACACACCCGACGCCACCGTGGCACTGGGCCAGCTCACGCGCAGCAGCGATGCGCTGAGCGCGCTGCGCACCGCCATGGCGGAGGCGCAAAGCGCCAGCCGCTGGTCCGTGCGCGGACGCCTGGGTGGCGCGGCACTGCAGACCGTCACGGCGCGCTACGACCGCCATGCCGTGCGCCTGTACGCCAGCGCGCTGCTGCTGGGCGAAAGCCTGGTGCGCGGAATGTCGCATGACAGCGGCCTCATGCCGCGCGCCATCGTCCTGCACTGTGAATGGCTGATCGAAGCCTGCCGGCAACTGGCCGCCAATGGCAACGTGGTGGCCCTGCAGCCCGACGACGCCCTGGCCAGGTTGGCCGCCTCGGCCCCCCAGGCGCCCACCCAGCCGCTGCCTGAGGCCTGGCTGCCCGCGCTGGACCACGCACGACAGATGGAAGAGGCCCTGAAGGCGCTCACAGGTTCGCGCGACGCGTGATCAGGCGGCAGCGCGTTCGCGCTGCCTTGCAGGCGCCGCGCTGATGCGGGCAATGGCGCCGGCCAGCCACCAGCCGATGGCGCACATGGCCGCCGTCACCACCCAGGTCCACTGCCATCCGCCCGCCTGCACTGCCACGGCCGCCACCAGAGGCGGCCCTGCAAACTGGCCCACGCTGGACCATTGCTGCATGAAGCCCACCGTGGTCGAAACAGTGGACTCATCGGGGGCAAGCCGCACGGCCATGGAAAACAGCGTGCCCGGAATCAGTCCCCCCGCTGCCGAGAACATAACTACCGCAGCAAAGCGCAGCCACAAAGGTGCCAACGGCTGGCCTTGCCATTGCACATAGGCCAGCAGCGCGCACAACGCCATGCAGCCGAAGCCCAGGCGCAGCGCCCGCGATGCGCTCCAGCCGCCTTGCAGCAGACGGCCCGATGCCACATTGCCCACCATGTTGGCCAGCGCCACCACGGCCGTCAGCGTGCCCGACAACGCCGCTCCCAGGCCCGCCTCGGCATAGACCGTGGGAAGAAAGCCGATGACGGCCATCCACTGTCCCGAATACACGGCAAAGCCCAGCGCCACGCACCAGGGGCCAGGGCTGCGCAAAGTCAGCGCCAGGCGCGGACGCCACCCCCCGCCAGCCGCCGACGTGCCAACGGGTGCCTTCGGGCCGTCTGCCGGCACGCCGTACCACACGGCGGCGCAAGCCAGGGCAGAGACCAGCCCCAGAAGCAGCCACCACAGCGGCCAGGAAGCCCAGGCCATCACCCAGGGACCCAGCAGCAAGCCGATGGCACTGCCCAGCGGCATGTAGGTGCCCCACCAGCCCATGCGCGCGCTCAGATCGTGCGGCGCCACGCAGCGGCGAATCAGGCCTGGCCCCGGCATGGCGACCAGCAGAAAGCCCAGTCCTTCCACGGCGCGCAGGGCCAGCAACGGTGCAAAACCCGTGGCGATGGCGCCCAGTGCGCTGGCACCCGCCATCAACAGCAGGCCCGCCAGCATGCTGCGCCGCAGTCCCCAGCGGTCAGCCCCCAGGCCCACCACCAGGCCCAGCAGCATGCCGGCCACCTGCACGGTGGAAAGCAGAAAGCCGGCCTGCAGCAGGGACACGCCCAGCTGCTGCTGCAGCACCGGCACGGCCGGCGGCAGCTTGCCTACATGCAGGGCCGCGCTGACGCCGGCCATCACGACGATCCATGAGGGATGCACCCCCTGCCTTGTTGTTTCCATTGGATGCGGTTTCCTGGGGGCACATGCCGTGCGCCCTGTGGGTGATGTGTGAAGTATCGAAAGCATAGGCCAAGCGGCGCCCGCAAGCAGCGCTCCTGGCATCTGCCCACCAACCGGCTTGCGGCAGCGGGCATCGGCAGCGCATTCGACATAGCCCGTGGCACTGGAACGCCCAGGTGAGGCGCTCCAGCTGCGCGGCCAGGCATTTCCGCTGCCCCAGAAACAGCTTGGCCTGCGAGGCACCCCATGGCACCTCGCAGGCCTTGCATGCCGGGCAGAGGCCGCATGCGCTGCGGCCTTTTGCCCGTCCTCCCCCACCGATTCCTGTCAGGCCTTCATGGCATCACAGCCTCAGCTTGGCACTGGCCAGCAACACACCGAAGCCCACCAACATGCCGCCAAAGGCCCGGTCTATCCAGTGCCGTACGGCCAGCAGCCGGGCACGAACCCGCTGCGCGGAAAAGCACAGCGCCACGATGCAAAACCAACCCACATGGGCCAGCGAGATGAACCCGCCGTACGCCAGTTGCGTGGCCAGCGATGTGTCCTGCCCCACGATCTGCAGGAACAGGCTCACCACAAACACCGTGGTCTTGGGATTGAGCGCATTCGTCAGAAAGCCCGTGCGCAGCGCCGCCATGTCGGACAGTACGGCAGCCGGCTGGCTGGCCATTTCTCCGTCCGGCCGGCTGCGCAGCATGGTCACGCCCAGATAGATCAGATAGGCTGCACCCAGCAGCTTGACCACATCGAACAGCCAGGTGGCCTGCTGCATCAGCAACCCCACCCCAAGCAAGGTATAGCTGACATGGACCAGCACGCCCAGACCTATGCCCAGCGCCGTGAGCATGCCCGCGCGGCGCGAGCGCAGCAGGCTGTTGCGCGTGACCATGGCGAAATCCGCCCCGGGGCTGATCACGGCCAGCAAGGTAATGGTGACTACAGCTATCCATTCGGTCATGCATTCTCCGTTCGACTCAGTGCAACGCGGGATAGTATTGGCCTTCCATGAAAATACATAACGATGTTTTCTGACACAGTTAGTGAACTCAATTCACAGACTCCCAGCAAGCGGCTGCCGTCGTTGCAGGCCCTGCGCTGCTTCGAAGCAGCCGCCCGACGGGAGAACTTCAGCAAGGCGGCTGAAGAGTTGCATCTGACCCACGGCGCCATCAGCCGGGCCGTGCGCCTGCTGGAAGACGATCTGGGCGTGACCCTGTTTGACCGCCGCAGCCGCCGCGTCTTCCTGACCGACGCTGGGCGCCATCTCGCACAGGCCGTGCATGAAGGCCTGGAGCGCATGCGCCAGGCGACGCAGGAGTTGCGCGCACGCGCGCGGCATGCGCGCCGCTGGGTGCTGTCCTGCGAACCCACCTTGCTGATGCGCTGGCTGATTCCACGCTGGCCACAGTTCCAGCAAATGCATCCCGAGCTGCAACTGCACCTGGTGGCCGGCGGCGGCCCGTTCTCGTTTGCGGACGGGATCGACCTGGCCATACGGCGCGACGATTTCGCCCTTCCCGCAGGCTGCCATGCCGAAACGCTGTTCGCAGAGCGCATAGGCCCGGTCTGCCGGCCCGATCGCCTGGCGCAATGGTGCGACCGCCCCGCGCAAGAGCACACGCCCAGGCTGCGCGCCGATGCGCCCTTGCTGCAAAGCCGCACGCGCCCCGGCGCCTGGGCCACCTGGGCCGAGTACAGCGGCCAGCCCCAGCCCTCGGGACCGCAGCTGCAGTTCGAACATTTCTATTTCACGCTCCAGGCTGCCGTGGCCGGAATGGGCGTGGCCATAGGCCCCTGGCAACTGGTGCGCGACGACATTGCCAGCGGCGTGCTGGCGGCGCCCATGGGCTTTGTGGAGGATGGATCGCGCTATTGCCTGCTGTCCCCTGCCCCGCCTGCACCGAATGGCGTGCACGCGCAGTTACTGCAGTGGCTGCGCTCCCAGGCCTGAGCCGGCCTGCGACCCGTACTACCCCCCAAAGCACAAAGGCAGCCGAAGCTGCCTTTGTGTCCTTGCCCGTTCCGAAGGCCGGGCGTTGCGCTTACTTGCGCTGCGGCGGCAGGTCCGTGCAGGAGCCGTGCGCCACCTCGGCCGCCATGCCCAGGCTCTCGCCCAGCGTGGGGTGAGGATGGATGGTCTTGCCGATGTCCACGGCGTCGGCACCCATTTCAATGGCCAGCGCGATCTCGCCGATCATGTCGCCCGCATGCGTGCCGACGATGCCGCCGCCCAGGATGCGGCCATGGCCATGCGCCTCGGGGCTGTCGTCGAACAGCAGCTTGGTGACGCCTTCGTCGCGGCCATTGGCAATGGCGCGGCCCGATGCCGTCCAGGGGAAGACCCCCTTCTTGACCTTGATGCCCTGGGCCTTGGCCTGGTCCTCGGTCAGGCCCACCCACGCCACTTCCGGGTCGGTGTAGGCCACGCTGGGGATCACACGGGCATTGAAGGCGCTGGCGGCCAGCTCCTTGTTGCCCTGCAGTTCACCGGCGATGACTTCGGCGGCCACATGGGCCTCGTGCACGGCCTTGTGCGCCAGCATGGGCTGGCCCACCACGTCGCCGATGGCGAAGATGTGGGGCACGTTGGTGCGCATCTGGATGTCGACTTCGATGAAACCGCGGTCCGTGACGGCCACGCCGGCCTTCTCGGCGGCGATCTTCTTGCCGTTGGGCGTGCGGCCCACGGCCTGCAGCACCAGGTCGTAGACCTGGGGCTCGGGCACGGTGATGCCGTCCTTGGCGGGCGCGAAGCTGACCTTGATGCCTTCGGGCGTGGCTTCGGCACCCACGGTCTTGGTGTTGACCATGATGTTGTCGAAGCGCGGCGCGTTCATCTTCTGCCAGACCTTGACCAGGTCGCGGTCGGCGCCCTGCATGAGGCCGTCCATCATCTCCACCACGTCCAGGCGTGCGCCCAGCGTGGAGTAGACGGTGCCCATTTCCAGGCCGATGATGCCGCCACCCAGGATCAGCATGCGTTTGGGCACGCTGGCCAGGTCCAGCGCGCCGGTGGAGTCCACCACGCGCGGGTCCTTGGGCATGAAGGGCAGGTGCACGGCCTGGCTGCCGGCGGCAATGATGGCGCGCTTGAACTGCACGATCTTCTTGCTGCCGGTCTTTTCCTGGCCGTCGCCCGTGGTCTCTTCCACCTCAAGGTGATTGGCACCGACGAAGTTGCCGTAGCCGCGCACCACGGTGACCTTGCGCATCTTGGCCATCTGGCCCAGGCCGCCGGTCAGCTTGCCGATGACCTTGTCCTTGTGTCCGCGCAGCTGGTCGATGTTGACCTCGGGCGCGCCGAACTTGACGCCTGCCACTTCCAGGTGCTTGACCTCGTCCACGACGGCCGCCACGTGCAGCAGCGCCTTCGAGGGAATGCAGCCCACGTTCAGGCAGACGCCGCCGAGGGTCTTGTAGCGCTCGACGATGACCACGTTCAGGCCCAGGTCGGCTGCGCGGAAGGCGGCAGAGTAGCCGCCGGGGCCACCGCCGAGCACGACCACGTCGCAGTCATAGTCGGCCACGCCACCAGCGTAGCTGGCTGCCGCAGGAGCAGGGGCCGGGGCCGCTGGAGCCGGCACGGCAGGTGCCGCGGCGCTGGCGGCTGCAGGAGCCGCAGCGGCAGCCTGGGGCGCAGCGGCCGCCTCGCCGGCAGCCTCCAGCGTCAGGACCACGGAGCCCTCGGCGACCTTGTCGCCGAGCTGCACCTTGAGTTCCTTGACCACGCCGGCGTGGCTGGAAGGAATCTCCATGGAAGCCTTGTCGGACTCCACGGTGATCAGGGACTGGTCCTTCGCCACGGTATCGCCGGGCTGGACCAGCAGTTCGATCACGCCCACTTCGGCGAAGTCGCCGATATCGGGCACCTTGATGTCGATGATTGCCATGTGTCGGGCCTCCGTTTACAGCAGGATGCGGCGGTAGTCCGCCAGCACTTGGCCCAGGAAGGCATTGAAGCGCGCGGCCGAGGCACCATCGATGACGCGGTGGTCATAGGACAGCGACAGCGGCAGCGTCAGGCGCGGCACGAACTGCTTGCCGTCCCACACGGGCTTCATCTGGCCCTTGGACAGGCCGAGGATGGCCACTTCCGGGGCGTTGATGATGGGGGTGAAGTTCGTGCCGCCGATGCCGCCCAGCGACGAGATCGAGAAGCAGCCGCCCTGCATGTCGGCAGCGCCAAGCTTGCCGTCGCGGGCCTTCTTGGCCAGCTCGCCCATTTCCTGGCTGATCTGCAGGATGCCCTTCTTGTCGGCATCGCGCAGCACGGGCACCACCAGGCCATTGGGCGTGTCTGCCGCGAAACCGATGTGGAAGTACTGCTTGTAGACCAGGGTGTCGCCGTCCAGCGAGGCATTGAACTCGGGGAACTTCTTGAGGGCCGCGACCACCGCCTTGATCACGAAGGCCAGCATGGTCACCTTGACGCCGCTCTTCTCGTTCTCCTTGTTGGTGGAGACACGGAAGGCTTCCAGGTCGGTGATGTCGGCCTCGTCATTGTTGGTGACGTGCGGGATCATGACCCAGTTGCGCGACAGGTTGGCGCCGCTGATCTTCTTGATGCGCGACAGGTCCTTGCGCTCGACCGGGCCGAACTTGGCGAAGTCCACCTTGGGCCAGGGCAGCAGGTCCAGACCTGCGCCGCCGCCGGAGCCGCCCTTGGGAGCCGCCGCAGCCTGGGCCTTGGTCTGCACGGCACCGGCCATGACGGACTTGGTGAAAGCCTGGATGTCGTCGGCCGTGATGCGGCCCTTGTTGCCCGAGCCCTTGACCTCGTCCAGCGGCACACCCAGTTCGCGGGCGAACTTGCGTACCGAGGGCGACGCATGGGGCAGCTTGCCCGTGGGCGCCACGGTGGGGTTGTGTGCAGGTACAGCGGCACGAGCCGATGCTGCAGCGGCAGCCACCGGAGCTGCAGCGGCCGGGGCAGCAGTTGCCGGTGCAGGGGCTGCAGCAGCAGGTGCCGGGGCCGCAGCCTGGGCTGCAGGCGCGGCAGCGCCCTGCACGCTCATCTGGCCGACCACGTCGCCCACATTGACCGTGTCGCCGATCTTGAGCGTCAGCGCCGTGATGGTGCCCGCTGCGGGCGAGGGGATCTCCATCGAGGCCTTGTCGGATTCGACAGTGAACAGCGATTGCTCTGCCGTCACGGTGTCGCCGACCTTGACCAGCATCTCGATCACGGCCACGTCCTTGAAGTCGCCGATGTCGGGAATCTTGATATCGATCTGCGTGGCGGCGCCCGAGGCCGCAGGCGCGGCAGCGGGAGCAGCGGCCGGCGCAGGCGCAGATGCAGGCGCAGCAGATGCAGGCGCTGCCACGGGAGCCGGGGCAGCAGCTGCCGGTGCCGGTGCCGCAGCGTCTGCGGTCTCGATCACGGCAATGATGCTGCCTTGCTTGACCTTGTCGCCCAGGTTCACGCGCAGCTCCTTGAGCACGCCGGCGTGGCTGGACGGAATCTCCATCGATGCCTTGTCGGACTCGACGGTGATCAGCGATTGCTCGGCCTTGATCTGGTCGCCGGCCTTGACCAGCACTTCGATCACACCGACTTCATCGAAATCGCCGATGTCCGGAACTTGAATGTCTACCAATGCCATAGGTGTCTCCCGTTCTTACTCAGGCGTGCAGCGGGTTGATCTTGTCGGCCTTGATGCCGTATTTGGCGATCGCCTCGGCCACGGTGGTGGCGTTGATCTTGCCTTCTTCGGCCAGCGCGCGCAGTGCGGCGACCACGATGTAGTGGCGGTCCACCTCGAAGTGCTCGCGCAACTTGCGGCGGAAGTCCGAACGGCCGAAGCCGTCGGTGCCCAGCACCTTGTAGGTGCGGCCCTTGGGCATGTAGGGACGGATCTGCTCGGCGTAGGCCTTCATGTAGTCGGTGGATGCGATCACCGGACCATTGTGCGACTGCAGCTGCTGCGTGACGAAGGGCACCTTCTGCGTTTCCAGCGGATGCAGCAGGTTCCAGCGGTCGGCTTCCTGGCCGTCGCGGGTGAGTTCGTTGAAGCTGGGGCAGCTCCACACGTCGGCGGCAATACCCCAGTCGGCCAGCAGCAGTTCCTGGGCGAAGAAGGATTCGCGCAGGATGGTGCCCGATCCCAGCAGCTGCACGCGCAGGCCGCTTTCCGGCACCTTCTGGCCGGGCTTGCACAGGTACATGCCCTTGATGATCTGCTGCTCAGTGCC
Organism: Delftia sp. WSY_22; assembly: GCF_043104185.1. Taxonomy (NCBI): domain Bacteria; kingdom Pseudomonadati; phylum Pseudomonadota; class Betaproteobacteria; order Burkholderiales; family Comamonadaceae; genus Delftia; species Delftia sp. WSY_22. Next base: position 86,514 of record NZ_JBICKN010000018.1, read on the forward strand.
GGGCGTGAGGCCGGGCATGGCGTAGTTCTCGTTGAGCAGCGTGATGTAGTAGAAGACGTTTTCCTGCTCCTGCACCATGCGGCGCAGGCCGTCCTGCATGATCACGGCGACTTCGTGGGCGAAGGTCGGGTCGTAGCTCACGCAGTTGGGAATGGTGTTGGCCAGGATGTGGCTGTGGCCGTCTTCGTGCTGCAGGCCTTCGCCGTTCAGCGTGGTGCGGCCCGAGGTGCCGCCCAGCAGGAAGCCGCGCGCCTGCATGTCGCCGGCCGCCCAGGCCAGGTCACCGATGCGCTGGAAGCCGAACATCGAGTAGTACACGTAGAACGGGATCATGATCCGGTTGCTCGTGCTGTAGCTCGTGGCTGCCGCGATCCAGCTGCTCATGCCGCCGGCTTCGTTGATGCCTTCCTGCAGGATCTGGCCGGCCTTGTCCTCGCGGTAGTACATCACCTGGTCCTTGTCGACCGGGGTGTACTGCTGTCCAGCGGGGTTGTAGATGCCGATCTGGCGGAACAGGCCTTCCATGCCGAAGGTACGTGCCTCGTCCACCAGGATGGGCACGACGCGCGGGCCGATTTCCTTGTCGCGCAGCAGCTGCGTCAGGAATCGCACATAGGCCTGCGTGGTCGAGATCTCACGGCCTTCGGGCGTGGCTTCGAGGATGGCCTTGAAGGTGTCCAGCGCAGGCGCCGTGAACTGCTCGCTGGCCTTGACGCGGCGGTGCGGCAGGTAGCCGCCCAGGGCCTTGCGGCGCTCGTGCAGGTAGCGCATTTCCGGCGTGTCGTCAGCCGGCTTGTAGAAAGGCAGGTCGGCGATCTGGCTGTCGGGAATCGGGATGTTGAAGCGGTCGCGGAAGGCCTTGATGTCCTCGTCGCCCAGCTTCTTGGTCTGGTGAACGGTGTTCTTGCCTTCACCGATCTTGCCCATGCCGAAGCCCTTGACGGTCTTGACCAGCAGCACGGTGGGCTGGCCCTTGTGCGAGTTGGCCGCATGGAAGGCCGCATAGACCTTCTGCGAATCGTGGCCGCCGCGGCGCAGGTTCCAGATCTCGTCGTCGCTCATGTGCTCGACCATCTTCAGCGCGCGCGGATCGCGGCCGAAGAAGTTCTTGCGCACGTAGGCGCCGTCATTGGCCTTGAACGACTGGTAGTCACCGTCGTTGCACTCGGCCATGATCTTCTTGAGCACGCCGTCCTTGTCCTTGGCCAGCAGCTCGTCCCAGCCCTTGCCCCACAGCAGCTTGATGACGTTCCAGCCGGAGCCGCGGAACTCGCCCTCGAGTTCCTGGATGATCTTGCCGTTGCCGCGCACCGGACCGTCCAGGCGCTGCAGGTTGCAGTTGATCACGAAGATCAGGTTGTCCAGCTTTTCGCGGGCGGCCAGGGAGATCGCGCCCAGCGACTCGACCTCGTCCATTTCCCCGTCGCCGCAGAAGACCCAGACCTTGCGGTTTTCGGTGTCGGCAATGCCGCGGGCGTGCAGGTACTTGAGGAAGCGCGCCTGGTAGATGGCCATCAGCGGGCCCAGGCCCATGGACACCGTGGGGAACTGCCAGAACTCGGGCATCAGCTTGGGGTGCGGGTAGCTGGACAGGCCCTTGCCGTCCACTTCCTGGCGGAAGTTCAGCAGCTGCTCTTCGGAGATGCGGCCTTCCAGATAGGCGCGGGCATAGATGCCGGGCGAGACGTGGCCCTGGATGTACAGGCAGTCGCCACCGTGGTTTTCGTTTTCGGCGTGCCAGAAGTGGTTGAAGCCGGCCGCAAACATGTTGGCCAGCGAAGCGAAGGAGCCGATGTGGCCACCCAGGTCACCGCCTTCGGGTGGGTGCAGGCGGTTGGCCTTGACCACCATGGCCATGGCGTTCCAGCGCATGTAGGCGCGCAGGCGGCCTTCGATTTCCAGGTTGCCGGGACAGCGCGCTTCCTGCGAGGCCTCGATGGTGTTCACGTAGCCGGTGTTGGCCGAGAAGGGCATGTCCACGCTGTTCTGGCGTGCATGTTCGAGCAGGTCCTCGATCAGCTTGTGCGCATATTCGGCGCCTTCACGGTCGATGACGGCCGACAGTGCGTCCATCCATTCGCGCGATTCTTGTTGGTCCAGGCCGGCGGGAACGCCTGCATTGCCTTGCGGGTCAGTCTGAGCTGTCATGGGAATGTCTCCTTGCAGAAGGTAGCGTCTTGGGGTCGAACCAGTGAGCGGCGCAGCGCGCCATCGCAGGCGGGTAGTTCACCACGCCTTGCGCGGCACAGACCCTGTCTGGCGAACTTGAAGATACCGATTCACTGCCTCAATGCTCGGCGAGTGTCGCATACTTTTTTCGAATTTCAAATGGTGCTTTTTGATTTCATAATTTGAAATTTTGCTGCAAACGCACATACAGTGAAGACCCCAAAGAACGTCGCCGAAGCGCCTGCGTGGCGACTCCAATACTCCTTAAAAACAGTCAGACTCTCCCCTACACTGGGCGCATGCAATCCTCCCCTTCCGAGCACGGCACGCACAGCCCTGCCCCCATGGCGGGCGTGGCCGCGCCAGTGCGCTGGTGGCGCAGCTGGTGGCGCAGTCTTTCCCCCACGCGCCAGGACCGCTTTGCGGCACTCGCCCCGCTGGCCGCCGTACTGATGTTCATGGCCGCCATCGTCGCGTCGTTCTGGTATCTGCGCATGGAGGAGATCGACCGCGAGAAGGAAGCGTTGCACCGCGACGTGGAATATGCCCAGCAGCGCGTGCGCCTGCGCCTGCTGGAGCGCCAGGAGCAACTGATGCGCATGGCGCGCGACATCAGCAACCACGATCTGGCCGAGTCCGATTTCGCCAGCCGCGCCGAAGCGCTCATCAGCCAGTATCCCGAACTGCAGTCCATCACCTGGATCGACTCCCAACGCCGCATTCTGGCCAGCCAGTCCGCCCCCACCGTGAGCAGCGACCAGTTGCGCATCCCCCGCGAGGTACTGCGCGCCGGTGACGCCCTGGAGGCCTACCAGCTCGCGCGCGAGATGCAGCAGCCCATCTATGTGCAAGGCCTGGCCCACAAGGGCGAGGCCGCGCCGCTGCTGCAGCTGCATGTGCCGCTGGCGCAGGACGGCCGCTACATCGGCGAGCTGCTGGGCGAGTATTCCGTGGACAGCCTGCTGCGCTACGGCACGCCCACCGAAATCATGGCCCGCTATGCCATGACCATGCTCGACAGCCGGGGCCAGGTTCTGGCCGGCACACCGCTGACGCCGCGCAAGCAAAATGCCACAGACCTGCTGCGCTGGCGCACGGTGGCCAATGAGGACGAGGCTCCGGTCGCCCCCGTGGGCAACAGTCTGGTGCTGCGCGCACAGGCCTACCGCACCTCGCTGGGCGTGGTGGGCAGCGGCCTGTTCTGGCTGGTGGGCACGCTCAGCGCGATGACGGCATGGCTGCTGCTGGCCACCTGGCGCCACACGCGACGCCGCCAGCGCGCGCAGGAAGCCCTGGTTGCCGAAACCAATTTCCGCCGCGCCATGGAGAACTCGGTGCTCACCGGCATGCGCGCGCTGGACCTGCAAGGCCGCATCACCTACGTGAACGCCGCCTTCTGCCAGATGACGGGATGGAGCGAATCCGAACTCGTCGGCCAGATGCCGCCCTATTCCTACTGGCCCGACAACGACTATGACAACCTGCACTCCAAGCTGCGCGAGGAGCTGTCGGGCAAGACCATCGTCGGGGGCTTTCAGGTGCGCGTGCAGCGCAAGAACGGCACGCAGTTCGACGCGCGCCTGTATGTCTCGCCGCTGATCGACGCCCACGGCCAGCACACGGGCTGGATGTCGTCCATGACCGACATCACCGAGCCCAACCGCATCCGCGAGCAGTTGTCGGCCTCCTACGAGCGCTTCACCATCGTGCTGGAGGCGCTGGACGCCTCGGTGTCCGTCGCCCCGCTTGGCAGCGCCGAGCTGCTGTTCGCCAACAAGCTGTACCGGCAATGGTTCGGCTCGCAGACCGATGGCCATCTGCAGCTCGTCGCCCAGGCCGGCGTGCTGCCCGTGCGCTCTCAGCCGCAGGGCATGGACGATGAGGATGGCCTGATGGGCCTGCCCACCGACTCGCTGACCAGCGCACGCAGCGAGAACGCCGAGATCTATCTGCCCGAACTGGGCAAGTGGCTGGAAGTGCGCTCGCGCTACCTGAGCTGGGTGGACGGACGCCTGGCGCAAATGGTGATCGCCACCGACATCACGCCGCGCCGCCTGGCCGAGGAGCAGGCCGATCGCCAGGCCGAGCACGCCCAGTCCGTCAGCCGCCTGATCACCATGGGCGAGATGGCCTCCAGCGTGGCCCACGAACTCAACCAGCCGCTGACCGCCATCAGCAACTACTGCAGCGGCATGCTCACGCGCCTCGAAAAAGGCACGCTGACCGAGGAGCAGATGAAGTTCGCGCTGGAGAAGACCGCCCACCAGGCGCAGCGCGCGGGCCAGATCATTTTGCGCATACGCTCCTTCGTCAAGCGCAGCGAACCCAACCGCACCCTGGCCCAGGTCACCGACATGGTCAGCGAGGCAGTGGAGCTGGCCGGCATCGAGCTGCGCCGCCGCAATGTACAGCTGACCTACCACGTGGCCGAGCGCATGCCGGCCATCATGGCCGACACCATCCTCATCGAGCAGGTGCTGGTCAACCTCATGAAGAATGGCGCCGAATCCATCGAGCAATCGGGCCGACCCAGCCACCAGCGCAACGTGGAACTGCGCGTGGTGCCGCGCACCATCGAGGACCAGCGCGTCATCGAATTCAACGTGCAGGACACCGGCAAGGGCTTGCCGCCCGAGGTGCTGGAGCGCCTCTTCGAGGCCTTCTTCACCACCAAGAGCGAAGGCATGGGCATGGGCCTGAATCTGTGCCGCAGCATTGTCGAGTCCCACCAGGGCCGTATGCGTGCCGAGAACCTCTACAATGGTTCCGAGGTTGTCGGCTGCCGATTTTCATTCTGGCTGCCGCTGGCCCCGCCGGGCGACGCGACAACGCCGGCAGCGACCATTGAACCCACAACAAGGACGATTGCATGAGCTTGATCCCCAAAAAAGGCACTGTGTACGTAGTTGATGACGACGAAGCGGTTCGTGATTCGCTGCAATGGTTGTTGGAGGGCAAGGACTATCGTGTGCGCTGCTTCGACTCGGCCGAGACCTTCCTCTCGCGCTACGACCCACGCGAAATCGCCTGCCTCATCGTCGACATCCGCATGGGCGGCATGACCGGCCTGGAACTGCAGGACCGACTGATCGAACGCAAGTCTCCCCTGCCCATCGTCTTCATCACCGGCCACGGCGACGTGCCCATGGCGGTGAACACCATGAAGAAGGGCGCACTGGACTTCATCCAGAAGCCGTTCAACGAGGAAGAACTGCTGAACCTGGTCGAGCGCATGCTGGACCATGCCCGCGAAGCCTTTGCCGGCCACCAGCAGGCCGCCAGCCGCGACGCCCTGCTGGCCAAGCTGACCAGCCGCGAAGCCCAGGTGCTCGAGCGCATCGTCGCCGGCCGCCTGAACAAGCAGATCGCCGACGACCTGGGCATCAGCATCAAGACCGTGGAGGCGCACCGCGCCAACATCATGGAAAAGCTCAACGCCAACACCGTGGCCGACCTGCTCAAGATCGCCCTGGGCCAGGGCCAGACCGCTGCGGCGGCCAAGGCGGCCGTCGCAGGATAAGCACCGACGCCATCCCCTGCTTTTTTCAAAGGGCTGCTAGCGCTTGACCAACAAGCCCTAGCAGCATTTTTATTTTGGTATCCACTGCAATGACAGCCCAACTCATCGACGGCAACGCCCTCTCCCGCCAACTGCGTGCCGAAGTCGCACAGCGCGCCACTGCCCTGAAGGCCCGAGGGACCACGCCCGGCCTGGCCGTGGTCCTGGTCGGCGACAACCCTGCCTCCCAGGTCTATGTGCGCAACAAGGTCAAGGCCTGCGAGGACGCGGGCTTTCATTCGGTGCTGGAGAAGTACGATGCCTCGATGACCGAGGCCGAACTGCTGGCCCGCGTCGAGGCGCTGAACAACGACCCCAGCATCCACGGCATCCTGGTCCAGCTGCCGCTGCCCGCACACATCGACGACCACAAGGTCATCGAGACCATCTCGCCGCTCAAGGATGTGGATGGCTTTCACGTGGCCAGCGCCGGCGCGCTGATGGTGGGCGAAGTCGGCTTCAAGGCCTGCACGCCCTATGGCTGCATGAAGATGCTCGAATCCATCGGCATGAAGGACCTGCGCGGCAAGCACGCCGTGGTCATCGGCCGCTCCAACATCGTCGGCAAGCCCATGGCCATGATGCTGCTGGCCGCCAATGCCACCGTCACCATCTGCCACAGCGGCACGGCGGACCTGGCCGCCATGACGCGCCAGGCCGACATCGTGGTCGCCGCCGTGGGCAAGCGCAATGTGCTGACCGCAGACATGTGCAAGCCTGGCGCCGTGGTCATCGACGTGGGCATGAACCGCAACGACGAAGGCAAGCTCTGCGGCGACGTGGACTTTGACGGCGTCAAGGAAGTGGCCGGCTTCATCACCCCCGTGCCGGGCGGCGTCGGCCCCATGACGATTACCATGCTGCTGGTCAACACCATGGAGGCGGCCGAGCGCGCCGCCGGCTGACCAGGAGCTGACAAGCATCGGGCGGCTCCCCGGGGAGCCGCTTGATTTCAATGCACCCGACGGCATCTGACACGCATGAGCAATCCCCTCCTCGAATCCTCCGACCTGCCCCTGTTCGATCGCATCCGCCCCGCCGACGTCGGCCCGGCCATCGACCATCTTCTGACCGGGGCCTGCGAGGCCCTGGAGACCGTCACGGCACCTGACTTCCCCGCGCGCTGGGATTCGATCTCCGCCGTGCTCGATGTCGCCACCGAGAAGCTGGGAACCGCCTGGGGCGCCGTCAGCCACCTCAACAGCGTGGCCGACACACCCGAGCTGCGCGCTGCCTACAACGAATCCCTGCCCAAGGTCACCGAGTTCTGGACGCGCCTGGGCGCCGACGAGCGGCTGTACGCCAAGTACAAGGCCATCGACCCTGCCACGCTCAACGTGGAGCAGCGCGCCGCATGGGACCATGCCATGCGCAATTTCGTGCTGTCTGGCGCGGAGCTGCAGGGTGAAGCCAAGCTGCGCTTTGCCAAGATTCAGGAACGCTCGGCCGAACTCACGCAGAAGTTCAGCGAGAACGCGCTGGATGCCACCGATGCCTTTGCCTACCACGCCACGGCCGATGAGTTGGACGGTGTGCCCCAGGACGTGTGCCAGGCCGCCCGTGCCGCCGCCGAAGCCGAAGGCAAGCAAGGCTTCAAGCTCACGCTGAAGATGCCCTGCTACCTGCCCGTGATGCAGTTCGCCACCAGCAGCGCGCTGCGCGAGAAGCTCTACCGCGCCTATGTGACACGCGCCTCCGACCAGGCAGAGGGCGATGCCCGCCGCTTCGACAACACGGCCAACATTTCCGAAATACTTGCCCTGCGCAAGGAAGAGGCGCAGCTGCTGGGCTACCGCAACTTCGGCGAGATCTCGCTGGTTCCCAAGATGGCGCATTCGCCGCAGCAGGTGATCGACTTCCTGCGTGACCTCGCGCACCGCGCCCGCCCCTATGCCCAAAAGGATGTCGCCGACCTGCGCAGCTTTGCACGCAAGGAACTTGGCCTGGCCGATCCCCAGCCCTGGGACTGGGCCTATATCTCGGAAAAGCTCAAGGAAGCGCGCTATGCCTTCAGCGAGCAAGAGGTCAAGCAATATTTCCCCGCCCCCAAGGTGCTGGCCGGCCTGTTCAAGATCGTGGAGACGCTGTTCGACGTGGCCATCCGCCGCGACGTGGCGCCGGTGTGGCACCCCGCTGTCGAGTTCTATCGCATCGAGCGCAGCACGCCGCAAGGCCCCCAACTGGTCGGCCAGTTCTACCTGGACCAGCCCGCACGTTCGGGCAAGCGCGGCGGCGCCTGGATGGACGATGTACGCACCCGCTGGCTGCGCCCCGACAGCCACAAGCTGCAGACGCCGGTCGCGCACCTGGTCTGCAACTTTGCCACCGGCGTTGACGGCAAGCCGGCCCTGCTCACGCACGATGACGTGATCACGCTGTTCCATGAGACAGGCCATGGCCTGCACCACATGCTGACCCAGGTCAACGAGCGCGATGTCTCGGGCATCGCGGGCGTGGAATGGGACGCGGTGGAACTGCCGAGCCAGTTCATGGAAAACTTCTGCTGGGAGTGGGAAGTGCTCAAGCACATGACCGCCTACGTGGACACGGGCGAGCCACTGCCGCGCGCACTGTACGACAAGATGATCGCGGCCAAGAACTTCCAGTCTGGCATGCAGACGCTGCGCCAGATCGAGTTCTCGCTGTTCGACATGCTGCTGCACACCGAGCACGATCCGAAGGCCGACATCATGCCGCTGCTGGCCCAGGTTCGCGCCGAAGTGGCCGTGCTGCCCTCGCCCGCCTACAGCCGCTCGGCCCATACCTTCAGCCACATCTTTGCAGGCGGCTACGCAGCGGGCTACTACAGCTACAAGTGGGCCGAAGTCCTCTCGGCGGATGCCTATGCGGCCTTCGAGGAAACCATGCTGGCCGATGGAACCCCCAACCCCGAGACAGGCCGCCGCTACCGCGAGGCCATTCTTGAAGCCGGCGGATCCCGCCCGGCGATGGAGTCGTTCAAGGCCTTCCGTGGCCGCGAACCCCAGCTGGACGCGCTATTGCGCCACCAGGGCATGGCCGAGGCCTGAGCCTGGCAACCAAGTCTGCAGCGCCCCGATGGGGCGCTTTTTCCTGGCCCGGCAACTCCACCGGACGCGCAGCCACATCCTGCGACTCCAGAAGATGGCCCAGGATGAATGGCACGCTATGCTTGCAGGCACTCCTGTGCGGGCATCCATCCGGCGAGTGGTCGCCGCCCCGGCACGAAACCCTTCTTCCGAAACCGAGATCGTCCATGCAGTCTTCTCCCAGCCTTGGCCACGGCGCCCTGCGCCACCTGATGCCATGCCTCGCCCTCGCCTGCCTTGCCGCCGCGCTGCCAGCCGCCGCACAGCAGGTCTACCGTATCGTCGGGCCGGATGGAAAAGTCACCTTCTCGGACCGCCCCGCCCCAAGCGCACAGCAGCAGGCAGCGCCCGCCGCCCAGGCAGTGGCGGGCGCCCCGGACAGCAACGCAGGCCTGCCCTATGCGCTGCGCCAGATTGCGAGCCGCTTTCCAGTGACGCTGTACTCCTCGTCCGATTGCACGCCCTGCGATAGCGCTCGTCAGTTGCTGCAGTCCCGGGGCATCCCCTATGCCGAGCGCCTGGTGCAGACCGAGGCGGACGCGGCAGCCCTGAACAAGCTCAGCGGGCAGACCGGACTGCCGTTTGCCACCATCGGCAAGCAGTTTCTGACCGGCTTCTCCTCCAGCGAATGGACGCAGTACCTGGATGCCGCAGGCTACCCCGCAAGCTCCCAGCTGCCAGCCCAGTACAAGCGGCCACCCGCGCAGCCCCTGACCACACCCAAGCCTGCCGCACCGGCCGCATCAGCGCCCGCCGCAGCACCCACCGCCGAGGAGCAGGCAAACAGGCGCGCCCCCATACCCGCCCCCGCGCCAGGTGCACGCACCAGCGACAACCCCGCAGGCCTGAGCTTCTAGGCAGACACTGCCGCCGTCAGGAGCCCGGCCGTGGATTCCATGCTGTCCGACGTGGCCTGGACCTTGGCCAGGCTGGGCATTCTTGTGGGCCTGCCTGCGCTCATCGGGTGGGTACTGGTGGCAAGGCCTTCGTGGCGAGAGCCGTTGCGGCTAACCTGCCTGGTGCTGGTGCCCTGCCTGATCACGCTGTGGTTCATGCATGACGGAGGCCTGGGCAACGGTCTCAACCGCCTGGCCTACTACATGACGACGGCTGGCTTCTTTGCCATCTACGCCGGGCTGGCGGCCGTCACCTGGCTCATTCAGCGCATCAAAAAACAGCGCACGCAAGCTTCATTGCGCGCGCTGTGTCTCGGTGGCATGGCCCTGCTCGTCTGGACCGCAGGCGCTGCGGTGTTCGAGAGCATCGGCTAGCAGCCGAGAGGCCAGGACCGGGTTCCTGCCTCAATAGTCGAGCGTCTGCACGCCTTCAGGCGTGCCCAGCAGGCAGACCGATGCCTTCTGGTGCGCAAAAACGCCCACGGTGACCACGCCGGGCCACTGGTTGACCTCGGACTCAAAGGCCAGCGGCTCAGCAATCTTCAGGCCGCGCACATCAAGAATGTGCTGGCCGTTGTCCGTCACCAAAGGAGCGCCGTCCTTCATGCGGATCTCGGCCCGGCCACCCCTGGCCTCGAAACGCCGGGCAATCTGGGCAGCAGCCATGGGAATCACCTCCACCGGCAGCGGAAAGTCTCCCAGCACCTCGACGCGCTTGGAGGCATCGGCGATGCAGACAAAGCGCTCGGCCAGCGCCGCAACGATTTTCTCGCGCGTCAGTGCCGCGCCCCCGCCCTTGACCATGTAGCCCCGGCCGTCGATCTCGTCGGCGCCATCGATGTATACCGACAGGCGGTCCACCTCGTTGGCATCCAGCACCTTGATGCCCAGCGCCTTCAGGCGCTCGGTGCTGGCCACGGAGCTGGACACGGCCCCAGGGATCTGGTCCTTGATGGTGGCCAGCGCATCGATGAACTTGTTGACCGTCGAGCCCGTGCCGACGCCGACGATTTCGCCGGGCACTACGTAGGCAAGAGCGGCTTGCCCGACCAGGGCTTTGAGTTCATCTTGGGAAAAAGAGGCAGCAGATGTCGTCATGAGGGAAAATCCAGGTAATCCTTCGATTATCCCCATGTCTTTGATCCCCTACGCCCTGACCCGTCCCTTTCTCTTCGGCATGGACCCCGAATCCGCCCACGATCTCACGATGAACCTGATGGCAAAGGGGCAGAACACGCTCCTGCAGCAGGCCTGGGCCCAACCCATGGTGAGTGATCCCGTCGAGCTTGCCGGGCTCAGGTTCCCCAATCGCGTCGGCATGGCTGCAGGCCTGGACAAGAACGCACGCTGTATCGATGCGCTGGCCGCCATGGGCTTCGGCTTCGTCGAGGTAGGCACCGTGACTCCGCGCGCGCAGCCCGGCAACCCCAAGCCGCGCATGTTCCGCATCCCCGAACGCAATGCACTGATCAACCGACTGGGCTTCAACAACGAAGGCCTCGATGCCTTCCTGAGCAACGTCAAGCGCTCACAGGCCCGCGCCATGGGCAAGCCCATGCTGCTGGGGCTGAACATCGGCAAGAACGCCAGCACGCCCATCGAAGAAGCCACCAGCGACTACCTCAAGGCGCTCGATGGCGTCTACCCGCATGCCGACTACGTGACGGTGAACATCAGCTCGCCCAACACCAAGAATCTGCGTGCCCTGCAAAGCGACGAAGCGCTGGATGCCTTGCTGGGAGCGATTGCCGAGCGGCGCGAGCGACTGGCCACGCAGCACGGCAAGCGGGCGCCGGTGTTCGTGAAGATCGCACCCGACCTGGATGAGGAGCAGGTCGGCGTCATCGCCACCACGCTGCAGCGCCACGGCATGGACGGCGTGATCGCCACCAACACCACGATCAGCCGGGATGCCGTCAAGGGCCTGCTCCACGCCGAAGAAACGGGCGGCCTTTCCGGCGCGCCGGTGCTGGAGGCCAGCAACCAGGTCATCCGCCAACTGCGCTCTGCGCTGGGAAGCCGCTACCCCATCATCGGCGTGGGAGGCATTCTCAGCGGCGAAGATGCGGTCAGCAAGATCCGGGCGGGCGCCGATGTGGTCCAGATCTACAGCGGCCTGATCTATCGGGGCCCCTGCCTGGTACCAGAGGCCGCACGGGCCATCGCGCAACTGCGTTGACTGCCGCGTTATCCGCGTGCTGACCAAAGAAAACGCCCGGCATGCCGGGCGTTTTTTTGTGCAAGAAGCCTTGCAAGGCCTTATCTCAGCCCCTGCGCTGCTGAAGGCGTGCCAGCAAAGGCATGAGTGTGGTGCCGATGCGGATCAGTTTGCGCGGCCCCATGACCAAGGCAGCGGCAGCCGCCACGCCCACGGCCACGGGGTGCAGACGCGCAAACGTTGCGACGCGCTCGATCAGCGGTGCATCCGGGCGCACGTGTGTGGCGGCACGGCTCAGCGCCCGGGCCTGGGCCACGGCCGCCGAGCGCGCCCTGAGGCGCTCGCGCTGCTGGGCAATGCGCTGCATCACCTGCTGCTGCTCCACGGTGGAAGTGGGCCACAGCGCCGCATTGGGGCCCGTGGGCCTGGGCGACGCAACCTCGTCGCGGGACTGGGAAGCATTGGAAGCATTGACCATGGTTACAGCCTCTTCTTCAGCGCCTGCCAGTCCTGGCTCAGCTCGTTGCGGGTGAGGATGAAAGGGCGTGCCAGGCGTCGTACGGCCGCAAGCAACTGCCACAAGGCAATTGCAAGGATAGCCAGCCAGCCGCCAAACAGCAGCCAGGCCACCATCACGCGGTGCTCGGTGTCCCAGAACTGCACCAGCACCGCCACGGACAGCATGAGCATGACCACGACGCTGAGTCCGGCCAGCGCAATCAGCAGCACGACCACGGTCTGCATGCTGCGCTTGTGCTGAACCCATTCAAGCCGAGCCAGGTCGGTACGGTCCTCGGCGGCAATGGCCAGCTCGATCACGGCAGCACGCCAGCGCGCCACCCAGGCATCCAAACCCAGAAGGGAAATCCAGTTCACAGGCATCCTTTTCTGGTCAGGCATGCCGTTGATCAGCGACGGCCCAGCATGAAGCCCAGCAAGGCGCCCACAGCCAGGGCCGCGCCAGCCACACGCCACGGCTCGTCGTGGGCATAGCGATCCGCCGCATAGGCGGCATCCTTAGCTTGGCGGGCCGCTTCCTGCGCGGCGCGCACAGCCGAGTCACGCACATTGGACATGCCGTCATCGATGCGCTGGCGCAGCATGTGGATTTCCGGCACGGCATCCAGCTCCTTGGCAGACAGCAGGCCACGCAGGTCGCTGACCAGTTTTTCAAGATCGGCTTGCGCGGTGGAGACGGTTTCAGTGATCGACTTCGTCATGATGAGCCTTTCTATTGAGGTGAAAACAAATACAGCGGGGAGCAGGCAATCATGTCGCCCGATACCTGTCACGCAACATGGGCAGGCCCTTGTTACATGCAAGCATCTTATCCAATTGTTCCCTGGCTTCCGGGAAGCGAGGGGGCCTGAGCCTTGTCAGACAAGGCCTGCCGCGGCCGTGTGTCGTGGACCGGCAGACCATCAGGCCAGCAGCTTCGCCACATGTGCGCCGATGGCCAGGCAGCTGGTCAGACCCGGCGATTCGATGCCCAGCAACTGCACCACGCCCGCAACGCCATGGACCTGCGGTCCCTGGATCGTGAAGTCTGCCGCCGCCTCGCCAGGACCGCTGATCTTGGGACGGATGCCAGCGTAGCCGGGCACCAGCGCGCCATCGGCCAGGGCCGGCCAGTACCGGCGGATCTCTGCATAGAAGGCGTCGGCGCGCGCTGGATCGACCTGCAGATCGCTTGCGCTTTCCACCCACTGCACATCGGGGCCGAACTTGGCCTGTCCACCCATGTCCAGCGTGAGATGAACGCCCAGACCTGCAGCCTCGGGCACGGGATAGATGAGGCGCGAGAACGGCGCGCGCCCGGACAGTGTGAAATAGTTGCCCTTGGCATAGAAGGCGCGTGGAACCAACTGCTGCGGAAAGCCTTGCAGGCGCGCCGCCAGCAACGGGGCATTCAGGCCTGCCGCATTGACCAGGCTACGCGCCTGCAGCTGCGTGCCGTCGGCGGTGCGCAGCCACACGCCGCCAGACGTGGCAGCGGCCTCCTGCACCTCGGCATGGCAGACCACCATGCCGCCTGCGTTTTCGAGATCGCCCTGCAGAGCCAGCATCAGGCCGTGGCTGTCGATGATGCCGGTGCTGGGCGAATGCAGTGCCGCCACACACTGCAGCGCAGGCTCCAAGGCCCGTGCCTCGGGGCCATCCAGCCAGCGCAGGTCATTGACGCCATTGGCCTCGGCCTTGCGCGCAATGGCCTGGAGCTGGCCGCGCTGCGCCTCATCCGTTGCCACGATGAACTTGCCGCAGCGCTGGTGGGCAACGCCGCGTTCCTCGCAATAGGCATAGAGACGCTGGCGGCCTTCGACGCAAAACCGGGCCTTCAGCGAACCCTGGGGATAGTAGATGCCGGCATGGATGACCTCGCTGTTGCGCGAACTGGTGCCCGTACCAATGGCTTCAGCTGCCTCCAGCACCATGACTTCCCTGCCCTGCAACGCCAGGGCCCTGGCCACGGCCAGCCCCACGACGCCCGCCCCCACCACCACGCAATCGACCTGCTCGCTCATCCTGCCTGCCCTTTCGTCGTTCAGCCACTGATTATCAGACCGCGCCAGATACGAATACGCCGCAGATCACCGGGCTGCACTGGAATATCCAGGACCTGGAACAAATGGGAGCAACCAAAACGGAAAAGCCCTCCTGAACAAGTTTCAGGAGGGCTTGAATGGTGGGTGATACATGGATCGAACATGTGACCCCTGCCGTGTGAAGGCAGTGCTCTACCGCTGAGCTAATCACCCGTGAAGCACGGCTGCGAGGCCGTGCTTCCTTGGAAAAAATTGGTGGGTGATACATGGATCGAACATGTGACCCCTGCCGTGTGAAGGCAGTGCTCTACCGCTGAGCTAATCACCCGTGAAGCATGGCTGCGAGGCCATGCTTCCTTGGAAAAAACTGGTGGGTGATACATGGATCGAACATGTGACCCCTGCCGTGTGAAGGCAGTGCTCTACCGCTGAGCTAATCACCCATGAAGCCGGCTGTGAGGCCCGCTTCCCTGGAAAAAATGGTGGGTGATACATGGATCGAACATGTGACCCCTGCCGTGTGAAGGCAGTGCTCTACCGCTGAGCTAATCACCCATATGTCGTTACCGCGACAAGACTTAGATTATGTCATAACTTCTAGGACTGATTTTCGAAGCTGCGCCAAATTGTCTTGCCGCCGCTCGATTTATCCATTTGCACCATCACGTCCTCGTGCGCGGCCAGCTCCTGATCATTGGCGCTCACCACGCGCAGCCTGAAGCTGCGCAGATCGACCTGCGCGACCACCAGGCCGCCCTCGGACTGGGCCGGCTCCTCCACCATCAGCAGGGCCTCCTGGCCTCGCGTGAGGTTGATGTAGACATCGGCCAGCAGTTCCGCATCCAGCAAGGCGCCGTGCAGCGTGCGCCCGGAGTTGTCCACTTCCAGACGGTCGCACAGCGAGTCCAGCGAGTTGCGCTTGCCTGGGAACATTTCCTTGGCCATGACCAGGGTGTCGATGACGCCGCTCACGCACTGCCTGATCGGCGGGCGGTTGGCAAGCTCCAGCTCCTTGTTCAGGAATCCCAGATCGAAAGGCGCGTTGTGAATGATGAGTTCAGCGCCTTGCAGATACTCCCAGATCTCATCGACCTTTTGCTCGAAGCGAGGCTTGTCCTTGAGGAACTCGGTGGTGATGCCGTGCACGCGCAGCGCGTCCGGATGGCTGTCGCGCCCCGCATTGAAGTACAGATGCAGGTTGTTGCCGGTCAGCTTGCGGTTGACCATCTCCACGCACCCCAGCTCGATGAGCCGGTCGCCGTTGTCGGCGGACAGGCCCGTGGTTTCCGTGTCGAGAATGATTTGACGCGACATGTGCTGGGTCCTCAGTGGTTTTCCTTGGCGTGGTTGAGCGAGTACTTGGGAATCTCGATGGTCACGTCCTCGCGCGCCAGGATGGCCTGGCAGGACAGGCGGGACTGCGGCTGCAGGCCCCATGCGCGGTCCAGCAGGTCTTCTTCCTCTTCCTCGGCCTCGTTCAACGAGTTGTAGCCGGCCTTGACCACCACGTGGCAGGTGGTGCATGCACAGCTCATGTCGCAGGCGTGCTCGATCTTGATGTTGTTGTCCAGCAGTGCCTCGCAGATGGAGGTGCCGGCAGGCGCCTCGATTTCGGCACCCTGAGGACAGTATTCGGCGTGGGGAAGTATTTTGATAACGGGCATGGCGGATCTGCGTTCGGATCAGAAATCAGGAAAGGGATTGCACGCTCTTGCCGGCCAGGGCCTGCTGGATGCTGCGGTTCATGCGCTCGGCGGCAAAGGACTCCGTGCCCTTGGCCAGCGCCTGTGTTGCGGCCTCGATGACGGCGGCATCCTCGGAGCCCACGCTGGCGCGCAGGGCGTCGACCAGAGCGTCGATGGCTGCGCGCTGGTCTGCAGCCAGCACATCGCCATCGGCCTGCAGCGCGCTCTCCGTGGCCATGAGCATGCGGTCGGCATCGACACGCGCCTCCACCAGCGCGCGCGCCTGAATGTCCTGCTGGGCCGTGGCAAAGCCGTCCTGCAGCATGCGGGCGACCTCGTCGTCCGAGAGGCCGTACGAGGGTTTGACATGGATATGCGCCTCGACGCCGCTGATCTGCTCCTTGGCACCCACCGACAGCAGGCCGTCGGCATCCACGGTGAAGGTCACGCGGATGCGCGCCGCGCCGGCTGCCATGGGCGGGATGCCGCGCAGTTCGAAACGCGCCAGGCTGCGGCAGTCCGCCACAAGATCGCGCTCACCCTGCACCACATGAATGGCCAGGGCCGTCTGCCCATCCTTGTAGGTGGTGAAGTCCTGGGCGCGGGCCGTGGGAATGGTCTCGTTGCGCGTGATGATGCGCTCCACCAGACCGCCCATGGTCTCCACACCCAGCGACAGGGGAATCACATCCAGCAGCAGCATGTCGCCGCTGGAACTGTTGCCCGCGAGTTGATTGGCCTGAATGGCAGCGCCCAACGCCACGACTTCATCGGGATTGAGGTTGACGAGAGGATCGCGGCCAAAGAACTGGGCCACTGCCTCGCGCACCTGGGGCATGCGGGTGGAACCACCGACCAGGACCACGCCCTGCACCTCGTCGCGCGTCAGGCCAGCGTCCTTGAGTGCGCGGCGCACCGCCGCCAGCGAGCGCGCCGTCAGATGGGCCGTGCTCGCATCGAAGTCGCCACGCTTGACATCGAAATGCACAGTGCCGGTGGACAGCTCTGCCGTGAACGTGGCGGCCTGAGCATCCGTCAATGCCTGCTTGCAAAGGCGTGCCGCCATGCGCCAGCGGGCCTTGTCCTCGGCGGTCTGCGGAACCACGCCGGTCTGCTGGGCCACCCACTCAGCCAGTGCCGCATCGTAGTCATCGCCACCCAAGGCCGAGTCCCCCCCCGTGGAGACGACCTCGAACACACCCTGGGACAGGCGCAGGACCGAAATATCGAAAGTGCCGCCACCCAGATCGTAGACGGCGTAAACACCTTCGGAGCCGTTGTCCAGGCCATAGGCAATGGCGGCAGCCGTGGGCTCGTTGATCAGGCGCAGCAGGTTGATGCCGGCGAGCTTGGCCGCATCCTTGGTGGCCTGGCGCTGCGCGTCGTCAAAGTAGGCTGGCACGGTGATGACCGCGCCATGGATGTCGTCGTTGAAGGTGTCCTCGGCGCGAAAGCGCAGCGTGGCCAGGATCTCGGCGCTGACTTCCACGGGGGTCTTAGTGCCATCGATGGTCTCGATCCCGATCACGCCACGACCGGCTTCTTGCTCAGCAAAGCGGTAAGGCAGCTTCTCCGGCGCGTCGATGTCCGCCAGCGTACGGCCCATGAAGCGCTTGGCCGAGGCGATGGTGTTGCCCGCATCGGTGGACAGCGCCGCCTGCGCGGCGTAGCCGATCTCGCGGCGTCCCTGGGGCAGATAGCGCACGACGGAAGGCAGCAGTACCTGGCCCTGATCATCCGGCAGGCATTCGGCCACGCCATTGCGGACTGCGGCGACCAGCGAATGGGTGGTGCCCAGGTCGATACCCACGGCAATGCGTCGCTGGTGGGGATCGGGGGACTGACCGGGTTCGGAAATCTGCAAAAGCGCCATGGAAATACTCGGGGAAATTGCAGGTCCGGGCCGGCCGGCCTGCCTTGTGAATGAGGGACTCTCGTGGGAGGTTCGGGTCGCGGACTATTGTCCCAGTTGATCGCGGCGACGCTCTATGTCCTGCGCAAATCGCGCAACAAACATGAGGGCTCTGACCTGCTGCACGGCCGCCTGGGCATCGTGCAGTTCATCGAGCTGGCGGCCGCATTCGGCCAGCATGCTCTTTCTGGCCTGCGACACTTCGCCGTCCAGCGCATCCAAGGCGGCCTCGTCCTGCGCATCGTCCAGCGCCTCGCGCCATTCCATCTGCTGCATCAAAAAGGCGGTGGGCATGGAGGTGTTGTCCTCGGCACGCACGGGTGCACCCAGCAATTCGCAAAGATAGGCTGCTCGCCTGAGCGGCTCTTTCAGCCGTTGATAGGCCTCGTTGATGCGTACCGACCATTGCATGGCCACACGCTGCGCAGCTGCGCCCTGCGAGGCAAAGCGGTCAGGATGGGCCTCGCGCTGCAACTCCTTCCAGCGCGCGTCAATGGTGCTGCGCTCCTGCGCAAATTGGCGCGGCAGCGCAAACAGCTCGAAATCGTCCGATTGCAGGTTCATGTCGATAAAAAGCCGCCAGCACCGAAGCGATGGCGGCCTCTTGAGGGAGTAGAAAAGTCAGGGCCTGCCGGGCATGCCGCCAGGCCACCAGAGCCTGGCCCCCCCGGCAAATGCCGGTCAGATGCGAAAGCTCTCGCCGCAGCCGCAGCGATCGCGCTCGTTGGGGTTGTGGAACTTGAAGCCTTCGTTCAAGCCTTCACGCACGAAGTCCAGTTCCGTGCCATCGATATAGGCCAGGCTCTTGGGGTCGACCAGCACCTTGATGCCGTGGTCCTCGAAGATCACATCCTCGGGCAACTGTTCGTCCACATACTCCAGCTTGTAGGCCAGGCCGGAGCAGCCCGTGGTCTTGACCCCAAGGCGCACGCCGATGCCCTTGCCGCGGCGCGACAGGTAGCGGCTCACATGGCGGGCCGCGGACTCGGTCAGCGAGATCGCCATATCAGGCGGCCACCACCGCAGTGCGCTTGGCACGGTAGTCGTCCACTGCGGCCTTGATGGCGTCTTCGGCCAGGATGGAGCAGTGCACCTTGACGGGAGGCAGGGCCAGTTCTTCGGCGATCTGGCTGTTCTTCAGCGCAGCCGCTTCATCCAGCGTCTTTCCCTTGACCCACTCGGTCACCAGCGAAGACGAGGCGATTGCCGAACCACAGCCATAGGTCTTGAAACGGGCATCTTCAATGACGCCGGTTTCGGGGTTGACCTTGATCTGCAGCTTCATCACGTCGCCACAGGCAGGCGCGCCGACCATGCCGGTGCCCACCGATTCGTCGCTCTTGTCGAACGAACCCACGTTGCGGGGGTTTTCGTAGTGGTCTACCACTTTGTCGGAATAAGCCATGATGTCTACCTCTTCAATACTTGATTCGCGTGCCGGCCGACGCTCAGTGCGCCGCCCACTGGATGGTGCTGAGGTCGATGCCGTCCTTGTACATCTCCCACAGCGGGCTGAGTTCGCGCAGCTTGACCACATTGGTGCGGATGGTGCTGATCGCGTAGTCGATTTCTTCCTCGGTCGTGAAACGGCCGATGGTCATGCGCAGGCTGCTGTGCGCCAGCTCGTCACTGCGGCCGAGGGCACGCAGCACATAGCTGGGCTCCAGGCTGGCCGAAGTGCAAGCGGAGCCCGACGACACTGCCAGCCCCTTGATACCCATGATGAGCGACTCGCCTTCGACGAAGTTGAAGCTCATGTTCAGGTTCTGAGGCACACGGTGCTCCATGCTGCCGTTGATGAAGACCTGTTCCAGATCCTTCAAACCGTTGAGCAGGCGCTGTTGCAGCGCATAGGCCTTGGCATTGCTCTCGACCATCTCTTCCTTGGCGATGCGGAAGGCCTCGCCCATGCCGACGATCTGGTGCGTGGGCAGCGTACCCGAACGCATGCCACGCTCATGACCACCGCCGTGGATCTGCGCCTCCAGACGCACACGCGGCTTGCGGCGCACGTACAGGGCACCCACGCCCTTGGGGCCGTAGGTCTTGTGCGCGGTCATGCTCATCAGGTCGATCGGCAACTTGGACATGTCGATCTCCACGCGGCCCGTAGCCTGCGCAGCATCCACATGGAACAGGATGCCCTTCTCGCGGCACAGCGCGCCAATCGTGGGAATGTCCTGGATGACGCCGATTTCGTTGTTCACGAAGAGCACGCTCACCAAGATGGTATCGGGACGCAGCGCGGCCTTGAAGGCCTCAATGTCGAGCAGACCATCAGGCTGCACGTCCATGTAGGTCACTTCAAACCCCTGGCGCTCGAGTTCACGCATGGTGTCGAGCACGGCCTTGTGCTCGGTCTTGAGCGTGATCAGATGCTTGCCCTTGCCTTGATAGAAGTGCGCCGCACCCTTGATGGCAAGATTGATGGACTCGGTCGCGCCACTGGTCCACACAATTTCACGGGGATCCGCGCCAATCAGATCCGCCACCTGGCCGCGGGCCTTCTCGATGGCCTCTTCGGCCTCCCAACCCCATGCATGGCTGCGCGATGCAGCGTTGCCGAAGTGCTCACGCAACCATGGGATCATGGCGTCCACCACGCGAGGGTCCACGGGAGTGGTCGCGCCATAGTCGAGATAGATGGGGAAATGCGGGGTCATGTCCATGACTGGCTCTTATCAAAGTTCCGGCTGGCAAAAATCGGGAAGGCGATGAACTCCGGTGAATCCATCCGGGCGGGCAGCACCGCGCCACACAGCCATGCGCAGCGGCGCCCTGCCCTCAGGGTGTCAAAAGTCGATCAGGACTTGGCGAAGGCGTTGCCCAGCGCGAATACCGAGTTCGGTGCATTCACGCGGATGGGCTTGACCACGGGAGCCGTGGAAATTGCACGACGCACTACGGGCTTGTCCTCGATCTGGATGCCCTTGGCCAATTGTTCGTCGACGAGCTTTTGCAGCGTCACGGAATCGAGGAACTCGACCATGCGCTGATTCAATGCCGCCCACAGTTCATGCGTCATGCAGCGGCCAGCTTCGCCCAGACAATTTTCCTTGCCGCCGCATTGGGTGGCGTCAATGGGCTCGTCCACGGAGACGATGATGTCGGCCACGGTGATGTCGCCAGCCTTGCGGGCCAGCGTGTAGCCGCCGCCGGGTCCACGGGTGGACTCGACGAGTTCATGGCGGCGCAGCTTGCCGAACAGCTGTTCGAGATACGACAGGGAAATCTGCTGTCGCTGGCTGATGGCAGCCAGCGTAACAGGGCCATTGTTCTGGCGCAGGGCCAGATCGATCATGGCAGTGACCGCAAAACGGCCTTTGGTGGTGAGACGCATTACGAGCTCCTTCAGTCAGGCTTGTACGTTACAGAAACACCCGCTCCAGCGATTTGACTGGAGTTGGGCACAGTCTCCGCCCTTACTCCGTCCTGTTCAAAAGGTTCAGAGCCCTTCTTTTCATCGAAGTTTTTGTTGTTGTTGAGTGTTGACCCTGAGTGTACCACATTCCCCATCAATTTTGTCGGGTAACAAGAGCCAACAGGCTTCAGACAAGGCACCGCCTCAGGAAACCTGCGCGGAAGAGCCTCCGAACAGTTGCTCCTTGAGCAGTGCCAGCTGATCGCGCACCCGCGCCGCCTGTTCGAACTCCAGGCTGCGCGCATGTTCGAGCATCTGCTTCTCCAGACGCTTGATTTCCTTGGCCACATCTTTTTCGGACATGTCCTCGACACGCGCTCTTTCGAGCTGATTGGCCTCCAGACGTTCCGCTTCCTTGCCGCTTTTTTCGCTGTAGACACCATCAATCAGGTCTTTCACCCGCTTGACAATCTGCTTGGGTTCAATTCCGTTTTCCTCGTTGAACGCCATTTGCCTGGCGCGGCGGCGCTCGGTCTCGCCGATGGCCTTCTTCATCGACTCCGTGATCCTGTCCGCGTAGAGGATGGCCTTGCCGTGCAGGTTGCGTGCTGCGCGGCCGATGGTCTGGATGAGACTTCGCTCGGCGCGAAGAAAGCCTTCCTTGTCGGCATCGAGGATGGCGACCAGCGAGACTTCAGGGATGTCCAAGCCCTCTCGCAGCAGGTTGATGCCCACGAGAACGTCGAAGACGCCCAGACGCAGGTCACGAATGATCTCCACGCGCTCCACCGTCTCCACATCGGAGTGCAGATAGCGCACCTTGACCCCGTTTTCGCTCAGGTAGTCGGTGAGCTGCTCAGCCATGCGCTTGGTGAGCGTGGTGATGAGAACACGCTCCCCGCGCTCGACGCGCAGGCGGATTTCCTGCAGCACGTCATCCACCTGGTTGGTGGCTGGGCGCACTTCGATTTCGGGGTCGATCAGCCCCGTCGGGCGCACAACCTGGTCCACGATCTGACCTGAGTGGGTTTTTTCGTAGTCTGCCGGCGTGGCCGAGACAAAGATGACCTGGCGCATGCGCCGCTCGAATTCCTCGAATTTCAGCGGCCGGTTGTCCAGCGCCGACGGCAGCCGAAAGCCGTACTCCACGAGCGTGGTCTTGCGCGAGCGATCGCCGCTGTACATGGCGTTGAGCTGACCGATCATCTGGTGGCTCTCGTCCAGGAACATGAGCGCGTCGCTGGGCAGGTAGTCGGTCAATGTGCTGGGGGGCTCGCCCGGGGCTGCGCCGGAGAGGTGGCGCGTGTAGTTCTCGATGCCCTTGCAGTGGCCGACCTCGGTGAGCATTTCAAGGTCGAAGCGCGTGCGCTGCTCCAGGCGCTGGGCCTCGACCAGCTTGCCGTCACCCACCAGTTGCTTGAGCCGCTCGGCCAGTTCCAGCTTGATGGTTTCCACGGCGGCCAGCACCTTGTCGCGCGGCGTGACGTAGTGGCTGCTGGGGTAGACAGTGAAGCGCGGAATGCTCTGGCGCACGCGGCCCGTGAGCGGGTCGAACAGTTGCAGGCTTTCAACCTCGTCGTCGAAGAGTTCGATGCGGATGGCCAGCTCGGAATGCTCGGCGGGGAAGACATCGATGGTGTCGCCGCGCACGCGGAACTTGCCGCGGCTGAAGTCCTGGTCGTTGCGCTGGTACTGCATGCGGATCAACTGCGCGATGACGTCGCGCTGGTTGATGCGGTCGCCGGTACGCAGCGTCATGATCATGCGGTGGTAGCTTTCGGGCTCGCCGATGCCGTAGATGGCCGAGACCGTGGCCACGATGACCACGTCGCGCCGCTCCATGAGACTTTTGGTGCACGAAAGCCGCATCTGCTCGATGTGCTCGTTGATGGCGCTGTCCTTTTCGATGAAAAGGTCGCGCTGGGGCACGTAGGCCTCGGGCTGGTAGTAGTCGTAGTAGCTGACGAAGTACTCGACGGAGTTCTTGGGAAAGAACTCGCGGAACTCGCTGTACAGCTGTGCGGCCAGTGTCTTGTTGGGTGCGAAGACGATGGCCGGACGCCCCAGGCGGGCGATCACGTTGGCCATGGTGAAGGTCTTGCCCGAGCCCGTCACGCCCAGCAGGGTCTGAAAGGATTCACCGTCCTGGATGCCCTCGACCAGCTTCTCAATGGCGGCGGGCTGGTCGCCAGCCGGTGGATAGGGCTGGAACAGCTCGAAGGGGGAGTCCGCGAAATGCACGAACTGGCCCGAGGCCGCAGGTGCTGGAGAGGAATCAGAGACTTCGTGCATGACGTGGGTTCGCAAAAGTGGGTATCGGCCGGCGAGATCGCTAGAATTCATGGGTTAACCCGAAAGCCTACCGCAGCTTGGGGCTAGCCGCGTTTTTTCCACCTCCCAAGACATCCCAAGGACGCTTCATGTCTCTGTTTACCGCCGTCGAAATGGCCCCCCGCGACCCCATCCTGGGTCTGAACGAGCAGTTCGCTGCCGACACCAACCCCAGCAAGGTGAATCTGGGCGTGGGCGTGTACTTCGACGACAACGGCAAGTTGCCCCTGCTCGAGTGCGTGCAGGCCGCCGAGAAGGCGATGATGGACAAGCCCACGGCCCGCGGCTACCTGCCCATCGACGGCATCGCTGCCTATGATGCCGCAGTCAAGGGCCTGGTGTTCGGCGCCGAGTCCGACGTCGTCAAGTCCGGCCGCGTGTCCACGGTGCAGGCCATCGGCGGCACCGGCGGCCTGAAGATCGGCGCCGACTTCCTCAAGAAGATCAGCCCCGCTGCCAAGGTGCTGATCTCCGACCCGAGCTGGGAAAACCACAAGGCCATCTTCACGAACGCCGGTTTCGAGGTGGGCACCTATGCCTACTACGACGCCGTCAACCGCAAGGTGAACTTCGAAGGCATGCTGGCCGACCTGAACGCAGCGGCCCCTGGCACCATCGTGGTGCTGCACGCCTGCTGCCATAACCCGACCGGCTACGACATCACGGCCGAGCAGTGGGACCAGGTGATTGCCGCCGTCAAGGCCAAGGGCCTGGTGGCCTTCCTTGACATGGCCTACCAGGGCTTTGGCCACGGCATTGCCGAAGACGGCGCCGTGATCGGCAAGTTCGTGGCCGCCGGCCTGAACATCTTCGTCTCGACCTCGTTCTCCAAGAGCTTCAGCCTGTACGGCGAGCGCGTGGGCGCACTGTCGGTGGTCGCCAACGACAAGGAAGAGGCGGCCCGCGTGCTGAGCCAGCTCAAGATCGTGATCCGCACCAACTATTCCAACCCGCCCACCCATGGTGGCGCCGTGGTGGCGGCCGTGCTGAACAACCCCGAGCTGCGCGCACTGTGGGAAAAGGAACTGGGCGAGATGCGCGTGCGCATCAAGGCCATGCGCCAGAAGCTGGTTGACGGCCTGAAGGCTGCCGGCGTCCAGCAGGACATGAGCTTCATCACCACGCAGATCGGCATGTTCAGCTACTCCGGCCTGAGCAAGGACCAGATGGTGCGCCTGCGCACCGAGTTCGGCGTCTACGGCACGGACACGGGCCGCATGTGCGTGGCCGCGCTCAACAGCAAGAACATCGACTACGTCTGCCAGTCGATCGCCAAGGTGGTCTGACCGCCACCCCAGCCACCTGGCCCTGCGCCGGGTGACAAGGCATGCCGCCAGCGCTCCCTGCCCTGGCGGCATTTTCTTTGTGCGGGCGGTTTTTGCATCCTGGCAGTCCGGTATGCGCCAGGTCTGCGCGGGTACCGGTGCGATCATGCGGGCAGCCGAAACATCGAATGAAGAACGAGACGCTCCATTCCCATGCCAGATCACGCCTGCCTCACTCCCTTCACCTCCTCGCCTGCAGACGGGCTGCCCCTGTCCGGCGTACGCATTCTGAGCCTGGCACTGAACCTGCCGGGTCCCGCCGCCCTGATGCGCTGCGCGGCCATGGGCGCGCAGTGCAGCAAGCTGGAGCCGCCCTCTGCGCAGCCAGGGCCTGCCGGAGCGGACCCGATGGCGCTCTACAGCCCGCAGGCCTATTCCGACATGCACCAGGGCATCGCGGTCTGGCAGGCACAGCTCAAGACCGAGGACGGACAGGCCGCGCTGCACAAGGCGCTGGACAGCGCCGATATCCTGCTGACCTCGTTCCGCCCCGCCGCGCTGGCCAAGCTGGGGCTGGACTGGGCTTCATTGCAGCAACGCCATCCGCAGCTGTCGCTGGTGCGCATCGTCGGCAGCGCGGGAGCCCTGGCCGATGTGCCGGGCCATGACCTGACCTATCAGGCCGAGGCCGGCCTGGTGCAGGGCGGCGCCATGCCACCCAGCCTGTTTGCCGACATGGCCGGTGCGCTGATGGCCAGCGAGGCCGTGCTCAAGGCCTGGCTGCTGCGCCAGCTCAGCGGCCACGGCAACCTCCAGGAAACAGGACTGGCACAGGCCGCGCAATGGCTGGCCCTGCCCTGGCACTGGGGCCTGACCCGGCCCGACGGGGATGTGGGCGGCGCGCACGCAGGCTATCGCGTCTATGCCTGCGCCGACGGTTCGGTGGCCGTGGCGGCACTGGAGCCGCATTTCGCGGAACGCCTGTGCGCAGCAGCCTCGGTGCCGGGCGATGGCAGCATCGCCTGCATGCGCAACCCGGCCACGCATGCGGCCCTGGAAGCCTTCCTGGCTGCCCTGTCCTGCGCCGAACTGGCAGACCTGGCCGAGCGCCACGACCTGCCCCTGCATCCGCTCGCCGCTCAGCCAGCGGCCTCGCGCCGCTTGTAGGCGAATGCCGAAAGGCAGCATCTGCGCACGACCTACAAGCCGCCTGGGTCGCGGCTGCCCGCCGAGTACGAACATGCTGCTGCCGACGACCCTCTTTACCGCGATAGCCTGCTCCTCTTAAATCAGAGCTGCGCATACAACCAGACAACCCGAACACATCTGGAAACACCCATAATCGGCTCATCTGGAGGCAGCCCCATGGTTCGAGAACATCCATCGACCGCCCCGCTATCCGGGATGCGTCAGCCACCTAGCCACTCAGCGCCTGGCCTGCAGCGCATCGGCGCCAGCGCCTAAGACCGCCGCCGGGTCCCCCTTCCGTCCACCGCCTATGCAAAGCCAGCCCCCAGCCCATGTGCCGGTACTGCAGCTGGTGCAGCGCATCTGGCCCCTGGTGCTGGTGGTCGTGGTGCTGGTGGTCATGGCCAGCGGCAGCCTCTACCTTGTGTCTGCGGTGCGCGCCTTCGTTGCCGGAGAAAGCCTGTGGTCCAAGGCACAGAAGGATGCCATCTACGCCCTGAGCCGCTATGTGGACAGCGGCTCGGCGCGCGACCTGGCGCGCTTCGAGCAGGCCATGATCGTTCCTGCAGGCGACTGGCAGGCCCGCATGGCGCTGGACGATGTGCCGGCCAGGGTCAAGGACGCGCGCGCCGGCATTCTGCTGGGAGGCAACCACCCGGACGATGCCGACGCGCTGATCTGGCTGATGCAGACTTTTCGCCATGTCGAACTGCTGGAGGAGCCCTATCGTTACTGGAAGCAGGGCGACCAGTACCTGCAGCAGCTCGACCGGCTGGCGCAGGAGATAGAGCAGCGCCACACCGTGGGAAGCGTGAGCGCCGAGGACGTCATCACCTGGAAGCGCGAGATCGAGCAGATCAACGCCGGCGTCACACCCGCCACCCAGCAGTTCAGCGCCTCGCTGGGCCGCAGCTCCCGGCAGATGGTGGTGTGGCTGCAGTGCATTCACCTGATGCTGGGCGTGGCGCTGATCCTGGTGGCGCTCTGGCATACGCGGCGCATGCTGCAGCAGCGCCAGCAGGTGCAAAACGACCTGCTGACCGAAAAGGAAAGGGCCCAGACCACGCTGGCATCGCTGGGCGATGCCGTGATCACCACGGACGCCCAGGGCGTGGTGGACTATGCCAACCCTGCCGCGCTGGGCCTGCTGGGCAGCAGCGAGCAGCAGCTCAAGGGACGGCACCTGGCCAAGGGCCTGCATTTCAACAGCATCGACACCACCCAGACGGCGGAAAGCCTGCTGACCCATCTGCTGTCGGGTCGGCAATTGCGCGAAGAGCACACGCGGTGGCTGCGGCGCCATGACCGCAGCATCGTGCCGGTCAAGCTCATGGGCTCGGCCATCAGCGGCGGCGGGGAGCGCCCGGCAGGTGCGGTGATCGTGCTCAGGGATGTCTCGCGTGAGCAGCAGTATCTGGACCAGCTTTCCTGGCATGCCAGCCATGACGGCCTGACCGGGCTGGAGAACCGCGTGGAATTCGAGCGCCGCCTGCAGCGCCTGCTCAACCAGGGCCAGCACAGGCTGCGGCCCGCAGCCCTGCTGTACATGGATCTGGACCAGTTCAAGCTCATCAACGAGACCTGCGGCCATCCGGCGGGCGATGAAATGCTGTGCGAGGTCAGCCGTCTGCTGCTGCACAACCTGCGCGAGACAGACACCCTGGCACGCCTGGGCGGCGACGAATTCGGCGTTCTTCTGGAGAACTGTCCGCCCGAGCCCGCGCTGCGCATTGCCGAAAAGCTGCGCCAGGCTGCCGAAGCCCTGCACGTGCACTGGGGCAAGCAGGTGCTGCGCACAGGACTGAGCATTGGACTGGTCCACATCGGCGGCGAGGTCCAGTCGGCCCAGGACCTGCTGCGCATGGCCGACATGGCCTGCTACCGCGCCAAGGAGCGCGGCCGCAACCGCATCTATGTCTACCGCAGCGACGACGGCGAATACACCCGCCACGTCAGCGAGATGGAATGGGTCACGCGCATACGCACGGCGCTGGAGCAGGAGCGCTTTTGCCTGTACGCACAAAGCATTGCACCGCTGCAGCCCGATGGCCAGCGCGGCCTGCATTTCGAGGTGCTGCTGCGGTTGCGCGACGAGCAGGGCCAGATCATCTCGCCAGCCGCGTTCATACCCGCGGCAGAGCGCTACGGCATCATGCCAACCGTCGACCGCTGGGTGATCGCCAGAACGCTGGCCACGCTGGCCGAGCATCCGGCCGCGCTGCGCCATATCGACACCTGCGCCATCAATCTGTCAGGCCCCAGCCTCGACGACGACGGGCTGCTGGACTTTGTGCAGGCGCAGCTGAGCGCGCACGGCATCGCGCCGCAGCTGCTGTGCTTCGAGATCACCGAGACCAGCGCCATCGCCAGTCTGTCCAGCGCCACCCGGCTGATCCAGGCCCTGCGCACGCTGGGCTGCCGTTTTGCGCTGGACGACTTCGGCGTGGGCATGTCCTCGCTGACCTATCTGAAGCAGTTGCCCGTGGACTATCTGAAGATCGACGGCGGCTTCGTGCGCGACATGCTCCAGGACCCCAGCAACCACGCCATGGTGGAGATGATCAACCGCATAGGCCATATCCTGGGCAAGCGCACGGTGGCCGAGTATGTGGAAAGCCGGGAGATCGCCCAGGCCCTGCAGGCCGTGGGCGTGGACTACGCGCAGGGCTTTGCCCTGGCGCGGCCCGTGCCGCTGGACACGCAGTACTTCGAAAGCGGTGCCCAGGCCGCCCGCCGCGAATGGCAAGGCACGCTGGCGCCGGCAGTCGGCTGAGGCGCGTCAGCGCGGCTTGCGCCCGCCCGGCGCGGCCTTGCGGCCGGCCCCGGCAGCGCCTGCGGAGCCGCCCACGCCAGGGCGCGGTGGCAGGCCCGTGTGCTGGGTCAGCATGCGGCCGGGCTTGGGCTGACTGGAGCGCAAGCGCACGTCGCCTCCGGGGTCGCGGGCCTGTGCCTGCGCCTTGCCCGGCCCCGCACTCTTGCCACCGGCCTTGTTGAGGGCATAGGCCTTGCCCTGCTGGGAGACCACGGCACGCGCGGCCACGCCCGTTCCCTGGGTGCTGTTCTTGCGGCGCGCGCTCTGGTAGCCGCCATCGACCAGGGGCTGGAAGGTGGGGATCAGGTGCTGCTTGCCGTTGCCGATGAGGTCGGCACGGCCCATGGCCTTCAAGGCCTCGCGCAGCAGCGGCCAGTTGTTGGGGTCGTGGTAGCGCAGGAAGGCCTTGTGCAGTCGGCGGCGCTTTTCACCGCGCACGATGTCCACCGACTCCTCGCTTACGTCGCGCATCTGGCGACGCACCTTGGTGAGGGTGTTGCGACCCGAGTGGTACATGGCCGTGGCCGTGGCCATGGGGCTGGGGTAGAAGGTCTGCACCTGGTCGGCGCGAAATCCGTTCTTCTTCAGCCAGATGGCGAGGTTCATCATGTCCTCGTCGCTGGTGCCCGGGTGGGCGGCGATGAAGTAGGGAATCAGGTACTGCTTCTTGCCCGCTTCCTCGCTGAACTGCTCGAACATCTGCTTGAAGCGGTCATAGCTGCCTATGCCCGGCTTCATCATCTTGGTCAGCGGCCCGGATTCGGTGTGCTCGGGCGCGATCTTCAGGTAGCCGCCCACATGGTGCTGCACCAGTTCCTTGACGTACTCGGGCGACTTCACGGCCAGGTCGTAGCGCAGGCCCGAGCCGATCAGGATCTTCTTGATGCCCGGCAGATTGCGCGCGCGGCGGTAGATCTTGACCAGCGGGGCATGGTCGGTGTGCAGGTTCTGGCAGATGCCGGGGAACACGCAGCTGGGCTTGCGGCAGGCGGCCTCGATCTCGGGGCTCTTGCAGCCCAGGCGGTACATGTTGGCCGTGGGGCCGCCCAGGTCGGAGATGGTGCCGGTGAAGCCCTTGACCTTGTCGCGGATGTCCTCGACCTCCTGGATGATGGACTCCTCGGAGCGGCTCTGGATGATGCGGCCTTCATGCTCGGTGATGGAGCAGAAGGTGCAGCCGCCGAAGCAGCCGCGCATGATGTTGACCGAGGTGCGGATCATCTCCCAGGCCGGGATCTTGGTCTCGCCCTCATGGCTGCCGTTGGCGTCGGCATAGCTGGGATGGGGGCTTCGCGCATACGGCAGGCCAAAGACCCAGTCCATCTCGGCCGTGGTCAGCGGGATGGGGGGCGGGTTCAGCCACACATCGCGCGCGGTCACTCCTTCGCCGTGGGCCTGGACCAGGGCGCGGGCGTTGCCGGGATTGGTCTCCAGGTGCAGCACGCGGTTGGCGTGGGCGTAGAGGATGGGATCGGCCTTGACCTGCTCATAGCTGGGCAGGCGCAGCACGGTCTTGTCGCGCGGCGGCTGCTTGCCCTTGCCGCGCAGCGACGGGTTGGGCACGAACTGGATGGTCTGAACGGCGGCGACCGAGGCGCCGTCCGGCTTCGCGTCGGCATCACCCTCTTCCTTGGAGCAGGTCTGGCCCTGGGCCTCGGCCTGCTCGCTGGTGGTCATGTAGGGGTTGATGTGGGGCTCGACCACGCCGGGCTCGTCCACCACGGAGGAATCCAGCTCGAACCAGCCCGCCTCCGACTCACGGCGGAAGAAGGCCGTGCCGCGCACGTCGGTAATGCTTTCCACGGGCTCGCGCGCAGCCAGGCGGTGGGCCACCTCGACCAGGGCGCGTTCGGCGTTGCCGTACAGCAGGATGTCGCACTTGCTGTCCACGACGATGGAGCGGCGCACCTTGTCGCTCCAGTAGTCGTAATGGGCGATGCGGCGCAGGCTGCCCTCGATGCCGCCCAGCACGATGGGCACGTCCTTGTAGGCCTCGCGGCAGCGCTGGCTGTAGACGATGGCCGCCCGGTCCGGGCGCTTGCCGCCCACGTCGCCCGGCGTATAGGCATCGTCGGAGCGGATCTTGCGATCGGCCGTGTAGCGGTTGATCATGGAATCCATGTTGCCCGCCGTCACGCCCCAGAACAGGTTGGGCCGGCCCAGGGCCTTGAAGGCCTCGGCGCTTTGCCAGTCAGGCTGGGCAATGATGCCCACGCGAAAGCCCTGTGCCTCCAGCACCCGGCCGATCACCGACATGCCGAAGCTGGGGTGATCCACATAGGCGTCGCCCGTCACCAGGATCACGTCGCAGCTGTCCCAGCCAAGCTGTTCCATCTCGGCCCGGCTCATCGGCAGGAACGGGGCCGTGCCAAAGCGCTTGGCCCAGTAAGGACGATAGCTGGTCAGCGGCTTGGCGGCGCGATGGAAGAAGGAAACGTCAACGGGGGCGTTCATGATGGGCGGTTCGGCTTCTGGGAGCCTGTGCGGAAGGAACCGGCCAGTGTACGTTTCGGCACTCAACCCTGCTGGTCAAGGGTCTTGCTCCAGCCCCCTGATACGGCCTTCCTGCTGCTGCCAGCCCGACCTCTTTGCGGCCTCCTGCGCCAGCCAGGCCTTGGGCGTGTGCCCGGACCAGCGGCGAAATGCCCGCGCAAACACCTTCGGCGAGTCGTAGCCCGCGTTCTCGGCGATGCGGGCCGATGACAGCCCGCCGGCTTCCATCTGCTGGGCCGCCAGCGCCATGCGGTGCGCCGTCAGATAGCCGATGGGCGTGGCACCCACCAGCTCCTTGAAACGCATGCTGAAGCGGGTGCGCGACATGCCGGCCTCGATGGCCAGCGTCTCCACGCTCCAGGCCCGCTGCGGTTCGCGGTGCATGCACACCAGGGCACGCGCAACACAGGCATCGCCCAGGCCCCGCAGCCAGCCTTCGCCAATGGCAGTCTCGCGCGCCAGGTGCTCGCGCAGGATGTTGACCAGCAGCAGCTCGCCCATGCGCGCGGCCGACAGGCGCCAGCCCGGGCGCCGCGCCAGCGTCTCCAGCGTGAGCGACTCCATGGTGGTGGCCAGGCAGCCGGCCAGCGGCAGGTCGCTTGCCCGGATGTGGATCAGCGGCGGCAGGATGCGGAACACCGAATGACGGCAGTAGGCGGAAAACCACAACAGGGCCGAAAACATGTCCGTGGCCTCGCCGCCGCCGCCATGGCTGAAGACCAGGGGATTTTCGTCCCGCGGTCCTTCGGCGTGGCGGGCGATCATGCGCGAGAACAGCTCGCTGGCAACGTCCATGTCGGACGCCACCACATGCGCGGCGCCCATGGGCAGCATGACCAGATCGCCGGGCTCGACCCGCAGCGCCGGCATGCCCTCCACCTGGATCCAGTAAGGCGCGCCGCGCGCCATGCGGATCATGGCGCCGGTGACGCCCGTGGACTTCAGGCTCCACGGCGCCGTCAGCGCAAAGCGCGCCGTGACGGCGCGCTCCGAGCGGCAAATATCGAGAACTTCACTGAGTACATCCATGGCTCGCGGGACCCTTGTTTTCGGGCCGATGTTAGCCAGTGCCGGCCATGCCACGGCCCGTCGGCGCCCCGACAGCGATAGCGGTTTTCCCTGGAGCGCGACTACGCACTAGAGATCCTGCTGCGCCGCCTGCACCAGCTCCGAGAACACGGACGCGCTGCCCAGCCGTTCGGCCGCCAGCAGCGCCAGCTTGACCAGGAACAGCTCGGACCGCTGCGGGCCCGCCGTGTCGATGGCTGTGGCCAGCTGGTCGTAGACAGTTTCCAGGCCGGCGATATCAAGGGTGTGGGGTGATGTCTGTTCTTGGCTCATGCCGGAACTCCTTGCGTGCAGGTGGCGTTGTCGATGGCCGATTGCAGGCGCCGGGCATCCAGCGCCAGCCAGCGCGCGCAGACATGCTGATCGGGCCGCAGCAGATAGGCGGCACCAGGCGGGTGCCCTGCCGGCACGCCATGGCGTGCACGGCAGCGGCCATCTGCATCGGCCAGGGTCAGATCGGCACCCTGGACCGGCTGCGCGGCCGCCTGGCTGGAGATGGCCACGATGCGCAGGCCCACGCCACGGCCGCGCGCCATCCTGGCAACTTCGCACCACTGGGCAGGCACGGGCGTGCCATCGGTGAAATACAGCAGGTCGAATCCACCGCCCAGGTGGTCCAGCAGATAGTCATCGGGCCCCAGGCGCAGGTTCAGCGGCGGTGCGCCATGGCCAGGGCCGGCTTCAAACAGGTGGTTGTCGTCATCCGCGCTGTTGAGCGGCGAGTGCGCGTATTCGTGCGGCCGGGAGGTGCGCCAGTGGTACAGCGGCCGCACGAATTCCTGGGTGAGCGACAGCGACAGCACGGCATCGCGCAGCAGCCGGAAGCCGCGCGAGGGCGGCGCCATGAAGCGCGTGCTCTTGCCGGCCTCTTCGACAATCTCGCGCGCCGCGCCCACGCGCTCGCCGCTGTAGCTGTCCAGCAGCCTCACCGGCGCCACGCCGCGCGCCACCAGGGCCAGCCGCCAGGCCAGGGCCTGGGCATCCTGAAAACCCGTGTTGGCACCGCGCACGCCGAAGATGGGCAGCATGTGGGCCGCATCGCCCGCGAAGATCACGCGGCCGTGCACATAGTCCGGCAAGGTCAGCGCGCGGGCGGAGTAGACCGAACTCCAGTCCATTTCCCAGGGCGTGCCGCCGAAGCCGATCATCTCCAGCTGCGCGTCGATGCGCGCCTTGAGCGATTCGGGCTGCAGCGCCTGCTGCGCGTCCTCGCCCGCAGGCAGTTGGTAGTCCACGCGCCAGATGCCATGCGGCTCGCGGTGCATCAGGATGGTGTTGCCGGGGTTCCAGACCGGGTCAAAGAAGGCCAGGCGCTCCGTGGGCAGTGGCAGGTCGATGCGGATGTCGGCGATCACGAAGCGGCCCTCGTACGACGCCCCCTCCATCACCAGGCCCATGGCCGTGCGTATGCCGGAGCGGGCGCCATCGGCGGCGACCAGCCAGTCGGCCTCCATCGCATACGGGCCTTGCGGCGTGTCCACTTGCAGCCGCGCCTTTGCGGCGGCGCCGCTGCCGACCTGCTCCACCCGGTCCACGCGGTTGCCCCAGCGCAGCTCGATCAGCGGATGGGCCAGCACCGCATCGACCAGGTATTCCTCCAGGTACTGCTGCTGCAGATTGGTCATGGGATGGAAGCGATCGTCCTCGCTGTGCGGCGCCTCCATGCGGAACACGCGCCGCCCCCGGTAGAACGAGTTGCCACAGCGCCAGGGCAAGGCGTTCGCCATGACCCGCTCGGCCACGCCCACCTGCTGCAGGATCTCCATGGAGCGGCGCGTGAAGACGATGGCGCGGCTGCCTTCGGACACCTGCAGTTCGGACTCCAGCAGCACGCAGCGCTGGCCGTGGCGCGCCAGCTCCAGCGCCGTGGTCAGCCCCACAGGGCCCGTGCCGACGATGACGACAGGATGGCGCTGCACCCCTGGATGCTGCGAAGGCAGCCAGGGCTGGTGCACCCGGTACCGGTAGTAGATGGAATGCCGCGGCTGGGCATGGGGCTGATGCATGGATGTCTCCGTCTTGCGTCTTGCGTCTTTGTGAGGCCGCAGTGTAGGCAGCCCCCGCTCCGGCAATGTCCCCGGATGGGGACAGACAGGACCCTCCAGCCCCCAGGCTCAGGACAGCGCCTCGGGCTCCATCAGCAAGGCAAACAGCTCGCGCTGCCCCTGCACGCCCAGCTTGCCGCAGACGCGCTTGAGATAGGTCCGGGCACTGGCCACCGTGATGCCCAGGCGCTGCGCCAGCCGCTCGGTGTCCAGCCCCTCGACCACGCAGCGCACCACGTCCATATCGCGTTGCGTGAGATGCGCAAAGCGCCGCGCCAGGCGCGCCAGCACCAGGCCCGCCAGATCGTCCTGCAGGGCCTGGCCCGCGTAATGCAGGCGCATGGCCTGCATGACCAGCGGAGCAAAGGCCTCGATGCGTGCAATGGACTGCGGGTCAAAGCCGCCGTGCTCCTCACCCCGGTACAGATTCACCGCCAGCCAGCGTGCGCCGGTCTGCAGGGTCAGCAGCGAAAGCCGCTCCACCAGGCGGGGCAGGTCATAGCAGACACGGCGGTACTCGGGATGGCTCACGTCCG
Organism: Delftia sp. WSY_22; assembly: GCF_043104185.1. Taxonomy (NCBI): domain Bacteria; kingdom Pseudomonadati; phylum Pseudomonadota; class Betaproteobacteria; order Burkholderiales; family Comamonadaceae; genus Delftia; species Delftia sp. WSY_22. The sequence continues at coordinate 121,603 of NZ_JBICKN010000018.1, forward strand.
AAGGCTTCTGGCGATGGAGCCAGACGCGCGCTGGCGCCTGGGGATTGCGCTGCTGCCGCGCCAGCTCGGCCTGCATCACGCGCTGCGCGCCGTCCAGTGGATAGAAGCGCTCGCTGTAATCCTGGGAAATCAAAGGCAGTGCGCCTGTGCGTGCCCGGTCCCCGAACCCCACGATGCGCGGCCGAGATCGCCCCTGGAACGAAAAGATCGTGCACTGCGCCAACGGCACATGCCGGCCCAGCAGGTGCAGCAGCTGCCCGGCCACCTCGTCGCTGCTGCCGCTGGAGCGGCCCACCTGCTCCAGCAGCGCCGTCACATCGCCCAGCGGCACAGGCAGGCTGGCATCGCTGGCGCAGGCAGGTGCCAGCAGCCAATGGCTGCGAATGGTGTCATTGCTCATGGGTGCGGGAACAGGCTGTGGCAGGAATGCAAAAAGGCCGGTGCATTGCGCAGCCGGCCTGGGTGAAGATGTTGGAATGATAAATCCAGCGCAGCGAGGCCATTGCCTGCTGCGTTCCTGTCGGCGGTCGTTGGAGCCGCTCAGCCTGGCCGGATGGCCCTTGGCTGCACGGCTGCAGCCATCACCATTCGCCTACGTTGCGAATGCGCTGGTCCAGGTCCAGAGGAAGGCCGCCACCGGCGGCTTCATGGTCCTGGCCTGCCTGCTCCAACGCCATGGGCGGAGGACTGAAATGATCGCGGCCAAAGGTGTGTTCGGTGAGAACGGGATCGCGGGAAGGTGGGGTGTTCATGGTTGCGCCTCCTTGACAGAAAGCTTACTGCGAATCTTTCACGATTTCTGTAGGACAAACCTGGATGCAACCCTCTGAAGCTGAAATGACACAAGGTACGCATGCTCACAAATGTGTAGCGCTTCGTAATAAAGGCGTAATGAATCCATGCGCCAAACCCCGAGCCAGGGGCGATCGGGTAAGCTTGCCGCCCTCCATGCCACAGACACTCCGCGCGCCCGCGCACAGCGAACTCCTCATCAAGAAAAGCCGCTTCATCGGTTGCGTGCAGCCCATGGCCGACCGCGCCAGCGCCCAGGCGGTGGTCGATGCGCTATGGCGCGAGCACCCCGGCGCCGCCCATGTCTGCTGGGCGCTGCTGGCAGGCGGCCAGTCGGCAGCCGTCGATGACGGCGAGCCCAGCGGCACGGCAGGCCGCCCCATGCTGGACGTGCTGCGCCACCAGGACCTGGAAGGCGTGCTGGCCACCGTGGTGCGCTACTTCGGCGGCGTCAAGCTGGGCGCCGGCGGCCTGGTGCGCGCCTACACCGATGCCGTGGCCCAGGCCTTGCTGACTGCCGAAAAGGTGACGCTGCAGCGCATGCAATTGCTGCGCTGCAGTGTCCCTTATGCGCTCGAAGGCCTGGTGCGGCGCGAGATCGAGGCGGCAGGCGCCGAATTGCTCCAGGTCGAGCATGGATCGCTGGTGCAGTTCGATCTGCGCCTGCCGCAGTCGCAGGCTGAAGGCTTTGTGAGCCGCCTCAACGAGAGCGGTCAAGGACGCGTGGGCTGGCTGGAAGTCCACCCCAGCGAATGAGATGCGCCGGGCTCAAGCAGTTCAACCGGCCACCAGAAACCGCTGCGCCAGCAGCACCCAATAGGCGGCTCCCACGGCGATGTTGTCGTCGTTGAAGTCATAGCCCGGGTTGTGCACCATGCAGGCGCCTTGCTCGCTTCTCTCGCCATTGCCAATCAGCAGATAGCTGCCTGGCACGCGCTGCAGCATGAAGGCAAAGTCTTCGCTGCCCGGCAAGGGTGGCGCCTGCAGCGTGACATGTTCCGGGCCCAGCAGCTCCAGCGCGATCTGGCGCGCGAAGTCCGTCTCCTTGGGCGTGTTGACCAGCACGGCATAGCCGGGTCGCCAGTCGAGTTGCGCCTGCACGCCGAAGCTCTCGGCCTGCGCACTCACCAGGTCGCGAATGCGCTCCTCCAGCAGCCTGCGCACATCGGCATCCAGCGCACGCACGCTCAACTCCAGCACCGCGCTGTGGGCGATCACGTTGTTGGCCTTGCCCGCATGGATGGCGCCCACGGTCACCACCGCCATCTGCAGCGGATCGATGTTGCGCGAGACGATGGTCTGCAAGGCCATGACGATGCTGGCGGCCGCAACGATGGGGTCGGCCGCGCGGTGCGGCATGGCACCATGCCCGCCCACCCCGGTGAGCGTGAGCGTGGCGTAGTCGGAGGACGCCATGGCTGCGCCCTCGCGCAAGGCCAGCCTTCCCTGGGGCAGGCCCGGCATGTTGTGCATGGCAAAGATGGCGTCGCAGGGATGTCGCTCGAAGAGGCCGTCCTCCATCATGCGCAGGGCGCCGCCGCCGCCCTCCTCCGCAGGCTGGAAGATCAGCGTGAGCGTTCCGTCGAAGCCGCCGTGCTCGGCCAGATGCCGGGCCGCTGCCAGCAGCATGGCGGTATGGCCGTCATGGCCGCAGGCATGCATGACGCCGGCATGCGTGCTGGCATGGGCGAATTCATTGGCCTCGGCGATGGGCAGCGCGTCCATGTCGGCGCGCAGGCCCAGGCGCCGGCTGCCGCTGCCGCGCACCAGCCACCCCACCACGCCGGTGCCGCCCAGGCCGCGCTCCACCTCGTATCCCCATTGCTCCAGCTGCTGCGCGACCAGGGCGCTGGTGCGATGTTCCTCGAAGCCGAGCTCGGGGTGCCTGTGGATGTCGCGGCGCACCTCGACGAAGGCTGCGGCCGAGCCGCGCAAAGTGTCCAGAAGGGTGTTCATGTGCGGCGTCTCACTGGGGTTGCAGGCGGATGGAGCGGGCAATGCTGCGGTAGCGGGCGGTCTCGGCCTCATAGAACTGCGCGGCTTCGGCCAGCGACATGGGCGCCGCGGCCAGTTGGGTCTGCAGGGCCAGTTGCTCGCGCACGCCCGGGTCCTTGAGCATGGCGCCTATCGCCTGGTGCAGCCTTTGCACCACCTCCTGCGGCGTGTCCTTGCGCACCAGGAAGCTGGTCCAAGTCTTGTAGGCGAAGTTTTTCAGCTCCCGGCCCTCACGCACCGTGGGCACATTCTTGAGCAGCTCCGATCGCTGCTCCCCCAGCTGGCCCAGGATCTTGAGCCGGCCCTGCTCGGCCAGCGCGCCCATGGCAGCGCTGTAGACGAGCACAGCGAAATCGACCTGCCCGCTGCCTATGTCCTGCAGCAGCGGCGCATTGCCCTTGTAGGGCGCATGCATGAGTTGTATGCCAGCGTCCTGCTGCACCTTCTCCAGGATCAGGTGGTAGAGCGAGCCAATGCCGACACTGCCGTACGACAGCGGCCGGCTGGCGCTTTTGCGGGCCAGCGCGATCAGCTCATCCACGTTGCCGGCCTCCAGGTCCTTGCGAGCGACGAAGACCATCACGGCCTCGGCCACGGGATGGACCAGGCGGAAATCCTCGGCCTTGAGCCGCACGGCGGCATTGGCCAGCGGCGACAGGATCACCTCGTTGGGCGAGCCCTGGAAGACGTAGTGCCCGTCAGGCGGAGCGGCCAGCACTTTCTGCGCGGCCATGGCGCCGCTGACGCCGCCCAGGTTCTCCACGATGACCTGCTGGCCCAGGGTCTTGGACAGCGGCACGCTGAAGATGCGGGCAATGGCATCCGAAGGGCCGCCGGCCGGATAGGGAACCATCAGGCTCACGGGCCTGGAGGACGGGCTCTGCGCACAGGCCAGGCCCGCGCTCAGCAACAGGCCGGCGCCCGTCAGCCAAACGCGCTGGAACAAAAATCTCATCATGTCTCCTTGGTGGATGGCTCCGGCTCGGTCGGCCGGATACGCGGCATCCTAGGAGCCGGGTCATCGAACGTCCAATGCATTGTTGGCTGCATTAGCATGAGTTTCATGCAGACTTCAGGGCGCGAAAAATCATGACGCTGGTGCAGCTCAGACATCTCATATCGGTGGCGCAGACCGGCTCCTTCAGCCGCTCGGCCGAGGCCATGCATCTGACACAGCCGGCCCTCAGCCGCAGCGTGCGCGCGCTGGAGCAGGAGCTGGGCATACCCTTGTTCGACCGCATCGGCCGCCACAGCGAACTCACAGCATTCGGCCGCGAGATGCTGGGACGGGCACGCGCCCTGGTGACTGAAGCCGACGAGCTGCGTGACAGGGGGCGCCAATTGCGCGAGGGTGCGGCCGGCACTGTGCGTGTGGGCCTGGGATCGGGCCCCGGCGCAATATTGATGACGCCGTTCCTGCAGCACATGACCGTGCACCACCCCGGCGTGCGAACCGAGGTGGCGCGCGGCAGCACCGATCTGCTGGTGCACTCGCTACGCGAGCGCCTGCTCGACGCCCTGGTCGTGGACCTGCGCGCGCTGCGGCCCGCACCCGACCTTGCGTTGGACGTCGTGCACGAAATGCGCGCCGCCTTCATGTGCCGCACCGACCATCCACTCGCCCGCCTGCAGCGGGATCTGCGCTTCGAGGATGTGCAGCGCTACCCCGTCGCCTCCACCCCGCTGAGCGACCAGGTGGCCTGGCTGCTGGTGGAAACCTATGGCGCCATGGCCCACCCGGCGCGGTTCGTCACACTGCAGTGCGAGGAGTTGCCCAGCCTTGTGGACGTTGCGCGCAACAGCGACACCGTGCTGCTGGCCGTGCGCGCCGTCGCCCCGGACCTGGCCGAACTGTCCATGGACCCGCCCATGCGCAGCACCGCCCGCTTCGGGCTGGTCACGCTGCGTCAGCGCAGCGAGGCGCCGGCGCTGGCAATCCTGCGAGGCCTGATGGTCGATTTGATGTGCGATGGCCCTCCAGCCGTCGCATAGGCAAGGCCTCTGCCCTGCCCGGCCGGGCTGAGGCCTCTGCAAGGGCCGACAAGGACCACAGGCAGCGCTTCAGCGGCGGTCTTGGGTCGGCCACCAGGGATAAGCGAAATCGGCTTGAAACGAAGGCAGTTGTGCTCAAAACAGAAAATGATCATCGATCAGTTTTTGCTGGACATCTTTACCCATTCCAACCAATGAAGAATGTCCACCAAAAGAGTAAATTGGATTTTCCAATGACCACATCCCTATACTATTTGCTTGGACTCCACATGACCAAAAAGCCGCAATGGCAACTGACACTGCCGCTGTAAATCTTGCATATCGCTTTTTCATAAAATCACCTTTCTTGGATTTGAAATGATTTCAAGCTTTCATGGCGCACACAGGTTCTGTATGAAAGCGTGCGTCGCAAGCTGCGTGACTTCGCTTTTGCCTGTCATGTAGCAGCCATCCTGGCTCAGTGCCGAGGCCGCACTGTTCTCGCCGCCTGCGAGGGTTCCCTGGTCCACGGTGCCGCCCAAGGGGGTCCAGGTGATGGCGTGCGAACTTCCGTCGGCCAGTTCGCTGTGGCCTGCCACTGTTCCGTTGTCACCGATATCCACCACACGTGCATTCATGCCGCCAGGCAGCGGAGGAATATCGCGGATGACACCGGTCTGGCTGTTCCAGTAATAGGGCATGCTGCGCCCGTCTGCCAACTGGTAGTGCCCAATCACCTCGCCGAGGATGTTGAGATCGACGCCGCTGTTTCGCGCGGGCGGGGACGATATGGACAGCACCTGCGGACTGGAGGACGAGTTGAGCCAGACGACGGTGCGTCCACCCTGGGCACCAAAATCGCAGTAGCCCATGATGCGGGTATTGACGACGGTCTTTGCGCGGCAGAAGACGGCATTGAGAGGCAGGTTCAGGGCCGTGGCCATATAGCCGCCCAGGACTGCGGCAGACCAATAGACAGGACGCGGATGCCCGCTGTTGTCGGGACAGTTGCCCACGATGCCCGGCATGTTGCCGCCCACCACGAAATTGTCCACATCGGACGGCACGCAGTTGGTGCTGTTCAGGCCCAGCAGGCCCGCCGGCAGCGCGCGTGCCGTGGTTTCATTGTTGCGCCACATGACAGGGCGGGCCGTGTTGCTGCCGCTCAGGCTGACGCCTGCCACATAGCCGCCCTGGTTGAATGCCGTGGGCATGCTGCGCACATCGAGCGTCAGCGGCTGCAGTGTCTGCACCGTGGCCGGCGTGGCCGCATTCCAGAACACGCCGACGGACACCGAATTGCCGTCCAGGCAGGTGCCCACCACCTGGCCGCTGTTGGTGATGGCCGCCGCGTTGCAGTTGCGCCCCGGCGACAGGCGCACAAGGTCTGCCGCACTGCCCGGCGCCAGCGACACGAAGCCTGCGGACGAGCCGTCGCTCTCTGCACAGGCGCCCACGACATGGCCGCTGTTGTTGATGTCCAGGCCCACGCATTGCGGGCCTGCCGACGTGCCCACGTCCTGCATGGGCAGGGCCTGCGCGGCCGGCAGTGCCAGCAACGCAAGGCACGCCGCGGAAAAATTCAAATGCTTTGGCTGAAGGCGCATGAAGGGTTCTCCTGAAAAAGCAAAGAAGTCGTTCATGGAAATCGGGCACCGAACAGGAAATCCGCATGGGGCTTGGCATATGCGCGCCGGTGCAGACGCTATTTCCGTGATCCGCATCCCGGCCCCACGATAGGCATCGCGGTATGGAGCCGTCCATCCGAGCAGCAATCAAAACAACAAAAACAATCAACAAAATCAAAATCTTGCAAAAGAATCCCCCATCAATAATTGTCTCATCGGCATCCGGGATTCAGGCCATGCCACAGCGCAGCGCCATATGAATGGGAGCTTTCCATGGCAATCACACACTGCCTGACATCCGACAGCGCATGGCCGAATGGCGCAATTCGCCGCCGCTGGAGTCCCGCAGAACTGCTTGCACTCGAACGCTGGGCCGGCGTCCTGCCCGTGCAGGTGATCTGCCGCCGGCTGGACCGCAGCGAACGCTCCGTTCGCTGCCAGATGCACAGGCGCGGCCTGAGCACCCGGGTCCGCGAGGGCGTCGGGCTGCGGCAGGTCTGCGAGGATCTGCAGCTGTCCGCACGGTCGGCGAAGGCCTTCATCCTCGATGGCCGCCTGCGCCTGCACAGCGCACAGGTGCATGGCGGGGTGATGGCGCAGCTTCATTGGTCCCTGCGCCGCTGGCTGCAGACGGCGCAAAGCCGCTTGTGCCGTGTCAGCCATTTGAGGGTTACCGAGACATCCCTCAGGCGCTTTGCGCGGGAAGCGGATTTCGGCGCATCAGGCAGCCGCACGGGCGCGGCATGGCAACACTGGGCATCCGGCTAGGCCCTGAATGTCCAGCAGCGGTTTCGGCCCTTCGCCTACGACTGCCGCGAGCGCCAGCATGCAGACTGGCACGCATGTCCCATGGCAGGCGAGGCAGTCATCTCGACCATCTGTCGGCACTTCAGTCGGCACTCCCGTCGGCACACCTTTCGGCACATCCACCGGCAGCGGAGACCTCCACGGGACCTGGTGCCACAGTCAAAGGAATCAGACAGCATGAAAAACCCACCCACCACCGCCCTCGACGTGATCATCGTCGGCGCCGGCTCGGCCGGACTGTCGGCGCTGCGCGAGGTGCGCAAGCACACGGAGCATTTCGCCATCGTCAACGACGGGCCCTGGGGAACGACCTGTGCGCGGGTGGGATGCATGCCGTCCAAGTTGCTGATCGAGGCGGCCAACGCCTTCCATGCACGCCATCACTTCGATGCCTTCGGCATACGCGGCGCGAGCGGGCTGCAGCTGGACCTGCCCGCCGTTTTGCGCCGCGTGCGCAAGCTGCGCGACGAGTTCGTGGCAAGCACGATCAAGGCCACGGAGGGCCTGGGCTGGCGGGCCATCGACGGGCGTGCCAGGCTGCTGGCAGCCAATCGCATCGAGGTCAATGGCAAGGTGCTGGCTGCGCGCAAGCTCATCCTCGCTCCGGGCTCCAGCCCCGTGGTGCCGGAGGAATGGAAGCGCTTTGGCAAGCGCATCCTGACCACCGACACCTTGTTCGAACGCAAGACGCTGGGCCCGCGCGTGGCCGTCGTCGGCCTGGGTCCGCTGGGCGTGGAGATTGCACAGGCGCTGGCGCGGCTGGGCCTGGAGGTCACCGCACTGGGACGCGGCCCGAAGCTGGCGGGCCTGTCCGACCCGAACGTCACCGATGCGTTGCGGCATCTGCTTGAGAAAGAGATGGTGGTGATCACCGACCATGAAGTGCAGTTGAGCAAGGGCCCGGACAGCAGCATCGTCGTGCGTGCAGGCGACACCCGCATCGTCGTGGACCACGTGGTGGCCGCCATGGGTCGGCGCCCGCAGCTCGAAGGCCTGGGCCTTGAGACGCTGGGCCTTGAGCTGGACGAGCATGGGCAGCCGCCCGTGAGCCGCGAGACACTGCAGGTCGGCGAGCTGCCGCTGTTCCTCGCGGGCGATGCCAATGGCGACCGCCCCTTGCTGCATGAGGCCGTGGACGAAGGCCATATCGCTGGCACCAACGCCATGGCAGAGAACGTGGCCTGCTTCGAGCGGCGCGCGCCGCTGTCCATCGTCTTCAGCTCGCCCAACGCGGCCGTCGTGGGCCAGCCCATGAAGGCGCTGCTGGGGCAGGACTTCGTGGTGGGCCGCGTGGATTTCGCGCACCAGGGGCGTGCGCGCGCTGCGCAGCGCAACGCGGGCCTGCTTCATGTCTATGCGGACACGGCCAGCGGCCGGCTGCTGGGCGCGGAAATGTGCGCACCGGGCGGCGAGCATCTGGCCCATCTGCTGGCCCTGGCCGTGCAGCAGCAACTGACCGTGCATGAGTTGCTGCGTGCGCCCTTCTACCACCCCGTGCTGGAAGAGGGCCTGCGCACCGCCCTGCGCGATGCGGTGCGCCAGTTGCCCCAGCAGCCGCCCTCCGACCTGGGCAACTGCGATTCTTTGCCCATGGACGATTGATCGCGCGCGGCCCAGGGCCGCACGCGATCAATCCTGGGGCGCGCTCTGCGGTGCGCTTACTTCCGACAGCGTCCACCCGCCATTGCCATCGACCGCCAGCGCGTGGGTATGGAAACCCGCCAGCGTGCTGCGGTGGCCCACGCTCACCAGCATGGTCGAGCGCATCTGCTCGCGCAGCAGCGTGTACAGCGCATGCTCCAGGCCCTCGTCCATGGCCGAGGTGGATTCATCGAGAAAGACGATGGCGGGCCGGTTGAACAGCACGCGGGCAAAGGCCAGGCGCTGCTGCTCGCCAATCGACAGGATGCGGGACCAATCCTGGTTGACATCCAGCTTGTCGGCCAGATGGGCCAGGCTGACCTGGCGCAGCGCCTGTTGAAGGCGCTCGTCGTCCTGCGGTGAAGCATCCATCGGATAGGCAATGGCCGTGCGCAGGTCGCCCAGCGGCAGATACGGGCGCTGCGACAGGAACAGCGCCTGGTGGCCGCCCGGGCGGCCCACCGTGCCCTGGGCATGCGGCCACAGGCCGGCAATGGACCGCAGCAAGGTGGTCTTGCCGCTGCCCGAAGGCCCCTTGATCAGCAGCGCCTGGCCGGGAATGAGCTTCAGTTGCAGGCCGCTGAGCAGGTGGTGGCCGTCCGGGCGGCTGACCTGCAGGTGCTCGATGTCCAGGGCGCCGGGCTGCTCTCTGTGGACGACCTGGGGCAGTTCGCGGGTCTGCGCATTGGCATCCAGAAAGCCGCACAGGCGATCCAGCGCAGCGCGGTACTGGGCGAAAGTGTCGTAGGAGGTTCGGAAGAAGGACAGCGCATCCTGCACCTGCCCGAAGGCCTGCGAGGTCTGCATCACATCACCGAGCTTGATGGCACCGCTGAAAAAGCGCGGCGCCTGCAGCAGAAAGGGAAAGACCACGGCCACTTGGTTGACGGTGAGGTTGAAGCCGTCGAACTTCAGGCTGCGGTAGACCAGCGCCCAGACATTGGCGATCAACGCCGAAAAGCGCGTCAAAAGCGTGTTGCGCTCGATGGCCGCGCCCTGGTAGAAGGCGATGTTCTCCGCATATTCGCGCACGCGCACCAGGGCGTAGCGGAAGTTGGCGGTCAGCCTCTCGTTCAGGAAGTTCAGCCGGATCAGCGGCTGGCCCAGGCGAAAGGCGATCAGCGTGGCGACGATCACATAGAGGTAGACCGCGAACACCATGGCCCGCGGAACCTCCACGCCCGCCACGGCAATCGGGGCAGACAGCCCCCAGAGAATGCCCGTGAACGCCACCAGCGAGACCACCGCGCTGACGGCACCCAGCGCCAGGGTCAGCGAGTTCGAGACAAAGGTGTTCACATCCAGCTCGATGCGCTGGTCGGGGTTGTCCACCGGCTCGTCCAGGAAGTGGCTGCGATAGTAGGCATCGCCGCGCATCCAGTCGGTGGTCACGCGCTCGTTGAGCCACACCCGCCAGCGGATGCGAAACGCCTGGTTCACATAGAAATTGAACAGCTCGCGCAGGATGTGGACCGTGGCCAGCACCGCAAAGATACCCAGGAAGCGCCAAAAGCCCTTCTGGTCCAGTTCCTGCAGCGCGCTGTAGAAGCCGTTGTACCAGTAGGAAAACAGCACGTTCATGCGCACCGAGACCAGGGCCAGCACCAGCAGCAGCGTGAACACCAGCAGCGGCCACCAGCTGTTTCTGGGGTGCAGGAACGGGCCGGCCAGCTGCCAGAACTGCCGACCCCAGCGGGTGAATCGAACCACCAGCAGCGCCACGGCCGCGAAAGCCACGACGGTGATCACTGAGGCCGCCGCCAGCCAGACCAGGCTTTCCTGCAGCGCCTTGCTCCAATCCATGTCCATGTCGGAGATCCTCGGGTTGTGTGGGTGGAGAGAATCTACTCCTGTTCAGACAGGCCGGCGGGCAGGCCTGGGCGCATGCCGGCAGCAAGCCATCTGCGCTTGCAATGCCCCCATCGCCGTTGCCGATGGGGCCGCTGCCGACAAGGCCGCTGCGCAGGATTAACATTCCGTGCGTGCCGCCCCGGCGGCAGGCACGAAGACAGGACCGGCCCGCGCGGTTCCCCCACGACAACAGCGATGCCCTCCCGGGGCCCTGCCCGGGCGGCTCAGACACAAGCCAGAACATGCCCGCATCGCCGCCCCAGGCCCTCCCGCCACACGACCCCGCCGATGTGCCGGCCCGGCGTCCCGCCCCCGTCAATCTGCGCGATCTGTTCTGGTCCTTCACCTGGCTGGCCCTGCAGGGCTTTGGCGGTGTGCTGGCCGTGGTACAGCGCGAGCTGGTCGAGAAAAAGCGCTGGCTGACCAATGAAGAGTTTGTGGAGGACTGGGCCGTGGCCCAGATCATGCCCGGCCCCAATGTGGTCAACCTGTCCATCACCATTGGCGAGCGCTACTTCGGCTGGCGCGGTGCCGTGGTGGCCGTGTGCGGCATGCTGTGCTTTCCCATGCTGCTGGTGCTGACGCTGACCGTGATCTATTCCCAGCTGGCCGACCACCCCGCCGTGGCCGGCGCGCTGCGCGGCATGGGCGCCGTCGCAGCCGGCCTGGTGGCGGGCATGGGCCTGAAGCTGGCCAGCACGCTGAGCCGCCACCCGCTGGGGCGCTGGTGCAGCGCGGGCCTGGCGCTGGCCTCGTTCATTGCCATGGCGGTGATGCGCATTCCGCTGGCCTGGGTGCTGCTGGTGGTCGGCGGCGCGGGCTGCGTGCTGACCTGGAGAAAGCTCACGCCATGAATGCTGCCCACCAGATTGCACTGAGCCTGCAGCCCGCCGACTGGTTGCAGTTGCTGCTGTATTTCCTGACGCTGTCGCTGATGGCCGTGGGCGGGGCCATTGCCACGGCGCCCGACATGCACCGTTTTCTGGTCGATGGCCATGGCTGGCTCAGTGAGGCGCAGTTCAGCTCCTCCATCGCCATTGCCCAGGCGGCGCCCGGGCCCAATGTGCTGTTCATCGCCCTGCTGGGATGGAACCTGGGCCTGAACGCAGGCGGAGGCACGGGCCTGCTGGCCTGGGCCTTTGGAGCACTGGGCGTGACCATCTGCATGGTGGGCATCCTCTTGCCCAGTTCGCTGCTGGCCTGGCAGGCATCGCGCTGGGGCCAGCGCAATAGGAACCGGCGCGGCGTGCGGGCCTTCAAGCAGGGCATGGGCCCTCTGGTCATCGGCCTGCTGCTGGCCACGGGCTGGCTGCTGGGCACGGGCAGCGGTCGCCCCGCCCAGGATTGGCGCCTGTGGCTGCTGACCCTGGTCTGCGCCCTGCTGGTCTGGCGCACGCGCATCCACCTGCTGTGGCTGCTGGGCGCCGGCGCGGCGCTGGGAGCGCTGGGCTGGATCTGAGCGGATGCGCGAGAGGGAGGGGACTGCCCCGGTTGTGCGTCAAATGGAGCCGCCATGGCGCAAGCCCCTTCCCTCCCCCCCTGGGCCGCGTCGGGCGGCCTGCCCCTCCGCCTTCAGTCGCCCAGCAGCAGCGGCAGCACCTGTGCCGACGGGCCGCGCAGGCATTGGTGGGCCGCGTCATCCAGCTCGGACGGTGCGGGATTGATCACGGCCACATGTGCGCCCGCCCTGCGTGCGATTCGCGCCAGCCCTGCAGCCGGGTACACGGCGCCCGATGTGCCCACCACCAGCAGCACATCGCACTGCTGCACCGCCGCCTCGGCGGCCTGCCACACGCCCATGGGCAGGGACTCGCCGAACCAGACCACGCCCGGGCGCACCAGGTTGCCGCAGACGGCGCACTGCGGCGGCTCGCCCGGCTTCACCTGGGCCAGATCGCAGCATGCGCGCGGCCTTTCCAGCCAGCGGTCCCGCATCAGCTCACCATGCAGGCACAGCACGCCGGGGCTGCCTGCGCGCTGGTGCAGGCCATCGACGTTCTGCGTGACCAGCGTCATGCGGCCCGGGTGGCGCAAGGCCCATTGCGCCAGCGCATGGTGGCCGGCGTTGGGCTGCACCGCGGCCACGGCTTCGCGCCGGTGCGCATACCACTGCCAGACGCGCTGCGGATGCGCGCGAAAGCCTGCCTCGCTGGCCATGTCCTGCGGGTTGAACTGTGCCCAGTAGCTATTCTTGTCGTCGCGAAAGGTGGGTACGCCGGATTCGGCGCTGACGCCTGCGCCCGTGAGCACCGCGATATGGGCTGCACGCGCGATGCGGTCGCGCAGCTCGCCCTGGCCGGCCAGTTCAGGCTCGGCGGGGGAAGGCGAGGAAAGGGAATGTTCGTCGGGCATCGGGGCGGCGATGGAAAAAAGGCAGGCCATTGTGAGGCAGTGTCGCCCCGCCACGCATCAAATGCCTTTTTCCACCATCTCCAGCAGGCGCAGCGCCAGCGCGCGCCGCTGCTCGGCGGTGGCGTGGCGCAGCGGCCCGTCTATCACCAGCAAGGCCATGCCGTGCACCGCGGACCAGGCCAGGAACTCGGCCTGGGGCCGGCGCTCGGCAGGCAGCACGCCGGCCTCGGCCATGCTGTCCAGCGCATAGCCCAGCAGCTCGAACGGGTTCAGTCCCATGGCCGCTGCACGCGTGGTGTCGGGCGGCAGGTCCACGTCGTACTCGACCGAAGCAAAGGCCGTGCGAAACCAGCCGGTCTCCGTCTGGGCAAAGCCCAGATAGCCGCGCCCCACGGCAGCCAGCAGCGCGCGTGAGCGCTGCAGCACATCGGGCAGGGTGCGCGCCTGGGCCATTTCGGCCTCGATGGCTGCGGCCAGTGCGCCCAGGGCCGCGGCGCGCACGGCATCAAACAGCGCCTGGCGGTTGGCAAAGTGACGATAGGCTGCATTGGGCGCCACGCCCGCCCGGCGCGTGGCCTCGCGCAGCACGATCGCCTGGGGACCGCCTTCACGCGCCAGCGCCAGGCCAGCCTCGACCAGGGCTTGGCGCAGGTCGCCATGGTGATATGACTCACGCCTGACACGTCGCTGCGTCACTGTTTTGCTTCCTTTTTTCTGCGTGGCCACATCACCCGAGAGGGAAGACAGCCCTGCCCCGCCGATTTACAGCTTGACACCGAAGCTGACAGCGCCTGATGTGGACAGCGTCCATTTTAGTCCCTAGCATATGTGAACGGCGTACACACGCCGGGCAGAAATCGATAAAAAGCCGGCATCGAACGGCATGAAACGGTTATCACCGTCACCAAGGAGACAAGCATGGCTTTGCACACCGGCCGCATACAGCCCTGCCTCTGGTTCGACAACCAGGGCGAGCAGGCGGCGCGCTTCTATACCGAAGTCTTTCCCGATTCCCGCATCACGGCCATTGCGCGCTACGGCGAAGCAGGCCACGACATCCACGGCAGGCCGGCGGGCAGCGTGATGACGGTGCAATTCGAGCTGGAAGGCCAGCCCTTTCTGGCGCTCAACGGCGGCCCCATGTTCCGCTTCAACGAGGCCGTCTCGCTGATGGTCAGTTGCGATACACAGGACGAGATAGACCACTACTGGGGCGCCCTGTCCGAGGGCGGCGACCCGGCGGCGCGTCAATGCGGCTGGCTCAAGGACCGCCATGGCCTGTCGTGGCAAATCGTTCCGTCCCAGATGGCGAACTGGATGGGAGGCCCCGACATGGCCGCCGCCCAGCGCGTGATGCAGGCCCTGCTGGGCATGCAAAAGCTGGACATCGCCGCTCTTGAGCGCGCGCATGACGGCGGCTGAAGCCTCCTGGTCCCCTCCTCCCGTCGTCCCGTCCTCCCGTCCTCCCGTTCCTCCACTCCCCTCGCCACCGTCCCTCCCAGGAGCGTTCCATGCAATTCATCCCCTATCTGAACTTCAACGGCAACTGCGCCGAGGCCTTCGCCTTCTACGCCAGGCTGTTCGGCGGCACCATCGTGCACCAGAGCACCTTTGGCGAGACGCCGGGCATGGCGCAGATGCCCGAGGCCGACAAGCGCCTGATCATGCATGCCCACCTGCAGATCAAGGACCAGGCGCTGATGGCCTCTGACGCCACCGACAACTGCGGTGGCGGCGGCTACCAGCAGGCCCAGGGCATGTGGATCTCGATCGGCGTGGACGACGCCACCGAGGGCGGCCGCATCTTCAACGCGCTGGCCGAAGGCGGCAAGGTGACCATGCCCTTCCAGGCCACGTTCTGGTCGCCGGGCTTTGGCATGGTGACGGACCGCTTCAACACACCCTGGATGGTCAACGTCAAGGGCGAGGCCTGAACAAGGCCGGCCGACACATTGCCTCTGTCACCCAAGAAGGAGTCCTCATGAACGCCAATCCCGTCGTCTGGTTCGAGATCCATGTGCAGGACATGGCGCGTGCGCGCCGGTTCTATGAAACCGTCTTCCAGGGCAAGCTGGAGCACCTGCCCGCGCCCGATGGCTCCGACAGCCAGGAGATGCTGTCCTTTCCGATGGACATGACAGGCCCCGGCGCGGGCGGAATGCTGGTGCGGATGGACGGCGCACCTTCCGGGGGCGGCGGCACGCTGGTCTATTTCGGCTGCGAGGACTGCGCCATAGAACAGGGCCGCGTCGAGGCCGCAGGCGGGCGCATCGAGCAGGCCAAATTCTCCATCGGCCCCCACGGCCACTGCGCCGTCGTGGTGGACACCGAGGGCAACCGCATCGGCCTGCACTCCATGCAATGAGGAGCACCATGACAGCACAAGACCTTCCCGAACACGCCAACGACCTGGTGCTCACGCGCCTGCTCGACATCCCCGCCGACAGGCTCTACCGCTGCTGGACCGAGCCGGCGCTGATCCAGCAATGGTTTGCACCCAGCCCCTGGAGCGTGGCCCGGGTGGACAACGACGTGCGGCCCGGCGGCCACAGCCTCATCGTCATGCGCAGCCCCGAAGGCCAGGAGATGCCCGGCAGCGGTGTCTACCTGGAAGTCATTCCCAACCGGCGCCTGGTCTTCACCGACGCCTTCACCCAAGGCTGGGTGCCAGCCGACAAGCCCTTCATGACGGGCATCGTCACCTTCGACCCCGAAGGCAGCCAGACCCGCTATACCGCCCGGGTGCGCCATTGGAATGCCGCCGACCGCGCCCAGCACGAGGCCATGGGCTTTCACAGCGGCTGGGGCCAGTGCGCAGACCAGTTGGCGGAACTCGCAGCCCGGCTCTGACGCCGGTTTTCACCAGGAGAGCACCATGCACTACATCGACGGATTCGTACTGCCCGTTCCCCGGGCCAACCTGCAGGCCTACCGCGAGGTGGCCGAGGCCGCAGGCAAGGTCTGGATGGAATACGGAGCGCTGCAGTACTGGGAATGCGCGGGCGACGACGTGCCCATGGGCAAGCTGACCTCGTTTCCCCAGGCCGTGCAGCTCAAGGAAGGCGAGATCGTGTTCTTTTCATGGATCGTCTATGCCTCGCGCGCGGAGCGCGACCGCATCAATGCCGCCGTCATGAAGGACCCGCGCATTGCCTCCATGGACCCGGCCACCATGCCCTTCGACGCCAAGCGCATGTTCTGGGGCGGCTTCGAGAGCGTGGTGGAGCTGGGCGCCGACGGCGCGCCAGCCTAGATCTGGTCGGCCGGGGCGGCGGATACGGCAGGCGTGGTGCCCAGGCCGCGCTGGCGCAGCGCCTCGTACAGGCACACGCCGCTGGCCACGGACACATTGAGGCTGGAGACGGCGCCCATCATGGGAATGCCAATCAGCTCGTCGCAGGTCTTGCGCGTGAGCTGGCGCATGCCGTCGCCTTCTGCGCCCAGCACCAGGGCCGTGGGGCCCTTGAGGTCCACCTCGTACAGGGTCTTGGGCGCATCGTCGCTGGTGCCGATGATCCAGATGTCGCGCTCCTTGAGCTCGTTGAGCGTGCGCGCCAGGTTGGTGACCATGAAATAGGGCACGGTCTCGGCCGCGCCGCTGGCCACCTTGGCCACGGTGGCGTTCACGCCCACCGCATGGTCCTTGGGCGCAATCACCGCATGGGCGCCTGCGCCATCGGCCACGCGCAGGCAGGCGCCGAGGTTGTGCGGATCGGTCACGCCGTCCAGCACCAGCAGCAGCGGGTTGCTGACGCCATCGGCCTCCAGCTGCTCCAGCAGTTCATCCAGCGAATGCACCTGGGCCACCGCCTCCACGCGCGCGGCCACGCCCTGGTGGCCGTGGCTGCCGGCGAGCTTGGCCAGGCGTTCGCCGTCTGCCTCGATCAGCCGGACGCCGGCCGACTTGGCGCGGTCGAGGAACTGGCGCATGCGCGCATCACGGCGCGTGGCCTCGTAGTAGACCTCGATGATGGATTGGGGCGCGGTCTTCATGCGCACGCCGACGGCGTGGAAGCCGAAGAGAACTTTGGGGGACGACATGGGGCGCGATTATCCCGCCAATTGGGCGCAGCCCCGGCACCCGCCGGACGAAGCCCGTCTGCACGCAACGGCTCCTGTGGTTTTTACGTAGCCGCTACACTGCGCGGGTTGGCCGCTTTCCAGCGGGCCCCTCTCATTGCGGCATGCACCGAAGCCACGGGCATGCCGCTTTGCATTTTTCATCGCCCTGTTTTTTCATTTCTTTCTCAACCATCATGCTCAAAGCCTTTCTTGCCTGGCTTGCCCGCACCAGCCTGGTGGGCCAGATCGCCATCAGTCTGGTCGCCGGCGGCCTGTTGGCCTGGCTCTGGCCCGAGGCCGCCCAGTCCGTATCCCTGCTGGGGACGCTGTTCATCTCCGCCCTCAAGGCCGTTGCCCCTGTCCTGGTGCTGCTGCTGGTGGTCTCGGCCACCAGCAACCACCGGCCCGGCCACGCCACGCAGATACGGCCCATCCTGTGGCTGTATGTGCTGGGCACCTTTGCCGCGGCCGTGGTGGCCGTGGTGGCCAGCATGGCCTTCCCGTCCACCATCCAGTTCAAGGACGCCGCCCCCGCCCAGGGCGCGCCTGGGCGCATTGGTGAAGTGCTGATGGCCCTGGTGCAAAGCGCCTTCGACAACCCGGTACGCGCGCTGATGAATGCCAACTACATCGGCATCCTTGCCTGGGCAGTGGCCATGGGCCTGGCCCTGCGCCACGCCTCTGAGACCACGCGCGCCGTGATGCATGACCTGGGCCAGGCCATCACCCGCGTGATCCAGGGCGTGATCCGCCTGGCGCCGCTGGGCATCTTCGGCCTGGTGGCGGGCACCTTTGCCCAGTCGGGCCTGGAAAAGCTGCTGGACTATGCCCACCTGCTGGCCGTGCTGCTGGGCTGCATGCTCTTCGTGGCCCTGGTGGTCAATCCGTTCATCGTCTGGACGCAGACGCGCCGCAATCCCTATCCCCTGGTGCTGACCTGCCTGCGCGAGAGCGCGGTCACGGCCTTCTTCACGCGCAGCTCGGCCGCCAACATCCCGGTGAACCTGGCGCTGGCCAAGCGCCTGGGCCTGGATGAGGACACCTACAGCGTCTCCATCCCGCTGGGCGCCACCATCAACATGGCCGGCGCCGCCGTCACCATCAGCGTGCTCTCGCTGGCTGCGGCCCATACCCTGGGCATCCAGGTCGATCTGCTGACCGCCATCTTGCTGTGCGTGGTGTCCGCGGTGTGCGCCTGCGGCGCCTCGGGCGTGGCCGGTGGCTCGCTGCTGCTGATTCCGCTGGCCTGCAGCCTGTTCGGCATCTCCAACGATCTGGCCATGCAGGTGGTGGGCGTGGGCTTTGTGATCGGCGTGATCCAGGACTCGGCCGAAACCGCACTCAACTCCTCCACGGACGTGATCTTCACGGCCGCGGCCTGCGAGGCGGCCGGACGGCGCGAAGCTGTCGCCGCCTGAGGTCCTGCCACTGGTTGCAGCCGCTTGACCCGGCGGCCGATCAGGCCGCCAGCGCCTGCCCCTCTTCGATGCTGGCGACGCGGCCGGCCTCGATGGTCACGCGCCGCTCGCAGCGCGCGGCGATGGCTCGGTCATGCGTGACCATGACCAACGTGGTGCCGCGCTCACGGTTGAGCGCGAACATCAGCTCCATGATGGTTTCGCCGGTCGCAAAGTCCAGGCTGCCCGTGGGCTCGTCGGCCAGCAGCACGGCGGGCTCGACCACGAAGGCGCGGGCCAGCGCCACACGCTGCTGCTCACCGCCCGACAGCAGCTTGGGATAGTGGCCCAGGCGCTGGCCCAGCCCCACGCGCTCCAGCATTTCGGTGGCGCGGCGGCGGGCGTCGCGGCTGCCGGCCAGCTCCAGCGGCAGCATCACGTTCTCCAGCGCCGTCAGATTGCCCAGCAGCTGGAAGCTCTGGAAGACAAAGCCCAGCTTCTGCGCACGCACGGCAGCGCGCGCATCCTCGTCCAGCGCAAACATGTCCTGGCCCTGCAACCGCACCGTGCCGCGCGTGGGCGTATCCAGGCCTGCGAGTATGGACAGCAGCGTGCTCTTGCCCGAGCCCGAGGCACCGACGATGGCCACGGTTTCCCTTGCCGCGAAGCGCAGATCGATATCCCTCAGAATATCCAGTGTTCCGGTCGAATCGCTGACCGACTTGAAGACATGCTCGACTTCGATCAGGGGCTGGGCAGTGCTTTGTGACATGGAGGATGGGAAGACGATGCAAGACAAGCTGCGCGCAATGCGCCGACGCCGCCACTTTATCTCGGCCGGCTTGGCCTTCGGTCTGCTGGGTACTTGGACGGCCATGCCCGCCCGGGCTGCAGACGCCGGCCCGTTGCTGGTACTGGGCGATTCGCTGAGTGCCGAGTACGGTCTGGCCCGCGGAACGGGCTGGGTGGCGCTGCTGCAAAAGCGCCTGCAGGAGAGCCAGAAAAATGTGCCGCTGGTCAACGCCAGCGTGAGCGGCGAGACCACCTCGGGCGGCCGCTCGCGCCTGCCGGCCCTGCTCAAGCAGCACAAGCCGTCGGTGGTGGTGATCGAATTGGGAGGCAACGATGCGCTGCGCGGCTTGCCGCTGCAAAGCACGCAGGGCAATCTGGACGCCATGGTACGCGCGGCCCGTGATGCAGGGGCCAAGGTGCTGCTGGTGGGCATGCAGGTGCCTCCCAACTACGGCAGCGGCTATACGCGCCAGTTCGAGCAGTTGTTCTCCAAGGTGGCGCAGGAGCAGAAGGTACCGCTCGTGCCCTTCCTGCTGGCCGGTATAGGCGATGCGGCCGACTCGGCCCAGTGGTTCCAGGCTGACCGCATCCACCCCACGGCCAAGGCCCAGCCGCGCATGCTGGACAACGTCTGGCCACAGCTCAGCAAACTGCTGCCCTAAGCACAGGGCAGCCAGGCTGTCAGCTGCTGCGGCCTTCCTCGCCGGAATGCGCCGCTGCGGGGGATGCCTGGTCTTCACCCGCCATACCGCCGCCCTCATGGTCGTCGGGTTTTCTTTCGGCCTTGGCCTTCTCCTTTTCAAGCTTCTTCTGCTTCTTGGCCAGTTCGCGCTGGCGTTTTTCATAGGCGTAGTTGGGTGTCGCCACAGGTGGACTCCTCTGTTGTTGCAAGCCCCACTGTAGCCGCAAGACGGGGCCCGGCCGTAAAACCTCAGGATAGGGGGGACGCAGGGTCGGCAGATTCACCCACGCTGCAGCGGTAAGCATGCCAACTGGCGCAGCCCAGCAAAGGCCCCACCAGCAGCAGGCCCACGCCGTGCCACCACAGCGCAGCAGCCACCAGCACGGTGATGATCGCGGCCCATTGCAGCATGACGGCCAGGTTGAGGCCGACCACGCGCATGCTGGTGATGCAGGCCGTCAGCGCATCGCTGCCCCGGTCCAGCATGGCCGGCAGCGCCACCACCATGCTGGCGAACACCAGGGCCGCGAAGGCGCCGCCGACCAGCATGTAGATCGCCAGGAACTCCCAATTCTCCGGCCGTGCCACGGCCTGCAGCATGCCGGCCGTGGTGGGCATGCCGGTATCGAAGAACACGGCAAACACCACCATGGAGGCGCGCGCCCAGAGCATTTCCAGCACCAGCAGCACCATGACCAGCATGCCCATGCTGCCCATTTGCGTGTCCCAGCAGGTCAGCGAGCTGCTCAGTTGGGGCGGCAATCCCCGCTCCAGCCTGCGGCTGGTGTCGTACAGGCCCATGGCCAGGAAGGGGCCGATGAGCAGACAGCCGCTGGCCATGGCCATGCTGTATTCAGGGCTGGCACGGAACACCCAGCCGATGAGCAGGGCCATGGCCCAGAAGCACAGGCCATAGAACAGCGCAACGCCCGGCGCCCGCTGCAGATCGCGCCAGCCCAGCGCCAGCCAGCGCCAGGGATCGGCCATGCGCAGCGGTTGCACCTGCAGCGCGCCAGCCGGGTGGTCGGAAGCTTTCTCGGGAGCGGGGGATGCCTGCATGCCTGGACCTCCTGGATCAGCGAGCCCCAAGTTAGCGCAGCCATGGCCGCGCTGCCATGGCGGAAACTACCGAGGGCCCCCGCCCAGACCGCGCAGGCCCGCACCCCGGTCCGCCCTCAGGCCTGCACCAGCTTGCCCGGCTGGCCGGGCAGCACCTTCCAGGCCGCGTCCCGCACGGTCTGGTACTGGCGGCTGAACACCGTATCCACATAGATCCATTCGGCCTGGCAGGCCTGGGGGGTTGCCGTGACGATCATGTAGCCGCGGCGGGAGGTATCGCAGTACTTGAGCGTGTTGATGAACTGCAGCAGCGCGCCACGCAACTGGGCCGGATCCTGGCCGGGCAGGTAGTCCTCGAAGCCGGGCGAGCTGACGGACGAGGTGGCGAACTCCACGCCCACGCCCTGCCCGCTGCGGTCGCGCAGCTCGCTGGCCCAGGCGTTGTGGGTGTCACCGGCCAGCACGACCAGGTTCTTGCCCAGGCTGCGCGCCGTGGCCAGCACGGTCTCGCGAGCCACGGCGTAGCCGTCCCAGGCATCGAGGTTGTAGGGAATGCTGGGCTGGGCCAGGATGGCCTTTTCCGCCGCCGTCAGGCTGGCCGGGTTGGCCTGGGCCTTGGCCAGCAGCGCCGCGTAGGCCGGCAGCGAGACACCGCTGCCGGGGCTGAGGATGTCCATCAGCAAGGGCGCCGGCAGCTCCATGCGCCCCATCAGCACCTGCTGGCCCAGCACCTGCCAGGTGGCCTGCGAGGCCGCCATCTGCTGGCCAAGCCACTGGGTCTGCGTGGCGCCCATGAGCTGGCGTGCGGGATTGGCCATGTCGGAGGAAAAGCGCGCCGCGTCCAGCCCCTGTGCCGTGAAATAGTCGGCGTAGTCCAGCTGTTCGTCACGGCCGATGACGCGCGTGTCCAGCATGTGCAGCGCCAGCAGGTCGCCGAAGGCGAAGCTGCGGTAGATGATCTCGGGCTGTGCGTTGCGCGTGGGCATCCACTCGTGATAGGCCTTGAGCGCGGCCACCTTGCGCAGCTCGAAGTCGCCTTCGGTGGCCGGCTGGTGGTTCTCGGCGCCGTGCATCCAGGTGTCATTGGAGACTTCGTGGTCGTCCCAGACCGCAATCATGGGCGCTGCCGCATGCAGGGCCTGCAGGTCGGCATCGCTCTTGTACTGGGCATGGCGCTGGCGGTAGTCGGCCAGGCTGACGATTTCGTTGGCCGGCAGGCTCTGGCGCTGCATGGCTTCGGCCTTGCCGTTGGCATAGCCGCCGCGCGCATATTCGTAGATGTAGTCGCCCAGATGCACGGTGGCGTCCAGGTCGCCCTGGCGCGCCGCATGCGCGTAGACATTGAAGTAGCCGGCCGGGTAGTTGGCGCAGGAAAACACGGCCAGCTTGACCTGCTGCACGGCGCCCACGGGCAGGGTTCGCGTGCGGCCCGTGGCGCTGGTCATGCCCTGGCAGCGAAAGCGGTAGTGGTAGCGCGTGGCGGGCCTGAGGCCCGTGGCATCGGCCTTGAAGGTGAAATCCTGGGTGGCGCGCGCCATGGCCTTGCCCGAAGTCACGAGGGTCTTGAAGTCGGCGTCCGATGCCACTTCCCACTCCACCTCGATGTCGCTGGAATGGCCCTGCGGCGGCGTCACGCGGGTCCAGAGGATGACGCGGTCACTCAACGGGTCGCCGCTGGCCACGCCGTGGCGGAACTCGACGGGAATGCGGCTGTCGCCATCCGACCCGCCGCAGCCGGCCAGTGGCAGCGCCAGGGCCGAGGCGCCCATGCCGCGCACGAAATGGCGGCGGCTGGCCACGAGGCCGGATTCGCGGGAGCCGGCTTTCGCCTGCTGCAGGATGTTGGTGATGCTCTCTTTGTGCTTCATGCTGGACCGGGGCCCGAAGGCCTCCGTGGGGTGGTATGAAGCCAGCGAGCATCGGCGGCGCAGGTGACAGGCAGATGTCACCTGCGCCTGGCGCTCAACTATGCAAACGCGGCGGCCAGGGCCTGCTCCAGGTCGGCACGCAGGTCCTGCACCGCTTCCAGGCCGATGGCAAAGCGCACCACGGTGCCGCTGCGCAGCTGGGGCGTGGGGCAGCTGCGCATGGACGACAGCTCATAGGGCACGACCAGGCTGATGGGACCGCCCCAGCTGTAGCCGATCTTGAACAGGCGCAGGCTGTCGCAGAAGCGGTCCACGGCCTGCTGGCCGTGGCGCGGATCGATGACCACGCTGAACAGGCCGGCGGCCACGCCCTCGCCGCCTGCGGCTGCGCCACACAGCGCCTTCCAGTTCTCGTGGCCCGGAGCGCCTTCCAGCGCCGGGTGCAGCACCTGGGCCACGGCCGGCTGCTGCTGCAGCCAGCGCGCCAGCTCGCGCGCGGCGCGGTCCTGTGCGTGGTAGCGCAGTGCGATGCTGGGCAGCGATCGCAGCACGGCCTCGGTGTCGTTGCCGCCCACGCCCAGGCCCAGGCGCATATGGGCCAGCTTGATGCGCATGTGCAGCGCCTGGTCGCGCGTGATGATGCTGCCCATGAGCACATCGCCGCCGCCGCTGGGGTACTTGGTGAGCGCATGGACGGTGGCGTCCACGCCCAGGCTGTGCGAGCCGTCGCCCAGCAGGTCGAAGGGATTGAAGGCCAGGCCCGCGCCCCAGGTGTTGTCCAGCACGGTGGTGATGCCGCGCGCGCGGCACAGGCGCACCATGGCGATGAGGTCGGGGAACTCCATGGTCACCGAGCCCGGCGCCTCCAGCCAGACCAAACGCGTCTTGGACGTGATTTTGGCTTCGAGGTCGGCAACATCCATGGCGTCGTAGCACTGGTGGCGCACACCGAAATGGGCCAGCTCGCCCTCGCTCAGGGTCTTGTTGGGACCGTAGGCGTTGTCGGGCAGCAGCATCTCGTCGCCGGTGCGCAGCAGGGCCAGGGAGGTGGTGGCGATGGCCGCCAGGCCGCTGGGCACCAGCAGGCATTGCAGGCCGCCTTCCAGCGCGCTCAGGCGCTCTTCCAGCAAGAACGTGGTGGGCGTGCCGTGCAGGCCGTAGGTGTAGCTGCTCTTGTCCAACCACTGGCGGCGGCGCATGGCCGCCACATTCTCGAAGATCACCGTCGAGGCCTTGTGCACGGGCGGCTGCGGCGCAACAAAGCCCTCTGGCGGCTGGTAGGGATGATGGATGAGATGGGTGCTGATCTGCAGGTCGGGTGTGCTCATGCAGCGCATCTTATGCGCTGGGCTGCAGCGTTCAGGCATAAAAAAACCAGGCGGGGAATCCGCCTGGTTTTCACAAGGGCAACGGAGCCGGTGGCTGCGATCAGCTGGCCTTGATCTCCAGCATGTTGCTGACGTTGTTCACGCCCTTGACGGATTTGGCAATGTCGCCTGCGCGCATCTTGAGTGCTTCGCTGGGGACCGAGCCGGTCAGCGTCACGGCGCCTGCCTTGGTGTCCACGTCGATCTTGAGGGCGGAGATATCGGGCTCCTTGATCAGGTCGGCCTTGATCTGGGCGGTGATGCCGGCGTCGTCGAGTGCGGCGCCTGCCTGGCTCATGGCGTTGTTGGTGGCCGCTTCGGCCTTGGCAGCACCTTCCTCGATCTTGGTGCCGGCGCTGCTCATGGCGTTGTCGATCTTCTGGCCGGCGCTTTGCGCGGCCTGCTGGGACTGCTGAACCGCAGAGTCGAGCTTCTGGCCCGCAGTGTCTTCGGTCTTGCCGCAGGCGGCAAGGCCGAAGGCCAGGGCAGACACGGCGAGGATCTGGCAGCAGCGTTGGGTGATGAAAGTCATGCGGTTACTCCTTGAATAGTTGTGAGGCGGTCAACACAGGCCTCGACTTTATTGAGGGCCCTGGGACAAACCCATACGACGCCGACGCAAGCGCCTGTAGGACAAGCCCGAACATCCCGGCACCATCCAGTTAGCATGACAATAGCGGCCATGCATTCCCTGGCGCGCTGGTTTCCCTTCCTGGCATGGCCCAAACCTTCGGCAGCCGTGCTGCGCGGGGAGTTCTGGGCAGGTCTCACCGTTGGTCTGATGCTTCTGCCCCAGGGCGTGGCCTATGCTGCCCTTGCGGGCATGCCGCTGATCACGGGCATTTACGCATCCATCGTTCCAGCCCTGGTGGCCGTGCTGTTCAGCGGCTCGCCCCGTCTGGGCGTGGGACCCACGGCCCTGAGCGCGCTGCTGATCGGCGCCTCGCTCACAGGCTTGGCCGAGCCAGGCTCCGCGCACTGGGTGGCGCTGGCCGCATGGATGGCGATTCTGTCGGGCCTGGTGCAGTGGTCGCTGGGGCTGATGCGCGCCGGCTGGCTGCTCAACCTGGTGACCTCGCCCGTGCTCACCGGCTTCACGCAGGCTGCGGCGCTGCTGATCCTGGCCTCGCAGCTGCCCACGCTGCTGGGCCTGCGCTCGACCTGGGGTGCCGTCTGGAACACGCCGTCGCTGCAGCTTTTCGACTGGCAGTCCATCGTCTACGGCATGGCCAGCATTGCCTTGCTCGTGCTCGCCAAGCGCTGGCGTGCGGCCTTTCCCTCGGCCATCTTCATCATTGCGCTGACCGGCGTGATCAGTTGGGCCACGGACTTTGCCGACGACGGCGGCGCCGTGGTCGGCCATCTGCCCGCGGGCCTGCCCAGCTTCCAGCTGCCGGGGCTGCTGAGCTGGGACGAGTTCGGCGCCCTGGTGATGCCGGTGCTGGTGATCTCGCTGGTGAGCTTTCTGGAGACGGCCTCCAGCGCCCAGGTGGAGCACCAGCAGGCCGGCACGCGCTGGAACGAGAACCAGGACCTGGTCGCCCAGGGCCTGTCCAAGATCAGTGCGGGCCTGTTCGGCAGCTTTGCCACCAGCGCCTCGTTCTCGCGCTCGGCCGTGAACCTGCTGGCCGGCGCCAAGACGGGATGGTCCAACGTGTTCTCCATCCTGCTGGTGGTCATCGTGGTGATGTGGTTCATCCCGGCGCTGTACCACGTGCCCAAGGCGGCGCTGGCGGCCATCGTGATCACGGCCGTGGTCAACCTCGTCAAGCCGCGTGTGCTGCTGCAGCTGTTCAAGGTGTCGCGCGTGGAGGGCAGCATTGCCCTGGCCACGCTGCTGCTGACCATCGTCACGGCGCCGCGCATGTACTGGGGCGTGTTCGCGGGCATCGTGCTGAGCCTGGGCTACTTCCTCTACCAGCGCCTGCACCCGCGCATCATCGAGGTGGGCCAGCATCCTGATGGCAGCCTGCGCGACCGCAACCTCTGGCAGTTGCCTCCGCTGGCGCCAGGCCTGCTGGCCCTGCGCATGGATGCCGAGTTGGACTTCGGCTCGGCCTCGGCCCTGGAGCGACGCATCGGCGACGAATGGGCGCTGCGCCCCGAGACGCACCACCTGTGCCTGCTGGCCCAGCCCATCAACCGCATCGACGTGACGGGCGTGGAGACCTTCGTGCGCCTGCAACTGCTGGTGGCCAAGCGCAGCGGCGTGCTGCACGTGGTGGGCCTGAAGTTGCCGGCCGAGCAGGTGCTGCTGCGCGCCGGCGCCCTGCACCGCGGGCCGCACCTGCGGCTGTACCGCACCGATGCGGAATTCCTCGCCGCGCTGGCCCTGCCGCCCTTCATATCTCGGCCGGGATCAACATCTGTTACCAGCGATGGTGCAAAAGTCGACGCCGGCGCGGCGACAATTGAGCCTACACACTGATACACTTCACCGGCTTTTGATTCAGCCCTCTGTGACTGCCCCCGCCTCCCACCAATCCGTATACCTGCGCGACCTGCGCCTGGCCACAGCCCACGCGCTGGTTACCCACGCTGGCGGGGCGGTCCATTTGCCCACGGATTCGCCGACGCGATACCTGCAGGCGCTGATCGACGAACTGTGTTCGCTGTCGCTGCGCGACCCGCTCACGGGACTGGCCAACCGCCGCCATTTCCGCACCATTGCCGAGCGCGAGATCGACCGCGTGGCGCGCTCGGGCGAAGCGGCGCTGATGCTGATGCTGGACATCGACCATTTCAAGCAGATCAACGACCAGCACGGCCATATCGTCGGCGACCGGGTTCTGCAGTCGGTGGCCCGAACCCTGACCAGTTGCGTGCGCCCCATGGACACGCTGGCCCGCTACGGAGGCGAGGAGTTCGCCATCGTGCTGCCGGCCTGCCCTGCGACGTTCGGCCTGTCCGTGGCCGAGCGCATACGCAGCGCCATCGAGCGCATGCCGGTGGTCATCTCACCCACGTTGACACTGCAGATCACCATCAGCATCGGCGGCGCCTATGCGCTGCAGTGGATACGCAGCACCACGACCTTGTGGACCGAGCGTGCCGACAAACAGTTGTACCTGGCCAAGTCTGCCGGCCGCAACCGCGTGCACATTGAAGAACAACCAGACAGTACGGTAAGCGCGGAGGAAAAAAGCCTGCTTTTCGGACCTTTGTATGCCCCCTCCCCGTTTGACAATGGGCTGAATCCAGATATTGCAACCGATGTGGACCCCGAAGATGGACTCCGCTGATAGCCCGGTGGTAAGCGACAACGCCATTCCCCACCCCTCCCTGCCCGCTGCCGTTTCGATGAGCGATGCCGTGCGCGCCAAGCCGCGCGGACACATCATCGCCGTGACCAGCGGCAAGGGCGGCGTGGGCAAGACCTTCGTTTCGGCCAACCTGGCCGCAGCGCTGACACGCCATGGCCTCAAGGTCTTGGTGCTCGATGCCGACCTGGGCCTGGCCAACCTGGACGTGGTGCTCAACCTCTACCCCAAGGTCACGCTGCACGATGTGTTCACCGGCCGTTCCACGCTGGAGGAAGCCATCCTGCCCGCCCCCGGCGGCTACTCGGTGCTGCTGGCCGGCTCGGGGATGATCGAGTACTCGCGGCTCACGCCCGAGATCCGCCAGCAGTTCACGCACACCATCGAGACGCTGGCCCCTCGCTACGACATCGTGCTGCTGGACACGGGCGCGGGCATCTCCGACGTGGTGCTGTTCTCGGTGTCCATGGCCACCGAAGTGCTGGTCATCGCCACGCCCGAGCCCACCTCGCTGACCGATGCCTATGCAGCCATCAAGGTGCTTGCCATTCAGCAAAAGCGCCAGCAGATCCGCCTGGCCATCAACCAGGCCGCGCGTCCCGGCGATGGCCGCGCCATCACGGGTCAGCTCCAGCAGGTGCTCAACCGCTTTGTCAGCACGGCCTCCGGCGAGCCATTGCGGCTCACGCACCTGGGCGACATTCCCTCCGACCCGGCCGTGCGCGAGGCCGTGATGCGACGCCAGTTGCTGCTGCAATCCATGCCCGGTGCACCGGCTTCGCTGGCCGTGGCCCAGCTGGCCAATAAAATCAAGGCCCTGCTGGTGTCGGGCGGCTGATCGGGCCGCCCCTCGCCGGCGACCCGATCCAACCTGCGGCCCTTGCCGCCCCCCGCCTGCCTTCCTGTGCCCGATATCCTCAATATTTCCTGCTACAAGTTCACGCCGCTGCCCGACGCAGCGGCGCTGCGCGACACCCTGGCCGAACGCGCCCAGGCCCTGGCGCTCAAGGGCACCATCCTGCTGGCCGAGGAAGGCATCAACTTCTTCCTGGCAGGCCCCGCCCAGGCGGTGCACAGCTTCGTCGATCAGTTGCGCAGCGATGAGCGCTTTGCCGACCTGGCCCCCAAGGAAAGCTGGTCCGACACCGTTCCTTTCCGCAAGATGCTGGTCAAGGTCAAGCGCGAGATCATCCGCATGGACCACCCCACCATCCGCCCGGCAGAGGGTCGCGCGCCTTCTGTCAGCCCCGCCACGCTGCGCCGCTGGCTGCAGCAGGGCCACGATGACGAGGGCCGCGAGGTGGTGACGCTGGATACGCGCAACGACTTCGAGGTCGATGCCGGCGCCTTCAAGGGCACCATCGACTGGCGCATCACCAAGTTCACCGAATTCCCGCCCGCGCTGCGTGCCCACAAGGCCGAACTGGCCGGCAAGACCGTGGTCAGCTATTGCACGGGCGGCATACGCTGCGAGAAGGCCGCCATCCTCATGCAGGACGAAGGCCTGGACCATGTCTATCAGCTCGAGGGCGGCATCCTCAAGTACTTCGAGGAGACCGACGGCGCCTTCTATAACGGCGGCTGCTTCGTCTTCGACGAGCGCCGCGCCGTGGGTGCGGACCTGGCCATCACGCCCTTGGCTCCGGCAGAGCCGCTGGAGCCGATACAGCCGACAAGCCCGCCAGGCAAGGCTTAGGCCTTCAACCGCAGCGCCTGCTGCGCCACGCGCTCGCCGAACAGGCGCGCGGTCTCCAGGTCGCCCGGCAGCATCTCGGCGGCCGAGGCATCCGAGGCCGATTGCGCCATGGCGCCGCTGAAGGCGCCTATCCAGTTGAGGTCGTTGCGCTGCGCGGCGCGCGCGTTGGACGGCAGCATGCCGCTGCCCACCCACAGCCCGCCGTGCTGCATGGCCAGCTGGAACAGATAGTCCAGCGTGGTCTGCTTGTTGCCGTTGACGCTGGCACTGTTGGTGAAGCCGGCGAACAGCTTGTCCTTCCAGGCCTGCACGAACCACGGCTTGGACGAGGCATCGGCAAAGCGCTTGAACTGCCAGCTGGGCCCGCCCATGTAGGTGGGCGAGCCGAAGATGATGGCATCTGCCGCCGCCAGCAGCTCCCAGCCGCCGGCAGGCAGCTGGCCGTCGCTGTCTATGGCCAGCATGCGCGCACCCGCGCCATCGGCCACGGCCTGGGCCATGCGCTGGGTGTGCCCGTAACCCGAGTGGTAGACCACCACGATATCTGCCATACAAGAAATCCTCGGGCGCCGGCCACGGCTCCAGGCCGGCAGGCGCCACATTCATCGATCATCCACGCCAAAAGGCCCCACAGCGCTGCTGCGGGGCCCACTCAGGCCGGTAGCCTAACAAAAATAAAGGAGCCGGCGGCAGTGCGCGGGCCACTCAATGGCGCCGTGCATCCACACTCCAGCCACCGGCGCCATGGGCGGCAAAGCCCAGCAGGCCGCCCGTGACGGCGATGTTCTTCCAGAACAGCAGCTGCTGCATCATGGCCGCGTCAGCCGGCACGCTCCAGTAGGCATGGAAGAAGAAGCTGGCCACCAGCGTGAAGAAGGCCAGCGCCAGGGCCGCCCAGCGCGTGCACCAGCCCAGCAGCAGGGCCAGCCCGCCGACGATCTCCACCACCAGGGCCACGGCCACGCCGATCTGCGGCATGGGCATGCCCACCGAGGCCGCATAGCCCACCGTGCCGGCGAAGCCTCCGATTTTCTGAAAGCCCGCAGGCACGAACATCAGCGCGATCAGGATGCGGCCGGCCAGCGCCAGCGGGTTGCTCAGACGGTTCAGCATGATGGTTACTCCTCGTGAATGCTCAGGCTTGCAGATCGAACACCAGGACCTCGGACTGTTCCCCGTCGTGCAGGCGCAGTCGCGGTTCATTCTCCACAAGGGCCGCATCGCCCGTTGTCAGCCGTTGCCCATTGACGCTCAGCGCGCCGCGCACCAGATGCACATAGGTTTTGCGGCCGGGGGGCAGCTCCATTTCGGCGTGCTCATCGCCGTCGAACAGGCCGGCATAGAGCCGGGCATCGGCATGGACGGTGACCGAGCCATCCGCGCCATCGGGCGAGGCCACCAGGCGCAGGCGGCCGCGCTTTTCCTCGTCGGCAAAGGCTTTCTGCGCATAGCCGGGCGCAATGCCCGTCTCGCTGGGCAGCAGCCAGATCTGCAGGAAATGCGTGGTCTGGCCTGGTGCGTGGTTGTGCTCGCTGTGCACCACGCCCGAGCCGGCGCTCATGCGCTGCACCTCTCCCGGCGAGATGGTCTGCTCATTGCCCATGCTGTCCTTGTGCGAGAGCCGGCCTTCGAGCACGTAGCTGATGATCTCCATGTCCTTGTGGCCATGGGCGCCAAAGCCCGTGCCCGGGGCGATATGGTCTTCATTGATCACGCGCAGGTTGCCAAAGCCCATGTGGCGCGGATCGTGATAGCCCGCAAACGAGAAGCTGTGGTGCGAGCGCAGCCAGCCGTGGTCGGCATGGCCGCGTTCGCGGGATTTGCGCAGGGCGATCATGTGTATGTCCCTTTCAACTGGTCAGATCTTCAAAACTCTTGCGTCGGTGGCTCCACTGTAGAAGCCGCTGTAGCAGGCCAGGCACAGCGGGATTGATGGCATCATTCAAAGCTTTTGAATCCATAACGCCCCATGCCCAGCCCCCGCGACGTGCTCACTCCCGACAGCCTGGCCATGCTCCAGGCCATTGCCGAGGCCGGCAGCTTTGCCGCCGCCGCACGCCAGCTGGGCCTGGTGCCAAGTGCCCTGACCTACCGCGTGCGCCAGATCGAGGATGCGCTGGACGTGCTGCTGTTCGACCGCCGCTCGCGCCACGCCCAGCCCACCGAGGCCGGCCGGGAACTGCTGCGCGAAGGCACCCGGCTGCTGCATGAGATCGACACCGTGGCCCACCGCGTGCGCCGTGTGGCCACGGGCTGGGAGCCGCACCTGACCATCGTGGTGGACGGCGCCGTGGCGCGCACGCCCATGCTGGAACTGGTCGAGGCCTTCTACGCCATGCAGCCGCCCACGCGGCTGAAGCTGCGCGACGGCATCCTCACCGGCACGCTGGAGACGCTGACCTCGGGCCGCGCCGACCTGGCCATCGGCGTGGCCGTCAACTCCAGCAACGTGGCAGGCCTGCAGGCCTGCGAGCTGGGCGAGCTGGACTTCGTCTTTGCCGTGGCGCCACACCATCCGCTGGCCACGGCGCCCGAGCCCATCACCGACGCGACGCTGCTGCAGCACCGCATCATCGCCGTGGCCGATTCAGGCCTGCGCGACAGCGCCAGCATGGGCCTGCTCAGCGGCCAGGACATCTTCACCGTGGACTCCATGCAGGCCAAGATCGAGGCACAGGTGCGCGGCATAGGCTGCGGCTTCCTGCCCCATTTCATGGCCGACGTCTATGTGCAAGCCGGCCTGCTGGTAACGCGCCAGGTCGCCCGGCCCTCGCGCAATGTGCGCATGCACTACGCATGGTCCTGCCCGCCGCAGCAGGACCCGCCGCGCGCGCTGCAGTGGTGGCTGCAGCAGCTGGAAAGCCCCGCCACGCGCCGCGCTCTCATGGAAAATCATCACCGACATTGAGCTGGCGCACGCCGCCGGGCGGTCTGTGCGGGTGTAGAGTGGTTACAGGTCCCGGCCTGCTCCGCCGCTGCGGCGAAGCAGGCCGGCAAGGACATGCTTCCCGGAATCTGCCACTGCCCGCAAAGGTCTGCTCCATGAACGCTTCCCGCGCCGCCTCCAAGTCCACGGTCAAGAAAAAGGCCACCAAGCCCCCCGAAGCCTCCAAGGCGCGCCCCAAGGCCGGCGCGCGCCGCATCGCCGTGATCGGTGCCGGCATGGCGGGCCTGGCCTGCGCCCGCACGCTGATACAGGCCGGCCACGATGTCCATGTCTACGAACGGCTGCCCCAGGTGGGCGGGCGCATGCGCTCCGTCAACGCCGCGCATGGCGCCTTCGACATCGGCGCGCAGTATTTCACCGTGCGCGACAAGCGCTTCGAGCTGGCCCTGCAGACCGTGCCCGGCCTGTGCCGCCCCTGGAGCGTGAGCACGCTGCGCGTGCTGGATGCGCAGGGTCGCCAGTCCAGCGCCGCACCCGCACCCACAGAGGCCCATTGGGTGGCCACGCCCGACATGCAGGCCCTGCCGCTGGCCTGGGCCGCGCCGCTGTGGGATGCCGACCGCCTGCATCTGGGCCAGCGCGTGACCAAGCTCGAACGCCAGCCCGGATCGCGCGGCTGGAGCCTGCATGTGGAGACGACCGAGCCGACCACGCAGATCCGCACGGGATTCGATGAAGTGATACTCGCCCTTCCCGCGCCCCAGGCGCGCCAGCTGCTGCAGACCACGCCCCTGGCCCTGTCGCTGGTGCAGGGCATGGCGGCCGTGGAGATGGCACCGTGCTGGGCGCTGACGCTGTCCTATCCCATGGCCACCGAGGCCGGCCTGTCCACCCTGGGCCCACAGTGGAATGCAGCCCGTACCACCCATGAGCGTGCAGTCTGGGTGGCGCGCGAATCGTCCAAGCCGGGACGCTCCCAGAGCGAGCGATGGACCGTGCTGGCCAGCCCCCAATGGTCCCAGGAGCACCGCTCCGACGACGCGCCCCGCGTGCTGGCCAAGATGCAGAAGGCCTTTGGCGAGATCACGCGCATCCGCATCCCCCCCCGCCATGCCAGCGTCTACCTCTGGCCCCATGCGCAGACCCTGTCGCCGCTGGGCCGCAGCCATTTGCGCAACAAGGATGCGGGCCTGGGCTTGTGCGGCGACTGGTGCATTGGCCGCCGCGTGGAGGATGCCTTTGTCTCGGGACTGGAAATGGCCCTGGCGTTGGCTGCGGACTGAACCAGGCCACCAGGTCCTGGCAGGGGGCGGCGCAAGGCCTTAACATCCGGCCCCGATGATTCCCGCCGCCCCTGAATCCGCCGAGACCGGCTCCGCACCCGCCCCATCCCCGTATGTCGGCCGCTTTGCGCCCTCGCCCACGGGCCTGCTGCACGCAGGCTCCCTGGTGGCAGCGCTGGCCAGCTGGCTGGATGCCCGGGCCCACGGCGGGCGCTGGCTGGTGCGCATCGAGGACATAGATCCCCCGCGCTGCCAGCCCGGTGCCGACATGGCCATCCTGGGCCAGCTCGCCGCCTGCGGCCTGCTGCCCGACGAGGAGCCGGTCTGGCAATCCCGCCGCGGCGCCCTCTACGAGGCCGCTATGGAGCAGCTCAAGGCCAGCGGCCTGGCCTATCCCTGCGGCTGCACACGCAAGGACATCGAGGCCGCCTGGGACCATCTGGGCTGGATCCATGAACGCCATGTGGAGCGCCCCTACCCCGGCACCTGCCGCGACGGCCTGCATGGCAAGAGCCCCCGCGCCTGGCGCTTTGCGCTGGACCACTTTGCCGGCCGCCACCCCGTGCTGCACTGGCTGGACCGCCGCATGGGCGCACAGCAGCAGGACGTGACCCACAGCGTCGGCGACTTCGTGCTGCGCCGGGCCGATGGCCTGTGGGCCTATCAGCTGGCCGTGGTCGTCGATGACGGCCTGCAGGGCGTCACCCATGTGGTGCGCGGCGCCGACCTCGCCGACAATACGCCCCGCCAGATGCTGCTGCAGCGCGCCCTGGGCCTGCCCGCCCCGCAGTACCTGCATACGCCGCTGGTGCTCATGCCTGACGGCGAGAAACTTTCCAAGCAGCACGGCGCCCCCGCCCTGGACCTGAGCGTCCCCCTGGCCACGCTTCGCACCGCCGCCACCCACCTGGGCCTGCCCCAGCCTTCTCCACAGACCGCATTGGGCGAAGCGCTGCAGTTCTGGGTACGGAGCTGGCGCCATACATACAATTGAGCCCGTGAACCCAATTCCTTCCTCCCACGCCGAGCAGTCCATGGACGGCGACATCCCGAACACCATGCCCGCTGCCTCCGGCACGCCGCATGATTGCCCTTCACCCTCCACGCCTGCGGCCGCGCGTACCGGCCAGCCGCCCGAGGGCGTGGCCCATCCCAAGACCATCAAAAGCTATGTGCGCCGCGCCGGCCGCACCACGACCGGCCAGGCCAAGGCCTTCGAGGAACTGGGCCCGCGCTTCGTGCTCAACTACCAGGCCGCGCCGCTGGACGCAGCAGCCACCTATGGCCGCCAGGGCCGGCTGATCCTGGAGATCGGCTTCGGCATGGGCGAGGCCACGGCACACATTGCGCGCGTGCGCCCCGACGACAACTTCCTTTGCTGCGAGGTGCACGAGCCTGGCGTGGGCGCCCTGCTCAAGCGCATTGGCGAGCAGGACATCACCAACATCCGCATCCTGCAGCACGACGCCGTCGAAGTCATAGACAACATGCTGCCCGAGGCCAGCCTCGACGGCGTGCACATCTTCTTTCCCGATCCCTGGCACAAGAAGAAGCACAACAAGCGCCGCCTGATCCAGGAGCCGCTGGTGGCCAAGCTGGCGCGCCGGCTGCGCCCCGGTGGCTACATCCACTGCGCCACCGACTGGGAACCCTACGCAGTGCAGATGCTGGAAGTGCTGGGCGCCGAGCCCCTGCTGGCCAACACGGCACAAGGCTATGCCGCCAAGCCCGACTACCGGCCGCTGACCAAGTTCGAGAACCGCGGGATCCGCCTGGGCCACGGCGTATGGGATCTGGTGTTTGAGCGCCGCTGAGCCGGTCGCGCCCTCCTCCAAGACAAGGCCTCGCATGCAGCCATTGCTACAGAATCTGGTCGAGATGACGGCCCACCGGGACCATCTGCGATTGGAAATCTCGGTGCTGTCCACCTTGTTCAAGCTCAACGGCGTGGTGCAGGTGCGGGCGCTGGAGCTGTTCGCCATGCCTGACGGCAGGCACTGCGTGCGTGCGCGCACCTGGAGCCAGGGCGATGAGGTCATGTCCACCGATGCCGAGGCCCTGTACGACCCGCAG
This sequence comes from Delftia sp. WSY_22, assembly GCF_043104185.1. Classification (NCBI taxonomy): domain Bacteria; kingdom Pseudomonadati; phylum Pseudomonadota; class Betaproteobacteria; order Burkholderiales; family Comamonadaceae; genus Delftia; species Delftia sp. WSY_22. The sequence continues at coordinate 157,066 of NZ_JBICKN010000018.1, forward strand.
AGCGTGGAGCTGTCCTCCATGCCCTCGCTGCAGCAGGCCCTGCAGCAGCGCGCCCTGGTCGCCTCGGCCGTGCAGCCCGATGGCCGCCATGTGCTGTGGCTGCCGCTGTGGCGCCAGGAGACGGCCTACCACTGCCTGGAGATTGCCCAGTCCACGGCCTTCTCGCCCAGCCGGCTGGATGTGATCCAGGGCATCTTCGGTGTCTATCACAACTACCAGAGCCTGCTGGACTACAGCGAGCGCGACGCGCTGACCGGCCTGCTCAACCGCAAGACCTTCGACGAGCAGTTCCTGCGCCTGTCTCTGCAGGAGCCGCCGGCAGCCATGCCTGGCGTGGCCACGCAAGATGTTCCGGGCCAGTGGCTGGCCGCCATCGACATCGACCATTTCAAGCGCATCAACGACCGCTTCGGCCATCTGTATGGCGACGAGGTGCTGATCCTGGTGGCCAACATCCTGCGCAGCTGCTTCGATGCCAAGGACCGCGTATTCCGCTTCGGCGGAGAGGAGTTCGTGGTGCTGCTGCGCTCGGTCAGCCTGGCCAATGCGCGCAAGGCGCTGGAGCGCCTGCGCCACGATGTGGAGAGCTACGAGTTTCCCCAGGTCGGCCGCATCACCGTGAGCGCGGGATTTGCCGCCATGGGCACGGGCGCGCCCGTGGAGGTTCTGGGGCATGCCGACCAGGCGCTCTACCACGCCAAGGAACATGGCCGCAACCAGACCTGGTACTACGGCGACCTGATCACCCAGGGATTGCTGGCACCCCAGGTGAACAGCAACGACATCGAACTGTTCTGAGCCCGACCTGAGGCCAGGCCGGTCAGGCCGGGTCGGCCACGCGCACGCAGTCGCGCCCGGCGTGCTTAGCCTCGTAGAGCATGGCATCGGCACGCTGCAGCAGTTGCTGCACGCCCTCGCCGCCACGCAATTGGGCCACGCCAAAGCTGGCCGTCAGCATCAGATCCAGCCCGTGGACATGCACGGGCGTGGTGCGCACGGTCTCGCGCAGTTGACCGGCCAGTGCCCCGGCCCGGGCAGCAGCGACACCTGGGATCACGATCAGGAACTCCTCCCCGCCGTAGCGCGCCATCCAGTGCGCCGACGAATCCAGCTCCAGCGCACGCTGGCAGCGCAGCGCCACTTCGCGCAGCGCGGCGTCGCCAGCGGCATGGCCGTGCCTGTCGTTCACCCGCTTGAAGTGGTCCACGTCCACGAACATCACGCTCAGCGCCGCGCCCCGGTCCCGGCTCTGGACGACCTCGGTCGCCAGGCGCTCGTCCATGGCGCGCCGGTTGAGGCAGCCGGTCAGCGCGTCGGTCAGCGACATGCGCTTGACCTCTTCCACCAGCTCCTGCAGTTGCCCGGTGCGCTGGGCCACCAGCAGGTCCAGATGCTCGATGTGGCCGCGCAGGTCATGCTGCAGCTGGGCAAAGCCCTGCACCACCAGATCGATCTCGTCGTGCTGGCCGCGCCGGGTCCGCTCCAGCACCAGTGGCCGCGACAGCTCGTTGGGCTTGAGGCTGGCCGCAAAGCTTGCAATCTGCTGCAGCGGCTGGCGAAGTTCGCGGCGCATCACCCAGGCCACCATCAGGCAGACCAGGGCCGTGAACAGCGCATAGCCCAGCAGCACACGCAGCGTGGAGTCGCGCAGCACCTCCAGGTAGTGGCCCCGGTTTTCCCAGACCTGCAACTCACCCAGCGGCAGGCTGGACTGGCTGTGCCTGGGCGCCGCAATGGCCATGGACACGGCGGGAGCCTGGCCATCCCTGGCCTCGCCGGCCTCGTACATCTCGCCCGTGGAGGTGACGCGCAGCTGCACATGGCCGACCAGGGGCAACCGGCCCAGCCACTGCACCTGCTCGTGCACCAGGGCAGGCTCTATATCCCACAGCGCGGCCGACAGCGAGATCATGCTGTTGGTCACCACCGTCTCCATGGAACGGCGAAACTCCTGCTGCCCCTTGCGGTACTCCCACCAGGCGTGGGCACCGCCGAACACCAGCATGCAGGCCACGGCCAGCAGCATGATGCGCACAATCAGCAAGGAGGCGATCGAACGGAAGCGGGGCATGGAAGGCGCTCAGCGCAGCAGGTGCTTCAACTCGAATCCGTAGCGCCGCAGCCGGGGATTGAGGTGCTTGCTGTAGCTGCGAAAGTCCAGCGGAGCCAGGGGCGCGCTGATCCTGTGCTCGTAGCGGTCGATCTGGGACTTGTCCAGCAAGGCGAACATGGGCCGCACCTGCTCCAGCCCTTCGGTGGCGAAATCGCTGCCGTGCGCATGGTCGTACAGCATGACCAGGGCCCAGGCGCCCGTGAGGAAATGGCCGCCCGCCAACGCGCTCAGCTCGCCCGTGCGCAGCGCCGTCATGGCGGCGGCCGATGAATTGATGGCACTGAAGAAGGCATCGTGCCCGGGCGCTCCCCCGCGCGCGCGCCAGGCCTGCATGGCGCCAAAGGCCATCTCGTCGTTGCCGGCCCACACCAGGCGCACTTCGGGATAGCGCTGGAACAGCACGGCCGCCTGCTGCTCGGCGCGTTCGCGGCGCCATTCGCCAAAGACTTCCTGCTGCAGCACCACGTCGCCGGCCTCGGCCGCTGCGCGGCGCATGCCGGCATTGCGCTCCACCGACGAGGGCGTGGAGCGGTCGCCGGCAATGGCCACCATGTGCAGCCGGCCATCGGCCGCACGCGCGTGGCCCGACGCCCGCGCGGCGCCGAACAGGGCCTTGGCCGTGAGGTAGCCGGCCTCTTCGGCGCCCGGCTCCAGGCTGCCCAGCCAGTGGCGATAGCGCTCTCGCGCCACGCCGGTCTGGCCGCGCAATGTCTCGGGCACGCCACTGAAGGCCATGAAGCTGTCTATGCCTGCCGCCTCCAGCGTGCGCAGGATTTCGGGCGCCACGCTGTAGTCGTTGGTGAACATCACGTAGCGGGGCCGCTGCGCCTTGGGCAGGGCCGCGATCTGCCGCGCGATCTCGATGGGGCGCAGGTGGTCGCGCTGCGCATAGCGCACCTGCAGCTGCATGCCCAGGCTGCTGGCCGCGTCCTGCATGGCCTCGCTGACCGTGGTCCAGTAGCGCTCGTCGGATCGGCCGGGGTTGATGAAGACCACGCTTTGCGCGGCGGCAGCGGCCGATTGCGCCACCACGCCCATCACGCACGCCATGCGCAGCGCCCACGGCAAGACGCCCCGGTGGAGGAATCCACCGGGGCGTCCCGAAGCGGGAGCAGCAGCAATCATCTGCCGCGCAGCTGGATCAGGCGCGCTCTGCCACCCAGGCCTGCACGGCGGCCAGCGCGGCCGGCAGGCCCGCTGCATCCGTGCCACCGGCCATGGCCATGTCGGGCTTGCCGCCGCCCTTGCCGCCGACCTGGCTGGCCACGAAGTTCACCAGCTCGCCAGCCTTGATGCGCGAGGTCTCGGCCTTGGTCACGCCGGCAGCCAGCTGCACCTTGTCGCCATCGACCGCCGCCAGCACGATGGCGGCGGCGCCCAGCTTGTCCTTGAGCTTGTCCATGGTCTCGCGCAGGGTCTTGGCATCGGCGCCTTCCAGTCTGGCGGCCAGCACCTTGATGCCCTTGACGTCGACGGCCTGACCGGCCAGTTCGTCGCCCTGGCTGGAAGCGAGCTTGCCCTTGAGCGCAGCCACTTCCTTCTCCAGCGCACGGATCTGCTCCAGCGCGCCGCCGATGCGGGTGTTCAGCTCGGCCGTCGGCGCCTTCAGCGCAGCGGCCGCCTGGTCCACCGTGGATTCCAGCGATTGCAGGTAGGCCAGCGCGTTCTCGCCGGTCACCGCCTCGATGCGGCGCACGCCAGCGGCCACGCCGCCTTCGCCCACCACCTTGAACAGGCCGATGTCGCCCGTGCGCTGCACGTGGGTGCCGCCGCACAGCTCGCGGCTGGTGCCGATGTCCAGCACGCGCACGGAGTCGCCGTACTTCTCGCCGAACAGCATCATGGCGCCCGTGGCCTTGGCCGATTCGATGTCCATCACCCGCGCGTCGGTGGGCGTGTTGGCCAGGATCTCGGCGTTCACGCGGCGCTCGATCTCGCGGATCTCGGCAGCGGTCACGGCCTGGTTGTGGGCAAAGTCGAAGCGCGTGCGCTCGGCGTTGACCAGCGAGCCCTTTTGCTGCACGTGGTCGCCCAGCACTTCGCGCAGGGCCTTGTGCATGATGTGCGTGACCGAGTGGTTGCGCATGGTGGCGGCACGCAGCTGCGTGTCCACCTCGGCCTGCACGGCATCACCTACCTTCAGGCTGCCGGACTCCAGCACGCCGTGGTGGCCGAACACATCGGCCTTGATCTTGAGCGTGTCCTCGACCGCGAAGCGCGCGCCTGCGGTGCTGATCACGCCCTGGTCGCCCACCTGGCCGCCGGACTCGGCGTAGAAGGGTGTGGTGTCGAGCACGACCACGCCGCTCTGGCCGGCCTTGAGTTCCTGCACGGCGCTGCCTTCGGCATACAGTGCCACCACCTTGGCGGCCTCGGCCAGCTTCTGGTAGCCGGTGAAGGCATTGGCCTGGCCCGTGTACTCGAGGGCGCGGTCCATCTTGAACTTGCCAGCCGCGCGGGCCTTGTTCTTCTGTTCTTCCATGGCGGCCTGAAAGCCTGCCTCGTCCACGCCCAGGCCGCGCTCGCGGCAGACGTCGTTGGTCAGGTCCAGCGGGAAGCCGTAGGTGTCGTGCAGCTTGAAGGCCACGTCGCCGGGCAGCACCTTGGCGCCACCGGCCAGCGCCGCATCCAGGATTTCCATGCCGTTGGCCAGGGTCTCGAAGAAGCGTTCTTCCTCGACCTTGAGCACTTCGGTGATGCGCGCTTCCTGCTCGCGGATCTTGGGATAGGCGTCGCCCATCACGGCCACGAGGTCCTTGACCAGCTTGTGAAAGAACGGCGTCTTCTGGCCCAGCTTGTAGCCGTGGCGGATGGCGCGGCGCACGATGCGGCGCTGCACGTAGCCGCGGCCTTCGTTGGACGGGATCACGCCGTCGGCCACCAGGAAGGAGGTGGCGCGGATGTGGTCGGCAATGACCTTGAGCGACGGGGTCTCGAGGTCGGCAATATGCGTCTCGCGCGCAGCCGCCTTGATCAGTGCCTGGAACAGGTCGATCTCGTAGTTGCTGTGCACATGCTGCAGGATGGCGGCCAGGCGCTCCAGGCCCATGCCGGTATCCACGCAGGGGGCGGGCAGCGGCTTGACGTTGCCCTGCTCGTCCATGTCGAACTGCATGAACACGTTGTTCCAGATCTCGATGAAGCGGTCGCCGTCTTCGTCAGGGCTGCCCGGAGGGCCGCCGGCCACGTGCGCGCCGTGGTCGTAGAAGATTTCCGAGCAGGGGCCGCAGGGGCCGGTGTCGGCCATCATCCAGAAGTTGTCGCTCTTGTAGCGGCCGCCCTTGTTGTCGCCGATGCGGATCACGCGCTCGGGCGGCAGGCCGATTTCCTTGGTCCAGATGTCGTAGGCCTCGTCGTCCTCGGCGTAGACCGTGGCCAGCAGGCGCTCCTTGGGCAGCTTGTAGACCTCGGTCAGCAGTTCCCAGGCCCACTTGAGCGACTCGCGCTTGAAGTAGTCGCCAAAGGACCAGTTGCCCAGCATCTCGAAGAAGGTGTGGTGGCGGGCGGTGTAGCCCACGTTTTCCAGGTCGTTGTGCTTGCCGCCTGCGCGCAGGCAGGTCTGCACCGAGGTGGCACGCGTGTAGGGGCGCTTGTCGGTACCCAGGAACACGTCCTTGAACTGGACCATGCCCGAGTTGGTGAACATCAGCGTCGGGTCGTTGCCGGGCACCAGGGGGCTCGACTCCACGATGGTGTGGCCCTTGGATGCGAAAAAGTCCAGAAAGCTCTTGCGAATGTCGGCAACGGTGAAAGTGGGTGTGCTCATGGTGTCTAGGAGTTCGGAGCGCGCACGCGGGGCGCTGTCCCTGGCGGGAGGGTGTCCCGTCGGGACCAACGCGCATTATAGGTTTGCCCCATCGTCGCGGCAGCGAGCCCTGCCTAGCCTCCATCACGCACGTGGCCGAAGAAGGCCTCTCCTCCCATCTGCCCGCCCTTGAGCACGATCTCCAGCCCGCCGCGCTGGCCGGATCGCTGACATGCGCGCGCAACAGCGGCGCGCGACTGGCCGGTCCGCGGCGCCTGCAGCTGTGGGTGGCGCCCCATCCGAGCCGCAGGGCCGACATTCTTGCGCTGGAGAAATGGCTGATGCAGGAGATGGGGGAGATGGCTAGCACAGGCGATCTCGCCGTTCCCTGATCCCGCTCAGACTGCGCGCGATGGGCGCCCTGGATAATCGCCAGCCGGAACCACAGCAAGCACACCATGGCGCAACCACCGACACCCGAGCCTCATTCCGCCGAATCGGCCCAACCAGGCAAAAGCCGCATCGTGCCCTGGCTCATCGGCCTGCCCGTGGCTTTCTTCGGTGTGCTCATGCTGGCCGGGCAGCTGCTGTCCACGCCCGAAGGTGAGGCGCGCTGGGTGGAGCGCGAAACCATCAAGATCTGCCGCAAGGAAACCGCGCGGCCAGAGGCCGAGCGCAAGACGCGGCAGTTTGAATCGGTGCAGGACTGCGACAGGCTCGAATTCGACTTCAAGCAGCGCTACGGTGAAAACCCCTGAGGCGGAGCCGCAACGAAAAATGCCCCCACGCTCCCCTGCTTCGCAAGGTCCGCTGCCCCCCAGGGGGCCAGCTTTTTGCCTTGGGGCGGCCCGGCGACAAAAAAGGCCGGCAGAGCCGGCCTTTGGCTTGCAAGGGCCCGTTCAGTCGCGCGTCTCGATGGCCCGGTTGATGCCCAGCGCCGCCAGCGTGCACAGCGCGCCCGACAGCAGATAGATGCCCAGCGCCACCAGTCCGAAGCGCGAGGACACGCCCAGCGCCACCAGCGGGGCAAAGGCCGCGCCGACCAGCCAGGCCATGTCCGAGGACAGGGCCGCGCCCGTATAGCGATAGCGCGAGGGGAAGTTGGCCGTCACCGTGCCTGCCGCCTGCCCGTAGGACAGGCCCAGCAGGATGAAGCCGACGATGATGAACACGTTGTTGCCCGTGGTGCCGCTGCCCAGCAGCCAGGGAGCCACAAAGCTGAAGATGCCGATCAGGCAGGCCATGGTGCCCAGCGTGTTGCGCCGCCCCACCCGGTCGGCCAGCCAGCCCGAAACCATGATGGCGCCGGCCGCACAGAAGGCGCCAACGATCTGCACGCCCAGCACATGGTTCACCGACTGGTCCGAATACAGCGAGATCCAGGACAGCGGGAAGATGGTCACCAGGTGGAAGAGCGCAAAGCTGGCAAGGGCTGCAAAGGCGCCGATGACCACGTTGCGGCCCTCGTCGCGCATCAGCGGCACCACGCCCATGGGCTCCAGCTCACGCTGCGCCAGCAGCTCGGTGTAGGACTGGCCCACCACCAGGCGCAACCGGGCAAACAGTGCCACCACGTTGATGGCAAAGGCCACGCAGAAGGGATAGCGCCAGCCCCAGCTGAGGAACTCGTCGGCATCCACATGCGCATAGATGAAGGCAAACAGGCCTGCCGCCAGCACAAAGCCCAGCGGCGCACCCAACTGCCCGATCATCGAATACCAGCCCCGCCGGTTCTGGGGCGCCGACATGGCCAGCAGCGACGGCAGTCCGTCCCAGGAGCCGCCCAGTGCAATGCCCTGGCCGATGCGCAGCAGCGCCAGCACGATGATGGCGTTCACGCCCGCCTGCTGGTAGCTGGGCAGGAAGGCCATGCCCACCGTACACACGCCCAGCAGGAAGAGCGCCAGCGTCAGCTTGGTCGCCCGGCCCCAGCGCCGCTGCACGGCCATGGACAGCGCCGTGCCCAACGGCCGCGCCACGAAGGCCAGCGCGAAGATGCCGAACGACATCAACGTGCCGTCAAGCTTGGAAAGATAGGGGAACAGCAGTGCCGGGAAGACCAGCACGCAGGCGATGCCGAACACGAAGAAGTCGAAGTACTCCGAGGATCGCCCCAGGATCACGCCGACGGCGATCTCGTTGGGCGTGACATCTTCGTGGGTGTCGGCGCGGGACAGAGATTCCTTGCTTTCGTAGCTTCCGTTGGGGAAGCTTGCAGTTGTGTCGAGGCCGCTCATAGATGGATGCTCCTTGTCTCGTCTCACTGACAGCTCCGTTCTACGCCCTCGCTTGATCTGGCGCAAGGCGGTTTCACCTCGACCGGACTTGGTGTTTTTCCTGCTGCGCGCGGCCGAAAAATGCGGCCTCCGGATCGCCGGGACCCCGCTGCCTGCCCCGCCAGGTAGCAGAAAGTTCCCGGCTTCTCCTTGACGTTGGACAAAATGTCCAATGGACAAATTTATACTTCGTAATACATTTGCCCGGATCTTGTAATCCGCGTTTCTATGTAAACGCGCTCTTGTTGCGCCCCTAGCATGCTAAAAATCAAGGAACTCCGTGGGCCTGCGTGGCTCACCGCGGCCGCTTTGACAGCCAGTCTCACTGGCTGCAGCAAAGCCGTCGTGCTCAACCCGGCCGGCGATATCGCCGCGCAGCAAGGCAACCTGGTGGTCACGGCCACCTTGCTGATGCTGATCATCATCATCCCGGTGATCATCCTCACGCTGCTGTTCGCCTGGAAATACCGCCAGTCGAACACCGAGGCCCACTACGACCCCGAATGGCACCACTCCACCACGCTGGAGCTGGTGATCTGGTCCGTGCCGCTGATGATCATCATCGCGCTGGGCGCCATCACCTGGATCAGCACCCACAAGCTCGACCCCTACCGCCCGCTGGACCGCGTCTCGGCCTCCAAGCCCTTGAGCACCGATGTCAAGCCGCTGGAAGTGCAGGTCGTGGCCATGGACTGGAAGTGGCTGTTCTTCATCCCTGAAAAGGGCATCGCCACCGTCAACGAGCTGGCCGCTCCCGTGGATCGTCCCATCCACTTCAAGCTGACCGCCACCTCGACGATGAACGCCTTCTACGTGCCTGACCTGGCCGGCATGATCTATGCCATGCCCGGCATGCAGACCGAGCTGAACGCAGTGATCAACAAGACCGGTGTGTTCCACGGCCTGGCATCGCACTACAGCGGCGCCGGCTTCTCGGGCATGACGTTCAAGTTCCACGGCCTCAGCGACGAGGAATTCGAGCAGTGGGTTGCCAAGGCCAAGTCCGAAGGCAAGGCCCTGAACCGCGACACCTACCTGAATCTGGTCAAGCCCAGCGAGCGCAACCCGGTCGAGCGCTTCGCCACCGTGGACGAAGGCCTGTACGACAAGGTGCTCAACCGCTGCGTCGAGGAAGGCAAGATGTGCATGCACCACATGATGGCCATCGATGCCGCAGGCGGTGAAGCCTATCTCAAGGCCGTGGGCATGAACCTGCCCCAGGATGTGTGCACGGTGCAAAACGCCGACCGCGTCGTGGCCTTCCTGGACCAGCGCGACGGCTCGGCCGCCAGCGCACAGCAATAAGCAGATAGCGGAAGCGGACGACGGCCAGCCCGCCGCCCGTTCCAAAACGACCTAAGAGACTCGATATGTCTGAACATACCTCCCCGGCACAGGCCCACTGGCTGCTGGGACGCATCACCTGGGACTCCATCCCGATGGCGCATGAGCCCATCGTGCTGGTGACCTTCATCGCCGTGGTGCTCGGCGGCCTCGGCGTGCTGGGCCTTCTCACCAAGTTCCGCCTGTGGGGCCCGCTGTGGCGCGACTGGCTGTGCAGCATCGACCACAAGAAGATCGGCATCATGTACATGATCCTGGGTCTGGTCATGCTGCTGCGCGGCTTCGCAGATGCGCTGATGATGCGCCTGCAGCAGGCCATGGCCTTCGGCGACAACCTGGGCTACCTGCCTCCGCACCACTACGACCAGATCTTCACGGCCCACGGCGTGATCATGATCTTCTTCGTGGCCATGCCCTTCGTGACCGGCCTGATGAACTACCTGGTGCCGCTGCAGATCGGCGCCCGCGACGTGTCCTTCCCGTTCCTGAACAACTTCAGCTTCTGGATGACCACGGGCGGCGCCGTGCTGGTGATGATCTCGCTGTTCCTGGGCGAGTTCTCCACCTCCGGCTGGCTGGCCCTGTCCAACCTGGGGGCGCAGAACCCGGGGGTGGGGCTTGACTACTACATCTGGGGGTTGCAGGTGGCCGGTGTCGGCACCACGCTGTCGGGCATCAACCTGATCGTGACCATCATCAAGATGCGCGCACCCGGCATGAACCTGATGAAGATGCCCGTCTTCACCTGGACTGCCCTGTGCACCAACGCGCTGATCGTGGCCTCGTTCCCCATCCTGACAGCAGCCCTGGTGCTGATGTCGCTGGACCGCTACGTCGGCACGAACTTCTTCACGAACGACCTGGGCGGCAACCCCATGCTGTACGTGAACCTGATCTGGATCTGGGGCCACCCCGAGGTCTACATCCTGATCCTGCCGTGCTTCGGCATCTTCTCCGAGATCGTCTCGACCTTCAGCCGCAAGCGCCTGTTCGGCTACACCTCCATGGTGTACGCGACGGTGTGTATCACCATCCTGTCCTACCTGGTGTGGCTGCACCACTTCTTCACCATGGGCTCGGGCGCCAGCGTGAACACGTTCTTCGGCATCACGACGATGATCATTTCGATCCCGACGGGCGCCAAGATCTTCAACTGGCTGTTCACCATGTACCGCGGCCGCATCCGCTTCACCGTGCCGATGCTGTGGACCGTGGGCTTCATGTGCACCTTCGCCATCGGCGGCATGACCGGCGTGCTGCTGGCCGTTCCCCCGGCCGACTTCGTGCTGCACAACAGCCTGTTCCTGATCGCCCACTTCCACAACGTGATCATCGGCGGCGTGGTGTTCGGCGTGTTCGCCGGCATCAACTTCTGGTTCCCCAAGGCCTTCGGCTACAAGCTCGACGAGTTCTGGGGCAAGTGCTCGTTCTGGTTCTGGCTGGTCGGCTTCTGGGTGGCCTTCACGCCGCTGTACGTGCTGGGCCTGATGGGTGTGACGCGCCGCGCCAACCACTTCGAGGACCCCTCGCTGCAGATCTGGTTCATCATCGCCGCCTGCGGCGCAGGCCTGGTGGCCCTGGGCATCGGCAGCTTCCTGATGCAGCTCGTGGTCAGCTACTTCAAGCGCGACCAGCTGCGTGACGAAACCGGCGATCCATGGGAAGGCCGCACGCTGGAGTGGGCCACATCCTCGCCCCCGCCCCAGTACAACTTCGCCTTCACGCCCGTGGTGCATGAGATCGATGCCTGGTGGGATATGAAGAAGCACCGCTACCAGCGTCCGCTGACCGGCTTCAAGCCCGTGCACATGCCCGCCAACACCGGCGCCGGTGTCGTGATCGCTGCGCTGTCCACGGTCTTCGGCTTCGCGATGATCTGGCACATGTGGCCCCTGGCCATCGTGTCCTTCGCCGCCACCGTGCTGGCGTCGATCATCCACACGTTCAACTACAAGCGCGACTACTACATCCCCGCCGCGGAAGTCGCGGCCACGGAAGAACTGCGCACACAACAGCTGGCACGTCATGTCTGATATCCGTTACACCGCAGGCGGCGCTGCCGCCCTGGCCCCGCGTGAGTACCACCTCGCCGAGGAGCCCCATCCCGAAAACGGCACCGCTCTGGGCTTCTGGCTCTACCTGATGAGCGACTGCCTGATCTTTGCAGCGCTGTTCGCCACCTATGGCGTGCTGGGCCGCAACTACGCTGCAGGCCCCACGGGCGCCCAGCTGTTCGACCTGCCCCTGGTGGCGATGAACACGGCCTTCCTGCTGCTGTCGTCCATCACCTTCGGCTTCGCCATGCTGCAAAAGCAGCAGGGCAAGCTGGGCGGCACGCAGATGTGGCTGGCCATCACCGGCCTGTTCGGCCTGTGCTTCCTGGGCCTGGAACTCTATGAGTTCTCCCACCTGCTGCACGAGGGCGCTGGCCCTCAGCGCAGCGCCTTCCTGTCCTCGTTCTTCACGCTGGTGGGCACCCACGGCCTGCACGTGACCTTCGGCCTGATCTGGCTGGTCACGCTGATGATCCAGATCAACAAGCACGGCCTGACGCACGAGAACAACCGCCGCCTGATGTGCCTGTCGATGTTCTGGCACTTCTTGGACGTGGTCTGGATCGGCGTCTTCACTTTTGTTTATCTGATGGGGGTGCTGTAAATGGCTGCACACGACATCCACGCCGGCCAGGGTCACCACGACCATCACGGCCATGACGACCACCACCACGATGCCGGCCCGCACAGCACGTTCTCGGGCTACATGTGGGGCTTCGTGCTCTCGATCATCCTGACGGCCATCCCGTTCTGGCTGGTGATGGGCAACATCATCTCTGACCGCTCGACGGCCGTGATGGTGCTCGGCGGCTTCGCCGTGGTGCAGATCCTGGTCCACATGGTCTTCTTCCTGCACATGAACGGCAAGATCGAAGGCGGCTGGACCCTGCTGTCCACCATCTTCACCGTGGTCTTCGTGGCCATCGGCATCGCAGGCACGCTGTGGGTCATGTTCCACATGAACACCAACATGATGCCCCAGCACACCATGCCGACCGATCCTGCGGCGCAGACGGCACCGGCCGTGGTCACGCCTTGACCGCATCCGGAAACTCCGGGCCCTCCAGCCGCGCAGGCGCATCGCGCCGGCGCGGCCCACTCGCTCAGGCGATGCTCATCTCGGTGGGCATCGCCTTGTTTTTGGGCTTCATCTTCCTGGGCAGCTGGCAGGTGCAGCGCCGCGCCTGGAAGCTGGATCTCATAGAGCGCGTGGAGCAGCGCGTGCACGCCGCGCCCGCTGCCCTGCCCCCGCCCGCCGAATGGCCGCAGATCACGGCCGCAGACCATGAATACCGCGCCGTGCAGGCCAGCGGCCAATGGCTGACAGGCAAGACCGTGCTGACCCAGGCCGTGACCGAGCTGGGAGCAGGCTTCTGGGTGCTGACGCCGCTGCAGCTGGACGATGGCAGCCAGGTGCTGGTCAACCGGGGCTTCATCCCCACGGAGCAGCGCGCACGCTGGCAGGCGCAGCCCGGGCAGGCATCCCAGGACCAGGTAACGGTGTCCGGCCTGCTGCGCATCAGCGAGCCGCGCGGCGGTTTTCTGCGCGAGAACGATCCTGCTCAGCAGCGCTGGTTCTCGCGCGATGTGGCGGCCATTGCACAGGCCCAGGGCCTTGGCAAGGCAGCGCCCTATTTCATCGACGCCGGCCTGCCCGGCCAGCCCGTGGCGGACGGCACCTGGCCGCGCCCGGGCATGACCGTGATCCGCTTTCCCAACAGCCACATGGTCTACGCACTGACCTGGTACGGATTGGCGCTGATGGTGGTCGGTGCCGCCTGGCTGGTCAGGCGCAATGACCAGCAGCCGGCCGGCAAGCCATAGAACCGCCTTGCGCAGGCAATGGGGCCATCGATGACATCGGTGGCCCTTTTTCTTCAGTCCTCTACAAGACCCTGCCGCGCCACGGCTGCCTGCGGTAGCGCACAATCGCCCGCGTGAATTCGCCTTCAGAGTCCCTGTTCCGCGTCGAGCGCACCACCGAACGCCAGAACATGCAGCTGCTGATACAGCTGCGCTGGTTTGCCGTGGTCGGGCAGGTGATCACCATCTCCCTGGTGCACTACGGCTTCGGCATCAACCTGCCGCTGCCGGCCATGGCCCTGGTGCTGATGGCCAGCGTCTTCACCAATCTTGGCTACATCTACTGGTACCGCAGCCACCGCCGCCAGATCTCGGCGCGCAACCTGTTCCTGGCCCTGCTGGCCGACGTGCTCGCCCTGGCCATACAGCTGTATCTGAGCGGCGGCGCCAGCAATCCCTTCATCTACCTGTTCCTGCTGCAGGGCATTCTGGGCGCCGTGCTGCTCAGGCCCGTGCACGCCTGGATCATCGTCGCCAGCACATCGCTGTGCACCCTGGTGCTGGCCATCGTGCACTGGCCCCTGCCCATTGGCGCGGCGGGGCCGGACGGGCTGCCCGGCCTGTACGTGAGCGGCATCCTGATCAGCTTCGGGCTGACCACAGTGCTGCTGGTGGTCTTCCTGCGCCGCATCGTCTCCAACCTGCGACGGCGCGACGCGCGGCTGGCCAACATGCGCCAGCGCGCCAGCGAGGAAGAGCACATCGTGCGCATGGGCCTGCTGGCCACGGGCGCGGCGCACGAGCTGGGCACGCCGCTGTCGACCATGTCCGTCATCCTGGGCGACTGGCAGCGCATGCCCGTCATCACGCAAGATCCCGATCTGCTCGCCGACCTGCAGGAGATGCAGCAGCAGCTGCTGCGCTGCAAATCCATCGTCTCCAGCGTGCTCATGTCCGCCGGCGAAACCCGCGCCGACGCGCCCCAGGCCACGACCTTGCATGCCTTCATGGATGGAGTGGTCGCCCAATGGCAGTCACGCCATGCGGTGGAGCGTTTCGACTATGTCCAGGCCGAAGAGGACTTCCCCATTCTTTCGGATACCGCGTTGCAGCAAATGGTTTGCAATGTGCTCGACAATGCCGCCGAGGCATCTCCCGGCCATGTGGCGCTGCACCTGTCCGTGCGCACCGGCATGCTGTGCATCACCGTGCGCGACAAGGGTCCCGGCTTTGCACCTGCCGTGCTGGAGCAGCTGGGCCAGCGCCATATCTCCACCAAGACGGAGCGCCCGGGCCGCGGACTGGGCCTGTTCCTGGTGCTCAACGTGGCGCGCTCGCTGGGCGGACGCGTTCAGGTGAGGAACACCCCGCCCAGGGGCAGCGAGGTGGAGATCCGCCTGCCCCTGTCATCGATTGCCATTGAACCCGGCGCCTGAAGCGGCGCCCACAGGAACCCGAATTGCCCATGGACAGCTCCCGCCTCCTGCTGCTGGTTGAAGACGATGCAACGTTTGCACGCACGCTGACGCGATCGTTCGAGCGGCGCGGCTACCGCGTGCTGCAGGCCGCCAGCGCCGAGGAAGTGCGCGAGCTGCTGCAGACGCATTCGCCGCAATACGCCGTCATGGACCTCAAGCTGGCCGGCAATGCCTCGGGCCTGAGCTGCGTGCAGATGCTGCACCAGCACAACCCCGAGGCGCTGATCGTCGTGCTCACCGGCTATGCCAGCATTGCCACGGCCGTGGAGGCCGTCAAGCTCGGCGCCTGCCACTACCTGGCCAAGCCGTCCAACACCGACGACATCGAGGCCGCCTTCGGCCGCCTCGAAGGCCGCACCGACGTGGAGCTGTCGCGCAACCCCACTTCCATCAAGACACTGGAGTGGGAACACATCCACGAAACCCTGGCCGAGAGCGACTTCAACATCTCCGAGGCCGCACGCCGCCTGGGCATGCACCGGCGCACGCTGGCGCGCAAGCTGGAAAAGCGGCAGATCAAGTAAGACGGCAGGCACCAAGACAAACCGGGCCTCAAGGGCCCGGTTTGTCATTGCGCGGCCATGGCCCTCAGGCCATCAGCCCAGCCAGAGGTAGTGATCGATCAGCAGTGCCAGGAACAGCACGCTCAGATGCACCAGCGAGAAGCGGAAAGTCCTGCGCGACAGCTCGTCCGAGTAATTGCGCCACAGCGCGAAGGCATAGCCGCAAAAGCCCACGCTCAACACCACGGCCACCACCAGGTACAGCCAGGAGCTCATGCCGTACATGAAGGGCAGCATGCAGGCTGCGAACAGGATCACCGTGTACAGCAGGATCTGCAGCCGCGTGTACTCGCTGCCATGCGTGACGGGCAGCATCGGCAGGCCCGACTGGCGGTAGTCCTCCACGCGGTACAGCGCCAGCGCCCAGAAATGCGGAGGCGTCCACAGGAAGATGATGAGAAACAGGATCAGCGCCTCGGGTCCGACCTGGCCCGTCATCGCGGCCCAGCCCAGCACGGGCGGCATGGCGCCGGAGGCGCCGCCGATCACGATGTTCTGCGGCGTGGCGGGCTTGAGGATCACCGTGTAGATCACGGCATAGCCCACGAAGGTGGCCAGCGTCAGCCACATGGTCAGCGGATTGGTGCACAGCAGCAGCACCAGCGCACCCAGCGTGCACAGGATGGCCGAGAAGGCCAGGGCCTGCTGGCTGGTCAGCTCCCCGCGCGCCGTGGGCCGCCAGGAGGTGCGCTTCATGCGCGCATCGATATGGCGCTCCACCAGGCAGTTGAAGGCCGCTGCTGCGCCCGCCACCAGCCAGATGCCCAGGCAGGCCAGCGCCATGTGCAGCCACTGGTCGGCGTTGGGCCAGCCCGGCACGGCCAGCACCATGCCGATCAGCGCGCAGAACACGATCAACTGCACCACGCGGGGCTTGGTCAGGGCATAGAACTGCGTCCAGCGTGAGGACTCGACACTCAGGGAAGCTTGTTTACTCATGCAATCTCTCCACGGGCAACCGGCAACCCGGCCCGCAGCGTGCCCGGGCGACTGGCCGCCAGGCACCAAACAATCACGGTCACCAGCGCGGCTGCGCCACCCGTATGCAGCACCGCGGCCACCAGCGGCCAGTCCAGCACCACGTTCGACAGGCCTGTCAGCACCTGCAACACCAAAAACGCAGCCAGCACGCGGCGCTGCGGCGCCAGGGCAGGCGCCTCGCCCAACCGCCACCACAGCCCGGCAAGCGCGGCCACCACCACATAGGCCGCAAGGCGGTGCAGATAGTGGATGGCCGTGAGGCCCGCAAGGCTGATGTTGCTGCCGTCCTGCAGCAGGCCCAGCGGACGCCAGATCTGCAGCGCCTGCGAAAAATCCATGGCCGGCCACCAACTGCCCTGGCAGGTCGGAAAACTGCTGCAGGCCAGCACCGCATAGTTGGTGCTGACCCAGCCACCCAGTGCCACCTGCAGCACCAGCAAGCCCAGGCCCAGCCACAGCAGAGCACGCAGGCCCGGGGAAATCACCGTTGCCTGCTGCTGGCGAGCCGCCCGGCTCAGCCCCACGGCGGGCACGCACAGCAAGGCCAGCAGGCCCGTGCCGCCCAGCAGGTGCAGGGTCACGATGGCCGGAAACAGCTTCATGGTCACGGTCCAGGCGCCAAAGGCACCCTGCAGGCAGACCCAGAACAGCGCCAGCGTGGGCCACCAGGGGCTCATGGCCCCCCGCCGTGCGCCTTCCACGCCTTCGGCGCCCGCCCTGCCCTGGCGGCGCACACGCCGCCAGGCCATGATGGTCATGGCGATGATGAGCACGCCCACGGTGGTGGCCAGATAGCGGTGGACCATCTCTATCCATGCCTTGCCATGCGTCACCGGCCCGGTGGGCATGGCGGCCTGCGCCTCGGCAATCTGCGCGCGGGCGCCCATGGGGCTGGCGCTGCCATAGCAGCCCGGCCAGTCAGGGCAGCCCAGGCCGGAATCGGTCAAACGCGTAAAGGCGCCGAACAGCACCAGGTCGAAAGTCAGGAACAGCGTCAGCACCGACAGTGCCTGCAGCCGCTTGAGCGAGCCACCGTTGCGGTTGCGCAGCCACACCCAGGCCAAGGGTCCCAGCGCCAGCAACAGGCCCAGCAGCATCAGCTCCAGAACGGGGGCCAGATCGTACAGCGCCTGCTCGTTCACCTCCGCCCTCCGCAGCGCAGCGTCCACCGGACGGAACCGACCCCAGGCAAGCCGCAAGGCAATGCCACAGGCGCATCCGGTTGGCGACAGCAGAACTTCATAAATGAGAGCAATTTGACGAGAAGGCTCAGCCCCATGCGCGAGATTGGATCGCAGGCCGGGCCCACAGAGAATCAGGACATGCACCCAGATACAGGCTGCGGGACGGCGCCCCATGCACAAGGCCCGCCAAGCGGGCCCGGTCGCTGCAACTTTCAGAGCAGCATGTCTTTGATATGAAACAATTCTACTTGCCTGCGCACCACTCAAGCGCCCAAGCGCGCAGTGCCCCTAGACCGCAGCCAGCTTCTTTTGGCCGGCGTGATGCGGCTTGGGCCGGGCGCGCACGAATTCGCGCAGGGTGCCACCCGAGGCATCGGTGGCCCGGCTTTACACACCTGCTCAGATTCGCTCAGACTCAGACGCCCAGCGTTCCTTAGATTGACGCTTTTACTTGGAGACCGGCAACCGCCGGGTGAGGCCATGATTGCAGGACGCTCGTGGACTGTGCTTGATGGGCGCGGACACGAAATCGGGCGTGTCGAAGGCGATGAATTCGTCCGGTGCGGGACCAGGCTCATCTACCGCATCGATGGGCCGGCGCTGTACTCCATGGACGGCTCGGCCAGACTGATGGGCTTTATAGAAGGGACCGAGGTCAGAACGCGGCAGGGGCGGATCTTTCTCAAATTCCTCGCGCATTGAACTGCGCTGCTCTGCTCTGCGCAGCACCGTGCGCGTGCAGCGGCAAGCTTTCGGCCCCCTTCTGCGCCAGCCGATGACAATCTATATCAATTCATTCATAGCCAGTCGCTAAGACGCACAGATAATTGCCGGCATCGTGTGAATTGTGAGAAGGGACCGGGCCACGTGCCACGCCCTTCGCATGCTGGAGGATTGGCAGATGAGCGCCCCGGAAATGGAGGCCATACAGGAGCGGCTGAAGAAGCTGCGGGCCGACGAGGCGCAGGTAGCCGAGCAGCTGGAACGGCTGCAGACCCAGAAGGCTGCGCTGGAGCACAGGCAGGCCATGATCCAGGGCGCCTTGGAGGTGCTGGAAGAGATGCGGCAGGAGCTGGAGCCATGAACCGCGGCAAGCCCGGTTCGTCCCCGTCCTCGTCACCGCCCGCCACTGCCCTGCCAACAACCCAGGACTGGCTGGAAAGAATTGCAGCCCTGGATGCCACAGAGCCGCCGCCTACCCCACCTCGTCCGCGCAACACCCGCAAAGCAGCGCGCCGCGAGGCGGTCACCATCGTGGCAAGGCTGGTGCTGCTGGTGCTGCTGGCCATCGCCCTGGCCGTGGCGGCGCAATTGATGTGGGTCAAGTAGCTGCCTGCGGTATACCCTCGCATCCTGGCGAAGTTCCCATATTGTTTGCATGCTCACTTGCGCCTAGCATGGAGGCACACTCAACGCAGTGGAGGTGTCATGGCCGATCCCGAAGAACCGCTGGAAATACGCTCAGAACGCTGGCAGTCGCTGAAGGGGCTGGACATCGCCTCCGTGGATCTGGGCCCCATCTGCGTGGTGCTCTTGCTGACGTTGATCTGCATGGCCGTGATGCTGCTGCTGGCCAAGTCCGGCGCCGAGCAGGTGCGGCAGGCCCAGCCATCGCCCCAGGCCAAAGGCCCTGCTCCCCGACCGCAACCGGCGCAGCCCGTGGCAGAACCCGCCCAGCAACAGACCTGGATACCGGCCTTGCGCACCTGAGCGCGGCAAGGGCGGTCCAGGCCGTAGGTAGCGCGTTCAGACCTTCATCGAACATGTCGCAATGAAGGTCGGCACGAACTTCTCGATCACAAAACGGGCGTGGGGCTGCCAGTCCTCGTGGAAGCCCGTCAGCACAAGCCCCGCATCCAACTGCCCCCCGATCTGATCGGCCAGCGTATGGCCGAACACCAGGGCCTCGTTGCGCTCGCGCTTGGCCGCAATCGCCTCGGGCGGCAAATCCGTCACATCAGAATACGGCAGGCGCCAGGCGGGCCGCACGAGTCCTTGCTCGCGCAATGCAGGATCACGGTCCTCCACGAAGACCACCGGATTCCAGAAGCTGGACAGAAGACGCCCGCCCGTCGTCAGCACCCGCGCGCATTCACGCCACACGGGCCGCACATCGGGCACGTAGAGGTTGGAGATGGGGTGAAAGATCACATCAAAGCTGGCGTCTGCAAAGACCCCCAGATCGCGCATATCGCCCTGCACGCAGGTCAGCGCAAGGCCTTCGCGCTCGGCCACATGCCAGTCCTGCGCAAGCTGGCCGGCTGAGGCGTCGAAGACGGTGACCTGGGCGCCCGCTGCCGCAAGAATGGGCGCCTGCTGGCCGCCGCCGCTGGCAAGGCAGAGGATGCGCAGGCCGCGTACATTATCCAGCCAGCCGGCAGGCAAGGGGCCTGGCGTGAGCCGCGCCTGCCAGCTTCCGGCGCGGGCCCGTGCTATTTCGGCGCTGTCGACCGGGCGCGACCAGTCGCAGGACTTGGCAGCCTGCTGGTTCCAGGCGGCCGTGTTGTGGGCAAGGATATCGATGGATTCCGTCATGGGCACTCTTTCAAAAATTCCGAAAGGAGGCCGCACGGCGACGCCGGGTTGCGTTCAGGAAACGCAGAGCAATCAACGAACAGGCAGGAGGTGACGCAGGCGTCCGCCGTCGGCCGGCAAAGGGCTTCGGGGGATGGGTCGGACGAAGGTCCGAAGGCGTCACAGGTTCATGTCAGGCTCGCAATGGTCGCAGGAATGGAAGCAAAAATTCTAGGGTTGCCCGAAGCACGCTGTCAAACAGCTGCGGCGCCTTCCCCACACGGTCATGCAAAAGTCACAACCGTGAGACGGCCTGGCTGTAAGTTGAACCCGCACCCTCGATGGCGCCGGCTTCTGCTGCGCCTTGGCGCGCCCGCTGACGACCGCCTTTTCCAACCCGGCGCCCAATGGATACCGAGGAGCAACACTTTGAAGGAGAGCTATGCGTAGTCCCAAGAAAGGCAGAGAGCCGATCCGGCTCCTGGACCTGGCCCCCGCCGTCTTCTGCATGCAGTGCGAACAGGAAAAGCCCGCCACAGGCGCCCGCCAATTCCATGCGTGGCACGTGTGCAGCGATTGCTCGCAGAAGCTGGCCCGACTCCCCACGGCGCAAGCACCCACGGCGCACCCTGCGCACTGAGGCAAGCGATTCCCCAAAACGACAGCCCGCCAAATGGCGGGCTTTCTCATGCCCTTTCGGGCATGGGCGGGACCATGACAGTGGATCGCGCCTACCAGGGCGCAAACACCATCATCAGCGCCACGGCCACGACGGCTGCGGCGATGTACATGGTCCGCTTGGTGGCGAACCGGTTGCGGGACGACGACGTGGGCACTTGGCCAGGGGTGTTGGGAGGAGGTGTGTTCATGGCCTCAAGCATGGGTGCCGCCCAGGCACGCCCTTGTCGGACAAGCACAGGTCAGGGAATCAGCGCAAGGCAGGACCAGGCCGTCGGCATTGGCCCATGGCCCGGTGGTCTGAAAGACGAATGGCGCTGCAATCGCTCGCGTGTGCCTCAATATGGGCGGACTCCGCAGATCAGGTGTGAACCGGTGCCGAGAAATCCCAGGCGTTTGCGGGCATGACCGCGCAAAACGCCCCTTCCAGCGTCGCGTTGTGGTGTTCCACAATCTTCTGCGCTGCAAGCTGGGGGGTGTCGGCACAAGTATGTCCATCCGCAATAAGGACGGCATCAAGGCCCAGATCGCGAGCGACCCGGCAATTGGTGTCCACGCAGTACTGAGTCTTCATGCCGGTGATGACCAGGCCGGTCACGTTGCGTGCTTGAAGCTGCTGCAACAGATCGGTGCCTGCAAAGGCGCTTGGGCGGTGTTTTTCGAACACAACCTCACTGCCGTCCAGTTGCAGTTCGGGTGCGAGTTGGGTCAGTGGGCTGCCTGGGCCAATGGGCGTTCCCACGGGACCGATGTGACGAGCCAGAAAAATTGGCGCTCCCGCACGGCGGGCCTGTGCCATCAAGGTATTGATGGTGTCCAGCACCTCGGTGCAGCGCCACATGGGTTCAGGGCCTCGGACCAGGCCGACCTGAACATCGAGGACTAACAGAGCAAACATGAGAACAACTCCTTGCGTGGTGCCGGCGACGCAAGGGCAAAAAAAAGGGCCCTGTCCATCGCTGGCGGGCCTGGGAAGTGGTTCAACTGAGACTCACGGCACTTCACACGATCCGCAGGAAGCGGTCGTGGAGGTGATAGTGGTGAGAGTGCAGTGAACCATGGAGTTCCATTGTAACGAGCGCCTTCGCCTGTCATCTCAGCACCTATGCGGCTTTTTTGCGTTTGTCGCGCCGCAGATCTCGCCCCTGTAGTTCCGGACGCTGTCCAGCTGTTTTCGGGGGAGACGTCAGGCAAGAACAAGCCCACTGTTAGGGCTTGTCTGCACCTCGGTGTGCTTCACCTTCTTCGACGTCTCGTCACTTCCCAGGATGACAAGGTGCTGCGTCCTTTGCGAGACCAGTTCATGGAGAACCCTCAGGCGCTGACGGATCCGGGCAGCGACTACGCCGACAAAAGCGCCCAGCGTTCGTGATCTCGCCAGCGACCACCGACCTTCATGAATGCGGGCGACAACCCCTCCAACTTGAAACCACAGGACTTCACCAGTGCTATGGCTGCCTTGTTCTCAGGCTGAATGTTGGCTTCCAGCCGATGCAGCTTCGAAGTCCTGAAGACCTGCTTCACGACATGCGCGAGGCCCTCCTTCATCAGGCCCTTCCCTTCGAAGCCCGAGAATGCAAAGAAGTCGATATGGGCAGAGCGGAACGGGTCCATCAGGATGTTCGTGATCTGCACGACCCCGGCAAAACCATCGCTGCACCACTCCCAGATCACAAATGCCGCACCCGACGGCTCCTGCACGCGAGCCAGGTAGCCCTGGAACTCCTGTGCCGTGCTGGGCGGCGAAACCCATGGAGCGTGCAGTTTGCGGCTCTGTCCGACCGCGTCGATGAACTGCTGCTCCAAATCGGCGGTCAGCGTCGAAACGTAGATATCTGTGCCCATGACTTCCCTTCTCTGTGGAAAGAAAAGTGTAGCCAGCCCAGGAATCCGTCGGAAGCCTGGCAGCGCGCTTGCACCCTACAGCTTTGTCAAGTGCACCATTGAAACGACGAAGCCCGCTCGGCGCGGGCAGCCTAAGAATTCGAGTTCGAGCTCGGCGCACCATCAAGAGGCGATGCGCAAGCGCTCGGGTCGAACGATATGGAAGAAATGGCGCGACTGCCAACGGCGCAGCGTTGTGGAGGCGAAGAAGAACTTGCTTTAAGCGGCCGGGCGAAATGGTGACCGTACGCATGTTCGACTGCCAGCTTGTGGAACTGCATGTCCACGTCGGCTTGCTCAATCGCTTTAGCCAGATTGGCCACTCTCAAGCCGCATTCTGTTTGTGCACCAGAACCGACGTCAGTAGGGATGTCTATCTGGAGCGGGCGATGGGAATCGAACCCACGTCTTGAGCTTGGGAAGCTCAGGTCCTGCCATTGAACGACGCCCGCCTTGGCCAAGCCATTGTCGAATCATGCATTTCTTCGCCAAGGGCTTGCATTTCTTGGAAATTTCACGGCGCGCTTGCCGCAGAACCTCAACTTGGCACCCAGCGAATCCATCTTCACTTACGAACTTGGCGTAGGTTCTGGCGTAGGTTTTTGCTCCCTACGCCGTTGGCAATAAAACCTACGCCATGACTCTGGAAGAGATTCTAGTGCCATTCGGTCCGCGTTCTTTCAAGCAGCTTGCTGCGTGGGCACGGGACTCACGGAGTGGTCGAGCATACGAACCTGGGCGGTCTTCGTCAGGGGCTTGCCAGGGGACGGTACGGTCGATGAGGTAGCCAGGAGGAAAGTCTTGGGCGTTATGGAGTTCGCGCGGCACCAGCATGCGCAACGTGATAGCCACGATCCTCCCAAGGCTCGCCCTTGAGCCACACGGTCGCGAACGCCAGGCGGTCGCGCGTGGTGGTCGTGTTCATGGGGTCGCGCAGGTCGCGGGCCGGCGTGCTGTTGAACCCGCCGTTGGCCTGGACCATGAAAGCAGAGGCGAGGTTTTGGCCGCCGCCGCTGTCCGTCGCGGGGCCCAAGGAGCCCTTGATGTATTTGGCGCCGTGGCTCCAGCGCTTGTTGCCGTCCTTGCCCTCGCCTTGTTCCGGACAGGCCAAGTCGTCCTAGACAGCTTGATGCTCGTTGTCGGTGTCGCAGAAGACCGGGACCATGCTGCAGGATGGGCAGCGCTCCATGGCGAGCAGCAGCACGGCTGTGCTGTCCTTGCCGCCAGATACGGAAATGACGTGCTTTGTCGCCATGGATTGGGAATTCAGAACATCAAAAGCCCGAGTTGCCTGCACCGTTCGGGCTTCGGGGCGGGTTGCCTGCCTCTTGATGCAAGAGTTAGTGAGCAAATAGATTACCCAAATTGAATCCAAAACTTGACTTGAATTGGAATATCGCAGTCACATGATTGCCAGTTATAGTTAATCGGTTTTTTGCAGTTCAAACATCAATGGAGTCGTTATGAATCGTTTTGCCCGTAGTGCTGTGTTCTCTGCGCTCGTATCCTGCCTGGCTGCGCCGGCAATGGCGGCCCTGCCTGATTCAGGTATGTGGACGATTGACGGGGAGCTGAACGGCAAGCCAGGACGCGGCATTCAGATCGACAGGCAAAGCGGGCTGAACGTCATCGTCACCTATTATGGCTATAGGACGGACGGGTCGGCACTCTTCCTGCAAGCGGCAGGCCGGTTGAAGGACGAGAAGATCTTCGAGGGGGAGCTGGCCGAATACCAGGGCGGTCGCGTGCTGGGAGGTCCGGCGCAGAACGGCGAAGTTGCACAAGTCGTGGGCCCTGTTCGCATCGTCTTCGACACTGAGACATCGGCGTCCATCACGCTCCCCGGCGAAGCCACTCAACTGATGAAGAGATTTCGCTTTGAAGACCACTTGAGCCGCCTTCACACAAAATCTTTCAGCTATTCCACCGCGGAGGAAATGGTCAGAAAGGTGACCCCTGGGACGATCCACATCTACGCAAAGGATGGCATCTTTCGGATGGAAGAAGAGTTGGTCAACGGCGGTTCATGCTTTTACGAAGGTGGACTCGAAGTCTCGGGGCAGTCTGTCAACTCCGCCGGGTCCGTGACCTGCAAGGACCCGTCTACTCGACCGAATGTCCATTCCTACAAGGTTGAGAACCTGCAAGTAGACGAGTATGGGGTCTTGACTGGGCGCTTCAACTGGTCCGGGTGGGACACTGCGGGAAATACGCTGAGCAATACGCGCACCGTGGTCGGCATCTGCCGCTCCAATCTGGAGCCGCTTGACGCAAAGGCCTGTCTTGAAAATGGTCACAGCTTCTATACGAAGCCGAATTGACCCGATTCCTTGATCCCAGGCGCACAGTACCGTGCTGAAAGAAAAAAGCCCCTGGCGCGTGCGCGCCCAAGGGCTTGAGGTGCCGCCTAGACTTGGCGCGCACCTGCCTGCTTGGTGTATCGGCAGTCCGTTGCCTAACTTTTGGCTGTTTCGATCAGAAATTGCTCTCTGTCCTTGCCGTCGATCCAGTTCGAGGTCTGCCTCGGTACCTCGGGGTGCCCACGCTGCCCAGGGGGACGACATCGGCAGCCGGCAGGGCGTCGCCGCGGCGGTGGTCTTCGGGCTGGCTACGGGCGTGGGCGCGGCGATTTGTGCGACAAATCCGAGCCAAGCGGGCTACAGTCGCAAGCAACGTTCCATCCAACCTCGGCAGACAGCATGCAAGACACCGTCTCTTGCGAGAGCACCAACGCAGAAATCCGGCTGAGCGGCTTGCGCGTGCAAAGCATGCGCCTCTGCGATTCCTACGTACGCATGCACATGAATCTCGAAGCCTGTGGCTCGCCCGACGCACTGGGCGTCATGCACCACTTCTTCAACTGCTACTGGCTCAACGACCTGGAGCTGCCCTATCTCACCGATCTGCTGGATTTGCGCAATCCGCAGGTGTGCCCCGTCAGCCTGCGGGAGGACGGCTGGGCGCAGATGGAGCCGGACCGACGCCAGGTACGAATCTGCAGCACCTATGGTGATTCACCCTGCGCGTTGATCGCCTGGGAAGAGTTCAGCGCGGCCATGCAGCTCAAGCACCGCTTTCTTTGCCTGATGCGGCAGTACGAGGGTCAGGGCATCCCTCGCTACAGCATCGCTGAAGGCTTCAGGGTTCGACTGCGTGCACCTGCTCGTGCATAGGCCGGGTGTCCACCCTGGAGACTAGGGACACGGAAATCTTTCCTCCTGATGCAAGCATGAAAAGGCTTTCAGAGGCCAGGGAGACCAGGTGCAGTTGCACACAGAGCATCCTGCATGCAGAAGCCCCTGACGTTTTCGACCGAGCGTCAGCCTGGGGCAAGACCATCCATCCGGCGATCAGGCCATGAGCCCAAGCAGCCAGTCCGCATACTCCACGGTGGCGGGAGTGGTCCCGGAAGGAGGCTTGATGCATGCCGCGCGTGTGGAATTCGCCATGGCGCGTATGTCGCTGGGTGTGTGGCCGAATTTGGCCCGGAATGCGCGGCTGAAGTGGGCCTCACTGGCAAAGCCCAGGCGCGCGGCCACCTCGGCGACACGCAGGCGTCGGTAGGCAGGGTTTGACAGGGCATGGAAGGCCTCTTGCAACCGTCGCTGCTGCACATAGCGCATCACACCCCCCAAAGGTTCGAAAAGGTGATAGAGCCGGTGACGTGAGATGCCGAAGCACCGGCAAAGCAGCTCGGGCGAGAGGGGAGCGGCCAGGTTTCGCGCGATATGGCGCTTGATACGGTCCAGCATTGCTGCCTGCAATTCAGTCCGAGCCTCGGCCACCGTCCGTAGACTGGGGCGCAGGCAGGCCGCCAGCATCTGGGTAGTGGCATGCACTATGTCGTCAGCCTGCTCCAGGCCGATGGAAGGCAGGCGTCGCTGCAGAGCGCAAAGATGATCTGCCAATAGCCCGGCGAAGATGCTGCTGCGGGTCAACACGGTTCCGTGCAAGCCTGAACTCGATGCACCCATTGCCTGGTCGCCAAGGCTGCGGGGCACGATCAACGAGAGCACATGGGAGTCGTCCGCAACGGTATGCTGGCAGCGAGCCATGTCGAAGAAGACCACATCACCTGCTTGCACCGTCAGCTCGTGACCATCGTCACAGCGCCCTGTGAAGCCGCCTCCCCGGTACCACTGCACCAGATAGTGGTCCAGCCCGTCATGGGCCGCGCGTGCATGTCCGCGCGAGAAGCGCTGTGCACCGAAGCGCAGGTCTCCCAAAAGCAATTGTCCCAAGTGGACTGCATCTACCGAGGCGTGGAAGCCGCCGCGCACCGTACCGCGTTCCAGCGGGGTCACATCGAACAGTACAGAGATGCCGCTGCGCCAAGCGTCGAACCTGTCCGCCTCCAGGCACTGCTCGGTGGTGAAGGTGGTGCTCGGCAGGGCTGAGGTCGGAGTCTGCATGTCGAATGATCTGGGCAAAAGAATGCCGTGGTGAAGCCGTCCCTCCGATAGCAGCCAAGGCGTTGCGACACACTCGCCCAGGACGGCTTTCATTTGAGAGCCGCGGCATCGTAACGCAATGTGTGCTGGGGCGAATCGAACTGACGAACGGTAGCCCGTCAAGATGCAACCCAGGCAGTGATGCAGGAAGATGCGCAGAAGTTGGTGCCTCGGCAGGTCCAGCAGCCATTCAGCCTGTGGCGGTGGATAGCGTTCACAGGCCTTGGAGAATCGATGCTTGAGTTTCTCAAGAGTCAAAACGGAGTGTTCCATGACCCCTACCACCGAACAAAAACGTGCCAGCTTCCGGGCCCTGCACCGCCAGGGCTGCTTTGTACTGCCCAATCCATGGGACGCCGGCAGCGCCCGCATGCTGCAGGGCCTGGGCTTCAAGGCGCTGGCCAGCACCAGCTCGGGCCATGCATGGTCGCTGGGCCGGCCCGATGGCGCCATCTCGCGCGACATGACCCTGGCGCATCTGCGCACCCTGGTCGCGGCCACCGACCTGCCCGTGAACGCGGACTTTGAAAGCGGCTTCGGCCTGGGTCCGCAGGAGGTGGCAGAGAGCGTTCGCATGGCCTTGGACACCGGCGTGGCAGGGCTGTCCATCGAGGATTCGACAGGCGATGCGGCCAACCCCTTGCGCAGCATCGAGGACGCCGTGGCCCGGCTGCGCGCCGCCCGCGCTGCCATCGACGAGGCAGGCGGCAGCACCTTGCTGGTCGGGCGTGCGGAGAATTTCTTCGTGGGCCGACCCGATCTGGACGACACCATTGCCCGGCTCAAGGCCTATGCCGAGGCCGGCGCGGACTGCCTGTACGCACCCGGCATCCGCAGCGCCGAGCAGATCCGCGCCGTGGTGGCGGCCGTGGCACCCAAGCCGGTGAATCTGCTGATCGGAGGGGCCAGCGAATGGAGCCTGCAGGATGCCGAGGCCATGGGCGTGCGCCGCATCAGCGTGGGCGGCGCACTGGCGCGCGCAGCCTGGGGCGGCTTTCTGCATGCGGCGCGCTCCATTGCCGAGACGGGGCGCTTCGACGCGTTCGCCCAGGCCACGCCGGGCGCCGAGCTCAATGGCTTTTTTCAGGGCAAGGACTGATCCGCAGCGGCCTGCAGCCGCTGCGCGGTCATGACCCAGACCGCGATATCGAGCAGGGCGGCCGCGCGCTCCACCGGCGCGAGCTGCGGGTCCAGCACGCTGTCCATCTGCCGTGCCAGGGCGGACCAGCCCAGCAGTGCGGCCTGATCGGCCCAGGCCCGGCCTGCGGCCAGCAGCGGTGCGCCGGCACCCACCAGGCCTGCGGCCTGCATATCGGCCAGCCAGACCTGGCCCTGTGCCAGCCAATGGCGCAGCGGCGCCTCGGCGTTTTCGTTCGGTGCCGTGCTCATGGCTGTTTCTCCCTGCTGCCCTGCGCTGGCGGCGGCTTCCAGGCCGTGCTGGGATGGTGCCAGTCCGTACTGTCCCGCCAGCGCACCGATGCCACGGCCATCTGCAATCGCCCGGCCACGAATTCCACGCGGCCAAAGACCTCCTGCAGCACCCGGCCGCACGCCAGCTCCCGGCGCAGGGCCTCGCCCGCCCTGCCGTGCATGCCGTGCAGATCGCCGGCCAGGCATATGACGGCGCCGGAGGTTGGCAGCTGCGGTTGCAGCTCCATCGTCCAGCGCTGCAGCAGCAAGTCAGTCTGCGGCAGGCCGCTGCCGCTCACCTTCCATCGCGCCCAAAGGGGCGGCTGCTGGCGCCAGGGGTCGGCATGCAGCTCCTGCAGATGGCGACGCAGCAGGACCTGGGGGTCGTCGGCCCCCGGCAAGGGGCCGGCCGCCTGGGCCGCCACCAGCCGGGTGGCATCCCGCGCCGAAAGGCGGCCGTCGTCGCTGACCCAGCCGTCCACCAGCACATGAGGACCTTGCAGCAGCTGCCTTGCCGTGAGGCCGCCCAGGGTTTCCGATTCCAGCGCCTGGGCAGGCTCCCATTGCGGATCAAAGCCCTCAGCGCGCGATGCCGACCAGGTCAGGAACCGGCCGCTGGCCGCATCCTGCAAGTGCACCGAAAAACCGCGCTGCCCTCCGCGCGCCAGCCACAGCTCGGCCGCCACGGCATGCAGGCACAGGCCTTGCACGCGCCGGTAGCTGCGCCTATGCACGCCAGCCAGCTCCTGCAGGGGCCGCGGCAGGGGTTGCTGGGCCAGGCCGCGCAGCAGCATCCACAGCGCGGCCAGCAGGGGCGCCACGCGCTCGGCCGCGCCGGCACGGCCCGCGCGCTCGTCGCGCAAGGCGCGCACCAGCAGGTTGAGCACGCTGGCGGGGCGCGGCAGGTCGGCCTGGCGCAGTTCGGTGGACAGTGCCTCGCCCTGGTCGAGGAAGGCCGGGCTCATGCCGGCACGGCCCTGCAGCACCCAGCCGGTCAGCCAGAGCCTCACCTGCGCCAGACGCTGCAGTGCGCCGGCTTCCAGCGCATGCGCAGGCAGCTCGGGCATGGGTGCGCCCGCTGCGCGCCGGGCCTGCAATGCCACCAGGGCGCGGTGCGCGCAGGTGGCGGCCTTGCAGCTGCAACTGGCCGCCGCCAGGCCGCCAGCACGCGGCAGGCGCACGGTCACTTCGTCGGGATTGGAGAGTTCACCGACCAGCGCGGCCGGCGTCTCTTCCAGCACGGCATCGAAACCCTGTGCCATCCAGCGCAGGGCCTTGCGCTGGGCAGCGCTGCCGAAGGCCCGCGCCACGGCCTCGGCATCGCCCTCCAGCCATGGCGCGATAGGGGCCTGTGCTGCCTCATCGGCCGCCCCTCCGCTGGCCAGGCGCGCGCGCAGGCCCAGCAGCAAGGCGCACAGATGGTGGCAGGGTCCATAGGCGGGGCAGCTGCATTGCAGCGTGGCAAAGCCCGCGCCGGCCAGGGTCTGGACATGGCCTTCGATATCGGCCCGGGCATGGCTGGCATCCAGCTCCCAGGCCGCCGCATCCAATGTCGCCAGGGCCTTTGCGCCGCGCTTGAGCAGGCCCTTGTTGGCCCAGTCGGCAATGGCGTCATCGTCCAGGGTGCGCAGCCATTGCTGCATCATGAGGAACGCCCTGCCTGCATGGCACGGGCCAGCCAGTCCACCAGATGGTCGGGCGTCATGGCGCCGATCTGCGCACCGCGTTCCACCAGTTGCGCAGCCAGGTCCCGGTCGTAGTCGGGATGGGCGCGGCGATCCAGGGCGGCCAGCACCAGCACGCGCGCACCGCTGGCGATCAGCCGCTCGGTCTCGGCGATGACGCGGGCCTCGTCATGGCCTTCGTAGAGATCGGTGATCAGCACGACCACGCTGCGGCGCGGCGCGGCCAGTTGCCCGGCCGCATGCGCCAGGGCGGCACCGATATTCGTGCCTCCGCCCAGTTGCGCGCCCAGCAGCAGTTCTTCGGGCGCATGCAACTGGCTGGTGACGTCGGCCACCTCGTCGGCGAACAGCAGCACATGGGTGCGCAGGGCGCGCACGCGCGCGAAGATGCTGCCCATCACGGCGCTGTGGATGACGGATTCGTACATGGAGCCGCTCTGGTCCACCAGCAGCCACAGGTCCCAGGTCAGTCGCTGCGCCTCGCTCTCCCTGAAGAACAGGCGCTCCAGCACCAGCACCTGCTCCTCGCTCTGGTAGTGGCGCAGGTTGTGGCGCAGGGTGCGCGGCCAGTCCAGATCGCTCATCTGCCCCTGGCCCCGGCCACTGCGGCGCCTGCGCCGCCGCCCCAGGGCCGAGTGCACGCGCGAGGACAGCCGTGCCTGCAGATCCGCCACCACGCGTGCCACCAGCCGCCGGGCCTCGTCCAGCACCTGCACGGGCAGGCTGGCGCGCACGGCCATCAGCGCGGCCACCAATTCAATGCTGGGCGTGGCCTGGGCCAGTACCTGGGGGTCGCCGAGCAGGCCGTGCAGCCCGTAGCGCGACAGCGCATCGCGCTGCAGCGTTTCCACGGCGCTGCGCGGGAACAGGTCGCGCACCTCGCCCAGCCAGTGCACTGCCTGGGGCTCGGGCACGCCGTTGCCGCCCTGGCGCGCGGACAGCCCGCCCGTGCCCTGCCAGGCGTCGGTGCCTGCACCGTCGGGCTGCTCGCGCAGGCGGTGCTCGCGCTGGTAGAGATAGTCCAGTGCCGCGTCGCGGCGCGCATCGGCGTCATCGAGCGGCTGCGCCGCAGCCAGGGGCTGGGCCGCCTCGGGCCCGAGGATGAGGCGCCAGCGCCGCAGGGTGGCGGCATCGATTGCCTGTTCCTGCATTGGCGGCTCGTGCATTGGCAGTTCGTGCATTGGCGGATCTTCCCGGCTCATGACAGTCCCCAGGGTTGCAGCAGCCGGCCCACCTGGGCCGCCAAGGCGCGGCTGTGCGCCAGGGCCTCGTCCGATGGCAGGTGCACGCAGGCCAGCGTGGTTGCGCCGGGTGGCGTGGCCGCGCCCGACAAACCGGCCAGCCGCCCGGCCAGTTGCCGCAGTTCGGCACGGGTCAGCTGGGCAAAGGCCAGCCGCAAGGCCGGCAGGCCGGCCAGGAAGGCGTCTTGCGGCCAGTGCGCAATGCCGTCGCTGAGCAGGCGCAGCAGCGGCGGATGGCTGAGCAGCCAGCCCTTGGCCACGCGCAAAAAGCCCTGCAGGTACTCGCCCATGGCGGCAGCATCGACCTGCGCCAGGCCCAGCATGGCGCGCAGGGCGGCATCGGTCTGCGCAATCTGCCAGCGGCCGGCCATGCTCAGGATGCCGGCGGTGGCGCCGCGCACGCGCGCAGGCGTGCTGCCGGCTCCTGCCTCATGCAAGGCGGCACAGGCATCGTGGAACAGGCCGGCGTCGGCCCAGGGTACGGCGCGGCAGACCATGCCGTGCAGATCGGCCAGGGCATCCAGGGCCTGCACCTGCTGGACGGCATCGCCCTCGCCCAGCCAGGGCAGGCGCAGGCAGGCCTGGGCAAAGCAGCGCCGCAGCAGCGGCAGCAGGCGCGCCAGGCCCACGCCGCCCAGCGCATGGCGGGCCTCGTAGGCCAGGGCCAGGCAGCCGGTGGCGCGGGCCAGGGCCAGGGCGTCGTGGCTGCGCTCCATCCAGGCCTGCACGGTGTCCAGCACCTGCTGGGCAATGCCGTCCAGGCCCATGACCAGCACTTCCAGCACGCGCTGCGCCGGCTCGGTGTCGGCAGTCTGCGACAGCCGCTCCAGCACGCGGTGGACAGCGGCCTCTTGCAGGCTGGAGCCGTGGCGCATGGCCTCGGTGAGTGCCACCGTGGTCTCGACCTGCCAGCCCAGCGTCCAGACCTCGCGCACGCGCGCCAGGCCGGTGCCCGCCACAAAGTCCGGTCCCGCCAGGCATTGCGCATAGGGCACGCCCAGGTAGCGCAGCCGGTGCAGTCCCTGCGACAGGCGGCGGTGGCGGGCGCTGCGGTAGATGTCCAGCTCCTTGCGCACGGGTGCGGCAGGCCGCACGGGCAGGCGGTGGCGCAGGCAGAAGGCCTGTACATCGACCAGCAGCGGGGCGGCCGGCGCGTTGGGTGGCAGCTGGCCGTAGTCGTCGGCGTCCAGCAGCCATTGACCAGTCTGCTGCCCGGTCTGCTGCCCGGTCTGCTGCACCATAGGCTGCGGACGCAGGGCCTGGGCATGCTCCTTGAACACGGCGCTGTCCAGCGCTTCCAGCAGCTCGGCCCGGCCGCCGTGGCAGGCGCGCAGTGCAGCCAGGCCATGGGCCAGGCGCACGGCCTCTGCCGCGTCGGGCAGGCTGGCGGGCAGGCCCCGGGCACGCAGGCCGTTCACGGTGCGTGCCGCCATCTCGGGCCAGGCCTGGGCATCGGGTTGCGAGGCGCCCTGCTCCAGCGCCTGCCAAACGCCCTGGTAGTAGCCGGGCATGGGCATGCCGGCCGCGTAGCCGCTGGCACGCTCCAGCCGCTGCAGCGTGTAGGGGATGAGATGCACGCCCACATCGATGGGCTGACCGGCCGCAGCCGGACGCTCGGGCGCCGACAGGCCAGCGGTGATGCCAGCCACGATGCCCGCCACATGAAAGCCGCCGCAGACCACCAGGCAGCGCCCGCCTTCGGCCAGGGCCTCGCGGACCTGGGCGGCCATGTGGGCCTCGCGAGCCCTGTCTTCGGCATCAGGGCCCGCGCCGCCCGCTGCCTCGTCCCGCTCGCGCAGCAGTTGGCTGAAGGCCAGCACGCCGGCAAAGTACGCCTGGGGCGAGGCGTCCTCATTGCCCGATTCGTAATGCCGGTCCCACCATTCGTCGAAGTCTCGGCAGCCGCCGGCCTGGATGAGGCCGGCCAGCACGTCGGGCGCGCGCCGCGAGGGTTCGTCGGCCAGCAGGGGTTCGGGCGCGCAGGCGAAGTAGTCCAGCTGCGTGGCCTGGGCCAGCCGCGCCGCATAGGGCAGGTCGATGAAGCGCACATGGCTGCGCAGCCGCACCGCCTCGCGCAGGGCCACCCATTCAGGAGAGAAGGCCGCAAAGGGCACATAGCAGCGGCAGCGCCAGTCGTCCTCCAAAGCGCCATTCGCGCCATTCGAGCCATTCGTTTCATGTGCGCCATCGCCGCCTGCCACGGTCGCATGCAGGTAGGCCGCCAGCGGCGGACGCGCCTGGGCGTGCTGCAGCGCAGGCAGCAGGGCATCGAGCTCGCCCGGGCCTTCGATCAGCACGTGGCTGGGCTTGAACTCGCGCATCAGCGCGCGCAGGTGATGGGCGCAGCGCGGGCTGTGGTGGCGCACGGGCACCAGGCGCAGCTGCGGCAGCGGCGCCAGCCAGGCGATGGCCTCTGCGGCCTCAGTGCTCACGGCCGCCTGCGACAAAGTCCTGCCAAGCCGGCTGCCCTGCACGCTGGCGTGCCACCACGCGCAGGTATTCGGCGAAGCGGCGACGGTCCTCGTCGTCGTCCTTGATCACCGTGCCCAGCAGGTGGCGCGCCAGGTGGGCCGGACCCACGCGCTCCTGCCCGAAGTACCAGCACTGGCAGGCGGCGTTGAAGGCCACGTCGATGGCCTCGGCCGTGGACAGCACGGTGCCCGGCCGCTCCACGGCCGTGCCCTCCACGCTGCCGCTGCGCAGCTCCTGGAAGGCCGTGGCCAGCAGGGCCAGCACATCGGGCGCGACGGTGGTGCCGATGCGCTGCTGCGCCAGTGCGCGGCCCACCTCCTGCCCTATCAATGCGGCCTGCGCGGCCACGCCTTCGAGCGGGCGCATGGTCTCGAAGTTGAAGCGGCGCTTGAGCGCGGCCGACATCTCGTTGACGCCGCGATCGCGCAGGTTGGCCGTGGCAATCACATTGAAGCCCGGCCGTGCCAGCAGCCAGGGCTGCTCGTGCTTGAGTTCGGGAATCTGCAGCAGCCGGTCGGAGAGCACGGGCACCATGCAGTCCTGCACTTCGGTGGAGCAGCGCGTGATCTCCTCGAAGCGCAGCAGCCGCCCTTCGCCCATGGCGCGGTGCAGCGGGCCGGGCACCAGGGCCTCGGGGCCGGGGCCGTCACGCAGCAGCAGGGCGTAGTTCCAGCCATAGCGGATCTGCTCCTCCACCACGCCGGCACCGCCCTGCACGGTGAGCTTGCTGTCGCCGCTGATGGCGGCGGCCAGCAGCTCGGACAGCAGGGATTTGGCCGTGCCCGGCTCGCCCACCAGCATCAGGCCGCGCTGGCCGGCCAGGGTGACGATGGCGCGCTCGACCAGGGCATCGTTGCCGTGGATCTTGCGGGCGATTTCGGGGCCGCCGCCATCCGGGGCCGGGCCGCCCAGGATGAAGCGCCGAACGGAGCGCGGGCTCAGGCGCCAGCCGTCGGGGCGCGGGCCCTGGTCGGCGGCCTGCAGGGCCGCAAGTTCCTGGGCGTGGGCCATCTCGGCCGGCAGCCGCTGGGCGGCAGGTTCCGGGGTGGGCGCTGCAATGCGTTTGGTGGCCATCAGTCGCTCTCTTTGGTGCTGGCCGATTTGGCGGCGATGGCCGCGAACTGCGCCATCAGCGTGGCCTGCAGCGCGCGCGGCCACTGCTGCGGCTGCAGCCGGGGCCAGCGGCCATCCTCGCCGCGGTGGCTGCTGTCATAGACCACGGCATGGGTGATGTCCACGCGGTGGTCCAGTTCCATGAACGGCAGGTAGCGCCCGTGGTGGAGTTCGATGTACAGCTGCGGTCCTGCCAGGTCCAGCTTGTGCTCGTAGATGCCGGGGCCGTCTTCCACGGGGCCAGGGCGGTAGTTCCACTTGGCCAACAGGCCGGACAGCGCGCCCTGGCGTATCTGCAGCGGGCCGGCAGGGTGCAGGGCATGGTTCTTCCACTGGCTGGCGTCGGGCAGTTGCGCACCCGCGCCCAGTTGGTCGATCAGCGGCTGCAGCTCGTAGTCGGCCAGGCAGGTGCGCCAGGCCTCAACCTCGCCCGCTGCGGCATCGACCGGATGCCAGAGCAGCACCTGCGCATCGTCGGGCAGCTCCACGGCATCGTCTGCGGCATCGAGCAGGGAAAAGTCCTCGGCAATGCGAAAGCTGGCGCCCTGCTCCAGCCGCCAGATCAGGGTGCGGCCCATGATGCGCAGCAGGGGATGCTGCAGGAACAGGCGGCGCCAGCGCGGGACGGACCAGCGCTGTCCCGTCATGAAGGCGGTACCCATGCGCGGCGCCTGCTGCCTGGCGATGGCCTTGACGCCAGCGGCAACGGTCTTGAATTCGGCCTGTGCCGCATTCCACTGAAGGCGCAGCGATTCGTCCTTGAGCGCAGGCAGGGTCTTGGAGGCCTTGCCCTTGTCGCTCACCACGCGCAGGCTCAGGTCGCCCTGCAGCTGCAGGCGGTAGCGCTGCGGGCCCACCTCCAGCACCAGGCCTTCGCCGCCCAGGCCGAAATCGGGCGTCAGCTCGTCATACAGCTCGATCAGGCTCAGGCCGCGCCGCTGGGCGGCTGCCTCCAGCGCGTCATGCGCTGCCGCAATCACCAGGTCCTTGAGCTTGCGCGAGGTGGACAGGGTCTGGACCTGGGACAGCGCGTACAGCGTGTCCAGCGCACCGAGCTGCTCCACGGCGATGATGGCGCGCAGCTTCTTGCTCCAGCCCCAGGCCTTCACGGCGGCCACCAGGGTCTGCACCAGGCGGTCGTCGACATGGCCGTTGGCCAGTCGCAGCGCCCAGCGCGCCTTGGGCTCGCCCTCCAGGGCCACCCAGGCATTGACCAGGTGCAGGGACAGCTGGGCGCGGCTTTCGGCCGGCACATGGGCCAGCAACTGCTCCACCAGCGGCGGCAGCTCTTCCTCGGCCGTGGCCACCAGATGCAGCACGATGCGGGCCGCATGCCCGGACAGCGGCGCGAACAGGGCCAGGGTCTCTGGCTGGTCATAGGCCTTGATGCTGCTGGAAAAGCGCTTGAAGCGCGCCACGCGGGCCTCCAGTGCGTCAAGCGGCACCCTGCCCCCCTCCCCCTGCGCCACGGTCAAAGCACCCGGCACTGGCACACCCAGGGCCAGCAGCCGGCCCTCGACCATGCTTTCGGAGCCCAGGTCCAGGCCCGTGCGCAGCAGCGCCTGCAGCAGCGGCGCGACCCCGGGATCGGGGTGGACCAGCAGGATGTCGCGGCAGGCCAGCTGCATCGCCTTCTCGCGCCGCTGCAGCCAGGCGTTGGACTCGAAGACAGCGCCTACGGCCTGCGCATCCAGTCCCTGCATGAAGCGCGCCACCGCTTCGCGCAGCGCCCGCGAGCTGCTGGCAGCCAGCAGTTCGCCCAGCAGGGGCAGCCGGGCATGCAGCATGGCCGGGTCCAGCTGCGCCAGCAGCGGGGCCAGGCGCACGGTGGGAATCTCGCGCAGGTAGTCGGGCTGCTCGGTCAGCATCTGGTTGAGCAGTCCGATGAAGGGCTCGATCCGCGATTTCTGCAATATGCAGCGCAGCAGATGGGGCAAAAGCTCCGGGTAGCGTGCCGTCCAGATCTGCTGGGCGACCACCGCATCGAAGTGGTACTTGGGCTGCCATCCTTCGATCCAGGCGACGAAGGGCGCGGAATCCTCCCGCACCAGGCGGTCGAAAATGGGGATGAAGTAGTCGGCCGGCTCATGGTCCGCCCTGCCCAGCAGCAGGTTGACCAGTTCCAGGCGCCGCTGGGCATCGGCGCCCAGGTCCCAGCGCAGCGCGATCAGGCCCGGGTCTTCGTTGATGGGCTTGTCGTCGAACCAGTCGGGATGGCGGCGGTAGAAGTCGTACCAGGGCGCGCAGCGCTGCGGGTGCGGAACGTCGCTGTGCCGCTTCATGTAGACATCGCGGATGTCGGCATAGAGCGCGCCGCCGCGCTCGGCCAGCTCCATCAGGTCCTGGTCGTCCAGGCTGCCCAGCAGCAGCTTCCAGTCGGCTCTGTCATACCCGCCACCGGACTGGACGTTCAGCTCTGCGGCCCAGTCCAGCAGCTGCATCACCCGTTCACGGCTGATGCCCGGGTACCAGAGCCAGCCGAACATGTCCAGGATGCGGATCTCACGGTAGTCGTTGTCGCCGTCCGGCGCAGGTGGACGGGCCAGGCTGGCGCGCGCCATCTGCTCGAACTCGGCCGCAAGCTCGGGGCTGTGGCGTGGAATGTCGCCGTCCAGGCTGCCGTCGATCCTGCACCCGAAGGGGATGGTCTGCCGCGCGAAGGCCAGCCACAGGTCATGGTCATGGGTCCAGGGCAGATCGAAGTTGCCCAGGGCGCGGATGGGGTTGGAATAGTCGTCGAAGGCCTTGCGCGTGAAGGCGCCCACTTCGTCATGCCGGCCCGCGCGCATGCGGCTGGCCAGCATCTGGACCAGTTCGGCGGGTGGCAGCGAGGCGCTCAGTTCCTCCAGCGTGGCCTGGTCGGTGTGTTCTAGGGTCGAAGAGTTCATGGATTCAGGGGTTCTGGAGGGAGTCAAACCTGGGCTGCAGCCGCGCCCGCAGCGCGCGAGGCCAGGGCCTGGAGCATGGCGCACAGCGATGCCTGCAGCGGCAGCGGCCATTCGGCCGGGGGCAGCAGGCGGTCGGCGGCCATGTCGCGCAGGGCAAAGCCTTCGATGTCGATCTCATGGCCGGGCTCGTAGTACGGCATGGCCGCGCTGTGCAGCAGTTCCACGCGCCAGCGCTGCACGGCAAAGTCCCGCAGGTGCAGGTAGATGCCGGGGCCATCGCACACGGGGCCGGCATGAAAGCGCCATGGCCCTGCCAGGCCGTCCAGCGCCTGCTGCGTGAGCCGTATCGGTGCCAGGGGCTGCAGCAGTTCCTGCTGCCACTGGCTGGCCAGCGGCAGGTCGGCGGGCGCATCGACCTGCTCGATCAGGGCCTTGAGGCCGTAGTCGGCCAGGCATTCGCGCCACTGCGCACGCTCCTGCTCGGTGGCCTGCGCGGGGTGCCACAGGGCGATGCGGCCCTCGGCCGGCAGTTGCACCGCGTCGCTGTCGGCATCGACCAGGGACAGGTCCTCGGCAATGCGCAGGCTGAACGGCTGGCCGGCCGCGGGCTCCGCCCGCCAGACCAGGCCCTGTGCCACCACGCGCAGCAGCGGGTGCTCCAGGAAGAGGCTGCGCCAGGTGGCCAGCGGCCAGTGCCGGCCCAGCATCAGGCAGGACTGCAGGCGCGGCGCCTGCTGCTGCAGCACGGCCTTGATGCCCTTGGACAGCGTCTTGAGCCGCGCGGCGGCCGCCTCCCACTCCGTGCGCAGGCCCTCGTCGGCCAGGGCCGGCAGGCTGCGCGCCAGCTTGCCGGCCGGCGTGCGCAGGCGCAGCGACAGGTCGCCCCGCAGCAGCACGTCATAGGTCTGCGCGCCCACCTGCAATTGCACGCCCCGGCCCAGGTCGAAGTCCGGGGTCAGCTCGTCGCCGAGGTCGGCCAGCGCCATGCCGCGCCGCGTGGCGGCCTCGGCCAGCACGGCCTGCGCGGCGGCCAGCACGCTGGGCTTGAGGGTCTTGCCGGTGGCCAGGGCCTGCACGCAGGACAGGGCATAGACCGTGTCGAGCCGGCCCAGCTGCTGCAGCGCGACCACGGCGCGCTCCTTGCGCGTCTTGTGCCAGGCCAGGGCGGCCGAGGACAGCACATCGACGATGCGGTCGTCCGCCGCGCCGGGCAGCAGCTTGAGCACCCAGCGCGATTCGGGCGCGCCATCGGCAGCCACCCAGTGCTGGACCAGGGCCAGCGCCAGCCGCGCACGGTTCTCCGCGCCGGCCTGGGCCAGCAGTTGGCGGGCCAGCGCAGGCAGCTCCTGCGGGCTGGAGGCCGCCAAGTGCAGCAGCGCACGCGCGGCCTGGGCCGACAGGGGCGCGAGCAGGTCCAGCAGCGCCGGCTGGTCCAGCGCGGCAATGGCGGGCGACAGGCGCTGCAGGCTGGCGGCCTGGGCTTCAAGCTCTGCCAGGGAGCCGGCATCGCTGCCCGCTGGCACGGCCTCGCCGCCAGGTGACCCGGCTGCGTCCGCAACCGGGGCTGCGGCACCCAGATCCTTCAGTCGCGCCTGCACCGGGCCTTGCTCGGCCACGTCCAGCAATCCACCGGACAGCAGTGCCGACAGCAGGCTGCCAGACGCCGGATCAGGATGGGCCACCAGCACATCGCGGTAGGCCAGCACCAGGTTCTTGTTGGGCTTGGCCAGCCAGCCGGCGGCCTGGGGCGCATCCACGGGCAAGGCAGACAGCGCCTGTGCCAGCGCCGCACGCAAACCCTTGGAGGCACTGCCGGAGGCGGCCTTGCCCAGTTGCGGCAGCAGCCGCTGCAGCGTGTCCACGCGCAGCGCGGGCAGCAGGTGCGTGAGCGGGCCGGCGGCCAGCCGGGCCAGGTCGCCAGGGCGATCGGCCAGCAAGGTTTCGGCCACCGGAGCGTAGCCGGCGCGGTCGGATTCGTGCTTGCAGCCGTCTGCGCAGGCCGGCAATAGCAGCGGCAGCAGGGCCGGCCACCGGGCTTCCCACAGCCGCTGCGCCACGGCGGGATTGATCGCCAGGTGGCCCAGTTGCTTGAACCAGGCGGCCAGGGGCGCAGCGTCGGTCTGCAGCATGCACTTCACCAGGGCACGGTCATGCGGCCAGTCATCGTCCGAGGCAAAGCACAAGGCCTTGAACAGGTCCTGGGCCAGGAGGTCGCGGCGCGCGGCATCGGCCGTCTCCCAGCGCGATGCGATCAGCACGGGCTCGGGCAGGCGCATCTGGTCAAGCACGGCGGGGAATTGCGCAAAAAAATCCCGCCACAGCGCCCAGCGCTGCGCTGCAGGCCTCGTGCGCTGCAGCGGCAGCTGGCGTTGGACGATGTCGCGGCTGAGCTGGCCGCCGCCGTCCTCGATGGCCATGGCCAGCAGTTCGGGCTCGGGCAGCTGGTGCAGCAGGTGCTGCCACTGGCAGTAGTACTGCGCGCCGGGCGCAATGCCGGCCTTTGCGCTCAGTTCCCGCGCCCAGCG
This sequence comes from Delftia sp. WSY_22, assembly GCF_043104185.1. Lineage (NCBI taxonomy): Bacteria > Pseudomonadati > Pseudomonadota > Betaproteobacteria > Burkholderiales > Comamonadaceae > Delftia > Delftia sp. WSY_22. The sequence continues at coordinate 197,468 of NZ_JBICKN010000018.1, forward strand.
CAGCAGGGCGGTGATCTCGGCACTGGACATGCCTTCATGGCCCAGCACGCCAAACACCTGCCTGAGCACGAGGTCGTAGCCATCGCGCAGTCTCCAGGGCTGGTGGCTGCGGCTGCCCCAGTCATCCAGCCAGGCGCGGGCCAGTGCCGTCAGCTCCGCGGTCAGCTGGGCACTGCGCCGGGGCACGCCCGGGTTGCCCCCATAGAACTGTCCCAGCGGAAGGCTGATGCGCGCCAGCGCCAGCCACAGCGCGTGGTCACGCTGCCAGGGCGCATGCTCGCCGGGCAGCTGGTGCAACCGCTCCTGGCACAGGCTGCTGCTGTCGCGCAGGAAGTCCGCCACCTCGGCATCACGCCCCTGGGCCAGGCGCTTTGCCAGTTCGGCGGCAAAGGCCGGCATGCCCTCGCGCCCAGCCGGCGCGGCCGTGTGCAGTTCGTACAAAGCCTGCAGGGGAAGCGCTGCTGTCTCGTTGTTGCTCATGGTCTGTGGAGTCTTCGGTGATGGGCGATCGGCCGGCCAACGTTTCAAGGGAGCAAAGGTTCACAAAGACAAGGGCTCAGGCAGCCGCCTTGGCCGCCAGGGCCAGCCACTGGCCTTGCAGCGTGGCCAGCAGCGGCTTGGGCAGCCGCGCCGGGTCGGCGCTGGCCCCGTAACCCTTGCTCAGGTCGTGCACGCGCAGGCCTTCCACGGCCACGGGCAGGCCCAGGTCCAGGTAGGGCGGGAAATAGCCGTGCGACAGCTCCAGGCTCAGCTCCAGCGCGGGCAGGCGCCACACATGCTCGTTGATGCTGGGGCCATCGCCCACGGGGCCGGGCCGGTAGCCGAACTTCTTGAGCATGGCGCCGAGCTGCTCCTGCGCCAGCGTGATCGGCGCGGGCGGCAGCAGCATGCCGTTCCTGAACTGGCTTGGCGCGGGCTGCTCGGCGCAGGCGCCCAGCTGGTCGACCAGGGGCTCCAGCTCATAGTCGGCCATGTAGGCCTGCCAGGCCTCGCGCTCGCCGGGCTGGGCCGTGGCCGGGTGCCAGAGGCTGATGCTGCAGCCAGCGGGCAGGGCCACGGTTTCATCCTCCACATCGACCAGCGAGAAGTCCTCGGCCAGGCGGAAGCTGGTGCGCGCAAGGCCCGGCGCATCCTCTGCGCGCCAGATCAGGCTGCGCCCCACGATGCGCAGCAGCGGGTGGGCCACGAACAGCCGCTGCCAGCGATCCAGCGGCCAGCGCTTGCCGCTGACCAGGGCCGCCAGCATGCGCGGCGCCTGCTGCTTGACCACGGTCTTGAGGCTGGTGGACAGGGTCTTGAGCTGCGCAGTGGCGGCCTCCCATTCGGGCTTGAGCGCCTCGTCCTTGACCGCAGGAATGGTCTTGCTGGCCTTGTTCCTGTCGTTGATGACGCGCAGGCTCAGATCGCCCTGCAGCTCCACGCGGTAGCTGTGCGGCCCGACCGTGACCGTCAGGCCCTGGCCCAGGCCGAAGTCGGGGGTCAGCTCGTCGAAGAGCTCGGGCACGCTCATCTTGCGGCGGGCAGCGGCGGCACGCAGGGCGCTGCGCGCCGTGCGCTGCACCTGGTCCTTGAGCGAGCGCGATTCGGAGATCTCCTGCACGCGCAGCAGAGCGTAGAGGCTGTCCACCTCGCCCAGATGCTCGACAGCGGCGGCCGCGCGCTGCAGGCGCGGGCGGTTCCAGGCCTGGACGGCGGCCACCAGCGCATCGACCACGCGGTCATCGGCATGGCCGGGCAGCAGCCTGAGCGCCCAGCGCTGCTTGGGTTCGCCCTCGCAAGCAATCCATTGCTGCACCAGGGCCAGCGCCAGGCGGGCACGGTTGTCGGCCGGAATGCGCGCCAGCAGCTCGTGGGCCAGCGGCGGCAGGCCGCCTTCGGCAATGGCGGATACGTGCAGCAGCACGCGGGCCGCGTGCTCGGACAGCGGCGCGCACAGCGCCAGCAGCTCGGGCGTGTCGAAGGGCTTGATGGCCGCGCTCAGGCGCTTGATGGAGGCGATCTGGGCTTCCAAGTCCACGCCGCCAGCGGCAGACGCTGGCGATGCGGCATCCGCCTGGCTTTCTTCCGATGCCGAGGCGCCCTGCCCGGTCAGGCCCAATTGGTTCAGCCGCTGCTGCACGCTGCTGGCCGAGGCCGCATCCAGCTTGCCGCCGGCCAGCAACTGCGCCAGCAAGGGACCGACGGCGGGGTCGGGGTGGGCCAGCAGCACGTCGCGGCAGGTCAGCAGCAGGTTCTTGGGCGGCTTGTTCAGCCAGCCGGCATCCACCAAGCTGGCCAGCGGAATATGGGCGGCCAGGCCGGCCATGGCGGCGCGCAGGCCCTTGGCGCTGCTGCCTGCGATGAGCGGGGTCAGGGTGGGCAGCGTGGCCTTCAGGCTGGCGGTGTCGAACGCGGGCAGCACATTGACCAGGTCCTTGACAGGCACCTCGGCCAGATCGGCCGGGCGGCGGGTCACCAGTTCGCGGATCGCGCTGCGGTAGCGGCGCAGCTCGTCCTCGCGGTCGCAGTGCTGGGCAATGGCCGGCAGCAGCAGGGGCAGCAAGGCGGCATCGTCCTGCTTCATGACATGCATGGCCAGCGCCAGGCTGATCCGATAGCCGCCGTTCTCACGCAGCTGCCTGGCAAAGGGCGCGGGATCCTCGGCCACCAGGCGGTCCAGCAGCTGCAGCGCACGGGTACGCTCCCCGCCCTGGGCATGGCCCAATTGGCCCATCAGGGTGCCCGCCAGTTCCTCACGCCGTGGGGCATCTGCGCTGGCCCAGCGCTGCTCCATCAGGTCCGGATCGCCTATGTAGGTCTGGTCATACAGCTCGGGATGCGCGGCAAAGAAGCCCATCCAGGACTTCCAGCCCTGCCCCTTGGGCTGCTTGGGTTGGCGCTCTTCGCGGTAGTGCACTATCACATCGGCGAACAGCTTGCCGCCCACGGCGGCGTAGCGCTGCAGGTCGGCATCGTTCAGCTGGGCGATCAGCCGCTTCCAGGGCGCGTGGTACTCGGTGTCGGGCTTGTACTCACCTTCCTTGCGCAGGGCCAGCGTCCAGTCCAGCGTGGCCGTCACTTCCTCGTAGGGCATGCCTGGATAGCAGAGCCAGGGCACCAGGTTGCCCAGCACCATGCCTATGCCTTTGAAGACCGGCAGATCCGCGCTGCGGGCATGGGCCAGCCATTGCTCGGCCATCACGCGCACTTCGGCGGCCACCTTGGCATTGGTCAGCTTCTCGCTGAGCCCTGCCGGCGCATGGCCGCGCGGCACCGTGAGCCGTGCCAGGGCCAGCCAGCGCTCACCGTCATGTGTCCAGGGCGATTCGCTGCTGTTCAGGCGCCCCAGCATGTAAAGGCAGCGCTCCTCGCAATCACGCAGGAAAACCTGCACCTCATCGGCCCGCCCGTCATGAAGCCGGGCATCAAGTTCGGCGGCAAAGGCCTCTTCGCTGAGGCCTTCGTCCAGCCGGTCATAGAGATCGCTCAGGGAAGCTGCGTGAAGATCGGTAGTGCTCATAAAGATGAGGAGATGAACAATGTGGGCAGCCGCAAACCGGGGCCTGCCGGGATGGAGACGGGGGTGGAGCCTGCACGGGATGGACGCAAAGGTTCTTGATCCATTCGGACAGTTCCTCGGAAAACTCACAGATTCATGCCCTGCGTATGTCGTCAGCTTCGGAAAAATCTGTAGCGCCGTCGGCAAGGAATGCGCCATTGTTCAGCGGCACGCGCGCGGCGCGGGCGCCGATCTTGTCAGGTCGCGGACCCGGGCACTTGACAGGCTGTCAAGCAGCCGACTGCCACCGCTGCGGGCCATGGACTGTACTGGGGACTTTTCGCCCAGGCGTACTGCCCGGCCCCGCCATGCCGCCGATACCATGGACCGCGACATGACCCCGGAGACACCCCATGCCCATGCCCCTGTCCCAGACGCACAAGCTCTTTGACGACGACGCCTACCTGGACCGCTGCGAAGCCACCGTGATCGCGGTCAGCCCCGAAGGCATCGAGCTGGATGCCACGGTCTGCTATGCCCGCAGCGGCGGCCAGGCCGGAGACACCGGCACGCTGATCCTGGCCGACGGACGCAGCCTGGCGGTCATCGACACCGTCTATGCCGATGACCGCCAGCGCATCCTGCATGTGCTGCAGACCGATGCGCCGCCCCAGGTCGGCGAGCGCGTGCAGGTAGCCATCGACTGGGACAGGCGCCACCGTCTGATGCGCCTGCACACCTGCCTGCACCTGCTGGGCGTGCTGGTGCCCGTGCCCGTGACGGGCTGCAGCATCTCGCCGGACTCGGCACGCCTGGATTTCGACCTGCCTGAATCCACGCTGGACAAGGCCGATCTGACGGAGCGCCTGAACGCCCTGATCGCCGACAGCCATGCCGTGAACGTGGACCGCATCACGCCCGAGCAATTGGCCGCCCAGCCCGACCTGGTACGCACCGCAGGCGCGGCGCCCCCGGGCGGCACGGCGACGATCCGCATCATCGACATCCCCGGCCTGGACCGCCAGCCCTGCGGCGGCACGCATGTGCGCAGCACGGCCGAGATCGGCACGGTGGCCGTCACCAAGATCGAGAAGAAAAGCCGCACGAACCGGCGCGTGGTCGTGCAGTTCGCCTGAGGCCTGCCGGACCTGCCTGGCCTGCCTTGGCTGCCGCCCCGTGCCTCAGGACATCCAGGACCTGGGCGCCGAGGGGCCACCCGGCTCACGGGACCCCTCGCCGCCCGGAGCCACCCCTTCGGGCTGGCTGCCGGACTTTCGCATCAGCTGCAGGATCTGATCGAGCTTGTCCTGCTCGACGGCGATCGAGTGCAACCTGAACAGCACGTACGGAATGAGGACGCTGGCACAGGCCATGCCCGCCAGCGCCGTCTGTTGCTGGGAGCTGTCGACGAAGAACGCCGTCAGCAGAAAGATGGCGCCAATGACAGCACCTATGAAAACCATCACTCTCATAAACCCCCTCTATGTTCCGCAATCGTACCCAAATGTGACTGAGGTGAGTAGAGGCATGCGAGCTGTGGGGTTGCCCGTCGCCAAAAGACGACGGACGGCAGGTGATTCCCGGCGACAGCCACCGCGCATACCCTGCCGGCGTGACGCCATACCGCATGCTTGGAGCGCAGGTCTTCGAACTGTTTTGACTTGATTCAAATCAACCCGCCCTCCCCCATCCTGTCTATGCTGGAGGCAGCCATACAAAGCATCCATGGCGACAGACCGCCTGCCGGTCCATGGCCACCGGATGCCAGCCACCTCACCCGCTTTTCAAGGAGAAAACAATGGCAATGCAATGGAAACCCGTCCTCTTGGCCCTCGCAATGACTGCCGTCGCCGCACCTGTGCTGGCCGCCGACTGCGCCGTCGAGATCGAAGGCAATGACGCCATGCAGTTCAACAAGCCCACCATCAGCGTGCCCGCCAGCTGCAAGCAGTTCACGGTCAAGCTCAAGCACGTGGGCAAGCTGCCCAAGACGGCCATGGGCCACAACTGGGTACTGAGCAAGACGGCCGACCTGCAGCCCGTGGCCAATGACGGCATCGCCGCCGGCGCCGCCAAGGACTTCGTGAAGGACAAGGACGCCCGCGTGATCGCCCACACCAAGGTGATCGGCGGCGGCGAGACCGACTCCGTGACCTTCTCCACCGCCGCCCTGAAGGCGGGCGAGGCCTACAGCTACTTTTGCTCCTTCCCCGGCCATTCCGCGCTGATGAAGGGCACGCTGACGCTGGCCAAGTAAGCCGGCGATCTGCCTTGGCCCGGGACCTTGCGCCCCGCGCCCTACCCGGCGGCACTTCGGTGCCGCTTGTCGTTTCCGCCCCTCACATTTGCGGGACCGGGCAAGCCACGCTTGCCTGGCCTGCCGGTCCCTGCCGATGCATGCCGATCCGTGCCGTTGTGCGCTGTCTCTCAGTGCCGGCTGGCGGTCCTGCCGTGCGGGCGGCCCTGCATTTCCATGCAACCCTTTTGCATCAGGCGCAGCAGCAGCTGGGTCCAGCTGGCGTCGGCCCATTTGGTGCTTTCCAGCACCAGGGACCGTGCCGACTGCAGGCCGTCGCCGGGCTGCAGCTCCACGCGGAAACTGCCGCGTTCACGCTGGGCCGTGACGGCCACCACGCTGCCCAGCAGGGCGATATCGAGGGAAGGGCGCGGGCCTTGCGGGCCGTCCAGGTCCACGCGCAGCACGCAGCCGGGGCGCAGTTCGTAGGTCCAGCGGTGGTCGGCATGGCCGGCCGCGCCCATGGCGTTCATTTCGGCAAGCCGCTGCTCCTGCGTCATGTCGTAGGGGCTGATGATGGGCGCCTGCTGCTGCGGGTAGCCCTGCACGCCGTCCAGGCAGGCGGCCATGAAGACCACGGCCGCCGCGCATGCCAGCAGTTTCCAGGCGCAGCGCGGGGCCCGTCGTTCAACGCGGTGCATGGGCTGCTCCTGCGTCTTCGTCGCCGGGCACCTGCAGCGACACGTCAACGCGCATGGCCAGCACCTTGTCGATGGCCTTGCCGTCCATGTCCACCACCTCGAAGCGCCAGCCTTCCCATTGCACGGTGTCGGTGACACGCGGCAGCCGGCCCGTGAGCAGCATGACCATGCCGGCCAGCGTGTGGTAGCGGCCGCGCTCTTCCTCGGGCACGGTGGCCAGCTCCAGCCGGTCCTTGAGCTCGGGCACGGGGATGTGGCCGTCCAGCAGCCAGCTGCCGTCCTCGCGCTGCAGCGCCCAGGAGTTGCGCGGATCGCGGGGCTGGAATTCGCCCGTGATGGCCTCCACCAGGTCCTGCAGGGTGACGATGCCCTGGACCTCGCCGTACTCGTCGATCACGAAGGCCATGTGCACGTCGGACAGCCGAAAGCTCTCCAGCAACTCCATGCCGGTGATGGTCTCGGGCACATAGAGCGCGGTCTGCATGGGCTGGTCGGTCAGGCCCTGATCCTTGCCCTGCAGCGCGCGCGACAGCCACTGGCGCGCGTTGAGCACGCCGATGATGGAGTCCATGCCGCCGCGCACCACGGGAAAGCGCGCGTGGTCGGACTGCTCGATCACGCGCAGGTTGTCCTCGAACGGCGCATCGGCATCCAGGCAGACCACGTCGCTGCGCGGCACCATCAGCGAGCCGATCTGGCGGTCGTCAAGGCGGAACACGTTGCGCACCATGGTGTGCTCGTGCGATTCGATGACGCCGGCCGTCGTGCCTTCGGCCAGCATGGCGTGGATCTCCTCCTCCGTGACGGCGCTGCCGCTGTTTTCCTTGACGCCCAGCAGGCGCAGCAGCGCATGGGTGGACACGGACAGCAGCACCACGAAGGGCTTGGTCAGATGGGCCAGCCAGTTGACTGGGCGTGCGATCAGGCGCGCAAAGGTCTCGGGATAGGTCTGGCCGATGCGCTTGGGCACCAGCTCGCCGACGACGATGGAGAAATAGGTGATCAGCACCACCACCAGCGCCGTGGCCGTGTAGCCGCCATAGGGCGCGGGCACGCCCAGGCGCTGCAGCCACTCGGCCAGGGGAGCGGCCAGCGCGGCCTCGCCGACGATACCGTTGAGCACGCCGATGGAGGTGATGCCGATCTGGATGGTGGACAGGAAACGCGTGGGGTCGGCCCCCAGCTGGGCGGCGGCGGCGGCGCCGGCGTCCCCCTCGTCTATGAGTTTTTGCAGGCGAGCCTTGCGCGCCGTCACCAGCGCGATCTCGGACATGGCGAAGACGCCATTGAGCAGGATCAGCGCAAAAAGAATGGCAATTTCCATGATGCTTGTTCTGGGAACCGGGAGCCGCCGCTGCGGCAAAAAGGGCCCATGCTGCGCTGGGTCCGGAGAGATTGGAAGCGATAGGCCAGCCCCGCAGACGGGGCATGCCGGACAGGACCCGGCGAACGGCGTGGATGCCGCATGCGCCGACCCGGAGGAGCCAACGGCCCCGGCAGGTCGCAAAGGGGATCAGGCCGCCCGGGGAGGCCGGTCGGGCGGGGCCAGGCTGCGCCACGGTCCTTCGCGAAGGCTGCTGGCGACATGGCGATCGGCCTGCAGCCGGGGGGCATCCACGCCATCGACGGCATGCATGACATCGGGGAGGTCCTGCTGATCGTCCATCAGCGCATGGTCGAAGTCATCGAGCAGGGAGGCCGTGTCCACCAGCGGCGCTGCCGTGCGCTGCACGCTGGCGCAGGCGGCGCCGGCCGGCTCGCAAGCGGCCCCCGGCAGGGCCCGCCATGGCACAAGCCCCAGCGTGGACAAGGCCACGCTGACGACGAAGTGCAGGGAAAAAGCCACGATGAACCATCTGGACATGGTCCGGGGATTTTATCCATGCGCCGCACCCGCGGGCAGGCACCGCGCCTGCCCACCGCTGCCTGCCACTGTCCACGGCTGTTCGCCGTTTCCTACAAGCGGCGCGCCGGCGCCGTGGAAACATGCGCCACGGCCCACTCTCCGCCCTTTGCCATGAAAGCACTCCATACCCTTTTCACCGTCGTGCACGCGCTCATCGCCCTGCTGTTTTCGCTGGCGGCCATCGCCCTGCTGTGGATTGCAGGCCTCAAGGGCTGGAACGCCATGGCGCATGGCGTGGATGGCGATTCGGGCCTGCGCATCGTCGAGGCGCTGGGCATTCTGGCCTCGGGCGTGGTCGCGCTGCAGATCGCCCAGACCATCACCGAAGAGGAGGTCATACGCGAGGCCCATATCAGCGGCCCCACGCGCGTGCGCCGGTTTCTCTCGCGCTTTCTGGTGGTGCTGGTCGTGGCCCTGGCCGTCGAAGCCCTGGTCGCTGCCTTCAAGACGCAGGAAGAGCCGGCCCACCTGCTCTATCCCGCCGCCCTGGTCAGCGCCGTGGGTGTCCTGCTGCTGGGCTGGGGTGCCTTCATCCACCTCAACCGCTCCGCCGAGGAGCTGGAGCCCGAGGCCATGGAACAGGCCAAGGGCGAGGACCACAAGGTGAACAAGGATTGATGGCAGGCAGCTTCCCTTCGGGTTGCCTGCATTCGTGCGAACAGGCCCTAATATGGGTATCAGCCCTTGAAGCAATTCATGGAAGGTGGATGCCGCCCGCCCCGGCCGGCAACGCACAGGAGCCCGCCATGCCCGAATCTCTTGCCCCGACGGCCGCGACGGCCTTGCCCGACGCGCAGCCCTCCTCGCCACGCCAGGAAAAACTGTCCGATGTCAGCGAGACCTTGCGCATTCCACTGGCCGCCCGCGCCCTGGGCGAGCGGCTGTTTCCCGGCATGGCCGTCAGCGACGCCCACGCCTTGGACACCCTGACCCAGCTGGGCGACGACGGCAGCCGGTGGCTGCAGGACCGGCAGAGCATCTACGGCGTGCTGGCGCGCACGCACTGCTTTCGCGCGCTGGCGCAGGACTTCTTGCAGCGCCAGCAGCAGGGCCATGTGGTGAACCTGGGCTGCGGCCTCAGCGACTATTTCCAATGGCTGGACAACGGGCAGATGCACATGACGGATGCGGACCTGGGACCGGTGACCGCGCTGCGCAGGCAGCTGCTGCCCCGGCAATCGGAGCGCCAGGAGATCCGCGAATTCGACCTGGCCGATGCCGACTGGTGGCAGCGGCTGGGACTGCCGGCCGACAGGTCCGGGCCTGCGGTGTTCATGATGGCCGAGGGCGTTTCCATGTACCTGCAGCCAGAGCAGATGCAGGCGCTGTGGACCACGTTTGCGCAGCGCAGCCCGCCGGGCTCGGAGCTGGTGTTCGACGCCATGTGCTGGCTGGCGGCCGGGCGCGCAAGCCAGCACCCTTCGGTCCGGCTCACCCAGGCCCAGTTCCATTGGGGCCTGCGCCGCGAGGCCGATCTGGCGCAAGCCCATCCCCGCCTGCAGCTGGTGGCCGCGCACCAGGTGATGGAAGGCTACGGCCCGCCCTACTCGCTGGTGGGGCCGGCATTCCGCTGGACCTTTGGCGTGCACTTCTATGCCATCTACCAGCTGAAGTCGGTCGAGACGGCGGCTTAGGCCGATTGCTCAGCCGCAACGAAAGATGCCCGGTCAAGCCGGGCATCTTTGCTTCAAGGAACCAGGATCAGCCTGCGTCGGCCGCGCTGGCGGACAGGGCCAGGGCCCGGCCTTGCACCAGGTCTTGCCCGGGCTGCCATTCGCGCACAAAGCGGTTGCGCGGCGGCCGCAGGGCTTCGCGGCCGGCCGAGACGGGCGTGCCCACATACAGCAGGCCGACGAGCCGGTCATGGGGCTCGAATCCCAGGGCCTCGCGCACGCGCGCATCGTGGCTGTTGGCGCCGCTGGCCCAGAAGCCGCCAAAGCCCAGGATATGCAGGGCGTTGAGCATGTTCATGGCGGCAGCGCCACCGGCCAGCAGTTGCTCGCTCTCTGGCACCTTGTGCTCGGGCTGCAGGTGCACGCCCAGCGCAATGATCAGCGGGGCGGACAAGGCCTTGGCGCGGAAGCGCTCGGCGTCGGCCTGCGGGTCGCGCGCCCTGGCGGCCTGCACGAACACCTCGCCCAGCGCATGGCGCGCATCGCCCTGCACCAGCACAAAGCGCCAGGGCCGCAGCTGCCCGTGGTCGGGGGCGCGCAGTGCAGCATCGATGACGGTGTCGATCACGTCTGCGCCCGGCGCCGGGTCCTGCAGCGGCCAGCGCGACTGGCGCGACATCAGCAGGTCCAGGGCGACGCGCTGCTCGGGGGTCAGGGATCTGTCGTTGGTGCTCATTCGTTGTCCTGCAGCGCAGGCTGTCTTGCCTGCTCGGGCTGTGCCGGTGATTCGGGTGGCAGCTGCGAGCACGCGCTGCAATGGCCGTACAGGGCCAGGCGGTGGTCGGCCAGGCGGTAGCCGTGGGCCTGGGCCACCTGGTGCTGCAGTGCCTCGATGTGGTCGTTGCTGAATTCATCCACGCGTCCGCACTGCAGGCAGATCAGGTGGTCATGGTGCGGGCCCTCGTTGAGCTCGAAGACGGCCTTGCCGCTTTCAAAGGTCTGGCGCAGCAGCAGGCCCGCCGCCTCCAGCTGGGACAGCACGCGGTAGATGGTGGCCAGGCCCACTTCGGCACGCCGCTCGGCCAGCAGGCGGAACACGTCCTCGGCATGCAGGTGGCGCGATGCGCTCTGCCTGAAGATTTCCAGCACCTGCATGCGCGGCAGCGTGGCCTTCAGGCCCACGCTGCGCAGTTCGGGTTCGCCACCCGGGCTCAGGGGCATCTTGCTGCGTGTCATGCGGTCGTGTCTCCGTGGCTCAGCGTCATGGCGGGGTTGTCGCCGCCGTCGGCGCCCCGGTGTATGCGGACGATGCGCAGCGCATCGGGCTGCTCCACCAGCACGCAGGTCTTGCCCGTGCGCTGGCAATGGTCCTGCACGCGCCAGTACTCGCCGTGGCTCAGGCAGCCGGTCTGGCAGATCACCAGGTCGGCCTCGCGCAGGCTGGCCTCGAAGGCCTCGGCGTCCTGTTCGGGCTCCCGCGCATGCGCGCCCGCTGCAGGCACGGCGGGCTGCGCCAGGGGCGCGGCCGATTGGCGCTGCCAGCGTGCGCGCTCGCGCAACAGGTCCTGCACGCGCACCAGCAGCGACTCCACGCGCCGCGCCAGCGTGACGCGGCGCGAGAGGCCGGGAATGGCCTTCTCCAGCGCCTCGCGCTCCTCGCGCGCCCACAGCAGCTGGGTTTCCTTGGCCATCAAGGCCGCGCGCTGGCGGATCACCAGCCTTTGCAGCCTCTCTATTTCCTGGGCTTGAAGGCACAGCAGCTCGCTGCTGCGCAATTGGGCGTGGCCGTAGCCACGCAGCAGCACCTGGTGCTCGTGCGCCAGCTGCTGAATGTCGTCCAAGGTCTGGGTCATGGTTTCCTCGGCAAACCTGAGCATCGCGCGGCGGTCGCGCGAAGGCCTTTGCGCGTGGCCGCGTGCGGCACGGGCCGGGCTTGCCGGCAAGGCGGTGTGCTGCGGTGCAAGCCGGATGCGTCGGCAAATCAGTGAGAATGATTCTTATTAAATCATGAAATGCCGGCCGTCAAACCGATGACCGTACGCCGTCTGGTGCAAAGGCCGCACCGGCGCAGATGCGCTTGCAGGGCGGCTGTCAGCGCCCTGTCCCTTGCAGCAACGCAGGCCTGCGCCCGGCCTGCCGTTGCCTGTCCGATCCGCTCAAAGCCCCTTGAGCAGCCGCCCGTTGACCTCGGTGCCGTATAGCGAGTACGGGTTGTCGTGGAACTGCTTGCGCGTGTCGGCCACGTTGCCGGTGAAGCGCGGGTCCTGGGGGCGCTCCATGCTGTTGATGTAGGTGGCCACGTCCCAGGCCTCCTGGTCATCCAGCGTGGGGTTGCCGTAGGGCATGTTGCCCTTGATGAAGCTGGCGGCCTTGTCCACTTCGTGCGTGCCCGCGCCCCAGTTGTAGGACTGCTTGCCCCACAGCGGCGGGAACACGGTTACACCGCCTACTTCCTGGCCCTGGCCCTGAGGGCCGTGGCACAGGGCGCACTTGGCCTCGTACACCTTGGCGCCGCGCTCGAAGCTGGGCTCCTGCGCGGCCTTGCCCACCTTGGTGAAGCCCGCGCCGGGCAGCTTCTCGCCCGTGGGCGCCTTCTGCGCCATCCAGTAGGCATAGGCCTCCAGCGCCACGAGGATGTCATGGCCGTCGTCGGGCGCCTTGCCGTTCATGCTGTACATGAAGCAGCCGCGCACGCGCTCGGCGAAGGTGTCCACGTGGTTGGTCTTCTTGCGGTAGGCCGGGTACAGCGGGTAGGCACCCCACATGGGTGCGGCGCCCTTGAGCCGGCCTGCGTCCAGGTGGCAGTTCACGCAGTTGAGGGTGTTGCCCGAAAAGCCCACGGCGTTGGCCGGCGTGCGCAGGAAGATGGCCTCGCCACGGCGGATCCACTCGCCCATGGGAGTGTCCGGAATGTCGCGGGCACCGGGCGGCGTGAAGGCTGCGCCGTCGGCAGCCCCCTGAACGGGCTGGGCATCGGGCTTTGCGGGGACAGCAGCGGGTGCGGCGGGTGCGGCGGCCACGTTGACCGGCACGTCGGGCCGGGCTGGACGGCTGACGTACATGCCATAGGCGAGTGTGCCCGCCAGACCGGCGAACAGGCAGGCAACGACGATGTATTCGGCGGTGTTGGAACTGCCGGGGGCGGGATTGCGTGGTGTGTCGGACATGATCGGCTCCCGGTCCATCAGGGTTTGGCCGGCGCGGAGGCCGTGGCTGCGGTGGCTGTGCCCGCGCCATGCAGGCGGGCGTAGTAGGACGCCACCGCCTGGATGTCTTCAGGCGTGAGCTTGCGGGCGATCTTGCCCATCAGGCCCAGGGGGCCGGCCTCGCGCTGGCCCTTGTTCCAGGCGGCGACCTGGCTTTGCATGTAGTCGGCCGTCAGGTGGCCGATGGCGGGGAAGTCCGCTCCCACGCCCACGCCGCCAGGGCCATGGCACTGGGCGCAGGCAGGAATGCCGTCGGCCCAGCGGCCACGCTCGACCAGCCAGGCGCCGTCATCGTCCTTGCCCTTGGGCAGCGGGCCGCGCACGGGCTGGATGGGCAGCGGCAGGCTGGCGTAGTAGGCCGAGACGTCGGCACGGTCCTGGGCCGACAGGGCCTTGGCCATGGGCGCCATCACGGGCGCCTGCCGGCTGCCGTCGGCCAGGCGCTGCAGCTGGCGCGCCAGATAGCCGGCGTGCTGGCCGGCCAGGGCCGGAAAGCCCGCCATGCCCTCGCCCTTGGCGCCGTGGCAGGTGGCACAGGCCGCCGCGCCCTGGGGCGTGCCCGCCTGGGCGATCTTCTGGCCAGCGGCAGCGTTGCCTTGCACTGCCGCCTGCGCAGCGGAGGTGTCTTGTGCCCAGGCGCCGCCCATCGGCATGCAGATGCCGACAGCAATGGCGATGCACGACCGGGACAGGGTCTGTTTGTTCATGCGGTTCATCGTGGGAAGAGGCTGTTGCCCTGCCATGCGTGGGCGCCGGCAGGTGCGCGGCAGCGGCGGACGGGGTCAGTTCTGGATACCTGCGGCTGCCCCCGCACAGCGCAATGCCTGCGCGGCTGGCCAGCCAGGTCGGCACGATACGCAGCGCAGATTAAGTCGGCGTTAATGCGCCGGCGTCGGTGCGCTCTCGTCAGTGCGTCGGCACCAGTGCGCCGGCGCCCACCGCCAACGGCAGATAAAGGCGTGCGACCAGCCCGCTCGCATCGCCTTCTTCGGGCCGCCACAGGCTGCGCGGCTGCAGCAGCAGGCAGCCGCCTGCGCATTCGGCGATGCGCTGCACGATGGGCAGGCCCAGGCCGCTGCCATGCTCCTGGGGACGCTTGCGCCAGAAGCGGCGCGTGGCCTCTTCGCATTCCTCGGCGCTGAGCCCCGGGCCATGGTCGGCCACGGTGAACTCCACATAGTCTGAGCCCGGCTGCTGTGTCTTGCCCGGCATGGCGCCAATGGGCCGCACGGCCAGTTCCACGGGATGCTGCGGCGCATGGCGCAGGGCGTTTTCCAGCAGATTGCGCAGGGCCGAGACCAGCAGGGGCTCGGAGATGGCCAGCGGCCAGGCGCCATTGCCGGGCTGCTGGTGCGTGTCCAACCATTGGCGCTGCGCCGGCGCCGGTGCTCCGGCGCTCACGGCATTCACCGCCAGTTGCCAGGCCTTGTCCAGCGCCTGCAGCGCATCGGCAGGCGCATCGCCGCAGGCCAGCGCATTGGCGGCGCCCGGTTCATGCTGCTCCAGCCGCGCCAGCAGCAGCAACTGCTCCAGCGTGTGCTGCAGGTGCTCCACGCCCTCGCCCGCCTGGGCCAGGGAATCGCGGGCCATGGAGCCGGGCGGCGCGGCCAGAAGGCCGGCAGGCATGCCGGGCGCCGCCAGCGCCATCTGCGCCACCTGCACATGGGTCTTGATGGCGGTCAGCGGCGTGCGCAGCTCATGGGCCGCGTCGTCGCTCCAGCGGCGCTCGCGGTCGATGGCCGCGCGCACGCGGTGCAGCAGCTGGTTGAGCGTGCCCACCAGCGGCGCCAGCTCGCGCGTCTGCAGGCCCTGGGCCACGGGCGAATCGTCGCCGGGCGGGCGGCGCGCCAGCTCGCGCCGCAGGGCCTCCAGCGGCCTGAGGCCCTGGGTCACGGCCCACCACATCAGCCCCATGCTGGCCAGCAGGGCCAGCACGAAGGGCAGGACGATGGTGTAGGCAAAGCCGTGGATCAGGCCCTCGCGCACATCAATGCGGTCGGCCGTGGCGATGCGCACGCCGTGGTCCTCCAGCACATAGGTGCGCCAGGGCTTGCCCCCCTTGATGATGGTCGAGAAGCCCAGCGGCATGCTCTGCGGGAACACGGGGCTGCCCTCGGTCTTGGCCAGCACCTGCGGCAGGGCCGATTCGGGCCGCACGGGCTGGACCTCGCCGCGCACCAGGCTGACCTCGCAGGCCACGCCGTCGCGCGCGATCACGTTGAGCATGGGGCTCCAGTCCTGCGGCAGCTCCCGGGCAGGCCGGAACTGGTGGACGATGCCTGCCACCATGCGCGCCGAGGCGATCAGCCGGTCATCCAGCACGGTGCGCAGCTCGTTGCGCATGTCCGAGAACATCCAGGCCGCCACCCCGCCCCACAGCGTGCACAGCGCCAGGCACAGACATGCCAGCAGGCGCACGCGCAGGCTGCGCATCATGGGTGCAGGCCCAGGCGGTAGCCCTCGCCGCGCACCGTCTCCACCAGTTCATGGCCCAGCTTGCGGCGCAGGTGGTGCACATGCACGTTGACGGCATTGCTCTCCACGTCCTGGCTGTAGCCGTAGAGGCTGTCGCGCAGTTGCTCGGTACTCAGGATGCGGCCCGGCGACTGCAGCAGCGCGCGCAGCAGCGACCACTCGCGGCGCGACAGCTCCACGGTGCGGCCCTGGCGCTGGATATGGCCGGCAGCGGGGTTGATGCGCACCTCGCCCAGCTCGATCCAGTCCACGCTGCGGCCGGCCGCGCGGCGCAGCAGCGCATGCAGGCGCGCCGCCAGTTCGTGCAGGTCAAAGGGCTTGACCAGGTAATCGTCGGCGCCGGTCTGCAGGCCTTCGATACGCTGTGACACGGCATCGCGCGCCGTCAGCACCAGCACGGGCACCTGCAGGCCCTGGCCGCGCCAGCGCGCCAGCAGCGAGAGGCCATCCTCGTCGGGCAGGCCCAGGTCCAGCACGCAGGCATCGAAATGCGAGGAACGGATGGCCGCATCCGCCTGCCCGGCCGAGGCCACGGTATCCACGCCAAAGCCCTGCAGCTGCAGGCCGGCTCTCACGCCGCTGGCCACCAGCGCGTTGTCTTCCACCAAGAGAACATGCATGTTGTTGTCCGCAGGGCCTGGCGCCAGGCCCCGCCGTCTGTATCCAAGTCGGGAACGAAAAGCGACTGAGCATCGCAGATTTGCCGCGCTGGCGCGGCGGTGCGCCGAATTTCGCAGGCACGCGCACAAGAATGCGGCCAGGCGGCCCGCTCAGGGCCGGGCCAGCAGCCCGCCCAGCAGCAGGTCCAGCGCCGCCGCGCCGCGCTCCAGCCGCAGGTCGGCGTCCTCGCCCTCGGCAATCCAGAAAGCCGCTTCGGCCAGGCTGCCGTAGATCAGCGATGCCAGCGCCTGCGGATCGGCCCGGGCCACGATGCCCTGCGCCATGAGGTCCGCAATCAGTGCCTGCATGGACGCAATGCAGTGGCGCTGCGATTGCGGCAGCGCTCCGCCCAAAGCCGCGCGCGCATCGCGCAGCACGATGCGCTGGATTTCAGGCTCCAGCGCCATTTCCAGGTAGGCCCGGCAGCGGCTGCGAAAGCCCTGCCAGGGATCCCGGGCATGGGCGGTGATGGCCTGCAGGCGTTCATCCACCTCGGCATCGATCTGCTCGACCACGGCCGCCAGCAGGCCCTGCTTGTCGCCGAAATGGTGGTACAGCGCGCCCCGCGTCAGGCCCACCTGCGCGGTGAGATCGTCCATGGAGGCATCGGCGTAGCCCTGCTCTCCAAAGGCCTTGCGGGCCGTGGCCAGCAGCGTGGCGCGGGTTTCTTCCATCTCGGCGCGGGTGCGGCGGACCATGGCCAATCTCCTTACATACGGCGTGCATGATTATTTACATACGATGCGTATGTATATAGGATTCTATTCATACGCAGCGTATGTATTTTCTCTGTCCCGCGACGGCGGTGCAACACCCCCCACCTGTTTGAAGGGATCTGGACCATGAATTCGTCTTCCTCCACGCGGCCCGAACCCGCCGCGCTCCGCCCGTGGCTGGCCGTGTCCGCCGTGGGCCTGGCCACCTTTTCCGTGGTGACCACGGAAATGCTGCCGGTCGGCCTGCTCACATCCATTGCTGGCAGCCTGGGCACCTCCATGGGCAGGGCCGGCCTGATGATCTCGCTGCCGGCGCTGCTGGCCGCGCTGTTCGCGCCGCTGGTGGTGATGGCGGCGGGCGGCATGGACCGGCGCCGCATCCTGTGCGGACTGCTGGCCCTGCTCGTGCTGGCCAACCTGGCCTCGGCGCTGGCGCCGTCGCTGATCTGGCTGCTGGCCGCGCGCGTCCTGGTGGGCTTTTGCATGGGCGGCATCTGGGCAATCGCGGGCGGGCTGGCGGCACGGCTGGTACCCCAGGCGTCGATGGGCCTGGCAACCTCCATCATCTTTGGCGGCGTGGCGGCGGCCTCGGTGCTGGGCGTGCCGCTGGGCGCGCTGATCGGCGATTTCGCGGGATGGCGCTGGGCATTCGGTGGCATGGCAGGCTTCAGCGCACTGGTGCTGGCGCTGCACATGGCCGTTCTCCCCGCCCTGCCTGCCACAGGCTCGGCCAGCCTGCGCCAATTCAGTCATCAGCTGGCCAACCGCAGGCTGCAGGCCGGGCTGGCACTGACGCTGCTGCTGGTGGCCGGGCATTTCATGTCCTTCACCTTCGTGCGCCCGCTGCTGCTGACGGTGTCGGGGTTCGATGCGCAATGGATGAGCGCGCTGCTGCTGGCTTACGGCATCGCGGGCATTGCGGGCAACTTCCTGGCGGGCATCATCGCGGCGCGCCGCACGGTGCCGAGTCTGGCGGCGATCGCCCTGGGCCTGCTGCTGGCACCTGTGCTGTTCCTGTCCGTGGGCGACTCGCCAACCGGTGGTGGCGCCGTGCTGCTGGTCTGGGGCCTGGCCTACGGCGGCGTATCGGTGGGCCTGATGACCTGGATGATGCAGGCTGCGCCACGCGCCGTGGAAATTGCCACGGCGCTGTACGTTGGCGTCTTCAACATCGGTATTGCGCTGGGCTCATGGGCAGGCGGCCAACTGGTCGATGGCTGGGGGCTGCACGCCACGCTCTGGCTGTCTGGCGGCTTGGCCGCTGCGGCCTTGCTGCTGTCTGCGGCCATGGGATTGGCTGGGCGAAATGGACCGGTCGCAGCCTGATGGCCATCAGGCCGTTAACCCCCCGTTAATTCCCCGCTGCCAGCATCCACGGCCTGTCAGCCCGCATGGCTGAAACTCCCTTCCATGCACCTCCGGTCATCCCCTCTTCTTTCGTCCTTCCTGCCCTTGCTTGCCGGCCTGCTGCTGGCGCCTTCGCCTGTTCTTGCCGGAGCGGCAGAGCCTGGCGGGCCGTCAGCGCTATCGGCGCTGGGCGCCTGGCTGCACCTGCCCGCCAGCCTGGCGCTGGGGCCGCTGGTCCTGCCGATGGGCGTGGTGGTGGCCATGCTGGCCTGGCTGCTGGCGCAGTGGCTGGCGCGCAGGAATGAAAGGCGCACGGGCCAGGCCGTGGATGCGCTGCTGTGGCAGAGCACCCTGGCCGGCCTGCTGGCGGCGCGCCTGGCCTATGTCGCGCAGTGGTGGGCCGAGGTCGCGCCTGCTCCCTGGGATTGGAGCGGGATGCCGGCCTTCGCAGGCCGCATCATCGATATCCGCGACGGGGGATGGAACCTGTGGGCCGGCCTGCTGGCCGCGCTGCTGTACATGCTGTGGCGCAGCCGCCGCTCCCCGGTGCTGCGCCGCGCCACAGGGCTGGCGCTGGGCGCGGGGGCGGCCCTGCTGGTGCTGGGCAGCCTGCTGCAGGCGCTGCCCTCCGCAGATGCACCGGCCCTGCCGGCCTTCACCCTGGTCAACGGACAGGCGCAGCCGGTCTCGCTGCAGCAGTTGCAGCAGGCCGATGGCAAGCCCATGGTGATCAACCTCTGGGGCACCTGGTGCCCGCCCTGCCGGCGCGAGATGCCGGTGCTGGCCCAGGCCCAGCAGCAGCGGCCCGATGAGCGTTTCATCTGGATCAACCAGGGCGAGACGGCAGAGGCCGTGATGGGCTATTTGCGGCGCGAGCAGGCGACGGCCCCGCTGCCGCTGGCCCAGGTGCTGTTCGACCCGCAGCAGCAGGCCGGCCGGCACTGGCGCCAGCGGGGCCTGCCTTCCACCTATTTCTATGGTGCCGACGGCCGGCTGTGCGGCATGCGCATGGGCGAGCTGTCGCGCGCCAGCCTGGCCCAGCATCTGAAGGAATGTTCATGAGCGCTTCCCCCCTGTTTCCCCTGCCTGCACTGGCAGGAGCCCTGGCACTGTCGGCAGCCTTGGCCCTGCCGGCTGCGGCGTCCGAGCTGCCATCGGAGGATTTCCTGGCCCAGCAGGGACTGACCCTGGTGGGACCGCTGCCGGCCGTGGGCGGACTCAAGGCCTGGGCCGCCTACCGCGACCGCCAGCCCGTGCCCATCTACCGCATGCCTGACGGCAAGCACTGGGTGCTGGGCACGGTCATCGACGCCCAGGGCCGCGACGTGAACGCCCAGGCCCTGCAGGCCGCCGTGCAAAAGCCCATGGGCGAGCAGCTGTGGAGCGATGTGCAGCGCGCCCAGTCCATACCGGATGGCCGCGCCGACGCGCCGCGCACGGTCTATGTGTTCACCGACCCCAACTGCCCCTATTGCAACCAGCTGTGGAACGATGCCCGGCCCTGGGTGGAGAGCGGCCAGGTGCAGTTGCGCCACATTCTGGTGGGCATCCTCAAGCCCAGCAGCGAGGGCAAGGCCGCCGCCATGCTGACCGCGCGCCAGCCAGAGCAGGCCCTGGCCGAGCACGCACGTGCCTATGCCAAGGCCGGCCGCGCCAGCGCAGAAGGCGCGGGCGCCACGTCGCTGGCCCCGGTGCCGCAGGCCACGCGGCAGGTGCTGGCCAGCCATGCCTCGCTGATGTCCACCTGGGGCCTGCGTGCCACGCCGGCCCTGGTCTGGAAGGATGACAAGGGGCTGGTGCAGGTACGCACCGGCCTGCCGCCGGGCCTGCTGGAAGAGGTCATGGGGCCGCGTGGCAGGAAATGATGAGGACGACCATGAGCACAAGCCGTTGTCCCGTCGATTCCACCGCCTCCAGCGACTGGAGCGACCTGTTCCCCGCCCGGCCGGATGCGCCGCCGCTGCGCATCGTGCTGCATGCGCCCACGCCCGGCGCCCTGGCCCGTGCACGCAGCAATCTGGCCAACCTGCGCCAGGACCGGCCCGGTGCCGAAGTCCGCATCGTCATCAACGGCCCGGCCGTCGAGGCACTGCTGGATGCCGCGCCGGGCACGCCGCAGCATCTGGATGCAGAGGCCCTGGCCCATGCGCTGGTCTGCCCGAACACGCTCAGGAAGCTGGGCCGCGAGGCGCCTGCCGGCATGCGCGTGCTGCCGCAGGGCGGCATCGAGTCACTGGCCCTGCTGCAGCAGTCGGCCTGGTGCTACGTGCGCTGCTGAGCGGCCTGCGCCAGCGAGGCCAGGCAGCGCGCCTGCCATTGGTACTCGGGCTCGAACGATTCCCGGTCCGTGACGGCGCCGTGGCCGCCCTCGCCATAGACCATGGCGTAGGCCGCATAGTCGGCCGCCTGCAGCGCCCGGCCCGCCAGCCCATGGGCCGTGGCATAGGTGGCGGACACGGCGGCATGGCCGCAGCCGTCGAGGGAGCGTGATCCCTGGTGGTGGTTGGCCAGGCTGGCGGCCTCGCGGGCCAGGCGGTCCAGCTCCTGCCTGTCGATCTGGCCGTCCAGGTAGCGGCGAAGGCCTTGTGCGCAGCGGATGACGTCCGGGTCTTCCAGCAGGTGCGCGATGCGGTCCACGCAGGCCTGTGTGAATTGCAGCCTCAGGTGCTCGCCGGCTTCGGCGGCAAGGTCCAGTTCCGAAGCAAGGCTGTTCAGGGCATGGTTCATGGAGAACTCCTTGGCAGTGGCGACACAAGCAGCGTAGACCGGGGCCGCGCACGGAAACAAGAGGGTGATTTCCGATACGCGCCCCGCATTCCCGAGGAATGCAGTCACCCTGTTAACCCCGTCTTAATCCCCGCGCCACACGCTATGGACTGCCTTGGGCGCCTGTCCATGGCAGGCAGTCGGTGGCACTTTGCAAGCCCATTGCTTGACTCACATCAAGCCACCAAGGCCCTGAATTTCATATATTAAATTCAATATAAAAAGCATATTTTTAATGCTTTATTGAGTTTGAGCGACCACGATCCGTGGCCGCAGGACGATGAAAGACAGGCCATGCCAAAAACATCCCGCGCCGGCAGCGGCTGCAACGACTGCAGCTGCAAGCCCTCCACCCAGGACATCCTCGCCCCTACCCTCTCCCATGCGCAGCCCGCCGCAGGCAAGCGCGGCTTCCTGCAGGACCTGCTGGCCGCCGCCATGGCGGCCGTGGCCCTGCCCGTGACGGCGGCCGCGCCCAGCACCACGGGTTTCCAGCCGCCGCGCCGCCCCGGCGAGGCCGGCAAGCGCTACGGCATGCTGGTGGACCTGCGCCGCTGCATAGGCTGCCAGGCCTGCACGGTGAGCTGCTCCATGGAGAACCTGCCGCCGCTGGGCCAGTTCCGCACCACGGTGCTGCAGTACGAGGTGCAGCACGCGGGCAACGAGGACCTGCCGCCGGCCATGCTCAACCTGCCGCGCCTGTGCAACCACTGCGACAACCCGCCCTGCGTGCCGGTCTGCCCTGTGCAGGCCACCTTCCAGCGCAGCGACGGCATCGTGCTGGTGGACAACGAGCGCTGCGTGGGCTGCGGCTACTGCGTGCAGGCCTGCCCCTATGACGCGCGCTTCATCAACCACGAGACGCAGACCGCCGACAAGTGCACCTTCTGCGAGCACCGCCTGGAAGCCGGCCTGCTGCCGGCCTGCGTGGAAAGCTGCGTGGGCGGCGCCCGCGTGATCGGCGACCTCAACGACGAGGGCAGTGAGATCCGCCAGCGCATGCGCGAGCACGCCAAGGACCTCAAGGTGCTCAAGCCCGCCATGGGCACGGACCCGCATGTGTACTACCTGGGATTGCCCGACGCCTTCGTCGACGGCGTGGACGGGCAGGCCAGCGTGCGGCTGGTCACTTCCCACTGAACGCAAGGAGCACCCCATGCACATCGTCGAACTCCTGACCCCCGCCTACGAATCGGCCTGGCTGCCCTGGGCCGTGCAGTACTTCTTCCTGGCCGGCATTGCCACGGGCGCCGCCCTGCTGGCCGCCGCCTGCGCCTGGGCGCCGCGCGCCAGCGCCATGGCGCGCCTGCTGCCGGCCGCCGTGCTGGTGCTGGCCGTCAGCGCCATCGCCGCGCCCGTGTCGCTGCTGGCCGACCTGCACCAGCCTGCGCGCTTCTGGCATTTCTATGCGCACTTCACGCCGTGGTCGTGGATGTCGGTGGGCGCCCTGCTGCTGCCGGCCTTCGTGGGACTGGCGCTGGCCTTCGTGCTGGCCTGGTGGCTGGGCCGGCCGCGGTGGCTGCGCTGGCTGGCGCCGCTGCTGGCCGTGTCGGCGCTGACCATCACCGCCTATACCGGCGCCGAACTGATGGCCGTGCGCTCGCGCCCGCTGTGGAACACGCTGTGGGTGCCGCTGAACCTGGCGCTCACGGGCTGGCTGGCCACGGTGGGCTGCATGTTGGTGACGGCGCGCTTTCTGCCCGCCCGCCACCGCCCCGATGCCGGCGCCCTGCAGGCCCTGCGCATGCTGGGCCTGGCGCTGGCGCTGTGCCTGCTGGCCATGGTGGGGGTCTGGGCCGTTGCCGGCTGGCTGGGCCAGGGCCGCTCCTTCCAGGCGGCGCTGCAGCTGTGGCAGCAGTTTCCGGTCTGGCGCCTGAGCATGCTGGGCTCGGCCGTGGCCGGTGCCGCCCTGCTGTGGGCCCTGGTCCGGGGTGGGCAGCGCATGGCCTGCCCGCGCTACACGCTGGCCCTGGGGCTGGGCCTGGCCGCCGCGGCCTGGGCCTTCCGCTGGGCGCTGTTCATGGGCGTGCAAGGCGTGCCCAAGTACGGCGCGGGCCTGTACATCTACCACATGCCGCTGGGCGGCGACGGCCTGCTGGGCATGCTGGGCGTGGCCGGCCTGTGCATTGCACTGGTGACGCTGGCCACCTGGGCGCTGGAGCTGTTTCCCGCGCGCTCGGCCGCGGCCCGCGCCCTCTGACACCGCCGCCCTGACGACCCCTCACCCATTCACGGAGCGCGGCCCGCCACCGGCCGGCCGCGCCACAGAAAGCCTTTCATGACCGACAAGAAGAAACTCCCCCAAGCCCCCGAAGATTCCCTGGATGCCGAGGCCGCCCGCCGCCGCCTGCTGCTGCGCGGCGGACTCACCGCCGGTGGGCTGGCCGCCTTTGCGGCCGGCTACGGCGAGACGCTGGCACGTGGCGCCAAGGGCCTGGTGACAGGCAGCTCGGGCACGCCCACGGCCAGCGCCACGCGCGGCAATTCGCTGACGCCCGAGTTCCGCATCGACCCGGCCACGGGCGCGCTCGCCACCCAGCCCGGCCAGGTGGTCAGCCCCTCCAGCTGCCTGGGCTGCTGGACGCAGTGCGGCGTGCGCGTGCGTGTCGATACCGCCAGCAACCGCATCCTGCGCGTGGCAGGCAACCCCTACCACCCGCTGGCCACCACGCGCCCGGCCGCCATGGAAGAACCCGTGCGCGAGGTCTACGCCAAGCTGGGCAAGGAGCTGGGCCTGGAGGGCCGGGCCACGTCCTGCGCGCGCGGCTCGTCCATGCTGGAGCACCAGAGTGCACCGCACCGCGTGCTCACCCCGCTCAAGCGCGTGGGCCCGCGCGGCAGCGGCCGCTGGCAGAGCATTTCCTTCGAGCAGCTGGTGCAGGAAGTCTGCGAGGGCGGCGATCTGTTCGGCGAAGGCCAGGTCGATGGCCTGCGTGCCATCTGGGACCCCAAGACGCCGCTGGACGCCGACAACCCCGAGTTCGGCCCGCGCTCCAACCAGTTGCTGGTGACCGACGCCTCCAACGAAGGCCGCGCCCAGCTGCTGCGCCGCTTTGCGGGGCCGTCCTTCGGCACCGTGAACGTCAGCAACCACGGCGCCTACTGCGGCCAGAGTTTTCGCGTGGGTGCGGCAGCGGCCCTGGGCGACCTGCCCGGCATGCCGCACGGCAAGCCGGACTGGAGCCATGCCAGCTTCGGCCTGTTCATCGGCGCGGCGCCCGCACAGTCCGGCAACCCCTTCCAGCGCCAGGGCCGCGAACTGGCTGAGGCCCGCTCGCGCGAGGACAACCGGTTCCGCTACGTGGTGGTCTCGCCCGTGCTGCCCACCTCGTCCAGCCTGGCTGCGGGCAGCGGCAACCGCTGGCTGGCCGTCAAGCCGGCCAGCGACCTGGCCCTGGCCATGGCGCTGATCCGCGTCATCCTGGACGAGGCACGCCATGACACGGGCTTTCTCGCCCAGCCCGGCCCGGCCGCCATGCAGGCGGCGGGCGAGGCGTCCTGGAGCAATGCCACGCACCTGCTGGTCAACGAGCCCAGCCACCCGCGCCACGGCAGCTTTCTGCGCGGCGCCGACCTGGGCTGGGCGCTGCCCGCGCCAGCCGAAGACGGCAAGCCGGCCCAGGATGTGTTCGTGGTGCAGCGTGCCGATGGCAGCCTGGCGCCGCACACCCAGGCCGAGCCTGCACAGCTGATGGTGCGCACCTGCGTGGCCGTGCCCGGCCTGAAGGCAGAAGGCGCGGACCAGGCCCCCGAGCTGTCGGTCTGCTCCTCGCTGGCCAAGCTGCATGAGCAGGCCAGCCTCAAGACACTGGACGAATACGCGGCGCTGTGCGGCGTGGCGCGCGGCGAGATCGAGGCGCTGGCGCGCGAGTTCACCAGCCATGGCAAGCGCGCCGTGGCCGATGCGCATGGCGGCACCATGAGCGGCGCGGGCTTCTACACCGCCTACGCCATCAGCATGCTCAACACCCTGGTGGGCAACCTCAACGTGCAGGGCGGCCTGGTGCTGGATGCCGGCCCGTTCGGCCCCTTCGGCCCGGGCCCGCGCTATGACTTCGCCAACTTCGACGGCAAGGTCAAGCCGCGCGGCCTGGCGCTGTCACGCCACCGCCAGCCCTACGAGAAAAGCGCGGAATTCCAGCGCAAGCGCGAGGGCCAGCCCGAGGGCGCGAAGGACTACCCCGCCGCCCAGGCCCCGTGGTACCCGGCCGTGGGCGGCCTGTCCAGCGAGATGCTGGCCAGCGCGCTGGCCGGCTACCCCTACCGCGCCAAGGCCTGGATCAACCACATGAGCAACCCCGTCTACGGCATTGCGGGCTTTCGCAATGCGCTGGTGGACGATCTCAAGGACCCGAAGAAGCTGCCGCTGATCGTCTCCATCGACCCCTTCATCAACGAGACCAGCGCGCTGGCCGATTTCATCGTGCCCGATACCGTGACCTACGAGAGCTGGGGCATCTCGGCGCCCTGGGCCGACGTGGTGGCCAAAAGCTCCACCGTTCGCTGGCCCGTGGTGCAGCCCGCCGTGGCGCGCACGGCCGGCGGCCAGCCCGTGAACGTGGAGAGCTTTCTCTTTGCCGTGGCAGAACGGCTGGGCCTGCCGGGCTTTGGCGAGGCCGCCATCAAGGACGCCCAGGGCCAGCCCCATGCGCTGCGCTCGGCCGAGGACTTCTTCATCCATGCCCTGGCCAACGTGGCCTGGGCAGGCGGCAAGCCCGTGCCGGCGGCCAGCGATGACGACATCGCCATCACCGGCGTGGACAGGCTGGTGCCCGCGCTGCGCCAGCGCCTGAAGGACGATGAATGGCGCCAGGTGGCCATGCTGCTGACGCGCGGCGGGCGCTTCGACCGCATCGAGGACGCCTGGAAGGACGGCCACACCCGCAAGGCCCACGCGCCTGCCCTGCAAGTGTGGAGCGAGGAGCTGGCCCGCATGCGCCACGCCATGACGGGCGAGCGCTACAGCGGCTGCCCCACCTGGTATCCGGCGCGGCTGGCCGACGGCAGCGCCATGCGCACGCATTTCGGCGAGCAGCAATGGCCGCTGCTGCTGACCTCGTACAAGTCCAACCTGATGAGTTCCATGTCGATTGCCGTCTCGCGGCTGCGCCAGGTGCATCCGCACAACCCGGTGTCCCTGCACCGCGATGACGCCGAGCGGCTGGGCATCGCCAACGGCGACACGGTGCGCATCCGCACGCCGGGCGGCGCGGTGACGGCCGTGGCCATGGTGCGCGACGGCGTGATGCCGGGGACCGTGGCCATCGAGCACGGCTACGGCCACCGCGAGCTGGGCGCGGGCCGCCACAGCATCGACGGCCAGCCCATGCCGGTGAACGCCGAGCATGCCAATGGCGTGAACCTCAACGACCTGGGCTTTGCCGATCCCACGCGGCCCGGCTGCAAAAACGTGTGGGTGGACTGGGTGTCGGGCGCCGCGGTGCGCCAGGGGCTGCCTGCGCGCATCGAGAAGGTCTGATCAGCGGGCGGGGCTGGCGACAGGTGCAGCGACGGGTGCGGCCACTGGTGTGGTGGCGGCCTGCCAGCCGCCGCCCAGCGCCTGGTACAGCGCAATGGCGTTTTCCAGCTGGCTCTGGCGCAGGCGTATGACTTCCTGCTGGGCCTGGTAGAGATTGCGCTGGGCGTCCAGCTCTTCCAGGTAGCTGGCGTAGCCGGCCTCGTAGCGGTCCTTGGCAAAGCCCAGGGAGCGCTGCAGCACCGCCTCGCGCTCGCTGGCGTGCTGCCACTGCGACTGCAGGCGCCGGGTGCCGACCAGGGCGTTTTCCACATCGGCCAGGGCCTTGATCACCACGCCCCGATAGGCATAGGCGGCCTGGTCGCGCTGGGCGGTCACGGCGTCGAACTGGCCCTGCAGCCGCCCGCCCGTGAACAGCGGCGCCAGCACGCTGCCGCCCAGGGCCCAGACCGTGGCCGGGTGGTATTGCAGGGCATTGACCAGCAGGCTGCCGGCGCTGGCCGTCAGCGAGACCTGGGGCAGGAAGGCGGTGCGCTGCACGGCCAGGCTTTCGTCGGCGGCCGCCAGCTGCAGCTGCGCCCGTGCAATGTCGGGGCGGCGCTGCAGCAACGCCGAAGGCAGGCCGGCGGCCGGCGCAGGCGGCGGTGCGCCCAGCGCAGCGGACTGGCCGTCGGTTGTTGCCATGAGCGCGGCGGCCTGCTCGTCACCCTCGCCGCCGGCCAGCAGCAGGAGCGCCGTGCGCTGGCGCGCCAGCGACAGCTCCAGCTGCTCCACGGCCTGCTGCACGCCCTGCAGCTCGGCCTGGGCCTGGGTGAGCTGCAGCTGCGAGGTGTAGCCGACGCGCGCCTGCTCGTCGGCCAGGCGCAGGGCCTGTTCGCGCGAGCGGGCCGTGGCCTGGGCCACTTGCAGCTGCGATTGCAGCGAGCGCAGGCCCACATAGGCCTGGGCCGTGGTGGCCGCCACGGCCAGGGCCACGGCGTCGCGGTCGGCCTCGCTGGCCTGCAGGCGCAGGGCGGCGGCCTTTTCCAGATGGGCGATGCGGCCCCACAGATCAGGCTCCCAGCTGGCCTGCAGGCCGGGCTGAACCGAGCGCGTGTGCGCCAGGCCCCGCGCGCCCAGACTGCGGCCCGTGGAGGCGCCGGCCGTGGCCGAGAGCTGGGGCAGGCCCGCGGCGCCTGCCACATCCAGGTTGGCCCGCGCCTCATCCACGCGCGACAGGGCCAGCAGCACATCGTTGTTCCGGGACTGGGCCAGTTCCACCCAGCGCGTGAGCAGCGGATCGCCAAAGGCCTGCCACCACGATGCCTGGACGGCAGCGGCCGGCTCCTGCCCTGCCCCGCTCCACTGGGCGGGCACGGCGGGCCGGGCCGCTTCAGGCGCGGTGCTCAGCGGCGGCACGCTGCAGCCGGCCAGCGCGGCAGCGCAGGCCATGGCCATGGCCAGTGCGCGGGCGGTCATGGGCGGGCCTCCGGTTGGGGTGCGGGCTGCCGTGCGGGTTGCGGTGCGGGCTGCTGTGCGGGTTGGGGCTCAGGCTGCGCCGTATCCAGCCGCACCACCACCGACATGCCCGCGCGCAGCCTGGCGGCCAGCTCCTGGTCGGGATCGATTGCAATCTTGACCGGCAGGCGCTGCACGACCTTGGTGAAGTTGCCCGTGGCGTTGTCGGCCTTGAGCACGCTGAATTCCGAGCCCGTGGCCGGCGCGATCTCCAGCACGCGGCCCGTGAGGTGGGCGCCGCCCAGCGCATCGACGCTGAAGCGCACTGCCTGGCCTATGCGCACCCGGGCGGTCTGGGTTTCCTTGAAGTTGGCCACCACCCACAGCGTGTGCGGCACCACGTACATGAGCTGGGAGCCGGCCGTGACGTACTGGCCCCGGCGCACGCCGACCTCGCTGACCTGGCCATCGCCGGGCGCGTGCACCACGGTGTTGTCCAGGTTGATCTGGGCCTGGCGCAGCTGGGCCTCGGCCATCTGGACCTGGGCTTCGAGCGAGGCGCGGTTCACCGTCGTCGCC
Organism: Delftia sp. WSY_22; assembly: GCF_043104185.1. Classification (NCBI taxonomy): domain Bacteria; kingdom Pseudomonadati; phylum Pseudomonadota; class Betaproteobacteria; order Burkholderiales; family Comamonadaceae; genus Delftia; species Delftia sp. WSY_22. Next base: position 226,064 of record NZ_JBICKN010000018.1, read on the forward strand.
TTGATCTTCTGGGCGTTGATCTCGATGTCGGCCTGGGCCTTGGCCACGTTGGTGGCCGCCAGGCGCGCGGTGGCACGCACCTTGTCGCGCTCGTTGAGCGAGACGGAGCCGCGCTCGGACAGCGCCTGCACGCGCTGCAGCTCGGCTGCGGCGCGGTCGGATTCGGCCTGCGCCGCCGCCAGGCCGGCGCGGCTGGCCCCCAGCGTGGCGCGGTTCTGCGCCTGGGTCTGGTCGGCATTGGCCAGCTGTGCGCGGGCATTGGCCAGCTGGGCCTGGGCCTGGGCCTGGGCGGCTTCGTAGGTGCGGGCGTCGATGCGCACCAGGGGCTGGCCGGCCTTGACGTTCTCGTAGTCCTGCACCAGCACCTCGGTCACATAGCCGCTGACCTGGGGCGCGAGCACGGTGACGGCGCCGCGCACATAGGCGTTGTCGGTGCTGACCACGGTGCCCGCGAAGGGGAACAGGTTCCAGGCACGCAGCACCAGCAGAACGCCGGCCAGTGCGACCACCAGCATCACCAGCACGCTGCGCAGCGAGGGCTTGATGAGCTTGGGCGAAGGCGAAGGCGAAGGCGAAGGCGAAGGCGAAGGCGAAGGCGATGGCGATGGCGAAGGCGCCGCAGCGGGAGCCGGCGCAGGCGAGGCAGAGGCGGCCGTGCCGCCATTGGAATTTTCGGAGTCACTCATGTTGTTGTCTTTTCTCTGGGCGAACGGTTTCAGGCGCGGGCGACGGGTTGGGTGGGCGGCTGGCCCGGCGCGTCCTGCGGCGCGGCGGCATCGGTGCCGCGCATGGCCGAGGCATCGGCAGCGGCGGCGCGCATGCGCTCCACGAAGGCGCGCTGGCGTGCGCGGCCGGCCAGGGCCAGCGTCCACAGCAGGTAGAGCACGGCCACGCCGGCCGTGAGGGCGAACACGTCGTTGTAGGCGCGCACATTGGCCTCGCGGCGTGCCGCCTGCGCCAGCTGGGCCGTGCCCTGGGCCGCGCGCAGGGCCGGGTCGGCAATGACGCGGGCCAGGCTTTGCTGCTGCAGGCGCAGGCGGTCGGCCACGATGGGGTCGGTGGGATCGACATCGGCCACGATGGCGGCCGAATACACCTGCTCGCGGTGCATCTGGTAGGTGCTCAGCAGGGCCGAGCCCATGAGCGCGCCCATGGCCTGCGTCATGGAGATGGTGACGATGGCCGTCAGCATGTAGTGCGCGCCGAACTTCAGGCCCTGCACCACGCCGATCAGCATCAGCGGCCCCATGAACAGGCCCGCGCCCACGGCCATGAGGAACTGGCTGCCGAAGAAGTCCTCGGGCCGGGCCAGGCTGGTGCGGCTGTGGTCCAGCCAGGCCGCCAGCGCGAACAGCACGATGGAGCCCACGATCTGCTTGCCCATGTTCTCCAGCCCGAAGGTCAGCGCCGACACGGCAATGCCCGCGATGGTGCCCAGCAGGATGACGATGAACAGCGGCTGCATCTGGTCCACCGTCATGCCCAGCATGCGCTGCATGCCGATCACGCCATAGGTCTGCTCGGTGGTCAGAAAGCGCAGCAGCAGCGCACCGATCACGAAGCGCACCGTGGGCGCCAGCACGAACCAGCGCGTCTGCAGCATGGGATTGCGGCGGTGGTGCTCGATGTACAGTGCCACGCTCAGCAGGACGATGGAGCCGATCAGCATCCAGGCCAGCCAGGGCGTGTCCAGCCACCAGTGGTTGTAGCCCTGCACCAGCACGGCGATCAGCAGGCCCACGCCGGGCACCATCAGGAAGAAGGTCAGGAAGTCCAGCCGCTCGAAGCTGCGGATATGCACGCCCGGCGGCAGCTTGAGCACCACCACGCCCGCGAACGAAATCAGGGCCAGGCCGGCCTCGAACAGGTAGAGGTTGTGCCACTCGCTGTTGAACAGCAGGCCCGGCGACAGGATCCAGGCCAGCGGCGTGGCGATCTGCCCCAGCCCCACGCCGATCACCAGCATCTTGAGCACATGCTTGCGCGGCGCGGCCTGCAGCATGTAGAGCGTGCCCAGCGTGCTGCAGGTGGCGCCCGCCAGGCCGCTGGCCGCGCGCAGCATGAGCAGGCTGGTGTAGCTGCCCAGCACCAGGTGCAGCAGCGTCAGCAGCGCATACAGGCCCAGGCCGATCTCGGCGAACAGCCGCATGCCGAACTGCTGGCGGAACTTGTAGACCAGCAGGTTGGCCGTCATGTTGAGCATGACGTAGGCGCCGGTCAGCCAGGCGGCCTCGGAAGACGTCAGCCCCATCTGGCCCTGGATGGTGGGCAGGTTGGCCGTGAACAGTGCATTGCCCAGGCCGCCCGTCAGCGCCACCAGCACGGCGATCAGGCCATAGGCGGCGCGCACGGCCGGCTGGTGCAGCGGCATGGACGGCGAGCCCGGCAGGCTGGGCTTTTCATGCTCTTCCCAGTCCGGCGGGGGCTTGAGGTAGACGACGGGGGGCGACGGGGGCAGCACGGGCCCCGGTGGAGTGGGTGTGGTGGCCATGTCAGGCCTTCAGGCCTTGCCAGACGATCTGCAGCGCCTTGCGCGCCAGGGTGCGCCGCTGCTGCGGCGTCTCGCCGCGCAGCGAGGCGCCCAGCATGCCGAAGACCAGGGACAGCTCGGCCTGCGTCAGCGGCTGGCGGCAATGGCCACAGGCCACGGCCCGGTCCATGGCCGGCCGAAAGATCTGCCACATGGCAACGCGGGCCTGGGCGATGACCTCGTCGCCGCGCTCCACGGTGCGCCAGTAATCGGTGATGGGGGCCGAGACCGCAATGCGCTCGGCCAGGCGCGACAGCAGCTTGTAGAAGGCGTCGTCGTCCTCGGCCATGGCCTCGGCCGCGCTGCGCATGCTGTCCAGCGAACGCTCCAGCAGCGCCAGCATCAGCGCACGCCGGTCAGGAAACTGCCGGTACAGCGTGGCGCGGCCGACCTCGGCGCGCTCGACGACCAGGTCCAGCGGCGCGGTCACGCCATGCTCGGAAAACACGGCATCGGCCGCGTCCAGCAACTGGGCGCGGCGGATATCGGCACTGGGTCTTTTGGAAGTCATGCGGACAATTATCGGACAAAGTTGTCCGTTAAATGTCCGCAACCAGCCTATCCCATGGCGTGGCCATGGGCAAAAAAGCCAGCGGTTTCCGGCAGCGGCAAGGCCTCTACAGGTCGGTCAGCGGCAGCAGCTGGCGGCGGCTGTCAAAGCGCCGCGACTGGCCGTCCAGAGGATCGGTGAAGGACAGGCTGCGCGCCAGCAGCTGCAGCGGGCGCGAGTAGTCGCCCTCGGGCAAGTCATGCACTTCGGGATAGAAGCCGTCGCCCCACAGCGGCAGGCCCAGGGCGGCCATGTGCACGCGCAGCTGGTGGCGCTTGCCGCTTTCCGGCTCCAGCCGGTAGCGTGCCCAGCGGCCGCGCTGCTCCAGCACCTGCATGTGGGTGCGGGTGTTGGGTGTGCCGGCCACCTCGTGCATGCGGAAGAAATGGCCGCTTTCCTCCATGCGGCTTTCATGCGTGCGCGGGAAAACCACGTCCTCGCGCCAGGGGGCGACGGCCTCGTAGGTCTTGTGGATGGCGCGGTCGCGGAACAGCGCCTGGTAGATGCCGCGTGTGGCGCGCTGCACCGAAAACACCACCAGCCCCGCCGTGTCGCGGTCGATGCGGTGGATGGGCGACAGCTCGGGCAGGTCGAACTCGCGCTTGAGCCTCACCAGCAGCGTCTGCTGCAGGTACTTGCCGGCCGGCACCACGGGCAGGAAATGCGGCTTGTCGGCCACCAGCAGATGCGCGTCGCGGTGGAGGACCTCGGCCTCGAAGGGGATGGGCGGCTCGGCCTGCAGCTCGCGGTAGTAGTAGTAGCGCAGGCCCGGCGCAAAGGCCGTGCCTGCATGGGCGGCACGGCCGTGCTCGTCCACCACTTCTTCCTGCGCCATGCGCCGCAGCCAGTCCTCGCGCGCCACGGCCGGCAGGCGCTCGGCCAGAAAATCGATCAGCAACCCGCCGCCCTGGCTGGGCAGCACCACGCAGCTGGGGCTGACGCCGTCGCGCAGAGGAAGAACCTTGGGGTCGTGGGCGTTGTGCATGTGTTTCAGCCCTCAGAGCGCCTGCCGCGCAGCCCATTCATCAGGCGTCACGATCAGGCCGGGAAAGCTGTCTCGCAGCGCCAGAAGGTCGCCGTCGCCGGTGATGAGCGCCCGGGCCCGGCCTACATGCGCCAGCACCAGGAACACCTGGTCCTTGTCGTCCCGGCACAGCGGCAATGCAGGCCAGGGCTGCGGCAGTGTGACGACATCGGCCCAGGGCAGGAAATCCTCCAGCAAGGCCTGTTGCTCGGCCGTTGACAGCTTGAACTTCGGATAGGCGAGCACACGCAGCAATTCGCTGGCCGTTTCCCTGCAGACCAGGGGCTGCAACTGCTGGTGCTGCCAGGCCCGGCGTATCCACGCAAGACGGCCGGACGTGAACAGCAATGCCGAGAGCACGACGTTGGTGTCCAGGACGACACGCATCATTTGCGCGCCCAGGAGGTAGCCTCCTGCACATCCTCTTCGGTGATGCCCATCTGCTGCAGCTTGTCGCGGACGGCCTGTGCGCGCTGGACACGCTGCACGTGCACGGGCGTGAGCACGATGCGGCCGTTTTCCACGGCCACCTCGAAATACTCGGTGGCCTCCACCTCGGACACCACGGCCTTGGGCAGGGTGATTTGGTTCTTCGACGTCAATTTGGCAAGCATGGCCGGCTCCTGCAAATCAGAGAAAACACGGAAATCTTACTTCCTTACTTCATTCCTCTGCGTCTCACCGGGTTTCTTCACCTGGCGAGGCTGACCCGCTCAGTCCACTCACGCCGTTCAACCCGCTGTCCGCCGTCACCAGCACGCCCGCCGAAACAATGTAGTCGGCCGCGCTTTCGATGTCGCCGCGCAGCGCCTCCTTGGCGGCGGGCGCATCGCCGCGCCGCAGGGCCTCGACCAGGCGCGCATGGTGGCCGACCGCCACCTGTTCGCTCACGCGGCGCGAGCCCGAGCGCATGTCGTGGTTGAGGATGGGGCCTATGCGCAGCCACAGCGCCTCGATCATCTGCAGCAGCATGGGCATGCCGGCCGCGCTGTAGACGGCGAAGTGGAAATCCTTGTTGAAGGCGATGAGCCGCGCGCCGTCCGGCGAGGCGCTGGCCATCTCGGCCGCAAAGCGGTCCTGCAGGGCGGCGATGCGTTCCAGCCCGGCGGCCGGCAGTTGCCGGGCCGCCTGCTCCGTGGCCAGGCCTTCGAGGTTGACGCGGATGCGGGTGATCTCGCGGAAGGCGCTTTCCGTCATCAAGGGCACGCGCAGCGCGCGGTTGGGCGTGAGTTCCAGCGCCTGCTCGGCCACCAGCCGGTGCACGGCCTCGCGCACGGGCATGACGCTGACGCCCAGCGCGCTGGCCGTGGTGCGCAGCGAGATCTGCTCGCCCGGAATCATCTGGCCCGTGATCAGCAATTCCCTGAGCTGTGCATAGACATCGCTGCTGAGGGTCTGCCGTTTGAGTGGGGTGACTAGTTCGTTGATGGCCATGGCGGCGATGGTAGCGCGGCGCCGCCGCTGTCATGCCTCATAGGGTATTCACCATATTTGATCTGTGATCACAGATACAAAATCCAAACCCAACCCGAATCCCTTTCACCTTTGTTTGAGTTCCCAAGGAGTCCCCGCATGTGGAAAAACGATCTTCTGGCCGGCCAGCGCGTCCTGGTGACGGCGGGCGCCGCCGGAATCGGCCTGGAAATCAGCCGCGCCTTTGCCGAGGCCGGCGCGCGCGTCATGGTCTGTGACGTGGCCCAGGCCAGCCTGGATGCGCTGGCTGCCGCCCTGCCCGGCGCCAGCGGCCGTCTTGCCGATGTGTCGGATGCCTTGCAGGTGCAGGCCCTGTTCAAGGCCGTGGACAACGAGTTGGGCGGCCTGGACATCCTCGTCAACAACGCCGGGGTGGCCGGCCCCACGGGCGCGGTAGAGACGCTGGAGCTGGCCGACTGGCAGCGCACGCTGGATGTGAACATCACCGGCGCCTTCCTGTGCACGCGGCTGGCCGTGCCCCGGCTTCGGCAATCGGCACGCGAGGGCCGGCAGGCGGCCATCGTCAACCTGTCTTCGGCGGCAGGCCACCTGGGCATGCCGGGCCGCACGGCCTATTCGGCGTCCAAGTGGGCGGTGATCGGCCTGACCAAGTCGCTGGCACTGGAGCTGGGCGCCGACGGCATCCGGGTGAACGCCATCCTGCCGGGCGCCGTGGACGGCCCGCGCATCCGCGACGTGATTGCCGCCAAGGCGCAGGCGCGCGGCCTGCCGCTGGAGGATGTCACGCGCAGCTACACGCACCAGGCCGCGCTGGGCCGCATGGCCACGGCGCGCGACATTGCCAACATGGCCGTGTTTGCCGCCAGCCCGCTGGCCGGCCATGTCACGGGCCAGGAGCTGGCCGTCGATGGCCTGACACAGGCGCTGAGCTGAGCGCCCTCTCCTCCTCCCCTCCTCTCGCCTTTTTCACCGTTCGCAAGGACCTTCCATGGCCACCCGCACCAAAGCCATCATCACCTGCGCGCCCACGGGCGCCATCCACACGCCCAGCATGTCGCCCCACCTGCCGGTGACGGCCGAGCAGATTGCCCGCGCCGCCATCGATGCCGCCGAGGCCGGTGCCGCCATCGTGCACCTGCATGCCCGCGATCCGCGCGACGGGCGCCCTTCGCAGGACCCGGAGCTGTTCCGCCCCTTTCTCAAGGCGATCCGTGCCGAGAGCGATGCCATCATCAACATCACCACGGGCGGCAGCCCGCACATGACGGTGCCAGAGCGCATGCGGCCCGTGACCGAGTTCCAGCCCGAGCTGGCCTCGCTGAACATGGGCTCGATGAACTTCGGCCTGTTCCCCATGCTGGAGCGCTTCAAGGACCTGGAACACGCCTGGGAACGCGAGCACCTGGAAAACAGCCGCAACCTGGTCTTCAAGAACACCTTTGCCGATATCGAAGGCATCCTGCGGCTGGGCCAGGCCCAGGGCACGCGCTTCGAGTTCGAGTGCTACGACATCAGCCACCTGCACAACCTGGCGCATTTCGTGGACCGGGGGCTGGTGCAGGGGCCCGTGTTCGTGCAGTCGGTGTTCGGCATCCTGGGCGGCATCGGCGGCCACCCGGAGGACCTGATGCACATGCGGCGCACGGCCGACCGCCTGCTGGGCAGCAACTACCAGTGGTCCATCCTGGGCGCCGGGCGCAACCAGCTGCCGCTGGCCACCATGGGCGCGGCCATGGGCTCGCATGTGCGCGTGGGGCTGGAAGACTCTCTGTGGATAGGCCCGGGCCAGCTGGCCACCTCCAGCGCCGAGCAGGTGCGCCGCATCCGCACCGTGCTCGAGGCCCTGAATGTCGACGTCGCCACGCCTGACGAGGCGCGCCGGATGCTGGGCCTCAAGGGTGCGGCCAACGTCGCCTTCTGAATCGCCTTCCCGGGCCAGCCCCCATGCCACCGAACAGGAGACTCCCATGCAGATCGATATCGTCGCCGACCTCAAGACCACGCTGGGCGAAGGCCCGCTGTGGGACGTCGGGCAGCAGCGCCTGTACTGGATAGACAGCTTCGACGGCCGTATCTTCCGCTGCACGGCCGACGGGCGGGAACTGCGCGCCTGGGAAGTCGGCCAGAAGATTGGCTCCATGGCACTGCGCCGCGACGGCCGCTCGGCCCTGGTGGCTCTGCACGGCGGCGTGCACACGCTGGACCTGGAAAGCGGCGAGCTGGAGCTGGTCGTCGCCCCCGAGTCCCACCTTCCCGGCAACCGGCTCAACGACGGCAAGGTGGACCGGCAGGGCCGCTTCGTCTTCGGCTCCATGGACACCCTGGAGGAGCAGCCTTCGGCGCGGCTGTACCGGCTGGACACGGACCTGAGCCTGCATGTGCTGGACGAGGGCATCATCTGCTCGAACGGCCCGTGCTGGAGCCCGGACGGCACGACGCTCTATTTCTCGGACACGTGGAGCGGCGAGATCCGCGCCTACGACTACGACACGGCCACGGGCCATGCCAGCGGCCGCCGGACCTTTGCCCCGGTCGACACCAGCGGTGGCGGCGCGGCCGACGGGGCCACGGTCGATGCCGAAGGCTGCCTGTGGCAGGCCCTGGTGTACGCGGGCCAGCTGGTGCGCTACACGCCGGACGGCCGGGTGGACCGGGTGATAGAGATGCCGGTGCGCAAGGTGACCAGCGTGATGTTCGGCGGGCCCGGGCTCGACACGCTGTACGTCACCTCCATGGGCAAGCCGCCGTTGCCGCGTTTCCCGGGCGACGGCCAGTCCCGTGGCGCGCTGTTTGCCGTCAAGGGGCTGGGCGTGCGTGGCCTGCCCGAGCAGCGCTTCGGCGCCTGAGCGCGGAGCCGGGCATGCAGGCCCGGAGCCTTCGCACCGCAACGCCGCCCGCCCCGCGAAGCGGCGCCTTCATCCACACAACAATGAAACGGCACCCACCGCTGGTGCCCGGGAGACCGCCATGGCCCAGGCCCCGCGCGCTTCGCTGCGCCAGATCCACCGCTATTCATGGGTATCCCTGCTGGTCTGCTGGCTGATCTGGGTACTGAATGCCTACGACCGCGAGATCGTGCTGCGGCTGGGGCCGACCATCTCCCGGCACTTCGGCCTGTCGGCCGACGAATGGGGCACGGTGGCCACCATCGTGATGCTGGCCCTGGCCGTGCTGGACATTCCCGGCGCGATCTGGAGCGACCGCTACGGCGCGGGCTGGAAGCGCGCACGCTTTCAGGTGCCCCTGGTGCTGGGCTATACGGCGCTGTCGTTCGCCTCGGGCTTCAAGGCGCTGAGCGGCAGCCTGGCGGGCTTCGTGGCGCTGCGCGTCGGCGTCAACCTGGGCGCCGGCTGGGGCGAGCCCGTGGGCGTGAGCAACACCGCCGAGTGGTGGCCGGTGGAGCGGCGCGGCTTCGCGCTGGGCGCCCACCACACGGGCTATCCGGTGGGCGCCATGCTCAGCGGCCTGGTCGCCGGCTTTGTGCTGTACGCCTTCGGCGAGGAGAACTGGCGCTATGTGTTCTTTGTCGCGCTGGTCGTCGCCATCCCGCTGATGTGGTTCTGGGCGCGCTACTCCACGCCGCAGAAGATGGAACTGCTGTATGCCGACATCGCCGCCCGGGGCATGACCCCGCCGCAGGCCAGCGTGGCGGCGCAGGTGGAAAAAGGCCAGGCCTGGCGCACCCTGCGCAGCACGCTGGCCAACCGCAGCATCGCCCTGACGGCTGGAAACACCCTGCTCACGCAGGTGGTCTACATGGGCATCAACGTGGTGCTGCCCGCCTACCTCTTCAACATCATGGGCCTGTCGCTGGCCGAATCGGCAGGCATGAGCGTGGTGTTCACGCTCACCGGCATCCTGGGCCAGCTGGTCTGGCCGGCTCTGTCGGACGTGATCGGGCGCCGCGTCACCCTGGTGATCTGCGGCCTGTGGATGGCCGCCAGCGTGGGCGCCTTCTACTTCGCCGACACCATGGCCCTGGTCGTGGTGATGCAGCTGCTGTTCGGCCTGGTCGCCAATGCGGTCTGGCCCATCTACTACGCGGTGGCCTCGGACTGCGCCCAGCCTGCGGCCACCTCCACGGCCAACGGAATCATCACCACCGCCATGTTCGTGGGCGGCGGCATCGCGCCCGTGCTGATGGGCAGCCTGATCGCCCTGGGCGGCGGCTGGACCAGCCCCGGCGGCTATGCCCTGTGCTTCCTGGTCATGGCCGGCTGCGCGCTGGGCGGCGTGGCCCTGCAGCTGGGCACGCGCGGCAACGCCGCCTCCACCGCCACCGCCTGACTCCGCTTTCATCCACCCATCTTTCCAAGGATTTGCCATGGTCCATCACCCATCGCCCTCCCCTGTTCACGCGCCGCCCGCACGGCCGCAGCCTGCCGCCGGCGACAGGCAGTCGCTGCTCAACGCCCGCATCTTCCGCAGGCTGATGCCGCTGCTGGTGCTGTCCTATGTGATCAGCTTCATAGACCGCACCAATATCGCGCTGGCCAAGTCGCACATCGAGGTGGACCTGGGCATCTCGGCGGCCGCCTACGGCCTGGGCGCGGGGCTGTTCTTCCTGAGCTACGCCCTGCTGGAAGTGCCCAGCAACCTCATCATGCACAGGGTGGGCGCGCGGTTCTGGATCACCCGGATCATGGTGACCTGGGGCCTGCTGTCGGCCGGCATGGCCTTCATCACCGGAGAGACCTCGTTCTACGTGATGCGCGTGCTGCTGGGCGCGGCCGAGGCGGGGCTGTTCCCCGGCGTGATGCTGTACCTGACCTACTGGTTCGGCCGCGAGGAACGGGCCCGCGCCATCGGCTACTTCCTGCTGGGCGTGTGCATTGCCAACATCCTCAGCGGCCCCGTGGGCGGCGCGCTGCTGCAGATGGACGGTTTCCTGGGCTGGCACGGCTGGCAGTGGATGTTCGTGATCGAGGGCCTGCCCGCCGTGGCCCTGGCCTGGGTGGTCTGGAAGAAGCTGCCCGACGGCCCGGCCAGCGCACCCTGGCTGACGGCCGCCGAATCGCGCGAGGTACTGCAACGCCTGCAGGCCGAGCAGGACCAGCAGGCCAGCGCCGGCCAGGTGGGCCACTCGCTCCGGGACTGCCTGCGTGACCGCCAGATCTGGCTGGCCATCCTTGTCTACTTCTGCCACCAGATCAGCATCTACACGGTGATCTTCTTCCTGCCCGGCATCATCGGCACCTACGGCCAGCTCTCGCCGCTGCAGATCGGCACGCTCAACTCCGTGCCCTGGATTGCAGCGGCCATCGGTGCGGCCTGGCTGCCGCGCTTTGCCACCCACCCGCAGCGCTGCCGGCGCATGCTGCTGGCGGGCCTGGGCACCATGGCTGCAGGCCTGCTGCTGGCGGCGCTGGCGGGCAAGGCCTCGCCCGCGCTGGGGCTGCTGGGTTTCAGCCTGACGGCGCTGATGTTCTTCGTGGTGCAGTCCGTCGTCTTCCTGTTCCCGGCCTCGCGGCTGGCGGGTGCGGGGCTGGCGGGCGGCATTGCCCTGGTCAATACCTGCGGACTGGTGGGCGGCTTCATCGGCCCCACCGTGATGGGGATGATCGAACAGGCCACGGGCAGCACGCGCAACGGCCTGTTCATCATGGCGGGCCTGCTGGTGGTGGCCGCCCTGGCATCGACCCGGCTGCGGCAGGGCCAGGAGACACGGTGATGACAGCGCTTTTGCCACGGCAGGCCGCGCTGTAAGCCAATCTCCTGTATGCGGGCCTGCCGGCTGCCCGCCAGCGCGTCCCGGACCTTGGCAAGCGGTTTTGCGGCGCTAGGATGGACCGAACTCCATTTAGCGGCCCCCTGCGCCATGACCGACACAGCGACCGACAGCTCTCCCACGCCGGCATCCAAGCCCACACCCCGCCCGCCGCGCCGCCGCTGGCTGCGCATCCTCGTATGGATGGTCTCGGCCCTGGTGCTGCTGGTGGCGCTGGTCGTGGTCCTGATTGCCACCTATGACTGGAACCGCGCCAAGCCCTGGATCAATGAGCGGGTCAGTGAAAGCACCGGCCGGCATTTCGCGATTGAAGGCGACCTGCGGGTGCAATGGAACTGGCCCCAGCCCCTGGACCAGGGCTGGCGTCACTGGATTCCTGGCGTCACCGTCCAGGCCGAGCAGCTGACGCTGGGCCAGCCCGAAGGCTGGCAGGTGGAGCAGGAGCCGGCCAAGGGCAGTGGCGAGCTGCCTGCCCTGCCTGCGCCGCCCGACCAGTTGAACAAGGGCCGCCTGCCCGAGGAGAAAGCCAAGGAACAGCCCAGGGGAAAGGCGAAGGACAAGGACAAGGACTCGCAGGCCAGCCCTTCCGCGCCCAGTATCGACAGCGACAGCATCGTCCTGGCCGACGAGAAAATGGCCCCTCCCCCGCGCGACGCCGCCACCATGGCCACGGCAGCCCGCGCCACGGCCAGCCTGCGGCTGTGGCCGCTGCTGGGCCGGCACGTGCTGCTGGACCATCTGCAGCTCGAAGGGCCTGACCTGGTCTTTGCACGGCGCAAGGACGGCAGCAACAACTGGACTTTCAAGCGCCCCGAGTCCACCGGTCCGCGCTGGCGCTTCCAAGTGACGCAATTGAGCCTGCGCGGCGGCCTGGTGGGCTGGAGCGATGGCGTGCGCCAGATGGCGGTGCGCGCACGCCTGGACAGCCTTGTACGGCCGCCCAGTCCAGACTTTCCGTATGGCATGCGCGTCGGCCTGACCGGCCGCATCGCCAAGGCCACGGTCGAGGCCCAGGGCCTCATCGGGCCCGTGCTGGACCTGCAAAGCGAGCAGGCACGCTTTCCGGTCAAGCTGTGGGCCCATGCGGGCAGCCTGCGCGCACGGGCCGAGGGCATTCTCGACAATCCCAGGGCACTCAAGGGCATGGACCTGCAGGTGCACCTGCGCGGCTCCAGCATGGCCGACCTGTTCCCACTGACCGGCCTGCTGCTGCCGCGTACACCGCCCTTCGACACCAACGGCCATCTGGTCGGCAGCCTGCAGCCCGGCCGCGCCGAGTGGGACTACGAAAACTTCGAGGGCCGCGTGGGCCAGAGCGATCTGCGCGGCTCGCTGCATTACGCATCCGGCAAGCCCCGGCCCAAGCTCAGCGGCGAGCTGGCATCGCGCAAGCTGCGCCTGGCCGACCTGGGGCCGGTGGTAGGAGCACCGTCCACCAGGCAGGACCAGAAAAGCCGGCAGGCGGCCAGCGGCAAGACCCTGCCCACGCAGCGCTTCGACACCAGCAAGTGGAATGCCATGGATATGGATGTGCACTTCCAGAGTGACCGCATCGAGCGTCCCCAGGCCCTGCCCATCGAGAACTTCAGCGTACATGCCGTCATGGACAACGGTGTGCTGCGCCTGGCGCCGCTGCGCTTCGGCATGGCCAAGGGCAAGCTGGACCTGCAGGCCATGGTGGACAGCGGCGCCAAGCCGCCCAAGGCCAACCTCCAGGGCAAGGTCCAGGGGCTGCAGCTGTCGGCCCTGTTCCCCGAGATCGAATTGATGAAGAAAAGCCTGGGCAGCATGGATGGCGCCATCGCCCTGGAGGGCCGAGGCCAGTCCATGGCCGAATGGCTGGGCACCAGCTCCGGCGACATGCGCCTGTATGTGCGCGACGGGCGCTTCAGCAAGCAACTGCTGGACCTGGCCGCGCTCAACCTGGGCAGCGTGGTGGTGACCAAGCTGTTCGGTGCCGACAAGGAAGTCCAGCTCAACTGCGCCGTGGCCGACCTGTCCGTGCAGAACGGCCTGGCACGCACGCGCAACGTCAAGTTGGCGACGCCGGAGGCGATCGTGGAGGCCACAGGCCAGATCAGCCTGGCGCAGGAGACCATGGATCTGCACATCAAGCCCGAATCGCTGAAGTGGAAGTTCTTCTCGCTGCGCACGCCCCTGTATGTGCGCGGCAGCTTCGCCAACCCCAAGGTGGGCGTGGAGCCCGGCCCGCTGCTGCTGCGTGCGGGCGCGGCCGTGGCCGCCGCCGTGGTGGCGCCCGCCGCCCTGGCCCTGGTGCCGCTGACGGTGCCGGCTGCCGAGGAAGATGCGCAATGCCAGCGCCTGCTGGCAGACGCCGGCAAGAAGTAGGAAGGCCTGCCCGGCCTTCAGCTGCAGCGCGCCCTGGGAACGCCACGAACGGCCGTCCCCAGGCGCTGGCCAGCAAGACCATGATCACCGCGCGCCTATGTGAGCCGGGGCTTGGGCCAGCGTGCAGTCTGGCAAGAGTGGCAACGCCGACCGTGCGAGCCATCAGTACCATGAGGGCCACAGCCGTTGCGAACGGCGGCGGCGCACAGTGCATATGACCCGCCCCGCTGTAGCAGGCCATGCATTGCGTATTTCCCCTTAGCCCCATCGCGGCGCAGACCGTTGATTTCGCTTAACCTTCGCCGTTAACCCGCTTTTGCCGTGCCCAGCCCTTCTCCCATGTCCTCCAAAGTCCAGTTCCGCCTGCGCGTATACAACGACAGCACCATTGCCATCGGACCCGGCAAGGTGCAGTTGCTCGAATCCATCGCCGAGGCGGGCTCCATCTCGGCCGCAGCCCGCTCGCTGGGCATGTCGTACCGGCGCGCCTGGGTGCTCGTGGACGAGATGAACCGCGCGCTGCAGACGCCGGCCGTCAACACCAGCGCAGGCGGCGCCCATGGCGGCGGCGCCTCGCTCACGGCCACGGGCGAGGCCATCGTCAGGCATTACCGCTCCATAGAAACCACGTCGCGCATGGCGGCTGCGGCCGATATCGCAGCGCTGACGCGCCTGCTCAATCCCCAGGGCACCGCCAGCGCATGAGCGATGCCGCCGCGCAAGCCATAGGCTGCCGCCCCATCGGCCATGTGCGCAGCCGCTTCACCGATCCGGTGGGCATGCCCATACAGACGGCAGGCGCGGCCGACGAGGCAGGCCGCGTGGAGCTGCTGCCCGAGTTCGAGGCCGGGCTGCGCGACATCGAAGGCTTTGACTACCTGATCCTCATCACCCACCTGCACCAGGCCGTGGAAAAGCTGGAAGTCGTGCCCTTCATGGACGACCGCAGCCACGGCGTGTTCGCCACACGCGCCCCGGCGCGGCCCAACCGGCTGGGCCTGTCCATCGTGCGCCTGGTGCGGCGCGAAGGACTGCTGCTGCATTTCCTGGGCAACGACATGCTGGACGGCACGCCCGTGCTCGACATCAAGCCCTACGTGCCCAGGCTGGATGTGCGCCAGACCGAGCGCATAGGCTGGTTCGGCAAGCGTATCGACCAGATGCCGGACATCCGCGCCGACGCCCGCATGGCCTGAGCCTGCTTCGGCAACAACGGCAACAGCCCTCAGTGGAAATTGCGGCTTGCCACGCCGGCGCCGCCCAGGCGGCCCAGCCAGCGGCTCATGTCGCGGGCGCGGTGCACGATGAGATGGCGCACGGCGGGCACCTCCTGGCTGGCCTGCTCTGCAGGCGCTGGCTCGCCGGGGTCCTTGCCGCCGCCCCAATCCGAGCTGCTTTGCCAGATGCCCTCCACCGCCAGCAGCCGCGCGCCCAGCAAGGGCTCGCCCCAGCGCGTGACGGTATCGGGCCAGACCACCAAGTTGACCGTGCCCGTCTCGTCCTCCAGCGTGATGAAGAGAGTGCCCTTGGCCGTGGGCGGGCGCTGGCGCACGGTGACGATGCCGCAGGCCCGCACGCGCATGCCCGCCAGCGTGTCGCGCAGCTCCAGCGCCGTGCGCAGCCCGTGGCGGCGCAGGCGGTCACGCAGCAGGGCCAGCGGATGGCGGCGCAGGCTCAGGCCCGTGGCCGCGTAGTCGAACAGGATTTCCTCGCCCTCGGGCGCGGCGGCCAGTTGCACGGGCGCCTCGTGCACGGGCACGCCCGCGAACAGCGGGGGCTGCACCTGCAGGGCCGCCGCATCCCACATCTGCTGGCGGCGGTGGCCTGACAGGCCCTGCAGCGCATCGGCCGCCGCCAGGGCCTGCAGCTCGGCGCGCTGCAGCCGGGCGCGCAGGGCCAGGTCCTCGGTGCTCCTGAACGGCGCCTGCGCGCGGACCTGGGCCACGCGCTCGCCCGAAGTCTTTGGCAGCTGCGCCACCATGCACAGCCCCAGGCGCACGGCCGGCTGCGGCAGCTCGACGCCGGCAATGCGCTCGTGCGGTGCCTCCAGCGTGCAGTCCCAGTCGCTGTGGCGCACATCGACGGGCAGCACGCGCACGCCGTGCCGGCGCGCATCCTGGATCAGTTGCGAGGGGGTGTAGAAGCCCATGGGCTGGGCATTGAGCAAGGCCATGAGGAAACAGGCCGGCTCATGGCGCTTGAGCCAGGCGCTGGCATAGGCCAGCATGGCGAAGCTGTAGGCATGGCTTTCTGGGAAGCCGTATTCGCCGAAGCCCAGCATCTGGCGGAAGATGGCCTGGGCAAATTCGGCGCTGTAGCCGTTGGCCAGCATGCCGTCTATCAACGGACGCTCGAAGCGGTGCACGCCGCCCTTGCGCCGCCAGGCCGCCATGGAGCGGCGCAGCTCGTCGGCATCGCCCGCCGAGAAGTTCGCCGCGATCATGGCGATCTGCATCACCTGCTCCTGAAAAATGGGCACGCCCAGCGTGCGCTTGAGCGCCTTCTCGAGCGCAGGCTTTTCCAGGACCAGCTCGCCGCCCTGCCGCCGACGCTCGCGCGCCTGAAGATAGGGATGGACCATGCCGCCCTGTATGGGGCCGGGCCGCACGATGGCGACCTCGACCACCAGGTCGTAGAACTCGCGCGGCTGCAGCCGGGGCAGCATGCTCATCTGCGCCCGGCTCTCGATCTGGAAGGTGCCCACGGTGTCGGCGCGGCAGATCATGTCGTAGGTGGCCGGGTCGTCCTTGGGGATGTCGGCCAGCTCCCAGCGCGGGCCGCGCAGCGCGGCGCGCGCGTGCAGGCTGCCGCGCAGCACGGTGAGCATGCCCAGGGCCAGCACATCGACCTTGAGCAGCTTCATGGTGTCCAGATCGTCCTTGTCCCACTGGATGACCGAGCGGCCCTCCATGGCGGCCGGCTCCACGGGCACCAGCCGCGTCAGCGGCCCGTCGGTCAGCACAAATCCGCCCACATGCTGGCTCAGGTGGCGCGGGCTGTCGCGCAGCTGCAGGGCCAGCTCCAGCCACAGCCGCGCACGCTGGGGCGACAGTTGCGGGCAGTCGTCGCCCAGCCGCTCGCGCAGCCGGGCCAGGCGCAGCAGCTTGGAGCGCACCCAGCCCAGGGCGGGGTCATCGGGTTCGGGCTCCGGCTCGGCCGCCTGGTCCTCGGCATCGCTGAACCAGTGGTGCTGCCGGGCCATGGCGTCGATCAGCACCGCATCCACGCCCAGGGCCTTGCCCGCATCGCGCAGCGCACCGCGCGTGCGCCAGCAGCTGACCACGGCCGTCAGCGCCGCACGGCCGCGGCCGTATTTTTCGTAGATGTACTGGATGACGGTCTCGCGCCGCGCGTGCTCGAAGTCCACGTCGATATCTGGGGGCTCGCTGCGCTCGCGGCTGATGAAGCGCGCCATCAGCAGCGTGGTCTTGTTCGGGTCCACGGCCGTGATGCCCAGGCAATAGCAGACGGCCGAGTTCGCGGCCGAACCGCGCCCCTGGCACAGGATGCCTTCGCTGCGCGCATAGCGCACGATGTCGTGCACGGTGAGAAAGTACATCTCGTAGCGGCATTCGGCGATCAGCTCCAGCTCATCCTTCAATTGCTTGGCGACCGATTCGGGAATGCCTTGCGGATAGCGCCCCGCCGCTCCCTGCCAGGTATGCCAGGCCAGGGTCTGGCGCGCGTCCATGCCGGGAAGCACGCTTTCCTGCGGGTAGTGGTAGCTGATCTCACTGAGCTTGAAATCGCAGCGCGCGGCAATCTGCAAGGTTGCATCCAGCATGGCGCGCGGATAGATGCCGCCCAGCCGCAAGCGTGAGCGCAGATGGCGCTCGGCATTGGGATGCAGCTCGAAGCCGCATTCGGCCACCGTGCAGCCCAGGCGCAGCGCCGTCACCAGGTCCTGCAGCGGCTTGCGCGAGCGCGCATGCATGTGCACGTCGCCGCATGCCACGCAGGACAGGCCCAGCAACCCTGCCACGTCCTGCAGGCTTTGCAGCCACAGGCTGTCGTCGGGCGCCAGCAGCAGCTCCACGCCCAGCCAGCAGCCCGGCCCCAGCTGCGCCACGGCGGCCTGCACGGCCTGGGCGATGGCGGGCACATCGCCGGCTGGAAGCAGCGCACGCTGTGGCAGGACAATGCATTCGCAGCCTTCACGCAGCAGATGCCAGGGGCTGTCGGTATCGACCAGGTACCGGCCCTTGTCGGCACGGGCGCGCGCTGCGCTGATGAACTCGCAGAGGTTGCCCCAGCCGTTCAGATCGCGCGCCAGCGCCACCACGCGCAGCGGGCCCCAGGCAAATTCGCTGCCATGGATCAGGGCCATCTCGCAGTCGCGCGCGGCCTCGAAGGCCCGCACGGCGCCGGCCACCGAGCATTCGTCGGTCAGGGCCAGCGCCTGGTAGCCCAGGGCCTTGGCGCGCTGCACCAGTTGGGCCGGCGAAGAGGCGCCGCGCAGAAAGCTGAAGTTCGACAGGCAGTGCAGCTCCGCATAGCCGGGCAGGCCCGGGCCCGATGCCATGCCGGACACCGGCCCGGTGGCCTGGGGCGGGGGCTGCAGTCGCTGCAGCTGCGGGGGCGGCGGCTCCAGCAGGATGTCCTGTTCAGCCATAGATGCCTTGCGCAAACCAGGCGGCGGGCGACAGCAGGGCCGGCATGCCTGGCAGCCGCTCCGATGCAGGCGTGCGCTCGCGGTAGATCCAGACATGGCCGACAGCCGCGTTGCTGGCCACGAAATAGTCACGCACGGCCAGCGCAGCATCGGCCTGCGGCTCTCCCCACCAGCCGGCCTCCAGCCGATAGGGGCCGGCCAGCAATTGCAGCGGCCCCTGCCAGCAAGGGCGGCTGCCCTGCAGGAGCAGGGGCTGGGGCGGATCAAGCAGCCAGGGCGGCAGCAGGCCCTGCCAGGGGTTGGCCGCCTTGCGCGCGTGCGCGGGCCGCCGCGGTGCCTGCGGGGTCTGCAGGGCCTCGCAGGCCGGGGTCCAGCGCTGCATGGCCTCGGGCCGGTGGTCCGATTGCAGCTGCGCCACCCGCACGCCCTGCGCGCCACGGCGGGCCGAGACGCGCTCCACCCATTCATGCCAGGCCATGCCGCTGGCCGCGTCTGCCCCATCTGTCGCGCCTGCCGCCTCGCCCAGCGGCGCCGGACCGGGCGCGGCCGGTGGCAGGCAACTGCCGGCATCGGCCGCGAAAGGCGCGGTGTCCAGCGCCACCAGCTCCAGCATGTCCGCAGGCGCGCGCCAGGGCGTGCGGGCCAGGCGTTCGCGCAGCAGGCGCTCCATGTGCTCCAGCGCCTGGGCGGGCCGGGCCGTGCGGATGTCCAGCGCTTCCCAGGCCGGCAGTTGCGTGCCGTCCACGCGCCGCAGATCGTGGTGCCAGCGCAGTTGCAGGCCCAGCACGCCCTGGTGGCGGGCCTGCAGCCAGGCCTGCAGCGCACGCAGCAGGGGCCGGGCGGCCTGCAGCAGGGCCTGGGCGTCGCTGGCCGGATAGCCCAGGTCGGCGCGCAATGCAAAGTGTTCGGGCAGCTCCAGCCAGTCCAGCGCATGGGGGCTGCTGCCATAGGCCTGGTCCAGCGCCAGCAGGGCCGGCAGCCCGATGCGCCGCGCCAGGCCCGCGCGCGGCAGGGCGCGCAGCTCGCCCCAGCGGCGGCAGCCCATGCGCTCCAGGGCCGGCGCATGGGGTTCGAGCGCGGGCAGGGTCCAGATCGGCAGGTCATCGGCAGGCGGCCAGGGCTGGCGCGAATCCGTGCCCTGCATGCGCCAGCGCAGCCGGGCCAGCGCCTGCCAGGCCGTGGCGGCCCGGGCCCAGACCGGCATCTGCGGGCTGCCTGCCTGCCCTGTGTCAGGCTGCTGTTCACGCAGAGCGCGCAGCAGGCCCAGCAGCATGGACTGGCGGCCGCCCCACAGGCGCTCCACGCTGCCCACCTCCATCAGCGCCACGGCCTGCCCTGCGCCCTGCCAGACGGCCACGCGCGGCGTCCAGCGCAGGGCCCACCAGGCCTGCTGCGCGCAGGCACTGCCTTTGCCATCACTGTCGCCGTTGCCCTGGCCATCGCCCTGCGCGGCATGCAGCGGCCAGGCAATCCAGTGCAGTGCTTGATTCGGCTGTGCCATGGCATCTCATCCCAGGGTGTGCGCTGCCGCCTGCAGGGCGGGCGCCTCGGCGGGCAGCAGTTGCCCGTGTCCATGAAGCCAGCGCTGCGCCTCGCCCGCCTGCCGGGTGCGCCGCAGGGCCTGGGCCTGCAGCACGTCCTGCCAGGCCCAGTGGTGCAGCGGCAGTTTCAAGGGATGCTCCAGCGCAGGCCCCCGGCGCTTGAGCAACTGCACGCGCAGGCAGGCTGGCGTGCCGCCTTCGCCCGGCTCCCCCAACTCTGTCTCCACGCGCAGCCGCAGCGGCGCAGGCGAGGCCACCGTCTGCAGGGCGGCCGAGGCCTCGCGCCACAGCCACAGAATGCGCCCCTGCGCAGCGGCCGCCCATTGCAGCCGGCGCAGCGTGGCCATGGGCAGACCGGCCGGCAGCCAGGCCAGCACGGCCAGCACGTCGCGGCAGCGCAGTGCCTGCTCACAGACCCAGGCCAGCCCTGCCCCATCGCCTGCCGGGTGGGCGCCGGGGTGGGTATCGGCCTCCACGCAGCACAGCCGGTGCGCCGCCACGCCCGCCGCTTCCAGTCCCGGAGCAAAAGGCCTGCAAGGCGGCGCCACCAGCACCACCTGGCCCGCGCTGCGCTGCATCAGGGCCGCCAGGCCCGGCAGCAGCAGCGGCCATTCGGCATGGCCATGGGCGGGTTGCAGCAGCTCGACCATCGCGCCCAGCGGCCAGCCCCCGCCCGGCAATTGCGCATCCAGCAGCGCATGGCCCGAAGGCTGGACGCGCTGCTGCAGCGCCTGCTGCCAGCCATCGCCACGCCACACGCCCTGCAACTGAGGCAGCACACGCGCCGCGCCCGCCATGGGGGCGGGCTGCGCAGGTTGGGAGGCGTGGGGCGTGGTCATGGAGAAAATCTCAAATACTGTATGAATATACAGCACTCTTGATTTCCGAGAGATCCACGGATGTAAAAAAGCCGGGCAAGCCCGGCTGTCTCAGTGCGCTGGCGCTCTCGCTGCGCCACCCGCTGGGGGTGTGGCGTCGATCTGCATGCAGGCTTCGCACCATTGCGCGACCGCCGTGTCCACGGCGTGGGTGCGGGCGTTGATGGCGGGCCAGCGGCGCAGGCAGGCGTTGACAATGGCCTGCAGCTGCCACAGGGCCTCGCGGCTGAGCAGGGCCAGCTCGCTCATGCCCTGCACGTCGTCCTTGAGGTAGGCCAGCAGGTCGGTCTGCTGGTTCGGGTGCAGGCCGGCCTCGGCCAGCTGCTTTTGCAGGCTGCCGATGCTGGAGTCGATGTAGACGGCCGCCTGGTGGTCGGGCATGGCCTGCCAGCGCTCGGGAAAGGCCTGGCTGAACGTGTCCCACATCTGGAAGGCGGCCGACAGCGCTGCCACGCTGTGCGTGACCTCGGCCTGCAGCGGCGGCAGCGGCGTGCCCGGCGAGATCTCGTCGTACAGCAGCGGCAGCAGGATGCCGACCAGATCGGCCGGATAGCGGCGGTGGTTCATGCGCAGCATCAGCGACAGGCGCTGGCCGGGCAGGTCCTGGAATTTGTCGAAGAAGGCCGAGACCACCTCGGCCAGCAACAGGATACGGCCCATTTTGGAGATGGCTTCGCCATGCACGCCGCGCGGATAGCCCGTGCCGTCCATGCGCTCGTGGTGCTCGAGCACGGCCATTTCCACGTCCTGCGAATACGCGCCCGCGCCCCGCATGATGAGCATGCCCGTGACCGAGTGCGCCACCAGGTGCTTGCGCTCGGCGCCCGTGAGCCGGTAGTTGGGGTCGGTCCAGGCCGGGTCCATGTAGAGCATGCCCACATCGTGCAACAGGGCCGCCGTGGCCAGCGGGCCGCATTCACGCTCGCTCCATTCGCTTTGCAGCGCCAGGTAAACGGCCACCAGCATCATCTGCAGGCTGTGGGCGAACAGCTCGGGGCGCTGCTCGCGCATGACCGTGAGCTTGAAGGCGATCTGCGGCGGCAGCACCATCAGGCGCAGCGGCGCCAGCAGCCGGTCCGTGCCGCCCAGCGACTGCACCAGGCGGCGCATCAGGTCCACGGTTTCGCACTGCACCATGGCCTGGGCCTCGATGGCCAGCACGTCCACGCGGTTGTCCACGCCCAGGTGCTTGTCGATGGGGTCGCGCAGCTTGTGCTTGACCAGGCGCTCGTACATGTTGCTGTCGATGCGCGCGCCCTTGTCCACGAGCTTGACGCCCTTGTCGTTGAAGATGGGCTCGCCGGTCACCACGTTGCAATGCTCGGCCATGTCGGTGACGGCGCGCAGGAAATGCACGCCCTCGTCCTTCCATCCCTGCGCTGTCGGTGGATTGCGCACGGCCGCGACATCCGTCATAGAGGCTCCCATTGGCTCGAAATCTGAAATATAAGCAAAAGAGCCCGCGCAAGGCGGGCTCTCGTCGCGCAGGCCTGCACCAGGCAGGCACTGCACAGCACGGCAACATCAGCGAATCAGCGTCACGCCGGTCTTGGACTGGATGTCCTCGAAGCTCACTTCGGGGGCCAGTTCCACGAGCTTCAGGCCCTGCGGCGTCACGTCCATCACTCCCAGGTCGGTGATGATACGGTCCACCACGCCCACGCCGGTCAAAGGCAGGGTGCAGGCGGGAAGAATTTTGAGGTCGGTCGTGCCGTCCTTCTTCTTTGCCACATGCTCCATGAGCACGATGACGCGCTTGACGCCCGCCACCAGGTCCATGGCGCCGCCCATGCCCTTGACCATCTTGCCGGGGATCATCCAGTTGGCCAGGTCGCCCTTCTCGGACACCTGCATGGCGCCCAGGATGGACAGGTTGATCTTGCCGCCACGGATCATGGCGAAGGACTGGTCGCTGCCGAAGATGGACGAGCCGGCAATCGTCGTCACGGTCTGCTTGCCGGCGTTGATCAGGTCGGCGTCCACGGCATCCTCGGTCGGGAAGGGGCCGATGCCCAGCATGCCGTTCTCGGACTGCAGCCACACTTCCTTGTCACCCGTGTGGTTGGCCACCAGGGTGGGAATGCCGATGCCCAGGTTGACGTAGAAGCCGTCTTCGAGTTCTTGGGCCGCGCGGGCGGCCATCTGGTCTTGGGTCCACGGCATGGTCAGGCTCCTTGTTTTTCTGTGATGGTGCGCTTTTCGATGCGCTTTTCGGGGTTCGGGTTGTGCACGATGCGGTGCACGTAGATGCCGGGCAGGTGGATGTCGTCCGGTGCGATCTCGCCGACCTCGACCACCTCCTCCACTTCCACGATGCAGACCTTGCCGGCCGTGGCGGCGGCAGGGTTGAAGTTGCGCGCCGTCAGGCGGAACTGCAGGTTGCCGCTCTTGTCGGCACGGTGGGCCTTGACCAGGGAGACATCGGGCACGAGCGAGCGCTCCATCACATAGGTCTCGCCGTCGAATTCGCGCAGCTCCTTGCCCTCGGCCACCATGGTGCCCACGCCGGTCTTGGTGAAGAAGGCGGGAATGCCGGCGCCGCCTGCGCGCAGCTTCTCGGCCAGCGTGCCCTGGGGCGTGAATTCCAGCTCCAGCTCGCCGGCCAGGTACTGGCGCTCGAACTCCTTGTTCTCGCCCACATACGACGAGATCATCTTCTTGATCTGGCGCGTCTCCAGCAGCTTGCCCAGGCCAAAGCCGTCCACGCCCGCGTTGTTGGAAATCACCGTCAGGCCCTTGACGCCGCTGTCACGCAGCGCGTCGATCAGGGCCTCGGGAATGCCGCACAGGCCGAAGCCTCCCACAGCCAGCAATTGCCCGTCGGCCACGACGCCCTGGAGCGCCTGCTCCGCAGAGGGGTAGAGCTTTTTCACACATGTCTCCTTCAGATTGGATGCGCTACGATACTACGTACTTGCATAGGTAGTTTTTCGTAAAGATTTGCCCATGGATATAGATTACAGGCTGGCGTTCGAGGCCGCCCCCGTCGGTCTCGTGATCTCGCGCAACCGCACCATGATCGACTGCAATCGCCAGGTCTGCGAGATGTTCGAGGCCTCGCGCGAGGTGCTGATCGGCCAGACCTTCCAGATCCTCTACCCCAGCGCCGACGAGTATGAGCGGCTGGGCGCGCGCATCGCGCCCATTCTCAACGCCCGGGGTTTCTACTCGGACAACCGCATCATGAAGCGCGCCAACGGCGAAACGTTCTGGTGCCATGTCACGGGCCGCACGCTGGACCGCAGCGACCCGCATGCCTCGGGCATCTGGAGCTTCGAGGACCTCAGCGCCCAGCGCCCCGTCAAGGCCGAACTCACGGGGCGCGAGCGCGAGGTGGCCGCCCGCCTGCTGGAAGGCCTGACCTCCAAGGAAATCGGCCGCGCCCTGGCCATCAGCCACCGCACGGTGGAGATCTACCGCGCACGGCTGATGCGCAAGTACGGCGCCTCCACGGCCGCCGATCTGGTCCACAAGCTGGTCTCTGGCTGACAGGGCGACGGCCTACACGGGCCGTATCCGCCCGCGCAACACAATGCCTTGGCAAAAAGCATGCCCGGCACGACGCAGGCGGGGTGCGGTGAAATTTTTTGGCTATGGCGCAGTTGAGATTTGCCAATCGCCAAAGCCTTGCCGCATCCATAGAAAGAAACAACAATAAAAGCAATTCGATAGCACGCAGCTATTTATTTTCCAAGCGCCGCGCTGCCTGCGTGCAAGCCGGCGCCGCTACCACCCCTCGATCAAGGAGAGACCATGACCCACAAGCTCACCACCGCCGCAGGTGCCCCGGTTGCCAACAACCAGGACTCGCTCACGGCCGGCCCGCGTGGCCCGATGCTGCTGCAGGACCTGTGGCATCTGGAAAAAATGGCCCACTTCAACCGCGAAGTGATTCCCGAGCGCCGCATGCACGCCAAGGGCTCGGGCGCCTTCGGCACCTTCACCGTGACGGGTGACATCACGCGCTATACCCGCGCCAAGGTGTTCTCCGACATCGGCAAGCAGACCGAAGTGTTCGCGCGCTTTTCCACCGTGGCCGGCGAGCGCGGCGCGGCCGACGCCGAGCGCGACATCCGCGGCTTTGCCGTCAAGCTCTATACCGAGGAAGGCAACTGGGACCTGGTGGGCAACAACACGCCGGTGTTCTTCTTCCGCGACCCGCTCAAGTTCCCGGACCTGAACAAGGCCGTCAAGCGCGACCCCTACACCAACCTGCGCTCGCCCGAGAACAACTGGGACTTCTGGACCGGCCTGCCCGAGGCGCTGCACCAGATCACCATCGTCATGAGCGACCGGGGCATTCCGCGCGGCTACCGCCACATGCACGGCTTCGGCTCGCACACCTACAGCTTCATCAACGCCAGCAACGAGCGCCACTGGGTCAAGTTCCACTGGGTCTGCCAGCAGGGCATAGAGAACTTCACCGATTCCGAGGCGGCCTCCGTCGTCGCCTCCGACCGTGAAAGCAGCCAGCGCGACCTGCTCGAGGCCATCGACCGCGGCGAGTTCCCTCGCTGGAAGCTGTGCGTGCAGATCATGCCCGAGCATGAAGCCGAGACCTACCGCTTCCACCCCTTCGACCTGACCAAGGTCTGGAGCAAGAAGGACTACCCGCTGATCGAAGTGGGCGTGATGGAGCTCAACCGCAACCCGCGCAACTACCACGCCGATGTGGAGCAGGCCTCGTTCACGCCGGCCAACCTGGTGCCGGGCATCGGCCCCTCGCCCGACCGCATGCTGCAGTCGCGCCTGTTCTCGTACGGCGATGCCGCGCGCTACCGCCTGGGCGTGAACCACCACCAGATCCCCGTGAACGCGCCGCGCTGCCCCTACCACGCCTACCACCGGGACGGCGCCATGCGCGTGGACGGCAACTACGGCGGCACCATCGCCTACGAGCCCAACACCAAGGGCGAGTGGCAGGAGCAGCCGGCCTTCGCCGAGCCGCCGCTGGCCCTCAACGGCGCGGCCGACCGCTGGAACTACCGCGAGGACGATGCCGACTACTTCACCCAGCCCGGCGACCTGTTCCGCCTGCTCACGCCCGATGCGCAGCAGCGCCTGTTCGAGAACACGGCGCGCAACATCGCCGGTGTGTCCGAGCACATCGTGCAAAAGCACATAGCGCACTGCACCCAGGCCGACCCGGCCTACGGCAAGGGCGTGGCCGATGCCATTGCCCGCCAGAAGGCCGGCACGCTCTGACCGGCTGACGCCCACGGCAAAACGCCCCCGAAACTTCGGGGGCGTTTTTCATGGCACGCCCTGCCCTCAGGCCACGGCCTTGAAGGCGGGAAGCTTGTCGCCCAGCCGCTTTCCCATCTCCGAGCCCAGGGCCTGCAGGCCGCTCATGGGGCGCACCATGACCTCGAATTCCCGGATCAGCCCCTGCTCGTCGAAGCGGATGAAGTCGATGCCCTTGAGGTTCTTGCCGCCCACGCTGGCGCTGAACTCCAGCACCACGTCCAGGCCGTCATCGCTAGCCATCTGGCGGTGGTAGGTGAAGTTCTCGAAGACCTGGACCACGGTGGACAGCGCCAGCATCAGCGCGGCTGCCGAGGCATAGGGCGTGTTCGCCATGGGCGAGCGGAACACTGCATCGGGATGGACGATGGTGTGCAGCTCGCCCAGGTCGCTGGCGGCAACCATGCGATGCCACAGCTCCAGGGAGCGGGCGACTGCGGGATGGGCGTTCTTCGGGGGCTGGGACATGCTTGTCTCCTGGTGGTTGAGGTGGAAAACGGAATCGGGCGGCGCCCTCAAAGACTGGCCGCCAGCGTGGTGCCTTGCAGGATGGCGCGCTTGGCGTCGAGTTCGGCCGCCACGTCGGCGCCGCCGATCAGGTGCACGCTGCAGCCCGCCGCGCTCAGGGCCGCATGCAGCTCGCGCTGCGGCTCCTGGCCCGCGCAGAGCACGACGTTGTCCACCTCCAGCAGTTGCGGCTGGCCGTCCACGGTGATGTGCAGGCCGGCGTCGTCGATGCGCTCATAGGCCACGCCCGAGCCCATGGCCACGCTGCGCGCCTTCAGCGAGGTGCGGTGTATCCAGCCTGTGGTCTTGCCCAGCTGGTCGCCCACCTTGGTGGACTTGCGCTGCAGCAGGTGCACGCGGCGCGGCGAGGGCTGGGCCTGCGGCTGCGCCAGGCCGCCGGCCTGGGCGTAGTCCGTGTCTATGCCCCACTCCGCATAGAACTTGCGGGGCGCCACGGCGCCGCTGTCGCCGGCATGGGTCAGGTACTCGGCCACATCGAAGCCGATGCCGCCCGCGCCGATGATGGCCACGCGCTCGCCCACGGGCCTGTCGCCCTGCAGCACGTCCAGGTAGCCGAGGACCTTGGGATGGTCCACGCCGTCGATGGCGGGAACGCGCGGCCGTATGCCCGTGGCCAGCACGATCTCGTCATAGCCGCCCTCGATGAGCTGGGCCGCATCCACGCGGTGGCCCAGTCGCAGCGCCACGCCGCCCAGCTCCAGCTGGCGGCGGAAGTAGCGCAGCGTCTCGTGGAACTCCTCCTTGCCAGGCACCTTCTTGGCAATGTTGAACTGCCCGCCGATCTCGCTGGCCGCATCGAACAGCGTCACCGCATGGCCGCGCTGCGCGGCGGTGACGGCAAAGCTCAGGCCCGCCGGGCCGGCGCCCACCACGGCGATGCGCTTGGCGGCGGGCGCGGGCGCAATCACCAGCTCGGTCTCATGGCAGGCGCGCGGGTTGACCAGGCAGGAGGTGATCTTGCCGCCAAAGGTATGGTCCAGGCAGGCCTGGTTGCAGGCAATGCAGGTGTTGATCTCGTCGGCCCGGCCCTGGCGTGCCTTGCGCACGAAGTCGCCATCGGCCAGCAGCGGCCGGGCCATGGACACCATGTCGGCATAGCCCTCGGCCAGCAGGCGCTCGGCCACTTCGGGCGTGTTGATGCGGTTGGAGGTGATCAGCGGGATGCCCACCTGCCCCATCACGCGCTGCGTGACCCAGGCATAGGCGGCGCGCGGCACCTTGGTGGCGATGGTGGGGATGCGCGCCTCGTGCCAGCCTATGCCCGTGTTCAGCAGCGTGGCGCCCGCGGCCTCGATGGCCTGGGCCAGCGCGATCACTTCCTCCAGCGTGGAGCCGCCCTCCACCAGGTCCAGCATGGACAGGCGGTAGATGATGATGAAGTCCCGCCCCAAGCGCTGGCGCGTGCGCCGCACGATCTCCACCGCAAAGCGCATGCGGCCCGCGTAGCTGCCGCCCCATTCGTCATCGCGGTGGTTGGTGCGCGCCGCAATGAACTCGTTGATCAGGTAGCCCTCCGAGCCCATGATCTCCACGCCGTCGTAGCCCGCATGGCGGGCCAGGGCTGCGCAGCGCACGAAGTCCTCGATGGTCTGCTCCACCTCGTCGCCCGTCAGCGCATGCGGCACGAAGGGGTTGATGGGCGCCTGCAGCGCGCTGGGCGCCACCAGCCCGGGCTGGTAGG
Organism: Delftia sp. WSY_22; assembly: GCF_043104185.1. Taxonomy (NCBI): domain Bacteria; kingdom Pseudomonadati; phylum Pseudomonadota; class Betaproteobacteria; order Burkholderiales; family Comamonadaceae; genus Delftia; species Delftia sp. WSY_22. The sequence goes on from NZ_JBICKN010000018.1 coordinate 254,163, forward strand.
CGTAGCGGCCGAAGTGCAGGATCTGCATGGCGATCTTGCCGCCCTCGGCATGGACGGCCTGCGTGACGATGCGGTGCTGGTCCGCCTCGTGCTCATTGACCATCATGGCGCCGCCCTTCATGGGCCGGCCCCGCTCATTGGGGGCGATGCCGCCCGTGACGATCAAGCCCACCTCGCCACGTGCCCGTTCCGCATAGAAGGCTGCCATGCGCTCGAAACCGTTGGGCGCCTCTTCCAGGCCCACGTGCATGGAGCCCATGAGCACGCGGTTTCTGAGCGTGGTGAAGCCCAGGTCCAGTTCGGCATTCAGGTGGGGGTAGTGGGTCATGCCTGTCTCGCTTTTTTATGCAACTGATTGCATGAATGTAGTCAGCCTCCATTATTTATGCAACTGGTTGCGCAAAAAATTGCAGAAATGACTGCAGCGCTTGGCCGCGCCTCCATGCAGGCCCGTAAGATGGCGCCCAGCGCCAGTCCCTTTGTTGCCGATGTCCCTGCCACACGCCCTTCTCACCGCCTTGGTCGAGCACCCCTGCTCGGGCTCGGAACTTGCCGAGCGCTTCGACCGCTCCATCGGCTACTTCTGGAATGCCACGCACCAGCAGATCTACCGCGAACTCGCGCGGCTGGAAGAGGCGCAATGGATAGAGGCCCTTCCCGCCGAATCCGGCCGGGGCCGCAAGCGCCAGTACCGCATCCTTCCCACCGGCCGCAAGGAGCTCAAGCGCTGGGTGGCCGAGCAGGAAGACCCCAAGCCGCTGCGCGAGGAATGGATGGTGCGCCTGCGTGCCGAGGCGGTGGTGGGGCCCTGCGGACTGCAGGACGAAGTGCAGCGGCTGCTGGCACTGCACCAGGCGCAGCTGGACGTCTACCAGCGCCTGGAGCAGCGCGACTTCCTGGACAAGCCGCCCACGCGCGAGCGGCGGCTGCAGCACCTGGTGCTCAAGGCCGGCATACAGCAGGAGCAGCTGTGGATAGGCCTGCTGCAGGAAGCCCGGGAGATCCTGGACATGCCGGCCAGGCCCTGAGGAACGGTTGCGACGACTGAGACTGCCGAGACGGCTGAGAAGGTCGCGACGGCCGCCTCAGCCCTTGTTCAAGCCGTGCAGCGCCAGCCCCGGCGCCTCCAGCCGGGCACGCAGAATGCGCCCGTGCGTGGAGTCCGTCACATGCAGCGTGCGACGGTCCGCGCCGCCAAAGGCCAGGTTGGTGAGCGAGCTTCCCGGCACGCCGCGCAGCACCTGCACGGGCTCGGCGCGGTGGTTGAGCACCCACACCAGGCCCAGGCCCGGGTTGGCCACCAGCAGCCGGCCCTGGTCATCCACGGCCAACCCGTCGGGGCCGCTGGGGCCGTAGGAGGTGAAGAACTGCCCCACCTTGGCCACGCTGCCATCGGGCAGCAGGGGCACGCGCCAGACGCAGTTGCCGCGCGTCACGGCCAGGTAGAGCACGCGGCCATCGGGCGACAGCGCCACGCCGTTGGGGCTGGGCACGTTGGCCAGCAGCAGGTCCAGCCGGCCGTCCGGACGCAGGCGGTACAGGCGGCCGCTGGGGTCGTGCAGGCCGCTCTGGCCCTGGTCGGTGAAGTAGAGGTTGCCTTCGGCATCGAAGACCAGGTCGTTCACGCCCTTGAAACGCTCGCTGTTGCGCCGCTGCAGATAGGGGCTGACGCGCCCCGTGGCCACCTCCAGGCACATCAGGCCGTTCTTGTAGTCGGTGATCAGCAGCGTGCGCTCGTCAAGGAACTTCATGCCGTTGGGCTCGCCGTCGTACTCGGCCACCAGGGTCCAGGCGCCTTGCGGATCGATGCGGAAGACGCGGCCCCAGGGAATGTCGGCCACGTACAGGTTGCCGGCGCCGTCGAACACCGGCCCCTCGAGGAAGGAGTCGGTGACGGCGCCGCCCCGGTTGGCATCGGCCCACTCGCTGCGCTCGGGGCGGCGCAGGGCGTCGGGCATGGCGGTGAACGATTCGAGTTCGCAGACCTGGGGGGCTTGCAGCAGGAACATGGTGCTTGTCTTTCTCGGGATTTCAGGGGATGGCGCTGAAGCCGTACAGGCGCGCTGGATTGTCGACCAGGATGCGGTCCATGGCCTCGTCCGTGCCCGCCCAGGCCTGCAGCAGATCGACCAGATCGGCATCGTCGACGGAGCCCGGCGCCTCGGTGGTGTGCGGCCAGTCGCTGCCCCAGACCAGGCGCTCGGGTGCGGCGCGCACCAGATCGCGGCCCAGCGGCAGCGTGTCGGCATAGGAGGGGCCGCCCACCGATGAACGCATATAGGCGCCGGAGAGCTTGACCCAGGTGTTGCCGCCATCGAGCAGCCGGCGCAGCGCGGCATGGGCCGCGCCCTCCACGCCCTGCATGCCCGCGGCCGGGTCGATGCGACCCAGGTGGTCCACGACCAGGGGCACGGGCAGCGCGCCCAGCACGGGCTCCAGCGCCACCAGCTGTTCGGGCTGCACGAAGACCTGCACATGCCAGCCCAGCCGTGCGACCCGGTGCGCCAGCGTGACCAGCATGTGGGCCGTGGTCTCGCCCCAGGACTGCGGCGAGACAAAGTTCACGCGCAGCCCGCAGACGCGGTGCGTGGCCAGCCGGTCCAGCTCGGCATCGGCCACATCGTGGGCGACCACGGCCACGCCGCGCGCATCATCGCCCAGGCGCTCCAGCGCATCCAGCGTGCAGGCGTTGTCCGTGCCATAGGTCGAGGGCGTGACCACCACGGCGCGCGAGGTGCCCAGGCGCCGCTGCAGTTGGCGGTACATGGCCACGTCGGCCTGCGGAGGCGTGCGCGGCCAGTGCGGCGACGGCGCAAAGCGCGCATCGAAGATGTGCATGTGGCTGTCGCAGGCCAGGGGCGGCAGCGTGCGCGCAGGCCTGCTCGTGCCGGCCGAGTGCGGCACGGCCATGGCGATGTCGGTCATGCCCATGCGCTCAGTCCAGCACGATGGCGCCCTTGCGCACCACCTCGCCCCACTTGGCGTCTTCCTTCTGGAGGAAGGCGGCGAACTCGGCCGGCGTCGATGCCATGGGCTGGGCGCCCAGGTCGCTCAGGCGCTGGCGCACCTCGGCTTCCTGCAGCACCTCGGACAGCGCCTGGTGCAGGCGCGCGGCCACGGGCTCGGGCGTGCCCGTGGGCAGGAAGATGCCGTTCCACTCATAGGCCTCGTAGCCGGGAATCACGGTCTCGGACACGGTGGGCACATCGGGCAGGCGCGCCGAGCGCTGGGGCGCCGCCACGGCCAGGGCGCGCAGCTTGCCGCCCGTGACCAGCGGATAGGTGGCCGCCATGGTGCCGAACATGAAGTCCACCTGCCCGCCCATCACATCGGCAATGGCCGGCCCGCCGCTCTTGTAGGGCACATGGACCATGTCCAGCTCCAGCCGCTGGCGAAACAGCTCGGCCGCCAGGCGCTGCACCGTGCCGCTGCCGCCCGAGGCGAAGTTGATCTTGCCCGGCTGCGCCTTGGCCCTGGCCGCCAGGTCGGCCACGCTGCGCACGGGCGAATCGGCCTTCACCACGACCACATTGGGCATGAGCAGCACCAGCGACAGCGGCTGCAGCGCGCTGCGCGCATAGGGCAGCTTGGCAAACAGATGCGGGTTGATGGAAAACGGCGTGGCGTCGTAGAGCACCGTGTAGCCATCGGCGCGCGCCTTGGCCACCTGGCTGGCACCAATCGTGCCGCTGGCCCCGGGCCGGTTGTCCACGATGATGCTGGTGCCCAGCCGCGCGCCCATGCGCGTGGCCAGCAGGCGCGCGGCCGCGTCGGCGCCGCCGCCGGGCGCATAGGGCACGACCAGGGTGATGGGACGCTCGGGAAAGGCGGCCTGGGCCACGGCGGCGGCCAGGGCGCAGGCCGCGATCAGGGTTCTGGCAAGGAATTTCATGGCTTGTCTCCACATTTTTTAGAGGGGGCGGCGGCCGAATCAATCCGCCTTCAGGTTCAGTTCGCGGGCGATCTGCGCATAGGAGGCCGCTTCGCTGGCCACGCGCTGCGCGAAGGCGCTGCCGCAGCTCGACTCGGCATCCATGCCCAGGCCGTGCAGCTTTTCCGCGGCCGATGCACTCTTGGCAAACTCCACGGCCACACGCTCCAGCGCCTGGGCCGCGCCGTCGGGAATGCCGGCCGGCGCGAGCACGCCGTACCAGACATCGGCCGAGTAGTCGCCGCCACCCGCTTCGGCAAAGGTGGGCACCTGGGGCAGCAGGGACGCGCGCCTGGGCGAGGCCACGGCCAGCGCCGTGAGCTTGCCGCTGCGCACCTGGGGCAGCACCGAGCCCAGCGTGGCGAAGGAGCTGTCGAGCTGGCCGCCCATGAGGTCGGTCACCACGGGCGCCGCGCCCTTGTAGGGCACGTGGTTGAGCTTCAGGCTCTTGGCCCGCGCAAACATCTCGGTGGCGAAATGGCCCGAACTGCCCATGCCCGCCGTGCCAGCCGTGACGCTGCCGGGCCGGCTGCGTGCCTGGCCCATGTAATCCTGCAGGTTGCGCGCCGGCATGCCCGGCCCCACGACCAGCACCGTGGGGCTGCTGGCCACCGTGCACAGCGGCCGGAACGAGCGCACCACGTCGAACTTCACGCGGCCCTGGTACAGCGCCGGGATCATGCTGTGGTTGGTGGCGCCGAACAGCAGCGTATAGCCATCGGCCGGCGCGCCAGCCACGGCCTGCGCGGCCAGTATGGTGTTGGCCCCGGGCTTGTTGTCCACCACGAAGGGCTGGCCCAGCGCCTTGCCCGCATGGTCGGCAAAGGCGCGCGCCACCACGTCGGTGGGGCCGCCCGCCGCAAAGCCCACGACCAGCCGCACGGGCTTGGCCGGATAGTCCTTCTGCGCCAGCGCGGGCTGGGCGCCCAGCACGGCCAGCCCCACGGCGGCCAGCAGGCCGCCGCGCAAGGCCAGGCGGCGGACCTCTTGGAAATTCCTCGACATCGCTTGTCTCCTCAAATCACATGCATGCACATGCATGGGCCAAGGGCGCGCACGGCGCCCCTGCCCTGGCTCAGGCGCCGGCCGCCGCAGGCACGCGGGCCAGCACCTCCAGCACATTGCGGGCCGCGCCCACGCCCATGTTCACGTAGGCATCGCCGGTCACGCCGCCGATATGGGGGCTGAGCACGAAGTTCCTTTCGCCCTGGAACGGGTGGCCGGCCACCATGGGCTCCACCGCAAAGCTGTCCAGCCCTGCGGCCGCCACCTGGCCCGAGCGCACGGCGGCCAGGAGCGCGGCCTCGTCGATCAGGCCGCCGCGTGCGGTGTTGACCACGATCACGCCGCGCTTGCAGGCCGCCAGCGTGGAGGCGCCGAGCATGCCCCGGTTTTCCTCGGTCAGCGGGCAGTGCAGCGAAATCGCGTCGGACTCGCGCCAGATGGTTTCCAGGTCCACGGGCTGCACGTAGGCGGGCAGGTTCTTTGCGAAGGGATCGAAGCCGATCACGCGCATGCCCAGCGCATCGGCCATGCGCGCAAAGCGCAGGCCGATGGCGCCCAGCCCCACCAGGCCCACGGTGCGCCCGCCCAGCTCCAGGCTCTTGTGCGTGGCCTTGTCCCAGTGGCCTGCGTGCATGCGGGCGTCCAGCGCCACCACCGACTTGGCGCAGGCCAGCAGCAGCGCGAGTGCCTGCTCGGCCACGGCCGCCGCATTGGCGCCCGCGGCGGCCACCACGGCAATGCCGCGTTCGGCGGCGGCCGCCTTGTCGATGGTGTCCGTGCCGCTGCCGTGCTTGGAGATCACGCGCAGCGAGGGCGCCGCGTCCATCACGGCCGCGCCCACCTTGCCGTAGCGCACGATGATGGCCACGGGATCATGGGCGCGGCACAGCGCAACCAGGTCCTCTTCGGTGGGCGTCTTGCCCGCATAGACGATGTCGTGCCGGGCCAGCAGGTCCAGGGCCTGTGGCGCCAGATCGGCGCCGGTGACGATGATGGTGCTCACAGCGATTCCCCTTCCTTGAGCACGCCGGCCGCGCGCAGGGCCGCGGGCAGCCACTTCGATGCCGTGTCGCCGCGCGCAATGGCCTCGATGCGGGCGGCCTCGTCGGCCACCTTCTTCACGGCCAGCTCCAGCATGGCGGGGGCCTTGGCGCGCTCGATGACGACCACGCCATCGGCATCGCCCACCACCAGGTCGCCCGGGTGAACCGTCGTGCCACCAGCGGAGATGGCGTGGTTGATGCGGCCCGGCACGAACTTGGTCGGGCCCGCGGGATTGAAGCCTGCGCTGAACACGGGGAAGTCCAGCTCCAGCAGCTCCAGCCGGTCGCGGATGGCGCCGTCCACGATGACGCCGGCCAGACCCAGCTTCTTGCAGGCGCTGAGCATCAGCGTGCCCATGAGCGCCGCGGTCTGGTCGCCCTTGCCGTCGATGACCAGCACGTCGCCGGGCCGGGCCAGTGCGATGGCGGCGTGGATCATGAGGTTGTCGCCGGGACGCACCTCGACGGTGAAGGCCGGGCCGGCCACTTTCATGCCCTGGTGCACGGGCGCCACGCGCGAATGCATGGTGCCGCGGCGGCCCGCCACGTCGGCCAGGATGGCGGCCTGAAAGCCGGCTGCGCGCTGCACGACTTGGGCGTCCACGCGCTCTATGTCACGGATGATTTCTGGGAGTTGGCTCATGATGGTCCAGTGAGATGAGGTGAAGGAAAACAGAAAGATGTGCGCGCGTCAGTCGGCCTTGATGCCGGCCTCGCGGATGAGTTGGGCCCACTTGGCGGAGTCGGATTTCTGCAGCTCGCCCAATTGCCGTGGCGTGCCGCCGACCAGGGTCACGCCCAGCCGCTCGGCCAGTGCCACGACGGCCGGGTCCCTGAGCGCCTGGCCGATCTCCTGGTTCAGCCGCTGCACGATGGCGGCCGGCGTCCTGGCCGGCGCAAAGACGGCCTGCCACTGCTCGACCACGAAGTCGCCGATGCCGGCCTCGGCCATGGTGGGCACATCAGGCAGGGCCTTCAGGCGCGCCGCCGAGGTCACGGCCAGCGCGCGCAGCTTGCCGCCCTGCACATGGGGCAGCGCGGCGGCCACGGGGGCGAACATGAACTGCACCTGCCCCGCCAGCGTGTCCTGCAGCGCGGGCGTGTCGCCCTTGTAGGGCGCATGGATGAAGCGCACGCCGCCCTTTCTTTGCAGCAGCTCGCCCTGCATCTGCAAGATGGTTCCGCTGCCGCCCGAGGCAAAGGCCAGCTGGCCCGGCTGCGCCTTGGCGGCGGCCAGCAGATCGGCCACCGACTGGAAGGGCTGGGCCGCGCCCACCACCAGCAAATGGGGGATGGTGCCTATGGTGATGACGGGCTCGAAGCCCGCAATCGGGTCATAGGGCAGCTTGCCCATGAGGTGGGGCGCGATCGCCTGAGGGCCGATGGAGGTGCCCAGCAGCGTGTGGCCGTCCGGCGCCGCCTTGGCCACGTAGGCAGCGCCGATGGTGCCCGTGGCGCCCGCTCGGTTGTCCACGATCACGGTGCTGCCCAGGGCCTTGCCCAGGTGCAGTGCCACCTGGCGGCCCAGCACATCGGTGCTGCCGCCGGGCGGATAGGGCACGACCCAGGTGATGAGCTTGCCTGCCGGCCATGCGGGCTGCGCGTGGACGGCGGCGCTGCACAGCGGCCCCAGCAGGGCGGCGCCCCCTGCGGCCAGCAGGGTGCGGCGCGTGGGATGGAAGGTGTTCATGGTTTGTCTCCTGCTTGTGTGCAATGCAATGGCGGCGCTGCGGTCTCGAAGCCGTACAGCGCCCGCGGGTTGTCCACCAGCACGCGCCGCAGCGTGGCGGCGCCGCCGGCACGGGCGGTCCAGTCGGCCAGGCGGTCGATCTGGCGGGCGTCATCGGGCAGGGGCTGCATGCCTGCCGAGGCGCTGACATGCGGCCAGTCGCTGCCCCAGAGCACACGCTCGGGCGCGCAGCGCAGATAGCTGGCGGCCAGGGCGTCCAGCGCCGGGTCTTCGACCGACTGCAGCGCGCTGACGATGTAGCCGCCGGACAACTTGACCCAGGCCCTGCCGCCCTCCAGCAGCTCCAGCAGCAGCGCATGGCCCGCATGGCGCCCCGCCTGCTCGGGGGCGATGCGGCCGAAGTGGTCGAACACCAGCGGCACCGGCAATTGCCGCAGCACGCCGGCCAGCGACGCCAGCAGGTCCGGCGCCATCAGCAGTTGCAGATGCCAGCCCAGCGGCGCGATGCGGCGGGCCAGCGGCACCAGCAGCTCGGCCGTGCCCGTCACGCCCAGCGACAGGTTCAGCCGCACGCCGCGCACGCCCAGGCCGTGCAGGCGCTGCAGCTGGTCATCGCTTTCGCTGCCATCGATCACGGCCACGCCCCGCGCCTGCGGGCCGAGGGCGGCCAGCCCGTCCAACATGCAGCGGTTGTCGCTGCCGTAGGTGGACGGCGTGACCAGCACGCAGCGCGAGGTGCCCAGGCGCCGCTGCAGCGCGCGGTAGTCGCCGGCCGAGGCGTCGGGCGGCAGCAGCCGCGCGCCCGGGGCTGCCGGGTAGCGGCCGTCATAGACATGCACATGGCAGTCGCAGGCATCCGGGGGCAGCACGGCACGGGGCCGGGCGCTGCCCTGCGAGAAACGGACGGGCACGGCAAGGCTGTCGCAGTCCATGGCGAGATCTCGATGGAGGAAAGGAAGGGAGGTGGGAGCGAGAAGGAAGCGAAAGGGCTGGCGCCCCTGCCCCGGGCTCAGTCCAGGCTGGCGCCCGAGTCCTTGACGATGCGTGCCCAGCGCGGCACCTCGGCGCGCAGCAGCGCGGCGAACTTCTCGGACGAGCCGCCCAGCACCTCGCCGCCTTCGGAGCGCAGCTTCTCGGCCACCTCGGGCACGAGCAGCGCGTCGTTGATGGCCTTGTTCAACTGCTGCACGATGGCCTGCGGCGTGCCAGCCGGCGCCAGCACCCCGAACCAGGTGACGGCCTCGAAGTCCTGGTAGCCGGACTCGGCCAGCGTGGGCGTCTGCGGCAGCTGGGCGGAGCGCTTGAGCGAGGTGACCATCACCGCGCGCAGCTTGCCGTTGCGCACCTGGCCCAGCAGCGTGGGCACGGCGGACATGTAGAAATCGATCTGCCCGCCCACCAGGTCGGTCATGGCCTGTGCTGCGCCCTTGTAGGGCACATGGCGCAGCTTGATGCCGGCCGCGTTCTCGGCCAGTTCGCCGGCCAGGTGCGCCACCGTGCCGTTGCCCGGGTAGCCCAGCGTGAGGCCGTCGGGCTTGGCCTTGGCGGCCTTGACCAGGTCGGCAAAGGTCTTGTAGGGCGAGTTGGCCGGCGCGGCCATGACGATGGGCGCGGAAGCCACCAGCGCCACGGGCACCAGATCCTTCAGCGGGTCATAGGGCAGCCTGGCGTACAGCGAGGGGTTGATGGCCAGGTTGCTGGTCTGGCCCATGACCAGGGTATGGCCGTCCGGCGCGGCCTTGGCCACGGCGTCCACGCCCAGGTTGCCGCCGGCGCCGGGCCGGTTGTCCACCACCACGGTCCACTTGTTGTGGTCCGCCAGCCGCTGGGCCACGGTGCGCGCGATCATGTCCGTGCCGCCACCGGGCGGAAACGGCACGACCAGGCGGATGGGCTTGCGGGGATAGGCGTCCTGGGCCTGGGCAGCGCCCATGGGCACGATGGCGGCAACGCCGACCAGGACGGCAAGAAGGCGTGCGTTGAGGCAACGCGAAAGCGAGGGAATCGGCATGGCGGTTTGTCTCCGTTTGTTGTGTCCAACGCCCGCATGGCTGCGGTGCGTGGGACGAACTTTATGAAAACGTTTCAACCCATACAATGCCGTTTCATACAGCGCAACCAATTGCATGCCTTGCACCATGAACAAGCCCCCCAGCACCCCTTCCCCGGCGCAGCCACCCGATGACAAGGCCAGCGCGGCCAAGGACGGCGGCGTCATCGCCGTCACGCGTGCCTTGCAGCTGCTTGGCGCCTTCGCCCTCGGGGAGTCGCACCTGTCCCTGGCGGAACTGAGCCGGCGCTGCGCGCTGCACAAGACCACGGTGCTGCGGCTGGCGCGCACGCTGGCGCAGTCGGGCTTCATGGTGCAAAGGGACGATGGGGACTGGCGCCTGGGCCCGGCCGCTGGCTGGCTGGGTGCGCGCTACCAGGCGGGCTTCGATGTGCAGAACGTGCTGGAGCCCGCGCTGCGCGCGCTCACGCAGGCCAGCGGCGAGAGCGCGGCCTTCTATGTGCGCGAAGGCAATGTGCGCACCTGCCTCGTGCGCGTGGAAGGGCCACAGGCGCTGCGCCACCATGCGCGCATGGGCGAGGGGCTGCCGCTGGACCAGGGCTCGCCAGGGCGCGTGATCCTGGCGTTTTCAGGCGAGCCGGGGCCGGTGTACGAGCAGATCCGCCAGCGCGGCTACCACTGGTCCATCGGCGAGCGCGAACAGGGCGTGGCCACGGTGTCGGCGCCGGTGTTCGGCATGCACTGGCGGCTGATGGGGTCGGTGTGCATCTCCGGGCCGGCATCGCGCCTGCCCGAGGCCCGGCTGGAAGCCATGGCGCAGACGGTGGTGGCGGCGGCCAACCAGCTGTCCTATGCGCTGGCGGGCAGCGCCAGCACACAGGCCCCCGTGGTGCGCGCCAGCCAGTGGCATCCCTGAGAACCCCTTCCGGGCGACGCCCGGAAGGTGGAAGGCCGCTTACTGCAGCGCCCCCATGGGCAGGGCGATGGGCTTGCCGTTGAGCGTGACCTGGCCGGCCTGCATCTTGAGCGCGCTGACCAGCTTGTCGCCTTCCAGGCGGGCATAGCCTGTGGCCTGGGCCATGCCCAGCATGCCTTCCACATCCTCGGCCGAGACATCGGGCTTGCCCGATGCCTTGATCAGCGGCTCCAGCCAGGCCTTGGGCAGGCTGGCATTGGCCTGCAGTGCCGAGGTCTTGAGCAGCGCCGGCATCCAGCCGGCCTGGGCGACCTGCTCCTGCGTGGGCGCGCTTTGCACTTCGGCGCCGTACTCCAGGTGGCCGGTCTGGCCCTGGTAGGTGGCCTGCAGCTTCATGGAGTAGGCCGGCAGGGCCGCCACCAGGCGCGGGGCGTTCTGCATCAGCACGCCCATGCCCTGCTCTTCCAGCGATTCCAGTGCCTTGGCCAGGCCCTCCTTGCGGTAGCCCTCGACCATGACGCGCTGGAAGCCGCGCAGCGCCTCGATGTCCAGGCGCTGGATCTTTTCCTCGTAGCCCACGGACTCGAAATCGATGGGGCCGATGCGGCCCGTGCCCTTGACCTGGGTGGTCATGCCCAGCGTGGTCTTGTCGGACTCGATGACCGAGCTGCCGTCCACGTTCTTGAGGTCCAGCAGCGTCTTGGCCTCGCCGCCTTCGGCGGGCGTGCTGCTCATGCCGAAGCGGGCGATGCGCACGCTGGCCTTGCCGGGGCCCAGGCCCCACAGGCCGTCGATGACCTTGTTCTCGAAGCTGCTTTCCAGGCCCGTGAGCACGATGCTGGTGCGCTCCACCGGCGCTGCGGCCGGCTGGGCGGCGATGGCCTCGTCGTTGTCGGATTCCTCCTCCTCGCCCTCTTCCTCTTCCACGCCCATGGACTTGTCGCGGCTGGGCAGGCCCAGCAGGGCCACCTCGGGCCAGCGCCAGGTGCCCTTGACGCTGCCACCGCCCAGGGCCGTGTCCAGCACCATTTCCTGCCAGCGCATGGTGACTTCGTTGTCGCCCATCTCGCCTGCAGGCAGCAGCAGGCGCACATCCTGGCCGCCCGTGAAGTGGTGCACGCTGGTCAGCGTGGGAGCGACAGCCTTGGCCAGGGTCTGGCGGCTCTTTTCGTCCAGGCCGTCGAGCGCAAAGCGCGTCTCCGACACCGCTGCCGCCAGGCGGCCACCGGCCAGCGGGCCGTGGCGCACCGTGGTGTCCACCACCAGGCGCACGGGCTTGGGGGCGGCTTCTGCGCCGGCGTCTGCAGCGGCGGGCGCATCGGCATCGCCAGCCGCAGGCCACTGCAGCACCAGCTTGGCCTGGGACGACAGGAAGCCCTTGTGGTATTCGTCGGTCACGACGGCCTTCTCGCCCAGCACCTTGCGCAATTCGGCCACGGCGTCCTTGTAGCCGGACTCGGCCCTTTGGCCCGTATACCAGGTGGTTCCTCCATAGGCCACGACGGCCAATGCCACGGCAGCAGCCACTGCGGTTTTCTTGTTGCTCATTGTGAATATCCCGTGATGAATAAGACCCTCCCCCTCGGGCGGGCCGCGCGACTGTATCAGTTCGGCGTTTCACCATGCATCGGCAATGGGCTGCGCATTGGCCCGCCTGCACCTTGTGCGGTGGTCCCCTATGGGCGCAAGGCGTTGCCCAGCCCTTGCCAGGCCTTGTCTCCAGCGGCTTTCAAGGATTGGGACCTGGGCATTGCATGCTGGCAGCAGGCATGCGGTTTTTTCAATTGCTTACCTTTTCCGGACACGATTGGCATACCAATTGAATCCATGGAGAACGCTATGTCTCCGCAGATATGGTGCGAATGCACCTTTGCCCTCTTTGCCCTTTTTTGCCGGCTTGCCTGAATGCAGTCCCGAAAGCCAGCAATGACCGCACTCACCCGGCCTGCAACAGAAATGGCAGGGCCGCGTCCAGCAGTGCGTCGGGCGCCTCCTCGGCAATGTAGTGCCCGCAGGCCAGCGGCCGGCCGCGCACATCGTCGGCCACGAGCTGCCACTCGCGCAGCGGATCGAAGCAGCGGTGCACCACGCCCTCCTCGCCCCAGAGCACCAGCAGCGGCATGGACAGCCTGCGCCCCAGCCGGCGGTCCTCGCGGTCATGGTCCAGGTCGATGCCGGCCGAGGCGCGGTAGTCCTCGCACATGCCGTGCGCGCTGCCCGGCAGCGCCAGGCAGCGCTGGTACTCGGCCAGCGCCCGGGGAGCGAAGGGCGCCAGGCCGGCGCTGCGCCGGCCCATGATCTCGCGCACATAGGCGGCGGGGTCGGCCTCGATCAGGCGCTCGGGCAGCGGCGCGGGCTGGATCAGGAAGAACCAGTGCCAGTAGGCGCGCGCAAAGGCCTCGCCGGTCTGCTCGTACATGGCCAGCGTGGGCGCAATGTCCAGCAGCACCAGACGCTGCACGCTGGCGGGATAGTCCATGGCCAGCCGGTGCGCCACGCGCGCGCCCCGGTCATGCGCCAGCACGCTGAAATGCTCATGGCCCAGCCGCGCCATCAGCCGCAGCAGGTCGCGGGCCATGGTGCGCTTGCTGTAGTTCACATGCTCGGGATCGCCGGCGGGGCGCGAGGAGTCGCCATAGCCGCGCAGGTCGGCCAGCACCACGGTGAACTGCTGCGCCAGCCGGGGCGCGACGCGGTGCCAGATGGCGCTGGTCTGCGGGTGGCCGTGCACCAGCAGCAGGGCCGGCCCCTGGCCGCCCACCCAGGCGTTGATCTCCACCCCGTCATCGACCGTGATGCGCTGCTGGCGCAGGCCCGGCATCCATGGATCTGTGTGCATCCCGGAGATTCCTTCTACGTTGTTCATGACTGTCAGCCTGCCATGCTAATCAGTAAACCAGGCTGCATAAATAGCAAAATACTGCATTGATCCATCAGTTCAATTTACGAATCAACCATCCACCGCATCCACCATGGACGGCTTTTCCGACCTGCGTTTCTTCTCGCTGCTGATCCGCGAAGGCAGCCTGGCCGCTGCGGCCCAGCAGATGGGCGTGACGCCGCCCGCCGTCAGCCGCCGCCTGTCCCTGCTGGAGCGGCGCCTGGGCGTGCGCCTGCTGCAGCGCACGACACGGCGCATCCACCTGACGCCCGAGGGCGAGGCCTACCTGCTGGACGGCGCGCGCATCCTGGCCGACCTGGAGGCGCTGGAGCGCAGCATCTCGGGCACGCGCGCCACGGCGCGCGGCCCGTTGTCCATCGCCTGCACGCTGGGCTTTGGCCGCCAGCGGCTGGCGCCCGCGCTGTCGGCCTTTGCGCGCGCGTATCCAGAGGTGCAGGTGCAACTGCAGCTGACGGACAGGCCCGTCAACCTGGTCGAGCAGGGCTTTGACGCCGTCGTGCGCTTTGGCGCCCTGCCCGACTCCGCCCTCACCGCCCGCCTGCTGCTGCCCAACCGCCGCGTGCTGTGCGCCGCGCCCTCCTACCTCAACGCCCACGGCGAGCCGCGCCAGCCCGCCGACCTACAGGCCCACCGCTGCATCGTGATCCGCGAGAGCGACGAAACCTATGGCAGCTGGCGCCTGAGCCGGCGCACGCGCCAGGGCCTGAGCGAGCACAACATCAAGGTCAACGGCGTGATGAGCACCAACGATGGCGCTGCAGCCCTGACCTGGGCACTGGACGGCCACGGCATCCTGCAGCGCTCGCTGTGGGACGTGGCCGCGCCGCTGGCCGCAGGCGCCCTGCGCGAGGTCCTGCCCCAATGGCAGCTGCCTGCGGCCGACATCTACCTGGTGCACGCCACGCGCAGCGAGATGTCGGCCCGGATCCGCGCGCTCACCGGCTTTCTGGGCGACTGGTTTGCACAACGGCCTGAGCCGGAGATGGCGCCCGCCTGAGCCCGGGCGCAATCTGCAACCTCGGCGGCAGGCAGGCTGTCATGCGCGTTCACCCCGCGCAGCGCAGGCCATGCGAACATGGACCGCAACGGCAACCACCACACCCAGGAGACAAGACACATGGCCACCGCCCGCTACCCCCAGCCCGAACTGTCCAGCCTGCCCGAGGACATCCGCACCCGCATCCTTGAAGTGCAGGAAAAGGCCGGTTTCATCCCCAACGTCTTCCTGGCCTTTGCGCGCCGCCCTGCCGAGTGGCGCGCCTTCTTCGCCTACCACGATGCGCTCATGCTCAAGGAAGAAGGCAGCCTGACCAAGGGCGAGCGCGAGATGATCGTCACCACCACCAGCGCGGCCAACCAGTGCCTGTACTGCGTGGTGGCCCACGGCGCCATCCTGCGCATCTACGAAAAGCAGCCCTACGTGGCCGACCAGGTGGCGGTCAACTACCGCAAGGCCGACATCAGCGCCCGCCAGCGCGCCATGCTGGACTTCGCCATGAAGGTCTGCGAACGCAGCCATGAAATCTGCGAGGCCGACTTCGAGGCGCTGTACCCGCATGGCTTCGACGACGAGGACATCTGGGACATCGCCGCCATCACCGCCTTCTTCGGCCTGTCCAACCGCATGGCCAGCTTTGCCGGCATGCAGCCCAATCCCGAGTTCTTCCTCATGGGGCGCGTGCCGCGCGAGAAGAAATAAGGCGTCAGAGTGGGACGGCTTCATGGAAAATCCAATCCCGTAGCCTCCAATGATCCTAGGAATAATCTGAAAATAAGCTGAGAGATATTCTGGAAAAATATCGGCCAAAGATCATAATTCGGTGCGCTTTTAAAGATGGACGCTTGGCTATTTTCTTTTCTTGACAGTCATTAACACGGGATTCCTGATGTAGCGCATTAGCTGGATTCCCGCACTCCGGCGTAAAAAGAACCGTTCGAAGCCACCCTGCCGCCCAAGGGGGCTCTCTTGCCGGCTTCCCTGAAGATGCACAGCATGGCCCTGCAGCCAGCCAAGAGCAGAACCAACTGCCCGAGCCGCGCGTGCGCACCTGTCCAGTTTCTTCAGGGAGAACCCATGAATCCGGCAATCAAGGCAATTGCGGGCAGCTTGGCGCTGCTGATGACAATGGCGGCGTGGCCCGTCCATTCCCAGGAAGTCATTCCCGACTTCTACAAAGATCCGGGAATTCAACCCAATCGCAGCTATGTGAACCAGGGATTCGGTGAATTCATTGATCCATTCACCGGCGCACTGCAACTGCATTACGTGGATATCCACCTGCCCGGCAATGGCGGCTTCGACCTGAAAGTAGTACGTTCTTACAACAGCACATCGGTAGAGCCCACGAATCCGGCGCTCCATGAATCGCTGGCGGGCGTGGGCTGGAACATCCATTTTGGAAGGGTGCTCAAGTCCCGCGAAACCAGTATTTGCTTCAACAAGAACAGCCAGACCATCGCTGACAACCCCGTGCTGGAGCTGCCTGACGGCAGCCGCCAGCTCCTGGCTTTCACAGGCACGACCGCACCACTGCTGATCACCACGCAGCGTTGGCGCGCCGACTGCATCACCAGCGGCGCGGGTGGGCTGGCCGTCACATCACCCGACGGCACGCGCTACGACATGAACCAACTGGTCAATCTGGGTGGCGGCCCCTATCCCACATATGCCTGGTTGACGAGCCGCATCACGGACCGCAACGGCAACTACGCCACCATCCAGTACGCGGCGGCCGCCTCGCCGCAGATATCCAGCGTGGTCACAAGCGATGGTCGCTCAGTCCAGTTTTTCTATGCGGACAGCGGTATGGCGAGCCGGAGGATCACCGCCATCAGCGCGGCAGGCCAGACCTACCACTACGCCTATCAGGGCATCTCAAACGTCAGGGACAAATTCCAGCTCGGCTCCGTCACCCGGCCCGACGGTCTGCGCTGGATCTATGACTACAACGGGAACCTCAACAACACCCCCGGCAGCCACATCATGCGGCGCCTGACCTACCCTCAGGGGGGCTCCATCGGCTATCAATACGGTTTCGTCCACTTCGACACCCAGGCCAATCCCGCCAGCCGCTCTACCGTGGTCACGGCCAAGTCCACAAGCACGGGAGGCAACTGGTCCTTCAGCTACGCGCCCGGACGCCCCGGCGCACACGACGTAACCACCGTCAACACCCCCTCAGGCACCGTGACCTACCGGCACATAGGGCCCAATTACTCTAGCTCGGGCAGCGTATGGATGGTGGGCCTGCTGGCCTCCAAAAGCCTGGGTAGCAGCCAGACCGAGACCTACACCTGGGGCAAGCAGAAGATATCGAGCGAGAACAACTTCCGTCCCGGCGCCTTCGCTACCAAGGTCGATATCGGTGAATTCAACGCCCCGCTTCTTGCAGAGCGCACCATCACCCGAGACAACGCCAGCTATACGACCCGCTACAGCAACTTCGACACCTATGGCAATCCTGGCACGATCTCCGAATACGGCCCATCGAGCGGCAACCGCACCACCAGCCTGAGCTACTACATCAACCCGTCCAAATGGATAGTGCGCCAGGTGCAAAGCGAAAGCCATGCGGGCGGCAGCATATCGCGCAGCTTCGACGGCAATGGCAACATGACCTCCATCACCCGCGATGGCATCCAGACCCGCCACGCGTATGACGGCCAAGGCAACCTGAGCGCCACCACCTTCCCGCGAGGGCTGACACACTACTACGGTGGCTACAGGCGGGGAATAGCCCAATCGGAATCGCAGCCCGAGGGCATTTCCATCTCGCGGACGGTCAGCGATGCGGGCAACGTCACTTACGAGACCCGGGGTGACGGCAGTACCTGGACCTATGGCTATGACGGTCTCAACCGCATCATCTCCGTCGGCTATCCCACAGGCAACAGCGTCCAGATCAGCCATGGCACCACCACGCGCACCGTCAGCCGGGGAGCGCTCACCCAGACCACCAGCTTCAACGGCTTCGGTCAGCCCGTGTCCGTCAACCATGGCGGCATCGTGCGAAGTTTCAGCGTCGACGCGCTGGGCCGCAGAACCTTTGAATCCGACCCGGGCACCAGCGCAGGAACCGCCTACCGGCACGACATCCTGGACCGCGTCATCTCCATACGCCATGCGGATGGCAGCACGCAGGGCATAGGCTACGGCCCCGCCACACGCGCCGTGGTGGACGAACGCGGTCTGACAACCACCTACCGCTACCGCGCCTACGGCGACCCCGACCAGCCGCTGCTGATGGCCATCTCCACACCGGAGCCGTCCACCAACCTGTCCATCGGCCGCAATGCCAGGGGACTGGTGACCTCAGTCACGCAAGCGGGCATCACACGAAGCTACGGCTACAACGGCAGCTACCAACTGACATCCATCACACACCCAGAGACCGGCACCACAAGCCTGGGCCGCGATGCCGCAGGCAACATGATTTCAAGGATCACAGGGACCGTAGGCACCATCCAATACCGATACGACGGGCACAACCGCCTGCAGTCCATCAGCTACCCCGGCTCCACCCCGGACGCCACGTACAGCTACGACAGGGCCCACCGCCTGCTGAGCACGGCCACATCCGAAGCCACACGTCGCTTCACCTACGACCGCAACGGCAACCTCACGCGGGAGGAGTTGGCTGCAGGTGGCTTCAATTGGAATGCTGGCTACAGCTACAGCGGCAATGACCAATTGGCATCCATCACCTACCCACTGTCTGGCTCCACCGTCAGCTACACACTGGACAGTCTGGGCAGACCCACGGCCATGCCCGGCTACATCAGCAGCGTCAGCTACTGGCCGTCCCGCCAGATCCAGCGCATCGCCTATGCCAACGGAGTGCAGTCCGAATATGGCCAGAACGAAAGGCTGCTTCCCGCCTCGTTCGCCACCTCGCGCCAGGGCAGCTATTTCCACCGATCCATCCTGACCTATGACCGCACGGGCAATCTCACCAGCGTGAGGGATACGGCCGATGCGGACTATGACCGTACCTTCGGCTATGACGGCGTGCACAGACTGGTATCCATGGGCACCTCCAGGGGGCGCGGAAGCATCAGCTACAGCGGCTCCGGCAACATTACCCGCCAGAGCCTGGGCAGCGAACTGATCGACTACCGCTACGACAGCCGCCACCGCCTGTCCTCCATCACCGTCAATGGCGGCCCGACCAACCACTTCACCTACGACACGGCGGGTAACTTCATCCAGAGCAGCCAGAAGTCCTACACCTACAACGCCGTCCCCAACCTGCTGTGCGCCGACTGCTGGGGCAATTCCCCCATCCGTTATGCCTACGACGGCGACCAGAAACGCACCCACACCACCAAGGCAGGCGTCACCACCTACGAGTTCCATGGTGTGCACGGCAACCTGCTCGCGGAATACGGCTCCGGCCAGCTCACCGAATACATCTACCTCAACGGCAAGCGCATTGCACAGAAAGTGAGCGCCCGATGAAGAACGCCATCCGCCAATCCTGCCGGCGCCTGCTGGCAGTTGCCGCGCTGCTTCTGGCAGCCCTGCTGACCACGCCCGGTGCGCTGGCCCAGGCCACCGTCACCTACTTCCACAACGACGCTGCAGGCACGCCCTGGCTGGCCACCAACCAATCCGGCGCCGTACTCTGGAAGGAAAACTACCTGCCCTATGGCTACCGCCAGAAGGTGGAGCCGGCCAGCGCGGACAACACGCTGTGGTTCGCTGGCAGGCCCTACGACCCCGATACGGGCATGACCTACATGGGCGCGCGGTACTACATGCCGCTGCTGGGCCGGTTCACGGGCATGGACCCCAAGGAGATGAATCCCGAGCAGATCCACAGCTTCAACCGCTACGCCTACGCCAACAACAACCCGAACAAATACCTGGACCCGGACGGCAAGCTTGCGGAAACCGTCTGGGACGCGTTCAATATTTCTATCGGCTTCCAGAGTCTGGTCAGCAATGTCCGGGAGGGGAACTGGAGCGGGGCTGCGGTAGATGCGGCAGGTATCGCGATTGATGGGGTTGCGGCGGCAATACCTGTAGTGCCTGGAGGGGTTGGGGCAAGTATTGCGGCGTATCGTTCGATAGATTCCGCCAAAGATGGCACCTTAATATATAGATCTGCCTCTGGAACGCCAAATAGTATGACCCCGAGGACTGTTGACTTGCAGGGCCTATCCGCCACCAATAGTATTGAAAAATCTCTACCCGGAAAAATTCAAGTCATCAACACGGCAAAATTTAAAAACCTATGTGCAGTTTGTGACAATCCTCAGACGGGCCATGTCTCCATTAAGCCGATAGACATGAATCAAATGCAAGGATGGATTGACAGTCGAGGCAGCAACAGCATGCATCCGCTAACTCAAGAATTACTTGATTCTGTGGAAGGAGTTATGCGCAAATGAATCACATACTTCATTTGGAAATAAAGACATTTTGGAAGGAAATTCAATATTTTCTTTCAAAATTCAATGCCGACATAAACAGATCAGTTAACAACGTTATTTCAAATATATCGTGTAACTCAAACGAATCATTCCCATTGAACGGATATCTAGCTTTGGCACGAAGCATTGACAGCAATGAATTAGCAATAGTTATTAATGTACATTTAATAGACGATACATTAAATATCACATCAGATGCATGCATGGAAGACGGCAGAATCATTAACAAAGGTCCTTCAGCTCAATTACCAGCAAGCACATTCTCCATGGATAACATAGTGGTTTCCAATTGGCTTCACGAATTTTCATCGTTTCTAGATAATGAAAAAGAAAATATAACGACAGAGTTGCTTCATGGATAATAATTTACAACCATTCATTAACAGATAAATATTTTCATTGATTTGAATTCGGGGAATTTTCGAAATATGATGAAATAGAATGTCAAATATAATTAGCAAATTATCCATCAAAAATGAGAAAATCACACCAACAAAAATAGTATTAGAGCCTATACCATAATACTACATACTACAATCAGGCCAACGTGCCGTAGTTCATGCTATATTTGAAACCAATACAGAAAATCAGAATTTTACCATCGCACCCAATGAGGATTTTCTTGTCATTTACACGCCTGGAGAAATATCAGGTTTTGTAGACTGCTTCGTCATGCATGAAGGTGTGATATTGAAACCTGACGGAAGTTAAGTAAAATTAAGAACCGCAGTGTCTCATATTATAGAATTTCTAATTTTCAGCAGAACTTTTAATAAAAATTGATGGCTTGACAGAATATTTATAGAAGACTGGGAGTGTTTTTAAGCAGCACCTTGGTGATAAGTAAAATGCTGTTTTATAAAAAATTTCAACAAGATTGCAGAGTCTGGCCAGCAATGTCCGGGATGGGAACTGGAGCGGGGCCGCGGTGGATGCGGCGGGTGTCGCGATGGTTAGGGTTGCGGCGGCGATACCTGTGGTGCCTCCTGGAGGGGTTGGGGTGAGTATTGCGGCCTATCGTTCGATAGAGCAAGCTCGGCTCCAAGCGACACATCGTTGTAGATACCAGAGGCGTCCCGCTGGCGATCTTGGTCAGCGGCGCGAACCGGCACGACGACAAGGTGTTCGAGAGGTGCGTGCACGCGATTCCTGCGATTGCAGGCTTGCCAGCGCATCCCCGCAAAAGACCAGCCAAGCTGCACGCCGACAAGGGCTATGACTACAAGCGTTGCCGTGCGCATTTGAGACAACGGGGTATTGCCAGACGAGGCGTTGAGACCAGCGAGCGGCCGGGCAAGCACCGATGGATGGTGGAGCGGACGAACGGATGGTTTGCAGGCTTGGGCAATCTGCGAATCCGCTTTGAACGACGGTTGGACATCCACGAAGCGCTGCTGAAATTGGCGGCGTCGATCGTCTGTGCGCGCTTCGTGGATATGTGATGCCGACAACTTTAAGCCACCTATTGGCCGCACCGGAATTTACCGATGCTTTAAATAGGAATTTTTTGAGACCAAAATTATAAGCAATCAATGAATATTGGCTTAATCAAAGCATTATCACGTATACAGCGTATTTGATGTTTCTATACCGTCAATCAACATACCAGCTTATTGCTCCGCGAAATACCTTTTGCGCCAGCACGGCTCCATTGCCAGTCTGAATATCTACCTGAGCGTATTGACCAGTTGTATTGGCTGCGAAATTTGCTCCGTGAGGAGGCTGCAAGGGGACGCCGAACTGAGGTCCTTGGTTGAGGTTGACCAAGAAGTCCACATGCCCTAAACATACCACTGCTTGGGTGGAGTCGTCTCGAACAGAAACCTGCGCGCATGGAGCATTCCAGAAATGAACACCCGGCTCATGAGTAACTATCTTTACAGACGCGCCATTTTTTGCTGCTGTTCGGAGTGCTTGTAGCGAGCCCACTGTTGCATTTCCATTTACGTCATGGGCATAAATCAAATTCCAGGCGTGCGAAGTGCTCGCAACGAGAATCATCGCAGCAGCAGAAATGCATTTTTTAATTAACATTTGATTCCTTTATTTAATAAGCGGAATTTATTCTAACCAAGATCTATGGCGATGATTTGATAAAAAGCCCTAGCAAAATGACTCAATTAAAGGTTTATCTAGAAATAAATTAAGACCAATCTGATTGCAGAGAGCAATCAGCAATCCAAAAAGACATCCACCCTCAACAATAGGCTGTACTACAGGCCTGAGAACAAGTATTTCATGGAAAGAACTCCCCAATCCATTGGATACGGCAGCGGCATGACCTGCTAGCGACGCCTGTGCGACTGGAACGCTGCTGGGGTCTGGGAGCAGTTGCAATTGGCAATGCTGACACGACTGCGTGCACATGACCAGATCGAATGGAGCCGGATCAGCATTGATGGCTCCTCGTTCCTAGGCCCCGGGGACCAGGACACGGGCACCAACCCGGCGGACAACGGCAAGCTCGATTCCAAGCGACACATCGCCGTGGATGCCTAAGACATTCCTCTGATGGTTTAAAGGCTTTGACAAGTTACGAATCCACTTTGAACGACGAATGGAAATTCACGAAGCGCTGTTGAAGTTGGCGGCAGCGATCATCTGTGCGCGCTTTGTGGATCGGTGGCGTTAATCACAACAAGTCCGACACATACTCCTCTAACCACGAGATTCACCAGGAAGCCCCCGGCATATCTCCCCCACCTGCCCCACAGCCCCCAGCAGGCGCGGCGTGGGCTCGTTGGCGCAGTTCAGGCGCAGGTGGTTGGGCAGGTCCGAGCGCGATGAGAACAGCGGGCCGGGGCTGACGCCAATGCCCAGCTCCAGCGCGCGGCGGTGCACCTCCAGTGCATTGACCTGGCGCGGCAACTCCACCCACAGCAGAAAGCCCGCGCGCGGGGCCGAGACGCGGGTGCCGGGCGGAAAGCTGGCCTCGACCCTGGCCGTGACGGCCTGCACCCCGGCCTGCACGCGGGACTTGAGACGGCGCAGGTGCCGGTCGTAGTCGCCGCTGGCCAGCACCTCGCTCACGGCGGCCTCCAGCAGCGGCGCACCGGCCCAGTCGCCCGCCAGGCGCACCTGCAGCACCTGGGCATGGAAGCGGCCCGCCGCAATCCAGCCCACGCGCCAGCCCGGCGCCAGGGTCTTGGACACGGAGCCGCAATACAGCACGTTGCCGCTGCCGTCGAAGGCCTTGCAGGCCGGCGGGCGCTGTCCGTCGCCGGCAAGGTCGCCATAGACATCGTCTTCGATCAAGGGAATGCCCGCCCGCTCCAGCAGCGCCACCAGGGCCTGCTTGCGCTCCACCGGCATGCTGGCGCCCAGCGGGTTCTGCACGGTGGGCGATGCCAGCACGGCAGCCGGCCGGTGGCGGGCAATGGCCTCGGCCAGCGGCTCCAGCAGCAGGCCTTCGCGGGGATCGGTGGCAATCTCCAACGCCTTCAGGCCCAGGTCCTCCAGCAGCAGCAGGCTGCCGAAATAGGCGGGCCGCTCCACGGCCACGACATCGCCAGGCTTGCACACGGCGCGCAGCGCCAGCCGCACGGCCTGGGTGGCGCCTGCCGTCAGGACCAGGTCATCGGGGCCGAAGCGCGCACCCCATTGCGCGGCCCGGGCTGCGATCTGGCCGCGCAGGTCGGCACGGCCCGGCGGCATGCTGTAGGTCTGCCCGTGCGCGTCCAGGCGGCGCCCGGCGGTCTGCAGCGCGCGCTGCAGCCGGGCCGTGGGCAGCCAGGCCGGATCGGGCAATGCCGCACCCAGCGGGATCAGGCGCGTGTCGGGACTGCTGAACAGCGAGCGCGCCAGGGCCGACAGGGTCACGGGCACGGGACGCGACGACGGGCGGGACGCCTGCAACGCCGCGCCGCCGGTTGCCTGCCGCACAAAGTAGCCCGAGCGCGGGCGCGCCACGATCAGGCCCTCGGCCTCCAGGCAGCGCAGCGCCTCCAGCGCGGTGGGCAGGCTGACCTGTTCGCGCTCGGCCAGGCTGCGGGCGGAGATCAGCCTGTCGCCGGGGCGCAGTGCGCCACAGGCCAGCGTCTCGCGCAGGGCCTGGGCAATGCGGCGGTACTGGGGCAAGGGTTCATTGTTGGTGGGCATGCCAATCTGTACAGGTCAGTTTTCTTGGATTCTGCTTATACAGGCATTGGCTGCCCGGATTTATCGTTGCAGCCATCAAGCAACCCGAGGAAACCCATGCAAGCCAGCAATTTCGATCTCCAGGCCTATTTCCGCCGCATCGGCTTCAGTGCCGGTGACTCCGCCCAGGCCGATACCGCCACCTTGCATGCGCTGATGCGCCACCAGTTGTTCGCGGTGCCTTTCGAGAATCTCGACGTGCAGGCCGGCAAGATCGTCTCTCTGGTGCCCGAAGACATTGCGGGCAAGATCCTCGGCGGCGCCCGGGGCGGCTACTGCTACGAGGTGAACGGCCTGTTCGCCATGGCGCTGCAGGCCCTGGGCATTGCCTACCGCTTTGTGGCGGCGCGGCCCATGTTCTATCCGGCACGCCGGCCCCGCACCCACATGGCCCTGGTGGCCGAGGTCCAGGGACGGCGCTGGCTGTGCGACCTGGGCTTTGGCAGCTACGGCATACGCGCCCCCATGGCCCTGGACGTGCTGGACACCGAGGTCCGCCAGGACGGCGACACCTTCCGCCTGAGCCTGGACGACCAGGGCGAATACCTGCTGCAGGCCCGCGTGGACGGTGAATGGGCCAACCAGTACGCCTTCAACCTGTCGCCCCAGGAATGGGTGGATTTCGCCCCCGCCAACTACCTGAACTCCACGCACCCGGATGCCATCTTCGTGCAAAAGCGGGTGGTGGTGCTGCACCAGCCGGCCGGCCGCATGATCCTGGTGGGCGACGCGCTCAAGACCATCACGGCCAGCGGCACCGAGACCAGGCAGCTGGCCCCTGATGAAATCCAGCACGCGCTGGGCAGCCTGTTCGGGCTGGCGCCCGAGCGCCAGGCGGCTGCCCTGTGCTGACCCTCTAAGCCAGGCGGGTCGAATCCCGCTCGATCAGCTCGAACCCCAGGTCGAACGCCGAGCGCCCGGCACTGCGGCCCTGGCAGCGTGCCAGCACGAGTTCGGCGGCCAGGCGGCCTATGCCCGGCCCGTCCACATGCACGGTGGTCAGCGACGGCAGCAGATGGGCCGCGAAATCGGCATTGCCGAAGCCCGAGACGGCCAGATCCACGGGCACGCGCAGGCCGCGCGCCTGGGCTTCCACCAAAATGCCGTGGGCCAGCATGTCCGAGCTGCAGACCACGGCCTGCAGATCAGGCTGCTGCGCCAGCAACTGGTCCAGCGCCTGCCGGCCCAGCTCCAGGCTGCCGGGCGCGGACACGGTGACCGTGGGCACCTCGCGGCCCCAGGCTGCAAGAAAGCCCTCGCGCCGCTGCTGGGCCCGGTGGTCGCTGCCCGTGGCCATGCCCACGCGCTGCAGGCCGCGCGAGAGGAAATAGCCGGCCAGCGCGCTGCCCACCTTCAGGTGGGAAAAGCCCACCACCATGTCCAGCGGCCGGTCGCTGAAGTCCCAGGTTTCCACCACGGGAATGCCGGTCCTGCGCAGCTGCTCGCGCGCCTTGCCGGACTGCACCAGGCCCATCATCACAATGCCGTCGGGCTGGCGCCCGATCATGGCGTTGAGCACCTCCTCCTCGCGCTGCTCGTCGTAGAAGGTCTGGCCCAGCAGCAGCTGATAGCCCTCCTGCGCCAGCGTGGCCGTCAATGACTGCACCGTGGGCAGGAACTGCGACACCGACAGCGCGGGCACCACGCCGGCCACCATGCGGCTGCGGCGGGACTTGAGCCCGCCGGCCAGCAGGTTGGGGATGTAGCCCGTGGCCTCCACGGCCTGGCGCACGCGCTCGCGCGTCTTCTCCGAAACGATGGAAGGATTGCCCAGGGCGCGCGAGGCCGTGATCAGCGAGACGCCGGCCGCCTCGGCCACGTCGTGCAGCGTGGCGGGCCTGGGGGGTGTGGGTGTGTTCATGGGCAAGCGCGATCGCGGGCGGGTATCGGGGACGGGCCTGAAGATAGCAGACCGCCCTCTACGCACGGGCGCCAGGCCTGCCCTGCATCGCAGAAATCGTGATTGACAGCCAAAATGACAACGATATCATTTTGCTGAAAGCGCAAATCCTTGCATCTAAAAAATGGCATCGGCGCTTTTTCATTTCCCCGGAAATGACAACGATGTCATTCACAAATCAGGAGACAAGATGAATCACATTCTTCGTGCCATGGCGCTGGCCCTGGCCGCACTCGCTGCCTTTTCTGCGTCGGCCCAGGCCTGGCCAGACAGGCCGGTCACCCTGGTCGTGCCCTTCCCCGCCGGCGGCTCCACCGACCAGGTCGCGCGCGCCGTGGCGCCCAGGCTGGGCGACAAGCTCAGGCAGTCCTTCGTGGTGGAGAACAAGGCCGGCGCCACGGGCACCATCGGCGCGGCCTTCGTGCAGCGCGCGGCGGCGGACGGGCAGACCTTTCTCGTCACCTCGCTGGGCCCGCTGGTCATCGTGCCCCACCTGATCAAGAACCTGCCCTACGACGCGCTCAAGGACTTCGACCTGATCACCGTGGCCGTGCAGTCGCCCAACGTGCTGGTCGTGCCCGCAAGCTCGCCGCACAACAGCGTGGCCGACGTGGTCGCCCACCTCAAGGCCCATCCGGGCAAGATGAGCTTTGCCTCGGCCGGCCACGGCTCCAGCGACCACCTGACGGCCGAACTGTTCTGGCAGCAGACGGGCACCCAGGGCGTGCACATCCCCTACAAGGGTGGCGCACCGGCCCATGCCGACCTGATCGGCGGCCAGGTCGATGCCTCGTTCCAGAACATCAATGCCGTGATACAGCACATCCGGGCCGGCAAGATGCGTGCCCTGGCCGTAACCAGCCCGCGCCGCTCGCCCGTGCTGCCGGACCTGCCCACGCTGGCCGAGGCCGGGGTGAAGAACGTGGAGGTCGCCTCCTGGCAGGCCATCGTCGCGCCCAAGGGCCTGCCGCCTGCGCTGCGCGACAAGGCCCATGCGGCCTTTGTCGAGGCGCTCAACGATCCCCGGGTGCGCGAGCAGTTCGTCTCCATCGGCTACGAGATGGTGGCCGGCACGCCCCAGCAGTTCGCCGAGTTCCAGCGCCAGGAATACGCTCGCTGGAAGTCGGTCATCGAGGCCGGAAAGATCAGCATCGACTGATGCCTGCCCCTGTCCTTTTCCCAACCCCCGCACTCCCGCAGCCATGACTTCTTCCGCGCTCTCCGAAACCACCAGCCAGGACCGCATCCAGTGGATACGCCTGTCGTCCTGCTACCTCCCCCTGGCCCGGCCCATCAGCGATGCCAAGGTGCTCACGGGCCGCCAAAAGCCCATGACCGAGGTCGCCATGCTGTTCGCCGAGATCCAGACCCGCGACGGCCACCGGGGCCTGGGCCTGAGCTACGCCAAGCGCGCAGGCGGCCCCGGCCAGTTCGCCCATGCCAGCGAGATCGCGCCCACCCTGCTGGGCGAAGACCCCAGCGACATTGCGCGGCTGTGGACGCGCATGTGCTGGGCCGGCGCCTCCGTCGGCCGCAGCGGGCTGGCCGTGCAGGCCATCGCGGCCTTCGACGTGGCGCTGTACGACATCAAGGCGCGCCGCGCGGGCCTGTCGCTGTCCAAGCTGCTGGGCTCGCAGCGCGAATCCGTGCGCTGCTACAACACCTCGGGAGGCTTTTTGCACACGCCGCTCGATGAACTCAAGCGCAACGCCAGCGCCTCGCTGGAGCGCGGCATTGGCGGCATCAAGCTCAAGGTGGGCCAGCCCGACTGCGCGCTGGACATACGGCGCGTGGAGGCCATGCGCGCCCACCTGGGCGATGCCGCGCCCATCATGGTCGATGCCAACCAGCAATGGGACCGCCCCACGGCCCAGCGCATGTGCCGTGTCTTCGAGGAATTCAACCTGGTCTGGATCGAGGAGCCGCTGGACGCCTACGACCACGAAGGCCACGCCGCGCTGGCCGCGCGCTTCGACACGCCGATTGCCACCGGCGAGATGCTGACCAGCGCCGCCGAGCACGGCGATCTCATACGCCACCGCAGCGCCGACTTCCTCATGCCCGACGCGCCGCGCGTGGGCGGCATCACGCCCTTCCTGCAAATCGCCGCCCAGGCCGAACTGGCCCACCTGAGCCTGGCGCCCCACTTCGCCATGGAACTGCACGTGCACCTTGCCGCCACCTGCGCCAACGAGCCCTGGGTGGAACACTTCGACTGGCTGGAGCCGCTGTTCAACGAACGCCTGGAAATCGCCAATGGCCGCATACTCGTGCCCACCCGCCCTGGCCTGGGGCTGAGCCTGAGCGAGCAGGCACGGCACTGGACGCGCGAAAGCGTGGAGTTCGGGGAGCGGGGTTGAGGGAATTGGGGGCGTCAGGCCTCAAAGGCTTACGCCCCGTACTGCAGAGAAATCGCGCCATCAGTCACTGGAGTAGGCCCAGACTCAATGGGACCTACTTTCATTCCAGCGGCCATTCGAGATAGATGTAATTACCTGAAACAAAAAAGAAAAGGTCGGACAGAAGATTGTTACGATGCTTGCCGCCAGACAACGATCCGCCCCATTGGGGATTGCAAACCTGCACGCCAGCCTGCCGATCAAGGGAAAAATGCGAGTGGTAAGCCCCCGTCCCGATTGCAGCCAGCCCGGACACTCTCCATCACTTTGCGGGATCGACATGAAGATTGGCGTATAGCAACGAAAGGCTAATTTTGATCAAACCAAATTTTCATCGGCTATGGCAGGAGTTTCCTGACCACGTCAGATTCAAGACCATGAAAGATCTATACACAGAACTGGGTGGTGCTGCCGAGAAAAATATCTACTTACCAGGCTTCGGTCCCAATGGAAACACATGTGCCAGCCGGTTGAGCGTTGCCTTCAACAAGGCCGGTGCGCCGATCAACGCAGCCTTGGCGGGTACGGCTGGTGCACGGACATTGGGAACAAAAGACGGTTCTCGCATCATTTATGGCGTAGCAGATTTTCGATCCTATCTTTTGAAATCACTTGGCAAACCATCCACTGATGCCGTCAGCCCATATGATGACAAATTTCGCGGCCTGAAAGGCATCATTGCCTTCAGCGTGAACTGGAGTGGCGCCACAGGTCATATCGCCTTATGGAATGGAGTCCATTATCGTGAACCGGGCTATGACAACTACTCCACTTACACAAATCCGGACAACCCATCCATCAAAACTTCACTTGGTGAATTTTGGGAGCTCACTTGATGCGCATGGCTTTGCTGGCATGTGGTCTGGTCATCGCCGGATGCACCCCAGACACGAATCCCGCAGGTGGCGCTCGCACGCAAGTGCAGCGCGACGTTGAAAGCTATGCCATCGCAAGCTGCCTGACCCAGCAGACTGAGCCCTATCTCAAGGACCAAGGAGATGCCTGGGCATCCGTTGTCGTGCAGCGCATGCACGGGGATATCGAAGTGCTGGCGGGCATTGCCGAACAGGTGCAGAGGGAGAACACCAAGGGCGCCAACGGCGATATGGCCGTCATGCGCGACGAAACCCGTCCCGGGCAGGGCAAGCCATTGCCCGTGCTGCACTGTGGCGAGGTGATCGACCGGCCCGCCGTGCGCGCTGCGATTCAAAAGGCGATTGCGGCACTGCGCCCGTCCTACGAATCCAGGTAGGCCAAGCCGTTTCCCGAAAATCCGGGTTGGAGGCGGGCAACCAGCCCCTACCCATCCAGCCCGTACTTGCGGATCTTGTCGTGCAGCGTGGTCTTGGGCATGGACAGGGCTTCGGCCGTGCGCGCCAGGCTGCCGCCGTGGCGGCGCAGGGCGTCGGCGATGAGGGCGCGCTCGAAGGCCTCGACGGTGGCGGACAGCGGCCGGGGCGCGGTGTCCTGCCCGGTGGTGCCGGCCGGCTGGCCGAAGGGGGGCGAGCCGGCCTCGATGCCCAGCACCGTGCGCTCGGCCACGTTGCGCAGCTCGCGCACGTTGCCGGGCCAGTCATAGCCCAGCAACTGCTGCACGCGCGCGGTGGTCAGCTCGGGCACGGGCCGCTGGTGGCGCGCCGCGCCCTGCAGCGCGAAATGCTCGAACAGCAGCGGCACGTCCTCGCGCCGCTCGCGCAGCGGCGGCAACGAGACGGTGGCCACGTTCAGGCGGTAGTAGAGGTCGGCGCGGAACAGGCCCTGCCTGCTGAGTTCGAGCAAATCCACCTTGGTGGCCGCGATCACGCGGCAGTCGATGGGAATAAGGGTGTTGGAGCCCAGGCGCTCCAGCACACGCTCCTGCAGCACGCGCAGCAGCTTGATCTGCATGGGCACGGGCATGCTCTCGATCTCGTCCAGGAACAGCGTGCCGCCGCTGGCGTGCTCCAGCTTGCCGATGCGCTTCTTGCCCGCGCCGGTATAGGCGCCGGCCTCGCTGCCGAACATTTCGCTGTCGAACAGCGTGTCGGGCAGGCCGCCGCAGTTGACGGCCACGAAGTTGCCATCGCGCCGCGCGCTGGCCTCGTGCAGGCAGCGCGCCACCAGTTCCTTGCCCGTGCCGGTCTCGCCCTGGATCAGCACATCGGCCGCGCTTTGCGCCAGCCCCGTGAGCATCTGGCGCAGCTGGCGCATGTTGGGCGCGCGCCCTATCAGCCGGTGCTCCAGGCTGTCGCGCTGCTGCAGTTGCTGGCGCAGCGCGCGCACCTCCAGCACCAGGCGGCGGCGCTCCAGGGCGCGGCGCACGGCGCCGACCAGGGTTTCGGGGGCGAAGGGTTTCTGGATGAAGTCCTGGGCACCGTCCTTCATGGCCTGCACGGCCATGGAGATGTCGCCGTGGCCGGTGATCAGCACCACGGGCAGCTCGGCATCCATGGCCACCAGTTCGCGCAGGAAGGCCATGCCGTCCATGCGCGGCAGGCGGATGTCGCTGACTACGATGCCCGCGAAGTCGCGCGACAGGCGCCGGCGCGCCTGCTCGGCGCTGCCCACGCTTTCGCAGGCGATGCCTTCGAGCTGCAGCGCCTGCTCGCAGCCGAGCACGATGTCGGGGTCGTCCTCGATGATCAGGACTTTGAGGGCGTCGGTCATGGTGTGTCGGCAGAGGGTGTGGAGGGAGCCAGGGCCAGGCTCAGCGTGAAGACGGCGCCGCCGCCCGGATGGTTGCTGCCCGTCAGCGTGCCGCCGCATTCACGCACGATGCCGGCCGACAGCGCCAGCCCCAGGCCCAGGCCCACGCCCTCTTCCTTGGTGGTGAAAAACGGCTGGAACAGATGGGCCTGCGCCGCTTCGCTCAGGCCCGGCCCGTGGTCGCGCACGGTGACCTGGGCGCGGCCATCGGCCACGGCGCAGGCCAGCTCCAGGCAGGGCGCGGGCTGGCCGCGCATGGCGTCCAGGGAATTGTTGATCAAGTTGATCAGCACCTGCTCGATGCGGTTGCGGTCGCACCAGGCCACGGCCTCGGGCACGCCGTCATCGCGCAGGATGCGGGCGCCGGTCTCGGCCACGCGCGACTCCAGCACGGCCAGCGCATTGTCCAGGGCACGCGCCAGCGACACGGCCTGGCTGGCGCCGCTGGACTTGCGCGCGAAGTTGCGCAGCTGGCCGGTGATGCGGCCCATGCGGTCGGCCAGTTGCGCCATGCGCTCCAGGTTCACGCGCGTGGTTTCGGTATCGCCGCGCTCCAGAAAGCGCTGGCTGTTGCCGGCCAGGGTGCGCAGAGCCGTCAGCGGCTGGTTGAGTTCATGGGCCACGCCCGTGGACAGCTGGCCTATCACGGCCAGCTTGCCGGCCTGCACCAGTTCGTCCTGGGCGGCGCGCAGCGTGGCCTCGGCGTGGGTGCGCTCGGCCACCTCGGCCTGCAGCGCCTCGTTGGCGGCCGACAGGTCGGCCGTGCGCTGCTCCACCTTGCGCTCGAGCTCGTCGTGCGCGGCCTGCAGCGCCTCGCGCGCGGCCAGCCGGTCGCGCAGGTGGCGGCGGCGCTCGTTGACCATCATGGCCAGCAGCAGCACAAAGGCCGCGCCCACGGCCGCGGCCAGCGCGCGGCTCTGGGCCAGCTGGTCGACCTGCTCCAGGTGCGATAGCACGGTGATCGTCCAGGGCGTGCCCGGCAGCTGGCGCGACTGGGCCAGGAAGCGGCCGCTGACCGGGTAGACCGAGCCCGGCGATTCCTCGCCATGGCGGGCAATGCGCACCAGGCGCGCGCCCTGGCCCAGGTCGCGCAGCACCTGCAGGCCCAGCGGCTCCAGCGCGCGGCGGTTGTACTGGCGCGTGTGGTCGAAGGCGGCGCGCGTGCCCTCGTCCAGCGTGCGCAAGGTGGTGAATTTCCAGTCGGAGACCGTGCCCAGGATGACGACGCCGTTCTCGTCGCCCACCAGCACGGGCGCCTCCACCGTGGACCACGATTGCTCCAGCTGGTCCAGGCTGACCTTGACCACGGCCACGCCCAGCGTGTGGGTGTCGTCGCCCAGGGTGGAGGCCAGGTAGTAGCCGGGCTCGCCGCGCGTGGTGCCTATGCCGAAGAAGCGCGCGCTGCCCGTGGCCATGGCCGTGCGGTAGTAGGGGCGAAAGCTCAGGTCCTCGCCCATGTAGCTGTCGGAGCGCCGCCAGTTGCTGGAGGCCACGACGTGGCCGCGCGCATCGACCAGGTAGGCGGTCAGCGTGCCCGCGCGGTCGTTGAGCTGCTCCAGGTAGGCGTTGACGCGGTTGGTGAGCTGCTCGTCGCCGGGCTCGGCCAGCAGCCTTTGCACATTGCCTTCCAGTGCCAGCACGTCGGGCAGGAAGGCGTATTTGCCGATCTCGCGCTGCAGGCTGGCGCCGTACAGCTCCAGCCGGTGCATGCCCGTGGCACGCAGATCGGCGATGCCCAGCCGCTGCGCCATCAGGTACGCACCCCAGCCGCTCAGCCCGCTCAGGGCAAGCCACAGCAAAAGCAGGATGAGCTGGCGCAGGGGGCGGCGGGCGGGCATGGTGAAGGCACCAATGTTATCAGTGCCCCCCAGCGCCGCCTGGGCCTCAGGCCGAGACAGCGGGCCGCCCTTCCTGGGAGTGCTCCATGGGCAGCAGCGACTCGTCGTCGTCCGTGGTGGCATTCGGATCGACCGCGCCTTCCCACTTGGCCACCACGGCCGTGGCAATGGCATTGCCCAGCACATTGGTCAGCGTGCGGCCCATGTCCAGGAAATGGTCGATGCCCAGGATCAGCAGGATGCCGGCCTCGGGCAGGCCGAACATGGGCAGCACGGCGGCCACCACCACCAGCGAGGCGCGCGGCACGCCGGCAATGCCCTTGCTGGAGACCATCAGCACCAGCAGCATGGTGATCTGGGCCGTCAGCGTCATGTCGATGCCGTAGGCCTGGGCGATGAAGATGGCCAGGAAGGTGGTGTAGACCATGGAGCCATCGAGATTGAACGAGTAGCCCAGCGGCAGCACGAAGCCGATGATGCGCGGCTTGATGCCGAACTTCTCCAGCTGCTCCATCAGCTTGGGATAGGTCGATTCGCTGCTGGCCGTGGAAAAGCCCACCAGCAGCGGGCCGCGGATCAGGTTCAGCAGGCGGAAGATGTCACGGCCCAGCACGACGTAGCCGGCCACGATCAGCAGCACCCACAGCGTGGCCAGGGCCAGGTAGAAGCACAGCATGAACTTGCCGAACACCGACAGCATGCCCAGGCCATGGATGGTGATGGTGCCGGCCACGGCGCCGAACACGCCCACGGGGGCGAAGCGCATCACGTAGTCGGTGACCTTGAGCATGATGTGGACCACTTCGTCCATCAGGCCCACCATGGAACGCGCGGCCTGGTTGTGCAGGTTGCCCAGCGCAATGCCGAAGAACAGCGCGAACACCAGGATCTGCAGCACCTCGTTGGTCGCCATGGCCTCGAAGATGTTCTTGGGGAACACATGGGCGATGAAGTCCTTGAGGTTCAGCGCCGAGGTCTTGAGGTTCAGGCCCTCAGCCGACGACGGCAGGGCCACGCTCAGGCCATGGCCGGGCTGCAGCACGTTCGCATAGATCAGGCCGATGGCCAGCGAGCAGAACGAGGCCACGATGAACCAGCCCAGCGCGCGGCCGCCGATGCGGCCCACGGCCTTGGCGTCGCCCATGTTGGCCAGGCCCGACACCAGGGTGGCGAACACCAGGGGCGCGATGATCATCTTGATCATGCGCAGGAAGACATCGGTGAGGATGCCGAAGTAGCTGGCGATTTCCTTGGCGGCCTCGGGCGTGGGCGCGTAGCTGTTGCAGGCATAGCCCACCAGCACGCCGAGGACCATGGCCACGAGCACCATGGTGGTCAAGCGATTGAATTTCATGCGGATTTTTTCGTTGGACGTATTTCGGTCTTGCAAGCGAGCCCGGTCCGCCGCAGCCCCCGGGCCTCTGCCGGATGCCATTGCGAAGACGGGCTTGTCTCCCTGCACACACAACCACGACGCACGTGGCCTGCGCCTGACAGTGCACAGACCGTGCCAGCCGCATCCGGCACCTGCGCCACGCGCTAACTGCTTGATTCGCCTATATCGACCTTACTTTTATGCATAAGGTGGAACGGAAATCCGAACAATGAAATGCAGGCTCCGTTCGGAAAACCGGATGGCGCGATCTGCGGGCTCCGGCCCTCCCGGGCCATGGCGCAACTGTTTGAACGCCGGCCGGTGCCCGGGCAGGACGGCAGCAGCGGCTGATGCTCCGGCGCCTGTAGAGAGGCCCGCTCTCCCAAAGTCCCGCACCGCGTCTTCACCAGGTGCATCACACCCTGCGCCATCCCTGCCTCAACCCTGCGTCTGGGGCCCCAGGCGAAAAACGCTCACGGACTGCACAAGGTCATGCGCCTGCTGGCGCAGGCTCGTGGCTGCCGCCGCCATTTCCTCCACCAGGGCCGCATTTTGCTGCGTCGCCTGGTCCATCTGCGTGACCGCCTCACCCACTTGTGCCACGCCGCTGCGTTGTTCGGCAGAAGCCGCGCTGATCTCGCCCATGAGGTCGGTGACGCTGCGTATGCTCATCACCACTTCAGCCATGGTGCCCCCCGCGCGGTCGGCCAGCACAGAGCCCTGCTCGACCCGCTCGACGCTGTCGGAGATCAGGGCCTTGATCTCCTTGGCCGCCGCCGCGCTGCGGCCGGCCAGGCTGCGGACCTCGGAGGCCACCACAGCGAAGCCGCGGCCCTGTTCACCGGCACGCGCAGCCTCCACCGCAGCGTTCAGCGCCAGGATGTTGGTCTGGAACGCGATGCCGTCAATGACGTTGATGATGTCGGCGATGCGGCGCGAACTTTCACTGATGCCCTTCATCGTGTCCACGACCTGGGTGACCACCTCGCCCGCCTGCCCGGCCACGCCGCTGGCCTGCTGCGCGAGCGCGTTGGCCTTGCCCGCGCCATCCGCGTTCTGGGTCACGGTCGCTCCGAGCTGCTCCATGGAGGCCGCCGTCTGTTCAAGCGCGCTGGCCTGGCTCTCGGTTCGCGAGGACAGGTCGGTGTTGCCCTGGGCAATCTGCGTGCTTGCACTTGCCACGGATTCGCTGCCGCTGCGCACGACGGCCACGACCTGCGATAGCGCATCACTCATCTCGCCGAGGCTGCGCAGCAGGGTCCCCACTTCATCATGGGTGGTGGCCTCCACCCGCTGCGTCAGATCCCCGCAGGCCACCGCGCGTGCCACCTGGATGGCCCGGCCGATGGGGCCGGTGATGGAGCGCGTGACCCAGGTGCCCAGCAAGGCGGCCAGCACGACGGCCACCAGCGCGCCCCCCAGCTCGAACGCCAGCGTCATTGCCGCCAGCGACTCGGTGCGTGTCAGGCGCTCGGCCATGAGCTGCTCCTCCTCCCGCACCAGGTCCGCCTGCAGTGCGCGCAGCCCATCCATGGCCGCCTTCTCGCGCCCCAGGGAGAACTCGCGAACCAGATCCTCGACGGTCGCCGTGCCGTCCTGAACTTGCCGCCGCAGCGCCTGCAGCGGCTGCACCGCCTGCACGAATTCACGGTGGCGCAGCCGGATTCCGTCGAGCCGGCGCTGCTGGGCGGGGTTGTCCTCGGTCAGGCGTACGGCCTCCTGCCAGGAGGCCTCGAACTCCTTGAGTCCTTCGTCCCAGGGGGCCAGAAAACGGGAGTCGCCCGACAGGAGATAGCCCCGCGAGGCCGTCTCCATGTTGACCATGCCCGTGAGCATGCGCTGTCCCTGGGACATCACCTTGAAGGTGTGCTCGTTCCATTGCTGGGCCTCCTTGAGCCGGGCCTGGCTGCTCACGGCCAGCGCGATGACAAGAAGAAAAATGGCGATGACGCATGCGAAGGCAGCTGCGAGACGGCGGGCCAGTGGCCAGTTGGACAAATTCATGATGATCATCGGTACGGACTGCGTGGCCGGAAAGACTGCACACGGGCGCGGCGATCACGATGTCAAGCCTCGCCTGCGCCTGGGGCAGTCATCTCCTGGCCGGGATCTACAGAGCACTCGCGCCAGCGGCTGCCGGGTGGCGGCCAGCAGGCCTGCGCTTTGTTTCTCTATGTAATATATTGGACAAAACATATTTTTGTCCTAGACAATTCGCAAAATCCCTCAAAACATTCCGGCCATGGCCGGACGTTTTGTTCCCTTCAGATCAATGACGCCACTTTCTGACCCCCTGCCTTTGGCGCCTGGTCCCGGGCTGCCCATCTCGGCCGTCGAACGCGAGACCGGACTTGCCAAGGACACCCTGCGTGTCTGGGAAAGACGCTACGGCTTTCCAAGGCCTGAACGGGATTCGGCAGGCGATCGCCGCTACCCGGCAGACCAGGTTCGACAACTGACCCTGATCCGGCGGCTCATGGATACGGGGCTGCGCCCCAGCAAGCTGATGGGGGTGGACCTGGACGGCCTGCAGGCGCTGCTGGCCCGCGCCGACACCTCGCCAGCCATGGATTTGTCCAGGACAAATTCAGAGAATGCAGCAGACTCTGAACGCTTTGCACCCATGCTCAACGCCATTGCTGCCCATGATCCCGCCCAGCTCAGGCATTGCCTGAGCCTGGCCCAGTCGCGCATGGGCCTGGCCGGTTTCGTGACCACGCTCGTGGCCCCGCTGACCACGGCGGTCGGCGATTTCTGGGCACAGGGGCGTTTTGAAGTGTTCGAAGAGCACCTGTACACCGAGGTGCTCACCGGCGTCTTGAGGCAGGCGATCGCCTCGCTCGTCCCGCCTTCCCCGCCGCCCGCGCCCAAGGTGTTGCTGACCACGCTGCCGCAGGAGATGCATGGACTTGGGCTGCTCATGGTCGAAGCCCTGCTGACCCTGGAAGGCTGCAACTGCGTATCGCTGGGCACCCAGACGCCCATCGGCGACGTGGCACAGGCCGCGCGGGCGCATCGCGCCGACATCGTGGGGCTGAGCTTCAGCAGCGCGCACAACGGAGCGATGGCGCAGGCTTGCCTGGGCGAGCTGCGCAGCCACCTGCCGCCGGCCATCGAGTTGTGGGCCGGTGGAGCATGCCCGGCGCTCTATTCCAACCCTGTCACGGGCATCACGCCGGTGCGCCATCTCACGGATCTGCAACCGCTGGTCGCCCGATGGCGGCAGACGACAAGAACATCAAGGACATCCGCATGAACTTTCCCGCCCCCCGCCCCGTCTTCATCGCCAGGCGGCGCACCCTGCTGGCAGCGACCCTTGGCGCCGGCCTGCTGGCCAGCGGTTGCGCCAGCATGCGCCCGCCAGGCTCGGTCACGCCCGTCTCACCGTTCGACCTGCAGCGCTACCAGGGCCTGTGGTACGAACTGGCACGGCTGGACCATGGTTTCGAGCGGGGCATGACCGATGTGACCGCCGAGTACACGCCGCAGGCAGACGGCAGCGTGAAGGTGGTGAACCGGGGGTTTTCCGTGCCCCGGGGCCAGTGGCAGCGCGCCGTCGGCAAGGCCCTGTTCACGGGCAAGCCGGACACGGCTTCGCTCAAGGTCTCCTTCTTCGGTCCGTTCTACGGCGGCTACCATGTGGCCGCCCTGGACCCTGACTACCGCTGGGCGCTGGTCCTCGGGCCGGACACGCAGTACTGCTGGATACTGGCCAGGGAGCCGAAACTGCCCCCGCAGACCCTGCAATCCATCGTCGCCAAGGCCGCGGAACTGGGCGTCGATACCGGCGCGCTGATCTGGGTCAGCCATGATCGGCACCAGGAAGCGCGCAGCCAGGAGGCCTTGTGAACAGCCTGCCCCCCGTCGCGGTGATCGGCGCAGGAATGGCGGGTTTGGCCTGCGCACAGTTGCTGGCCGAGGCTGGCTGCCGCGTGGATATCTTCGAGAAAAGCCGAGGCCCATCCGGGCGCATGAGCACACGGCGCGCGCAGGATCCGCAGGGTGCGTGGCAGTGCGATCACGGCGCCCCATCGTTTGCAGCCCAGGACCCGGAGTTCGTGCAGGAGGTGCGCCAGTGGGAGCAGCACGGCGTTGTCGCCGCCTGGCGTCCGCGCGCAGTGCGCCTGCAGGGCACAGACGCGGTGCCCGCAGAGGCAGGCCCCGACCGCTGGGTGGGCGTGCCGCGCATGACCTCTCCCGCAGCGTTTCTTGTCCAGCGGCTTGGACAGCAGGGGCATGGCGTACGGCTGCACCTGCAGGCCACGGTGCAGCATTTGCAGCACGGGCCTGCCCGCTGGACAGTGCACTGTGCCGAACAAGGGCAGATGGGGCCGGAATACTGCGCCCTGGTGCTGGCAGTGCCTGCACCGCAGGCGGCAGCCTTGCTGGAGCCGGTCTCGCCCT
Organism: Delftia sp. WSY_22; assembly: GCF_043104185.1. Taxonomy (NCBI): domain Bacteria; kingdom Pseudomonadati; phylum Pseudomonadota; class Betaproteobacteria; order Burkholderiales; family Comamonadaceae; genus Delftia; species Delftia sp. WSY_22. The sequence goes on from NZ_JBICKN010000018.1 coordinate 292,834, forward strand.
ATGCTGCGGCACTGGCCGCCAGCGCACGCATGCAGCCTTGCTGGGTGGCCATGCTGCGCACCGACGCCCCCCTGCCGCTGGACTGGGATGCGGCAGAAATCACGGATGGCCCGCTGTGCTGGGTGGCACGCGACAGCGCCAAGCCAGGGCGGCAAGGGCAACAAGGGCAGCAGACCTGGGTACTGCATGCCAGTGCACGGTGGAGCCAGGATCACATCGAATCGGACGCTGAATCCGTGGCCCGGCAACTGCTGCAGGCATTCGAGGCCCTGGCCGGCTCTCTGTCCGACTCCCTGCCAGGCGGCCTGCGCGTCACTGCCCACCGCTGGCGCTATGCGCTGCCGGCACCCCACCTGGTCAACCGCTGCTGGTGGGACGCGCCTGCGGGCCTGGGCCTGTGCGGCGACTGGATGTGCGGCGCAGGCGTCGAAGGCGCCTGGCTCAGCGGACGGGCGCTGGCCCGGCGCGCCCTGGCCACGCTGACGCGCTGAACTGCAGGAACGCCCGCGCCATGCACAAGAAGCCCCACCTTCCCTCCAAGCTGTGTGCGTGCTGCGGTCTTGCGTTCACATAGCGCAAAAAATGGGCACGTGATTGGGACGAGGTCAAATACTGCTCGCAGCGCTGCCGCAACGCGCGACTGCCGCCTGATCCCACTCCCCCATCTGCAGGCCGTCAGCCAAGGCGCTGACCTCCAAGCGGGCCATGCGCCCGCACATCCTGGGAGCCCTGGATTGTCGCAAGGCCGGCCCCATAATGCGCCACCCCATTGCATCAAGGAATTGGCACCTATGTCTTCCGGCGGCTTTCACGTCCACGGCCCACACGATCACGAACTCGAACATGCTGCCCAGGGCGAGCATGGCCAAACCGCCCACCACGGCATCGGCGGCGGCAGCCTGACCAACCAGATCGCCATGTGCACGGCAGTCATCGCCACGGTGGGCGCCATCTTCGCGTACATGGGCGGCGCCACCCAGGCCAATGCCGGGCTGTACAAGAACGACGCAGCCATCAAGAAGACCGAAGCGGCCAACCAGTGGGCCTTCTTCCAGGCCAAGAGCACCAAGCAATCGCTGTCCGAGTTCGCGCGTGATCTGGCGACCACGGAGGACAGGCGGGCGGCCTACCAGGCCAAGGTGGAGCGCTACGAAAAGGAAAAGGACGACATCAAGCGCGATGCCGACCGCCTGGAAGCAGAGGCCCGGCAATGGGACGAGAAGTCAGAGATGCAGATGCACCTGCATCACCGCTGGGCGCAGGCCACCACCGCGCTGCAGGTCGCCATTGCCCTTGCAGCCATCGCGCTGCTGACCAAGAAGAAATGGCTGGAATACGCCATGCTCGGCGTGGCAGCGCTGGGCCTTGGCGTGGGCGGGCTGGCCATGCTGCACATCTAGAGCGTGTGGCAAAGCCGCAAAGCCGCATATCCGCATATCCGCCCTGGAAGGCAGCTGTGAAACAGCCCCCCCCCGATTCCCCGGCCTTGCCCGCGGCTCAGTCCTCGCTGGGACGGGGGTAGCCTGCCTCTGCCCAAGCTTGCGCAGACGTCCGGGTGAGCTGATGGTCCGGCCTGACTCCCACCTTGGCCAGCTCGCTGCCGTCGGCGGCAGTGGCGGTGAGCGTGGCGCTGGGATTGTCCTCATCGGGCTCGATATCCAGAGAGACGGTCACGCGTGACCCGCCCACCACGATCTGCACATCCTTGTGCAACTGCGCTGCCAGATGCTGCTCATGCCGGCGCATCACCTCGTGCGCCGTCTTCACGAGCGTGTTGAAGGCGGAAACGTCCAGCGGCTTGGGATTTTTCTTGTCGCGGCCCATGGTCCACGGGCCGACCAGGCTTGGCTCCGCCTGGCCGTCCTGGGTCATGGCAACGGCCCAGCCATCGTCGTCTTCATTCTTGATGACGCGGGCCTCCCAGCCGTTGTGATGCCAAAGGCGGTCTTCGAAGATTGAGACGACTTCTTGTTCGAGTTCTGCGGACATGTCCAGACCCTTCCCTTGTGGAAACTATCGAGCCCGAAATTCTACTGTCCATCCATACAGTTCGCGCGCAGGGGTCTATTGCGCAAGCGGCGGCTTCCACGGGGCCATGACACCCGGCAGATACGGTAGCCACGGCAGTCAAAGCAGGCGTGCAGGCTGGTCAGCGGCTGACCGAGCTGCGTCAGGTTGCCTCGCTTGCACGTTGCACTCGCCGCAAATTGCCGCTGGAGCGAAGGGCTTGCGAATGCGATAAGCTTCAAGTCTTATTGAAGGTCAAGGCATCCCTGCCGAGGTCACGTATGAACATTGGCGAACTGAGCAAACGCACAGGCCTGTCCACATCACGCATTCGTTTTTATGAGCAAAGCGGTCTGCTGCAAGCGGCTGAGCGTGGCTTGAATGGCTACCGCAGCTATCCGCCTGAGATGGTGCAGATGCTGGAGCTGATTGCGATGGCGCAGGGCGTGGGTTTCAGCCTGGATGAAATTCGTGCACTCTTGCCGCCCGGCCTGCAAGGCTGGGACCATGAGGCCGTCGTGGGCGCGCTGCGCCAAAAAATTGCCGATATCAAGGCCATGGAGAAAAAGCTGCAGACCAGCAAAAAGCAGTTGCAGGCTTTGTTGTCCGATATTGAAGCGCGGCCAGACAACATGGATTGCCACGACAACGCACGCCGTGTGCTCTCCCATGTACTGGCCCAGCAATCCGAATCCCTGGCCTCTGAAGCAGCGGCCGAAGAAAAAATGAGCAAGCTCATGCGCACCGGACACAAGAAGCGGGCAAGCGCGGCATAGGCCTTCGGCAGTTTGGAACGCGGCCCTAGCGCCTTGCCAGAGCCTGCACCACCTGCTTTGCAGTCGCTTTGGCCGACCCCGGGTTTTGCCCGGTGATGAGGCGGCCATCGGCCACCACATACGACATAAAAGGCAGCAAGGCTTTCTGATAGCGCGCACCGCGCATCTTCATTTCCTGCTCGGCGTTGTAGGGCATGGACCGGGCCACTCCGGCCAGGATTTCTTCCGTCCATGAAAAACCCGTGACCCGTTTGCCCGCGACCAGCAAAGAGCCGTCGCTGAGCTGCGTATTGAGCAGGCCGCAGTAGCCGTGGCAAACCGATGCAACGATGCCACTTCGCTCCCAGATGCTGCGTGTGATGCGCTGCAGCCCCGCACTATCGGGAAAATCCCACATCACCGCATGCCCTCCGGTGAAGTAGATGGCATCGAAATCGTTCGCATCGATATCGGCAGGTGCCGCAGTGTTCGCCAGCAGGGCCATGCGCGCGGGATCATCGAGCCAGGCTTTGGCCGAAGCATCGAAGTGCGGCCATTGGAGTGCGCGCGGCTCCAGCGGTACGGCGCCACCCAGCGGGCTCACCAGTTGCTGCAGATACCCTTGCGCAGCAAACACATCCCAGGCATGGGTCAGCTCCGACAGCCACAGCCCTGTGGCGTGCGCAGGGTCGTCGTAATGAGCGACATTGGTGACGACATGCAAGATACGTGGCGTGCTCATGATGACTCCTGCGCGATGTGCTTGAGGCCCTGTGCGTAGCTGGTGATAGCAAAGTCGGGAAAGCGGCGCTTGAACTTGGACGAATCAAACACATTGTCGTGCGCGTAGCGTGGCAGCAGTTCACGCAGTTCGCGCACGGGCTTGGAGACCCAGCCAGCAACCACCATGGCCAGGTGGCTCAGTACCTTGTAGCGCGGCTCAACCCCAAAGGTTGCAGCCGCCAGGTTCACAAAGGCCTGATAGGTCAGCCGCTCGTCCCAGCAAGGCAGATGCCATGTCTGACCATACGCATCTTGCGCATTGCCAATGGCTGCCATGGCGCGGCTTGCATCGGGCGTCCAGATCAGGGTGCGCAGCTTGTCGTCACGCACCGGCACTTTGGCCTTCTGGCCCGCCTTGAGCGGGCCGATCACCAGGGTGTTGGTGATGCTTTGGGTTTTGCCGGGGCCGTAGAACTCTGGCGCGCGGGCAATGGCGACGGGGATATCGCCGCGCTGCATCTCGGCCAGCACCATCTCGGCCATCAAGGCGCGCACGCGCCCCTTGCGGCCCACCGGGGCAAAGGCGGTTTCCTCGGTCTGCCGCTGCGCGGTTTGCGGGTACATGTAGGTGTTGTCGAAGTAGACAAACTTGGCCCCCGCTGCCCGCGTGGCATCGAGCGCGTTGCGCAGCATGGCAGGAAATTGCCCCTCCCATAACTCTGTGTCTGGTGGCAGGCCAGCGGTGAAGTACACGACCTCGCTGCCACGCACGGCCTCCAGGGTTTGCGCGGAATTCATCAGGTCGGCGGACACCAGCTCGTCCGTATCGTTCACCTTGCGCGGCTTGCGGCTGACCAGGCGCAGGTTCTGCGTGTAGTTGCGGTGGAGCTCGCGCGCCAGCTCCACAGCGATCTGGCCATTGGCGCCCAAAATGGTTTGCATATCGATCCTTGCAGCATCTTGTGTGATGAGAGGATATGGAGCTTAAGCTTCAACTTGAGTTGAAGGTCAAGCGGCAAAACTGCAGTTCCCTGATATCAGGTCGAAGCCCCCTGCCGGCTCGCTGGCTGTCTGAAGAAACCCGGCACTTCCATCATGTCGGGGAGCCTGGGGCCTGGACACTGCGGCCTGCTTTGGTGCACCTGGTGAAGGCCCGGTTCGGGTCGGCAGCGCCTGTGCATGAGCCGCGATGGTGGACTTGCCTCTTTGCGGTTGCTCATCTGTGGTCCGAACTTGTCGGCTTTATCGAGACTGCCACCGCACACCGCCATCAATTGCTGCAATGGGTGCAATGCGAGCAATGGCAGTAATGTGTGTACAGCAGCTATTTGATGCAATCAGAATGCACCACCACCATTGAAAAGAAGAAGCCATTCTCAATCCAACGATTGAATTGACAACTTCCGATGGACGCCGCTTATTCAATGTGACAGAATGAAACGCCAGCAATGAATGGCCTGAAGACCTCTGATGATGGCAGTGGCAAATACCGCCATAACGATCGCAATGACAGGACGAAAAACCGGATGTGCCGCTATTGAGATCCAGAAATCAAATCGTGTTGACTTCGCGCATTTCGGAGGGATCGTTTGGTCAATGAACGTCAGAGCGTGCTCTTGTCGACCGCACCTCATTTGCACTGGAAGCGCACTACGGCCATTGTCGCAATTCGGCCAATAATTGAATTCAGCCTCTGGCTTTCGAGCCTTACGCTTCTATGAACATCGCCCCGTAGAAGCCAAAAAACCAAGGGCGATTGACAACGGAGATTTATATGCCTTACAAGAAAAGTCAACAAGTCGGCGGTCAGGGTGGAGACGAATTTTCCGATGATCTGACCCAAGTGGTTCGAATTGTGAGGATTTCGATCAGGCATGGAGCCAGAGTCGATGCCATCCAAACCACATGGCTTCTGACAGACGGAACACAGCTCACTGGTGCACGCCATGGTGGCGGGGGCGGCGAAGAAACTGTGATCGAGTTTGGCAGCAACGAGCACATCGTTACGATACAAGGGCGAAGCGGAAGTCGAATTGATTCCCTGACCATTACCACCAACAAGAAGTCCTACGGCCCCTACGGAGGCGACGGAGGGAAACCCTTCGGCCCCATTCCTGCTGAAGCAGCGGGTGGATTCTTTGGTCGTTCCGGCACAAATGTTGACGCGATAGGCGTTTTCATTCCAGCGTAGTGTCAAACCGGTGATGGTGCCATCGCATCAACAAGGCACCGAAACGGACTGGGATGAAGCCGAGGTTTATTCCAGTCCGCTCATCGGCTCTATGGATTCCTGCTGTCAATCAGGCATCAATCAGCAAAGTCAACGCCCCCGCATCCCCATCAAAACCTCAATCGTCACCGTCGTCGCGTCGTCATCCGGCCTTTTGCGATGCGCGATGCCCAACGCCCTTGACAGTGCTGGCCGCAGGGGTCGCGTGGTGATGCGGGGGTCAGGCTGCGGTGCGCCGGCCTCGTGGGGCAGCAGCGCGGCGCCGTAGCCCGCTGCCACCAGGCTCTTCATTGCGTCGTTGTAGTTCAGCTCGATGCGTGCCTGCGGCCGGGCGCCGCCTGCGGCAAACCATTCGGCGGTCTGGCGCGACAGCCGGGTGCCACGGTCGTTGGCGATCAGCGGGCGGGCCGCAAGCCAGGCGGGCGTAATGTGCCGCGGCGGCTTCCAGGCGGCCGGGATGAAGGCCAGCACCGGGTCCTGGCGCCAGGCCTGCACCTGCAGCCCGCGCAGCACAGGCTGCGGCAGGGCAACGATGCCGATGTCCAGGCTGCCGGCCGCCAGGCGCGCCAGGGCTTCCTCGCTGGTCATCACCGCCACTTGCACGTCGATCTCGGGATGCCGGGCGGCCAGGGTTTCCAGCGCCTGGGGCAAGAGGTGCGCGAGTGCGCCAGTGGAGGCGCCCAGGCGCACGCGGCCCCCGCGCGTGGCGATCTGGCGCTGCACGGTCTGCAGGAGATCGTCGGCCTCGGCCAGGAGCTGGCGCGCCTTGTCTATCAGCAGGCTGCCGGCCGATGTGGCGGTGACGCCGGCCGGTGCGCGGTGCAATAGACGAGTTCCCAGACGCTCTTCGAGCTGCGCCACATGCAGCGTCACCGTGGGCGGCGCCAGGTGCAGCACCTTGGCGGCGGCGGCGAATGAGCCCAGGTCGGCCACCGTCAGCAGGGTGCGCAGACGGTCCAGATTGATTTCGCGCATGGTGCGGTGTCCCAGGTTGCCAGCAATTCAGGAATCATGAATCCGTAGTTTGTCAGATTCAACTGGCCTGCATGCGGCAGGCGCTGCACCATGCGCTCCACACCCAATCGGAGCAACCCATGACCTCTCTTGTTTTCATCGATGGCGACCAAGGCACCACCGGCCTGCAGGTGCGCGAATGGCTGGCGGATCGGACCGACCTGCGCCTGCTGCAGCTGCCGGCCGACCAGCGCAAAAGCACGGCGCACCGCGCCGAGGCGCTCAACGACTGCGACATCGCCTTGCTGTGCCTGCCGGACGAGGCTGCGCGCGAGGCCGTGGCGCTGGTGCGCCGGCCCGGCGTGCGCGTGATCGATGCGAGTTCTGCGCATCGCACCGCGCCGGGCTGGGTCTATGGCCTGCCGGAACTGGAGGCAGGCCAGGCTGAACGCATCGCCCATGCCCGGCGCGTCAGCAATCCCGGCTGCTATCCGACAGGTGCTCTGGCACTGCTCAGGCCCTTGATCGACGCGGGCCTGCTGCCCCCCGACTACCCGCTGGCCATTCACGCGGTATCGGGCTATTCGGGACGGGGCCGCGCAGGGCTGCTGGACCATGAGGGCGCTGCCGCCGCCACTGCCGTGCCCCTGCAGGTCTATGGCCTGGGGCTGCACCACAAGCACGTGCCCGAGATACAGCAGCATGCCGGCCTGGCCCATGCGCCGGTGTTCGTGCCGGCCTATGGCCACTACCGGCAAGGCATCGTGCTGACCATCGCCCTGCATCTGCGGCTGCTGCCCGCCGGTGTGACCGCCCGCAGCCTGCACGCTGCGCTGCAGGCGCGGTACCAGGACCAGCCGTGCATCGAGCTGCAACCCCTGGAGGAGGACGCCGATGCGCAGCGGCTCGATCCGCGCGCGCTCAATGGCAGCAACCGGATGCGGCTGGCGGTGTTCGGACAGCCGCAGGAGCAGCAGGTGCTGCTGACCGCCGTGTTCGACAACCTGGGCAAGGGCGCCGCCGGCGCGGCGGTGCAGAACCTTGATCTGATGCTCGGGCTGCAGCCGATGCTGCAGCCAGGATGCGATGAATCCCTGAGCGTGGTGTGAGCCTGGTGTGAGCGTGGAGTGTGTGCGGTGTGAGCTGCCGGCCTGGGGAAGACGGGGCAAGATCCGGGCAATCCTGCTTCAAGCCTCGACGCCACAGGCCACTGACAGATAGCTTTTCATGCGCGCGCTGGCCCGTTCCGGGTCCGCCAGCGCACCGCAGGCATCGGCCAGCTCGAACACCTTGGCAAAGTGCACGGCCCCGCGTGCAGACTGCATTCCGCCGGCCATGGAGAAGTGCTTCTGGTGGCCATTGAGCCAGGCCAGGAACACGATGCCTGCCTTGTAATGCCGCGTGGGCGCGCAAAAAATCTCGCGCGACAGCGCCACCGTGGGATCCAGCAGTTCCCGGAAGCGTCCGCTGCGGCCCTGGGCCAGTTCGGCCAGCGCCACGGCCGCCACCGGGGCGATGGGGTCGAAGATGCCCAGCAGGCCGTGGGAGTGGCCGCCCTCACCGGCTGCCGTCCCATCGCCGGCCATGAGTTCGGCGTAGTGGAAATCGTCACCCGTGTACATCTTCACGCCCGCAGGCAGCCTGCGGCGCAGCGCCCTCTCCCATTGCGCATCGAGCAGCGATACCTTGATGCCTTCGACCTTGGGCGCCTTCGCTGCGATCAGCGCGGCGACGGTATCAAGGGCCTGCACCAGGTCCGTACTGCCCCAGTAGCCGCGCAGCGCAGGGTCGAACATCTCGCCCAGCCAGTGCAGCACCACGGGCTGGTCGGCAGCGTCCAGCAGCCGGTCATAGAGTTGCAGATAGTCCTGCGGGCCGCGCGCGGCCTGGACCAGGGCGCGGCTGGCCATGAGGACCACGGGGCAGCCTTCGGCCTGCACCACATCCATCTGCTCGCGGTAGGCCCCCTCGACCTGTGCCAGCGTGACCCCGGGTTGCGCCGCCAGCTGGTCGGTGCCCGCGCCGCAGGCCAGCTGGCCGCCCACTGCCCGCGCATGGCGCGCGCTGCGCTGGATGAGTTCGCGTGCCGATGGCCAGTCCAGGCCCATGCCGCGCTGGGCCGTGTCCATGGCTTCGGCGACCTTGAAGCCCAGGCGGTACAGATGCTCGCGGAAGGCCAGCGTCGCCTCCCAATCGATGGCAGGCGGGCCATCCCAGGGATGCGTGGTTGCCAACGGGTCGATCACCACATGGGCCGCTGCGTAGACGCTGCGGTTGAAGGCAGGGGCCGGGCCCGCGGGAGCGATGGGACTGGCCTTCATGGCCAGTGGCACGAGACGGCCGTCGCTTCGGGGAAGGAGGATCTGCATGGGGTCTCCTGCCTCAAGCCAGTCGGCCGAGGATGTGGTCGGCAGCCTTCTCGGCCACCATGATGGTGGGAGCGTTGGTGTTGCACGAGGGGATGAAGGGCATCACGGACGCATCGGCCACGCGCAGCCCCTCCATGCCGATGAGCTGCAGTTGCGGCGTCACCACGCTGTCCGGATCGTGCTCGGGGCCCATGCGGCAGGTGCCCACGGGATGGTGGTCGGTCTTGGCATGGGCGCAGGCGTAGTCAGACAGTTCGGCATCGCTGTCCCGATGTCCGCCCGGCAATACCTCGCCGTGCACGTAGCGCCGCAGCGCTGGCTGGCCCAGCAGCTTGCGCGCAAGGCGCAGGCCCTTGATGGACATGGCCCGGTCATGCGGGTCTGCCCAGTAGTTGGGATCGATCAAGGGCGCCGACGCCGGGTCAGCATCCGCGAGCCGGACCGTGCCACGCGAGCGGGGGCGCAGGTAGGCCGTGTTCAGCGTCACGCCCGCGTTCTCCAGCCCGGTCATTCCGGCTTCTATGCCCGAGCCCAGCCCCAGATGGAACTGGATGTCGGGCGAGCGCGCGAGCGCATCGGGGTCGGCATACCAGAAGCCCCCGGTCTCGAAGAGGCTGGAGGCGGCCGGCCCTTTCTTGAGCAGCAGGTACTGCAGGCCCGCCCAGGCCGCGTGCCAGGGGCGCTGGTATTTGTCGTAGGTGTGGTCGCCCGTGCATTCGGCGATCACGAACAGGTCCAGGTGGTCCTGCAGGTTGGAGCCGACACCAGGGAGGTCATGCACAGGCGCAAGCCCCACGCTGCGCAGATGGTCGGCAGGGCCTATGCCGGAGTGCATCAGCAGCCTGGGCGAGCCTATGGCGCCCGAGCAGACGATGACTTCGCGGCTGGCGTGCACGCTGAAAGGCGTGCGGCTGGTGCCCGAGACCGCCTCCACGCCAACCGCGCGCCTGCCCTGCACCAGCACGCGCAGCGCCTGGGTCTGCAGCTGGATAGTCAGATTGGGGCGGCGCATGCGCACCGGATCGATGAAGCCCGTGGCGGCCGACGCACGGCGCGCATTCCACTGCGTGAGCTGGTAGTAGCCCAGGCCCTGCTGCGCGGCGCCGTTGAAGTCAGGGTTGAAGGGCATACCCATTTCCTGGCCGGCCTGGAAGAAGGCCTCGCAGATGGGCAGCGGGCTGACGGGGCAGGACACGCCCAGCGGGCCGCCGTAGCCGTGGTACTCGTTGGCAAAGCGCTGGTTGTTCTCCGACCGCTTGAAGTACGGCAGCACGTCGCGCCAGGACCAGCCCGTGGCGCCGCCCAGGCGCTCCCAGTCGTCATAGTCTGCCGGCACGCCGCGCGTGTACAGCTGGGCGTTGATGGTCGAGCCGCCACCGATGACCTTGGCCTGCGTGTAGCGCAGCACGCGCTGGTTCAGATGCCGCTGCGGCACGGTCTGCCATCCCCAGGAGCCCCGGCCCCGGGTCATGCGCGCAAAGCCCGCAGGCCAGTGGTACAGAAGATGCGAGTCCCAGCCCCCGGCCTCCAGCAGCAGCACGCGCACCGAGGGGTCGGCGCTCAGCCGGTTGGCCAGCACGCAGCCGGCCGAGCCCGCGCCCGTGATGATGTAGTCATAGCTGTCCATGGTCATCCTCCTCACAGCCGCGCGATGGAGAGCGCGCCATCCACATGCAGCACCGACCCCGTCGCAAACGCCAGCCTGCCGCTTGCCAGCGCGCCGGCGGCCTGCGCCACGTCCTCGGGCCGGCCCCAGCGGCCCATGGGCACAAGGCCCGCAGCGATCAGGCCGTCGTACCGATCGGCAGCGCCCGCCGTCATGGCCGTGCGGACGATGCCGGGGCGCAGCTCGAACACGCCAATGCCGTGCGCCGCCAGGCGCAGCGCGAACAGGCGCGTCAGCATGCCCAGGCCGGCCTTGGACAGGCAATACTCGCCGCGCTCCACCGACGCCATCTCGCCGCTGACCGAGGACACGGTGACGATGGACCGCGCAGCGCCCGAAGGCGCAGCCAGCATGCGCTGCGCCACGGCCTGCGTGAAAAAGAAGCTGCCGCGCAGGTTGGTGGCCATCACCCGGTCGAAGTCCTCGGCGCGGATGTCCAGCAGATCGCCGCGGCGCGGCGATCCCATGCCTGCGTTGTTGACCAGGCAGGACGGCACACCGCCCCAGGCGCAGACCGCATCGAGCACACGAGCGTGGTCGTGCACGTCGGCCAGGTCGCCGCGCACATGCAGCGCACGCGCGCCGCAGGCCTGGATCTGCGCGACGCTGGCGCCGTCACTGGCACCATCGTCCTGCAGCGTGGTGATGGCCACGTCAAAGCCGTCGTGCGCCAGTTGCAGCGCAATGGCGGCGCCTATGCCCTGGCTGCCGCCGGTGACCAGGGCCACGGGGCGCCGTGCCGTCGATTGCGGATTCATGGCAGCAGCTCCTGAAGGTGGTGACGCAGGTGACTGCCCACGCGCAGGGCCTGGGCAGCCACGGTCAGCGCGGGGTTGACTGCGGCCGAGGACGGGAAGAATCCCGCATCGACCACATACAGGTTGTCCAGCTCCCAGGCCTTGCAATGCGGGTCCAGCGCCGAGGTGGCCGGATCACTCCCAAGGCGCACCGTTCCGCACTGGTGCGACACCACCTCGGTGCCGAAGCCGCGCGACAGCACCAGCGGGTAGCCGGTGCCGCGCAGTATCTGGGCGCAGCGCGCCACCCAACGCTGGTGGGCGCGCAGGTTGGTGCGGTGCCAGTGCAGGTCGATGGCTCCGTCTGCGCGCAGCGTGACGCGGCTGCTGGGGTGGGGCAGGTCCTCGCTTTGCGCGTACCAGTCCACACTGCGCTCGGCCAGCGCGCTGCGCAGCCACCTCGGGGTGCCCGGCAGGGCGGCACGCAGCATGGGCTCGCGGATCTTTCCCAGCAGTTGCAGGCTGCCCAGCGGCGGGCCGCCCGCGCCGTCGCCGAAATAGAAGTCGTGCAGCGCCAGCGTCTTGGGAAAGCGCGTGCGGTTGCGCCTGAACGGGTGCCATGCCATCAGGGCCGTGGTGTTGTGCGTCATGTAGTGGCGGCCCACCACGTCGCTGCCATTGGCCAGGCCGCGCGGATGCCACGCATTGGCCGAGCGCAGCAGCAGGGCCGCCGAGTTGATGGCGCCGGCACTGAGCACGAACAGCCCCGCCGTGATGCGGCGCGCCACGCCGCGGTCCACCACCTCCGCCGCGACGACGCGCCGCCCGCCCGCATCGGTGAGCAGGCGCTGAACGTGCACGCCGGTGTGCAGCCGCACATTGCGGTGCGCCAGCGCAGGCCGCAGCAGGCAGGTTTCGGCATCGCCCTTGGCCCCCACCATGCAGGGCACGGCGTCGCAATTGGCGCAGCGCCGGCAGTGCCCGCCCGGTCCCAGGTCGATGGCGCAGGGCATGGGAAACGGCCGCAGGCCCTGGGCACGCAAGCGCTGCTCGATGCGCGAAAGCAGCGGCTCGTGCGGCACCGGGGGATGGGCATAGGCCGTGCTGCGCGGCGGCTCCGTGGGGTCGGCGCCGCCCTGGCCGCGCACGCCGAACAGCTGCTCGGCCAGGGCATACCAGGGTTCAAGATCGGCATAGCGCAGCGGCCAGGCGGGCGAGATGCCCTCCTCATGCTCCACCGCCTCGAAATCGCGCTGCCGAAAGCGCAGCATGGCCGTGCCGTAGAACTTGGTGTGCCCGCCCACGAAATAGAACATGCCGGGCCGAAACGCCCGCCCGCTGGCGTACCAGACCTCGTCGGTCTGGTAGCGTCTTTCGGCGAAGACGGCCTCGATGTCCCAGTTCTGCGCCTCGCGCGGCAGCACCGGGCCGCGCTCCAGCACCCATACGCTCGCACCGCTGTCCGCCAGTTGCAGGGCCACGGCCGAGCCGCCCACGCCCGAGCCGATGATGAGCACATCGCAGTCCAGCCCGTTGTGCGCCATGGCGGTCATGCGATCAGCGCCTGGGTGGCGGCATCGAAGCAGACCAGCCGAGACAGGTCGATCAGCAGGCGTGCCCTGTCCCCGGCGCGCAACGGCGTATCGGGCGGCAGCCGCGCGGTGAACGCATGGCCACCGAGCTCCAGCAGGGCCAGCGTGTCCGATCCGGTGGGCTCCAGCAGTTCGACGCGGGCCTCGGCCAGGCCCTGGCCGGGGGCGGCCGGCACGCCTTCGGGCGCCAGGCCCACGGCCTCGGCACGTATGCCGGCAATGACTTCGCGGCCCGCATGGCCCTGCAGCGCGGTGGCCAGCGGCTGCGGCAGGGGCAGGGACTGGCCGCCGATATCGAGGAAGGGACCGCCCTGCCCCTCACCCGCCCCCTCACCCACGCGCGCAGGCAGCAGGTTCATGCGCGGCGACCCCATGAAGCCCGCCACAAAGGTGTTGGCCGGCCGGTTGTAGACCTGCTGCGGCGTGCCCAGCTGCTGCAGCACCCCGCCCTTCATGACGGCGATGCGCGTGGCCAGGGTCATGGCCTCGATCTGGTCGTGCGTGACATAGATGATGGTGGCGCCCAGGCGCTGATGCAGCTTCTTGATCTCGGCGCGCATGTCCACGCGCAGCTGGGCATCGAGGTTGGACAGCGGCTCGTCGAACAGGTAGAGCTGCGGCTCGCGCGCCAGCGCCCGCCCTATGGCCACGCGCTGGCGCTGGCCGCCCGACAGCTGGCGCGGCTTGCGCCCCAGCAGGTGCTCTATCTGCAGCAGCCTGGACACCTCCTGCACCCGCGCAAGGCGCCGCGACTTGTCCACCTTGCGCATCTCCAGCGGAAAGCCGATGTTGCCCGCCACGGTCATGTTGGGGTACAGCGCATAGGACTGGAACACCATGGAGATGTCGCGCTCGGCCGGCGCTGTGTGGGTGATGTCGCGGCCGCCCAGCGCCAGGCGGCCGCCGCTGGGCGGCTCCAGGCCCGCGATGATGTTCATCAGCGTGCTCTTGCCACAGCCCGACGGGCCGACGAGGACCAGGAATTCGCCCTCCTGCACGGCAATGCTGATGTCCTGCAGGATGCTGGCCGCGCCGAAGCGCTTGTGGATGCGGTCGAGATCAAGGAATGCCATGGAATGCCTCACTGCAAGATGCTGGGCATCAGCCTTTGACGGCGCCGGCCATCAGCCCGCGCACGAAGAACCGGCCCGATACCAGGTACACGGCCAGCGTCGGCAAGGCCGCAATGAACGCCCCCGCGAAGTGGACGTTGTATTCCTTGACACCGGTGCTGCTGTTGACCAGGTTGTTCAGCGCCACGGTCAGCGGGTAGGAGCTGAAATCGCTGAACGAGGCGCCGAACAGGAACTCGTTCCAGATGCTGGTGAACTGCCATATCGCGGCCACCACGACGATGGGCAGGCTGTTGGGCAGCAGCACGCGCCACAGCAGCCCGAAGAACCCCGCGCCATCCATGCGCGCCGAGCGCACCAGCTCGGCCGGGAAGGCCGCGTAGTAGTTGCGAAAGAACAGCGTGGTGAAGCCTATGCCGTACACCGTGTTGACGAAGACCAGGCCCTTGAGGCTGCCCGCCAAGCCCAGCGCCCCCAGCATCTTGGCCATGGGGATCAGCACGATCTGGAATGGAATGAAGACCGACAGCAAGATGGCGCCGAACAGCAGGTCCGCCCCCCGGAAACGGAACTGGGTCAGGATGCAGCCGTTGAGCGCGCCCAGGGCCGTGGACAGCAGCACGGATGGCACGGCCACCAGGAAGGAATTGAGGAAGAACGGCCGCAGCCCCGTGGCCTGCACGCCGATCTGCGCCGTGCTCCAGGCGCTGCGCCAGGGCGCCAGCGTCCACTGCCCGGGCAGCGCCAGCAGGTGGCCGCTGCGGATCTCGTCGAGCGGCTTGAACGAATTGGCCAGCATCACATAGACCGGCAGCAGGAAGACCGCCGCCAGCAGGACCAGCGCCGCATACAGCAGCACGCGCCAGGGCTGAAGCCGCCGTGTCAAGGACCAGGGTGTGCGCAGCTCAGTCATGGCGACCTCCTGCGCTGCGCATGGCGCCCCAGAGATAGGGCAGGACGATGGCGCCCACGGCCAACAGCATCAGCACCGAGCTGGCCGCGCCCACGGCCATCTCGTTGCGGGTGAACGAGTATTGATACATGAACACCGAGGGCAGCCAGGTCGAGCGGCCGGGCCCGCCATTGGTCAGCGCAATCACCAGGTCATAGGACTTGATGGCCATGTGCGCCAGGATCACGAAGGCCGATACGAAAACCGGCCCCAATTGCGGCAGGATGATGCGCCAGTAGACCTGCCAGGTGCGCGCGCCATCGAGCCGCGCCGCATGGATCTGCTCGGAGTCCACCCCGCGCAGGCCCGCCAGGAACAGGGCCATGGCAAAGCCGCTGGTCTGCCACACGGCGGCGATGACCACGCAGTAGATGGCCATGTCGCCGTCCTTGATCCAGCCGAACGCAAAGCCCTGCCAGCCCAGCAGGTGCATGGATTTTTCCAGGCCCACGCCGGGGTCGAGCAGCCATTTCCACGCCGTTCCCGTGACGATGAAGGACAGGGCCATGGGGTACAGGAAGATGGAGCGCAGCACGGCCTCGGCGCGGATCTTCTGGTCGATCAGGATGGCCAGTACCAGGCCCAGCGCCATGGCAATGGCGATGTAGAGGCTGGCGAACACCGCGAGGTTGTTCGCCGAGATCTTCCAGTTCTCCAGCCCCAGCAGCCGCGTGTAGGCAGCGGTGCCGGCCCATTCATGGCGCGGCAGCAGGGTCGATGCCGTGAACGACAGATAGACCGTGAACAGAATGCATCCGTACACGCACACCAGCGTGAGCAGCACGCTGGGGCTGAGAAGCAGCCTGGGGAGCCAGCCGGCCTTCATGGCAGGGTCCTCCATCAGTCGGCCAGGGCCGAGGCCAGCTCGGCCACGGCCCTGGCATCATCGATCTGGCCGTTGAAGTGGCGCGTGACCACGTCATAGATGGCGTTCTTGGCCGATGCGGCCGTCGCATGGCCCAGCGCAATGGAGCCCAGCATGCTGCGCCGGCCATCGGCCTCGGCCACGTCGCGGATGGCCTTTTTGCCGCATTCGTCGAAGGCCGTATCCGCCACGTCCAGGCGCGCAGGCGCCGCACCCTTGACGACATTGAACGCCGACTGAAAGGCCGGCTCCATGATGGCGGCCGCCAGCTTGCGCTGAGCGGCCGCCTTGCCCGCGTCGGACAGCCTGAACATCACGAACTGGTCGGAACTGAAGGCCACCATGCCCTGGGTGCCCGGGAAGCGGTAGCAGGCAAAGTCCTTGCCGGGCTGCTTGCCGGCGTTGAGGAACTCGCCCTTGGCCCAGTCGCCCATGATCTGGAAGCCCGCCTTGCCGGCGATGACCATGCCCGAGGCCACGTTCCAGTCGCGCCCCGAAAAATCCTTGTCCACCAGGCTGCGGATCTGCGCCATGCGCTGGAATACCTTGCGCGTGGTCGCCGACCGGATGGTGGCCGGATCGCGCTCGATGAAGGCCTTGCGGTAGTAGTCGGCGCCGCCCGTGGACAGGGCCACGCTGTCGAACACGATGGCCTCCTGCCAGGGCTGGCCGCCATGGGCGATGGCGATGAAGCCGGCCTGGCGCACCTTGCGCGCCGCCGCGATGAATTCGTCAAAGCTCGCCGGCTGGGCCGTCACGCCCGCCTGGGCCAGCACCTGCCGGTTGGCCCACAGCCAGTTGGTCGAATGGATGTTGACCGGCGCCGCGATCCAGCGGCCCTGGTAGCGCGAGAATTTCTGCACCTCCTGCGGCACGCTCTTGTCCCAGCCCTCGCGCGCGGCCAGGGCATCCAGGTCGGCGACCACGCCCTGTCCACCCCAGTCCAGGATGTCGAAGCCCAGCATCTGCACCGCCGTGGGCGGGTTGCCCGAGGTCGCGCGGGCGCGCACCGCCGTCATGGCCGCCTCGCCGCCGCCACCGGCCACGGGCATGTCGTTCCAGCGCACGCCCTGCTTTTCCAGCCCGCTCTTGAGCAGGTTCAGCGCGGCGGCCTCGCCGCCAGCGGTCCACCAGTGCAGGACCTCGACGCTCTGCCCGGCCATGGCGGCCGGCGGTGTGGCAAAGGCCATGGCCAGCGCCATGGCAGTCAGTGGCCGCTTCATGCCGTGCCTCCTTCGTGGATGGGCAGATACCAGTGGCTGCGCGCCCCCAGGTGCATGTGCAGGGTCTTGGCCTGGGTGTAGTCCTCGGCGGCACGGCGGCCCAGCTCGCGGCCCAGGCCGCTTTGGCGGTAGCCGCCGAAAGGCAGCTCGGCATGGCCTTCGAGGAAGGTATTGACCCAGACCGTGCCGGCCTTGATGCGCCGCGCCGCCGCCAGGCAGGTGCTGAAGTCACGGCTCCAGACGGCGGCCGACAGGCCGTAGAGCGTGGCGTTGGCCAGGTCGATGGCATCGTCCAGGTCCTCGAAGACCAGCACCGCGAGCACGGGCCCGAAGACCTCCTGCCTGGCAACGGCCATGTCCGGCGTCACGCCGGCCAGCACCGTGGGCTCCACATACAGGCCCGGGCGCGCCATGCGGCCGCCGCCCAGCACCACGCGGGCGCCGGCCTGGCGCGCGGCCTCGATGTGGGTAAGGATGGCGTCCAGCTGGCGCTGCGTGGTGATGGCGCCCACCTGCACGCCCTGGTCCAGCGGATCGCCCACGCGCACCTGCCGAGCGCGCTCGGCCACGGCAGCCACGAAGCGCTCGGCGATGGCCGCCTGCACCAGCACGCGGCTGCCGCTGTTGCAGCACTGGCCGGCATTGAAGTGCATGCCCAGCACCGTGGCATCGACGGCCGCCTCGAAGTCGCAGTCGGCAAAGACGATCTGGGGGTTCTTGCCGCCCAGCTCCAGGGACAGCTTCTTGAGCGTCTGCGCCGATGCTGCGGCCACCTTCCAGCCTGTTTCCGTGGAGCCCGTGAAGGACAGCATGTCGATGTCCGGGTGCGCGGCCAGGACCTCGCCGACAGCGCCACCGCCGCCTGGCAGGATGTTGACGGCACCGGGCGGCAGGCCGGCGTTCATGAGGATCTCGCCCAGCATCAGCGTGGTGGCCGATGTTTCCTCGGCCGGCTTGACCACGGCCGTGCAGCCGGCGGCCAGCGCAAAGGGCAGCTTCTGGCTGACGATGAGCAGGGGAAAGTTCCAGGGCGTGACGATGCCGACCACGCCCAGCGGCTCGCGCAGCACCACACCCAGCGTCTGCTCGCCCAGCGTGTCATAGCTGTCGCCATGCAGGTTGCGCGCCAGTGCGGCGGCGTAGTGCCACAAGTCGGCCGCCGCGCCCACCTCGTCCAGCGACTGGGCCAGCGGCTTGCCGGTCTCCAGCGTCTCCATACGCGCCAATTCCTGCCTGCGGTCCAGCAGGCGTTCGGCCACGGCACGCAGCACGCTGGCGCGCTGCGCACCCTTCATGCGGGGCCAGGGCCCGTGGTCCGCAGCGCGGCGTGCTGCGGCAATGGCACGCGCGGCATCGGCCCGCCCGGCCCGCGCATGGATGCTGGCCACGGTGCCGTGGGCCGGGGAGCGGCGTTCCAGCGTCGCGCCGTCGGCCGCATCGGCCCAGGCGCCATCGATGAGCAGCCGGCCATGGAACGGGGGCCTGTGGACGAGGCCGGCCATGGCCCCTGCATTCACTGCAGGTGCATGGGCTGGAGGCAGGTTCGCGGCAGTCATGGTGGCGGTCTCCTTGGGTGGTTCAGGGGTGAGGCAAGGGCGGGACGGCGAATCGGCAGGTCGGCAGGTCGGCAGGTCGGCAGGTCGGCAGGTCGGCGCAGATTCAGCGGCCCAGGTAGCGCGGCACGCGCTTTTCCTTGAAGCTGAGCAGGCCTTCGGCTGCATCGGCCGTGCTCGCGGCCAGGGCTGCGGCCATGGCTTCCAGCGCGGCGGGTGCGTCTTCGCCGGCGGCGGCATTGATCAGTTGCTTGGTCAGCTGCAGTGCCACGGGCGCCTGGCCTGCCATGTCGTGGGCCAACGCAGCAGCGCGCAGGCCCAGTTCGCTGGCCGGCACCCGTTCATGCACCAGCCCGCAGGCCAGCGCCTGATCGGCGGACAGCCGCACGCCGCCCAGGGCCAGGTACTTCGCGTGGCCGGGGCCGATCAGCCGCACCAGCCGCTGCGAGCCGGACCAGCCGGGACAGGTGGCGATCGATGCCTCTGGCAGCGCGAACTGCGCCGTATCGACGGCGATGCGCACATCGCTGGTGATGGCCAGCTCCAGCCCGCCGCCGAACGCATGGCCGTTGAGCGCCGCAATCACGGGCTGGCGCAGCCGCGCCCACCGGTCGAACACCTGGTGGCCACGGCGCACCCACTGCCGCCACATGTCCAGCGGCTGCAGCGCGGCCCAGGCATGGATGTCGGCGCCCGCGCAAAAGGCCCTGTCGCCACGGCCGGTCAGCACCACGGCACGGATGGCGCCATCGGCCTCGATCTCGCGCGCCATGTGCTCCAGTGCGTCAAGCATGCAGGGGGTCAGCGCGTTCAGCCGTGCGGGCCGGTCTATCGTGACCTGGGCCACTGGGCCCTGGCGCACCAGTTGAACCAGGGTCTCAGCCACGGCGGACCTCCCGGGCCTGCAGGGCCAGGCCAAAGGGCGCATCGTGGAACAGGCGCTCATCCATACGCCGCAGGTCGGGCGCCACCTGCAGCGCCATGCCGGCCTGCTCCAGCACATCGCGCTGCAGGTCCACGCCGGGCGCGATCTCGCGCACGACCAGTCCCTGGTCTTCGAGGTCGATGACGCAGCGCTCGGTCACATAGCGCACCCGCTGCCCGCGCTGGCGCCCGACCAGGCCGCTGAAGCTGATGTGCTCGGCCGTGCCGACGAACTTGCGCGTGCCGCCCTCCTCGAGGATGTCCAGCCGCCCGTCTCCCACGCGCAGCCTGGCGCCGGCCGTGAAAAGTCCGCAGAAGACGATGCGCCGCGCATGGGCCGTGATATCCACAAAGCCGCCGCAGCCGGCCGTCAGATAGGGCCTGGCGCCCAGCCGCGAGACATTGACGCTGCCATCGCCATCCACCTGCAGGAAGGACAGCAGCGTCACATCGAAGCCCCCGCCCTGGAAATAGGTGAACTGCTGGGGCGAGGCCACGATGGCATCGGCATTGGCCGCGCAGCCAAAGGCAAAGCCCAGCAGCGGCATGCCGCCGACGGCGCCCTGCTCTATCACCCAGGTCACCTCGCCATGCAGGCCCTCCTCGAGCAGGATGCGCGGCACATTGGCCGCAATGCCAAAGCCCAGGTTGGCGGCATGCCCGTGCGCCAGTTCCATGGCGGCGCGGCGCGCAATCACCTTCTCGGGCCCCCAGGCCTGGGGCTCGAAGCCGGACAGCGGTTGCGCAACCTCTCCGCTGATGGCCGGGTCATACACCGTCTGCGTGGTCTGCCACTGATCGGCATCGACCACCACATGGTCCACCAGATGGCAGGGGACGCGGACATCGTGCGGCCTCAGGTGGCCGGCCCTGACGATGCGCTTGACCTGGGCGATGACGATGCCGCCGTTGTTGCGTGCGGCCATCGCCTGCTCCAGCGCACCCAGCAGCGCGCCTTCGTGCTCATAGCCCAGGTTGCCGCGCTCATCGGCCGTGGTGGCGCGCAGGACGGTCACGTCGGGCGCCACAGCGGGAAAGAACAGCCAGTCGCGCCCGTCGAAATGCTGCAGGCGCACTACCGGATGGCGGCTGGCCGGCTCGTTCATCGCGCAGCCCTGCTGTGCGGGATCGACAAAGGTGCCCATGCCCGCCTGGGTCAGCACGCCCGGGCGCCGCGCAGCCGCCTCGCGGTGCATGTCGAACAGGATGCCGCTGGGGATGTTGTAGGCCTGGATCTGGTTGTCCACCACCATGCGCCAGATCGCAGGCATGGGCAGCGAGGACGGGCCGCTGGGATACGAGCCGGCCAGGACACGCGACAGCAGCCCGGGCCGGGCCAGATGGTCCATTCCCTTGATGCCGTACATATCGCCGGCCGCAATCGGGTGCAGCGTGGTCAGGTTGCGCGGAGCACCCTCGCGTTCGAAGCGCTCGCCAATGGCGGCCAGCACCTTGTCGGGGCAGCCCAGCCCGCTGGACGAGCTCACGCTGACGATGTCGCCGTCGCGCAGCAAGGCTGCAGCCTGTGCGGCGGTGATGTGCTTGCTCATGCGGCTGCCCCCCGTTCCCGTGCCAGGGGATTGGCTATGGGCACGGCCCGGCCCGTGCGGCAGGCCTGGGCCATGGCCACCGCCGCCGCCAGCGAGCGCACGCCGTCCTCGCCGGTGGCGGCAGGCAGGCCTTCGCCACGCAGCGCGGCGCAGAACGCGGCCACCCCATGCGCGTAGAGACCGTGGTGCTCCACGGCAATGGCCTGCTCGCCGGCCCCATTGCGCAGCAGCACCTCGCCGCCCGGCCGCTGCGTCATCACATCGCGCCCGATGAGCGAGCCCGAGGTGCCATGGATCTCGATGCCGGTTCCCGCATGCGCCACGGTGAATGCCGCATGCAGTTGCGCCAGCACGCCGTTGTCCAGCCGCAGCACGGCCATCACGCCGTCCGCCACGCCGTTGCGAGACAGCGGTCCTTGCTGCTCCAGCGCCACCGCCTCCACCGGCTCAGCCCCCAGGATGAAGCGCAGTGCATCCACGTCATGCACGCCGATGTCGAGGATCACGCCACCGGCCTCGGGCCGCTCCAGCCGCCAGCCCTGCACAGAGGGCGGCAGTTCGATGGCGTGGAAGACGCGCGCAAACAGCGGCTGGCCCACGGCGCCATCGCGCACCAGCTCGCGCATCCTGCGGTGCGTTGCCGCGTTGCGCAGGTGGTGGTTGGTGCCCAGCACCACGCCCGCGGCCCGGCATGCCCTCACCATGTCCAGCGCATGCTCCACGGTCAGCGCCAATGGCTTCTCGCACAGAACATGCTTGCCGGCCGCTGCCGCAGCAAGGACCTGGGCGTGGCGCAGTTCGTTGTCGGAGCTGACGTAGACCACCTGGACTGACGGGTCGGCCAGCAGGGCGGGCACCGAGTCGTAGGCGCGGGCAATGCCCTGCCCGGCAGCAAACTGCGCCGCGCGCTTTGCACTGCGGCTGGCGACCGCCGCCACCGTGTGCCCGCGCTGCGCGCGGATGGCACCGATCATGTGATCGGCAGCAATGGTGCTGGCCCCTATCAATCCCCAACCGACCTCGCTCATGATCTCCCTCCATGTATTGATAATTTCTATTGGAACGTTCTAATTGATTATTGGAACGTTCCAAAAGAAGATCAAGCACAATCGCGCCGACCCAGGGAAAACACCGAACCATGATGAACAAGCCCCCTTCCGTGCGCGCCGTGACCATCCTTGACGTGGCGGCTGCGGCCCAGGTCTCCAAATCAACGGTGTCGCTGGTGCTCAAGGGCAGCCCCCTGATTCCGGCCGAGACATCGGAGCGCGTGCGTGCAGCGGCAGCGCAGCTCGGCTACGTCTACAACCGCCGCGCCGGAGAGCTGCGGCGCCAGTCGTCCAACATGGTCGGTGTCGTGATCAACGACCTGATGAACCCCTTCTTTGCCGAGGTGCTGGCGGGGCTGGAGCGCAGGCTGGCCGATGCCGGCTTCATCACGCTCATGGCCCACACCAGCGAAAGCCTGGAGCGCCAGCAAAAAGTGCTGACCACCATGCGCGAGCACAACGCGGCCGGCATTGCGCTGTGCCCGGCGCTGGACACGCCGGCCTCGCTGGCGCAGGACCTGCAGTCATGGGGCATTCCCCTGGTGGTCATGATCCGCACGCTGGGCGAGGGAAGCTACGACTTCGCAGGCGCCGACAACGCCCACGGCGTGATGGCGGCCACGCGCCACCTGCTGGCGGCCGGGCATCGCCGCATCGGTTTTCTGGGAGGGCTGGACGGCCTGATGCTGGAGCAGCGCCTGAGCGGCTGCAGGGCCGCCTTTGCCGATGCGGGCCTGGCTTTCGATGAAGACCTGGTTTTCTCCGCCAGCCCCACGCGCACGGGAGGGCATGACGCCATGCGCAGCCTGCTGGCCGCGCAGCCAGCCATCAAGGCGGCCATCTGCTACAACGATCTGGTGGCCTTTGGCGCACTGTCTGCCCTGGACGAAAACGGACTGCGCGCAGGCAAAGACTTCGCGCTCATGGGCTTCGACAACGTGTTCGATGCCGCGCATTCCCATCCCCCCCTGAGCACGGTGGACGTGCGCCCCGCCGAGCTTGGCGAACAGGCTGCCACCTTGCTGCTGGCACGCATGGCCCATCCGGGCCAGCCCCGCCAGCAGTTGTTGGCCAGGCCCAAGCTGGTGCTGCGCCAGTCAGCCTGAAGACCGCGGCGCGGTCGGAACTGGCCCGGATACCGACTGGCTCCACCGCGCTGAGCGGGATGCGCTCTGGCCTGCCGGCTTTTGATGAACCAGGCTCATGGTTTCATGAGATAAGACCACTTTACTTCATCGATTGCCGTCCATAACATCCGCACCTATTGCTTGCCCGCAGTTTTCGGCAAGGGCATGAATCAGGTCGCAGATCACAATGAACCAAGAACTCAGCTTCCATCTCAAGCGCATTCGTTTCGATGAAGACTATCAACCATCGGACAGCACGCGAATTACCACCAACTTTGCCAATCTGGCCCGTGGCGATTGCCGGCAGCAGAACCTGCGCAACACGCTGAGGATGATTGACAACCGCTTCAACGACCTGGCCCACTGGGACAATCCCACGGGAGATCGCTACTCGGTGGAGCTCGAGATCATCTCGGTCGAAATGGGAATTGGCGCCAGAAACGGCCTTGGTGCGTTTCCGTTGATCGAGATATTGAAGACCAGCATCCTCGACAAGAAGAACCACAAGCGCATAGACGGCATCGCAGGGAACAATTTCTCCTCCTACGTGCGCGACTACGATTTCAGCGTTGTGCTTGCGCAGTACAACGCCAACCGATCCGAATTCGGCACCCCCGATGATTTTGGCGACTTGCATGGAAAGCTGTTCAGGCAATTTTCCAGTTCAGGCACCTACAGGCAGCACTTCGACAAGCCGCCCGTCATCTGTATCAGCGTGTCCACCAGCAAGACCTACCAGCGCACCGGAAACCGGCACCCCATACTGGGCATCGAGTATCGGCAGAGCGAGTTCTCCTCGACCGACCGGTATTTCGAGAAGATGGGAATGCAGGTTCGCTTCTTCATGCCTCCAAATGGCGTTGCGCCACTGGCCTTCTACTTTCACGGCGACCTGCTGAACGACTATACGAATATCGAGCTGATCGGCACGATCAGCACCATGGAGACCTTCCAGAAGATTTATCGCCCCGAAATCTACAACGCGAATTCTGCAGCCGGGATGCTCTATCAACCCAGCCTGAAGAATCACGATTACTCGTCGACGCAGATTGTCTATGACCGGGAAGAGCGCAGCCAGTTGGCTGTCAAGCAGGGCAAGTTTGCAGAGCAGCACTTCATCAAGCCGTACAAGAATGTGCTTGAGCAATGGGCTGCCGATTTCGCCCTGTAGCCACCCGCCGCCATGCCTGCCATGGCACCCAATCCGTGGCGGGCCGGGAAAACCGTCCCGGAGCACGCCCGCCATACCCCTGTTTGATTTGAAGGAATTCCCAGATGTTCGAAACCTCGATCGCCGGCAGCCTGCCCAAGCCCGCCTGGCTGGCTGAAACCAACAAGCTCTGGCCCCAGTGGAAGGCCGAAGGCGATGCGCTTCGCCAGGCCAAGGCCGATGCAACCCTGCTGTGGATCAAGGCCCAGGAAGACGCAGGCCTGGACATCGTGTGCGACGGCGAGCAGTCGCGCCAGCACTTCGTGCACGGCTTCCTGGAGCAGGTCGAGGGCATCGACTTCGAGAACAAGGTGAAGATGGGCATCCGCGACAACCGCTACGACGCGATGGTGCCGCAGGTGGTGTCGGCCCTGCGCCTGAAGGGCCGCGTGCATGCCTTCGAGGCCCAACTGGCACGCGCGCACACCAGGAAGAAGCTGAAGTTCACGCTGCCCGGCCCCATGACCATCGTCGACACCGTGGCGGACCGCTTCTATGGCGACAGGGTGAAGATGGCCTTCGCCTTCGCCGAGCTGCTCAACCAGGAGGCCCTGGCGCTGCAGGCCGACGGCGTGGACATCATCCAGTTCGACGAGCCCGCCTTCAACGTCTACATGAAGGACGCCGCCGACTGGGGCGTGCAGGCGCTGGAACGTGCGGCGCAGGGCCTGACCTGCACGACGGCCGTGCATATCTGCTACGGCTACGGGATCAAGGCCAATACGGACTGGAAAAGCACCCTGGGCGATGAATGGCGCCAGTACGAGACGGTGTTCCCCGCGCTGGCCAGGAGCCGCATCGACCAGGTGAGCCTGGAGTGCATCCACTCCCACGTGCCGCCCGACCTGATGAGGCTGCTGGCCGGCAAGGACGTGATGGTCGGCGTGATCGACGTGGCCAGCGACGTGGTCGAGACCCCCGAAGAGGTGGCCGACACCATCGGCCGGGCGCTGGAGTTCGTGCCGAAGGAGCGGCTGTTCCCCTGCACGAACTGCGGCCTCGCACCCATGGGCCGCGACGTGGCGTGGCGCAAGCTGCAAGCGCTGGCAGCAGGCACGCGGCTGGCAAAGGAGCGGTTGGCGGCGGCCCCACATCAGGCACTGCGAGACACGGCCTGAGTGCCCCACAGCTTGAAATGGCCCGGCTCTGCAGGCTCAGCGCGGTAGCCCGTCAATCGTCTGGATCAGCAGTTGCGCCAATCGGTCGCTGGCCGCCTGCGTGCGGTGCACGCCATCCGGGTTCAGGTCTTCGTCACCCCGAAAGTCCGCATCCCAGCCGGCGTGCGGTATGCCCTGTTGCGTGGCGACGTCGTGCATCACCGCGTTCAGGGCGTCCAGGTTGTCCGTCCATTCCACGGGAAAGCGCCCCAGCGGCATGCCGGGCAGGCCCGTGAACACGGGAGTGGAGCCACATTCCCGGCTGATGCGCACGGCCTCCAGCAGGTCGGCCCGGTACTCGTCTGGCGGAACCAGGCCGAAGCCGTCATTAGCGCCCAGGGCGATGACCGTGACGCGGCTGCTATGCGGCACGTCGGCAAACGTCAGCATGAGTTTTTGCAACCGCAGGCCGTTGATGCACCTGTCATCCAGCGTCCACCAGGGGCGTGCCGCCTGGATGCGCTGCACCGGCGTGATGTCCACGCCGTAGCCGTTGAGAATGCTGTCGCCGTTGAGCTCGATGCTCAACGGGCAGCGATAGCCAAACAGCCGGCACAGCAGCTTTTGCAACCAATCCATATCGAACCTCCTGGGGAATGCGGGCATGGACGACACGGCATGTGTCGTTCACCCGATGATCCGCGAGGCTCCCGCGCCCACAGGCACTCCGGGCGCCACGGCCTGGCGTGCAGTCCCCAGGTACATCATCTGAAGGGCGCCAGGGCCGCTATCCCACCATCTCCCGCACCCAGCCCGGCAGCTCGACGGCCTTCTGCCTGGGAAAGTCCACCCAGATGACGGTGCCGCCACCGGCCGCGCAGATCACGCCGGGTTCGGAGACGCGTTCCATGGTTCCCCAGGTCTCGAAGGTGGTGCGGCCGGGGTCGCTGACGTACATCTTGAGCAGCACTTCGTCGGGATAGGCCAGCTGCTGGTGGAAGTTGCAAAAAGCATTGACGATGACCGGCCCCTGCCCACCCGGCGTAGGCGCCATGCCCGCTTCAACCATCCAGTCGATGCGTGCAGTCTCCAGATAGCGGAAGTACATGGCGTTGTTGACATGGCCCATGGCGTCCATGTCGCCCCAGCGCACTTTGAATCGCATCTCGTGAACCCATTTTTTATATTCTGGAATCTCTATGCGCATGCCTGCAGTCTCCTTGTTGTAGCGCCACCGCAAGGCACCATGCCCCGCAGCCCCCGGTCACTGTGCAGCAGGGCGGATTCCCGCGCTGTCACCTATCAGCAACGGCAGGGTCCAAGCACGTCATAGAATCCACCGCATTGCGGCTTTTGCGCTGCAACCGAACAAACGTTCGGTCTGCCGACCATCCTGTTTTTCAATATCCAAGCGAGACACCCCGATGACGAACGAAGAAATCCTGGCCCAGTACGGGCCGCGCGAAGCCATGGAATACGACGTGGTGGTGGTCGGCGGCGGCCCCGGCGGGCTGGCCACGGCCATCCGCCTCAAGCAGCTGGCGGCCGAAAAAGGCCAGGATGTCTCCGTCGTCGTGCTGGAAAAGGGGTCGGAACCCGGTGCCCACATCCTGTCGGGCGCCATCATGGACCCGCGTGCGCTGACCGAGCTGATCCCTGACTGGAAGGAAAAGGGCGCGCCCCTGACCCAGCCCGTCACCGATGACGCCATGGTCTTCCTGGGCGAGAAATCCGCCCTGCGCACGCCCAACTTCCTGCTGCCGGCCTGCTTCCAGAACCATGGCAACTACATCGTTCGCCTGGGCTACGTGGTCAAGTGGCTGGGCGAGCAGGCCGAGGCACTGGGCGTTGAGATCTTCCCGGGCTTTGCCGCTGCCGAAGTGCTCTACAACGAGGACGGCTCGGTCAAGGGCGTGGCCACCGGCAACATGGGCATCGGCAAGGACGGCGAGCCCACGGGCGAGTTCCAGCTGGGCATGGAGCTGCACGCCAAGTACACGATCTTTGCCGAAGGCTCACGCGGCCATCTGGGCAAGCAGATCATCGCCAAGTACCAGCTGGACGCCGGCAAGGACCCGCAAAGCTACGGCCTGGGCATCAAGGAGCTGTGGGAAATCGACCCGGCACGCCACAAGCCCGGCTTCGTGATGCACACGGCCGGCTGGCCCATGGACAGCAAGACCTACGGCGGCGCCTTCCTCTACCACCTGGACGACAACAAGGTCACGCTGGGCTTCATCACGGGCCTGGACTATGCCAACCCCTACCTGAGCCCCTTCGAGGAATTCCAGCGCTGGAAGACCCATCCCAACATCCGCTACTACCTGGAAGGCGACGAGTCCAAGGGCATCAAGCCGGCCAAGCGCCTGGGCTACGGCGCGCGCGCCATCACGGCCGGCGGCCTGCTGTCCCTGCCCAAGTTCGTGTTCCCGGGCGGCGCGCTCGTGGGCTGCGACGCAGGTTTCCTGAACGTCAGCCGCATCAAGGGCAGCCATGCCGCCATCAAGACCGGCATGCTGGCCGCCGAGGCCGCCTATGACGCCATCGTCGCGGGCCGCCAGGGCGACGAGCTGGGCGCCTATGTCCAGGCCTTCGAGAACAGCTGGCTGTACGAAGAGCTGAACAAGTCGCGCAACTTCAAGGCCTGGTTCAAGAAGGGCCTGACCACGGCCACGCTGATGAACGGCATCGAGCAGTTCGTGCTCAAGGGCAACATCCCCTGGACGCTGCACCGCGACAAGCCCGACCACGCCTACCTGAAGCCGGCGGCCGAGTGCAAGCCCATCGACTACCCCAAGCCCGATGGCAAGCTGACCTTCGACCGCCTGTCCAGCGTCTTCATCAGCAACACCAACCACGCCGAAGACCAGCCCGCCCACCTGACGCTCAAGGACGCCTCGGTGCCCGTGGCCATCAACCTGACCAAGTACGCAGGCCCCGAGCAGCGCTACTGCCCAGCCGGCGTCTACGAGTTCGTGGACGACACGGCCCAGGGCGGCAAGCGCCTGCAGATCAACGCCCAGAACTGCGTGCACTGCAAGACCTGCGACATCAAGGACCCCACGCAGAACATCGTCTGGGTCACGCCCGAAGGCGGCGGAGGGCCGAACTACGCGGGCATGTGATCCGCGCGCCACACCGGCCCTTCTCTGAAGCCTGCCCAAGCCTGCTTGTGCAGGCTTTTTCTTTGAGCCTCGTCAAAGCAACATCGGTGCAGAAAGCATAGAAGGCCATCCGAAATGCCATCGCACGCAATAAAAATGCACGGCAAAGCCAAAAACAGGCCCTTGAAGACGCAAACCTGCATCGCCAAACCTGTCCAAGACGCATGAAAAAGTTGCACCTAGGGCATTCCCCGCAGATTTCATGCCAATTTTTAGATACAAACCTATAGGTGAAAACCGGGTCGTCCAAACGCCAAGGCGTACAGGGCGGCTGCAGTAGACTTTGCCGCGAAGCGCCGCGACCGTCCTGTGCGGCCTTCTGCTGAGCAAACAGGAACAACCACAAGCACGTTGGAGATACACGTATGAAGCACTTGTCTTGGGCGCCCCTGGGCGCGCTGGCCCTGGCAATTTCCGCCATTGCGGGCGGCGCCCACGCCGCTGACGAGAAGTCGGTCGCAGTGACCGCCATCGTCGAGCATCCTGCACTCGACGCCGTGCGCGACGGCGTGCAGGCCGCGCTCAAGGAAGCAGGCTACGAAGCCGGCAAGAACCTCAAGTGGCAGTACCAGAGTGCCCAGGGCAACACCGGCACGGCCGCGCAGATCGCTCGCAAGTTCGTCGGCGACAAGCCTGATGCCATCGTCGCCATCGCCACGCCCTCGGCCCAGGCCGTGGTCGCCGCCACCAAGACCGTGCCCGTGGTGTTCTCCGCCGTGACCGACCCCGTGGCCGCCAAGCTGGTGCCCAGCTGGGAGCCTTCCAAGAACAACGTGACCGGCGTGTCCGACCTGCTGGCCCTGGACAAGCAGATGGAGCTGGTCAAGCAGGTCGTGCCCAACGCCAAGCGCGTGGGCATGGTCTACAACCCCGGCGAGGCCAACTCCGCCGTGGTCGTCAAGGAACTCAAGACCCTGCTGCCCAAGCTGGGCATGACCCTGGTGGAAGCCGCCGCTCCCCGCTCCGTGGACGTCAGCAGCGCTGCACGCAGCCTGGTCGGCAAGGTCGATGTGATCTATACCAACACCGACAACAACGTGGTCTCGGCCTACGAGTCGCTGGTCAAGGTCGGCCAGGACGCCAAGATCCCGCTGGTGGCCTCGGACACCGACTCCGTCAAGCGCGGCGCCGTGGCTGCCCTGGGCATCAACTACCGCGATCTGGGCGAGCAGACCGGCCGCATGGTGGTGCGCATCCTCAAGGGCGAGAAGCCCGGCGACCTCAAGACCGAAGTCAGCACCAAGATGGAGCTGTTCGTGAATCCGGGCGCCGCCGAGAAGCAGGGCGTCAAGCTGTCCGACGCGCTGGTCAAGTCGGCCGCCCAGGTGATCAAGTAATACCCGGGGTTTGCCTGCCCGGGACCAACCCGGGCAGTGCGCCCACGGTGGCAGGCGCCATGGCAACATGGCCCTGCCCTTTTTTTAAGTCGTTTTCCGTTCCCACGCGCCTGTCGCTCTTCCTATGTCCCTCTTTTCATTGCTCGGTGCCGTCGAGATCGGCCTGATCTTCAGCCTGGTGGCGCTGGGCGTCTTCATCTCGTTCAGACTGCTGCGCTTTCCCGACCTCACGGTGGACGGCAGCTTTCCGCTGGGCGGCGCCGTCTGCGCCATCCTGATTTCCACGGGCACCAATCCCTGGCTGGCCACGCTGGCCGGCACGGCCGCTGGCGCCGTCGCGGGCCTGATCACGGGCTGGCTCAATGTGCGCCTGAAGATCATGGACCTGCTGGCCTCCATCCTGATGATGATCGGGCTGTACTCGGTCAACCTGCGCATCATGGGCGGCCCCAACGTGCCGCTGATCAACGAGACCACGCTGTTCACCCTGCTGCAGCCCGACAGCGTGGCCGACTATGTGATGCGCCCGCTGATCCTGTTCGTCATCGTCGTGCTGGCCAAGCTGGGCCTGGACTGGTTCTTCGCCACCGAACGGGGCCTGGCCATCCGCGCCACGGGCTCCAACGCCCGCATGGCACGCTCGCAGGGCGTGAACACCGGCGCCATGATCCTGCTGGGCATGGCGATCTCCAACGGCCTGGTCGGCCTGGCCGGCGCGCTGTTCGTGCAGACCCAGGGCGGCTCGGACATTTCGATGGGCATCGGCACCATCGTCATCGGCCTGGCTGCCGTGATCGTGGGCGAGTCCATCCTGCCTTCGCGCCGCATCGTCTGGGCCACGCTGGCCGTGGTGGTGGGCGCCATCGTGTACCGCTTCTTCATCGCAGCGGCCCTCAACAGCGATTTCATCGGCCTCAAGGCCCAGGATCTGAACCTTGTCACCGCGCTGCTGGTGACCGTCGCCCTGGTGATCCCCCAACTGAAGCGCAAGTTTGCGCAAAGGAAATGACACCCCCTGAGCGGCTATGCCGCTTCCCCCTCTCTACTCGCTGCGCGAGGGAGGGGAACGACGCCATCGCTGCGGGGCGGCCCTTGCTCGGCGTCCCTGAGTTTGGACCGCGTCAGTTCAAGCACCACGCCTTGAGCGACTGAACGAAGAAATACCGGAGATTGCACTCATGCTGAGCGCACAACAACTCGAAATCACCTTCAACCCCGGCACGCCCATCGAAACGCGGGCGCTGCGCGGCATGTCGCTGGACATTCCCGACGGCCAGTTCGTCACCGTCATCGGCTCCAACGGCGCCGGCAAGTCCACCTTCCTGAACGCCGTCTCGGGCGACCTGTCCGTGGACAAGGGCCGCATCGAGATCGCCGGCCAGGACATGACGCGCCTGCCAGTGTGGGCACGTTCCGAGCGCGTGGCCCGCGTCTTCCAGGACCCCATGGCGGGCACCTGCGAGGACCTGACCATCGAGGAAAACATGGCCCTGGCCCAGCGCCGCGGCACCTTCCGCCGCCTGAGCCGCGCCGTCAAGGCCGAGATGCGCGACAACTTCCGCGAACGCCTGTCCATCCTGGGCCTGGGCCTGGAAAACCGCCTGACCGACCGCATCGGCCTGCTGTCGGGCGGCCAGCGCCAGGCCGTGAGCCTGCTGATGGCGGCGCTGCAGCCTTCGCGCATCCTGCTGCTGGACGAGCACACCGCCGCGCTCGACCCGCGCACGGCCGACTTCGTGCTGCAGCTGACGGCGCGCATCGTCTCCGAGGCCAAGCTCACCACCATGATGGTCACCCACAGCATGCGCCAGGCGCTGGACGTGGGCGAGCGCACCGTGATGCTGCACCAGGGCCAGGTCGTGCTCGACGTCAGCGGCGAGGAACGCGCCCGCATGGACGTGCCCGACCTGCTGCAAATGTTCGAGAAAGTGCGCGGCGAAAAGCTGGCAGACGACGCGCTGCTGCTGGGCTGAGCGCTCCGCACTCCAGGAAACAAGGGGCGCTGCGGCGCCCTTTGTTCATGGGATGGCTACGGGCTGGCTAAACCCACACGTCGTTCAACGCCGTCCTCTCGCCGCCTTCCTCCCCGGTGTTCAGCACGCCGCGCGGCTCGATCAGCATGAGGCGGGCTTCCCGCTCGGCGCTGGGCTTGTGCTCCGTGCCTTTGGGGACCACGTAGAGCTCGCCCTGGCGCAGCAGCACATGGCCATCACGGAAGTCGATGCGCAGCTCGCCGTCCAGCACCAGGAAGGCTTCATCCGTTTCGGCATGCGAGTGCCAGATGAACTCGCCCTGCACGCGCACGATCTTGAACTGGTAGTCGTTCATCTCGGCGACGACGCGGGGGCTCCACTGGCCGGTGAAGCGGCTGAATTTGTCAGGGAAGTTGATGGCCTCGTAGGGGCGGTTTTCAACGGGGAACGTCATGGGCAGACCTTATGAAAGCGTGTGAAGCCTCCATGCTAGGAAGCGCCTTCCCTGCGGTCTTGCACGATCGTGCAGCTCAGGCCGCGCCCAGGCGCCTGAGCCAGCGTGCGGGCGGCACGCCATAGGCCATGGCGAACTGGCGTGCCATGTGGCTCTGGTCGAAGAACCCGGCCTGCAGGGCAGCCTCGGCCACGGGCTGCCCCGCCAGCAGTAGGCGCCGCACGGTGTCCAGCCGGCGCATGCTCAGGTAGCGGTAGGGGCTGGTGCCGTAGAGCGCGCGGAAATCCCGGCACAATCGCCAGCGGTCCAGGCCGCTGGCCTGGGACAGCGCCTCCAGGGTTACGCCCTGCTCCAGCGAATCATGGATGCAGGCGCGGGCGCGCTCCACGGCCACCAGGTCCGGCAGACGCCTGAGCTTGCGCCGACCGGCCACGGCCTCCAGGGCCAGCGCCAGGTCGTAGAGGGCATCGTCGCGTGCCAGCGGCTCAAGGTCCTCGCCCAGGCATTGCAGCAAGGGCAGCAGCGCAGCCTTGAGCCGGGGATCAGCCGAAAGTCCTCCCTCGACGAAAGGCAAGGGCCTGCCGCCCAGCATCTGCTGGATCAGGGCCGGCTCCACATAGACCATGCGGTAGCGAAAACCTGCGTCGGTGCCCGCGTGGCCGTCATGCAATTCGTCAGGGTGCAGCACCATGGCGCCACCGGGCAGGCTGTGCCGCTGGCTGCGGCGGTAGGCAAAGCTTTGCACGCCGGACAGCGTCAGGCCCAGCGCGTAGGTGTCGTGCCTGTGGGGCGCATAGCCGTGCCCGCCGAAGTAGGCCTCGATGCGCTCCAGGCCTGCGCCCAGCTGCGAATGCCGGACCCAGTCGCTGGAGATGCTCGTTTCTGCCATGTGGGTTGGTGGTGAGGGGTGTGCAAAGCCGCCGCAGATGGTAACTGCGGGCCAGTGACCTCAAGGCGAGCAGGCAGGCTGCTCCGCGCCCGGCACGGACTGGATTGCCGGTGCGCGGCGCATGGCCGCCGACACCACCCACCCCAGCAGCGCGATCAGCGCGGCACCCCATTCGGCCTGCTGCAGCCCCCGGGCCGTGGCCTCGCGCAGCGCATCGGGCGCCGTGATACCGGCCAGCGGCGCCGTGGCCACCATCACCAGCAGGGCCAGCCCCATCGCTGCGCCCACCTGCTGGGCCGTGGCCGCAATGCCCGAGGCCACGCCCTGCTGCGCAGCCGCCACGCCCTGGCCGGCGACCACCCACATGGCGGTCCAGCTGGCGCCCTGGCCCAGGCTGAGCACCACAAAGCCCGGCACCAGCCAGACATAGCTGCCGCCCAGCGGCAGTGCCCAGGCCATGTACGCCAGGCCGAGGGTGCCTGCGGCCCAGCCGCCCATGAGCACGGTGCGCGGCGTGGAGCGGTGCAGCCAGTGTTCGGCCCAGCGGATGCCCAGCGTGCAGACCGCCGTGGGCAGCAGGAAGGCCAGGCCGGCCTGCAGCGGGCTCCAGCCGTAGATCTGCTGGAAGTACAGCGCCAGAAAGTAGTACTGCACGCCAAAGCTGCTCATGAAGATCATGGTCAGCAGCATGGCCGAGCGCAGGCTGGGCACGCGCAGCAGGGACAGCGGCATCAGCGGCGAGGCGATGCGCGCCTCGATGCGCCAGAACAGGACCAGCGCCGCCATGGCCACGGCCAGCGTCCCCAGCGTGGCGGCGCTGGCAAAACCCCATTCAGGGCCTTGCACCAGGGCCGTCACCAGCAGGCTGCTGCCCACGGTCACGCTCAGGCAACCGGCCAGATCAAAGCCCTGGCCCGGTGCGGCACGCCCGGTACGGGCCGAGGGCGGCAGAAAGCGCAGCGCCGCCATGGCACACGGCCAGGCCACGGGCACCAGCACCCACAGCACCCAGTTCCAGCCCAGCGTCTGCGTGAGCACGCCGCCCAGCAGCGCGCCGGCCGCCAGCCCGCCGGCCGACGCCATGCTCCACACGGCCAGGGCGCGGTTGCGCTCGGGCCCGGCCGCATACAAGGTATTGATCAGCGACAGCGTGGCCGGAAACAGCAACGCCCCTGCCACGCCCTGCCCTGCGCGGCCCAGCACCAGTTGCCAGGGCTGGGAGGCGAAGCCGCCGACCAGCGAGGCCAGGCCGAACAGCGCCATCCCCGCCACATACATGCGCCGCTTGCCCAGCAGGTCCGCACAGCGCCCGCCCAGCAGCAGGCAGCCGCCAAAGGCCACGCTGTAGGCACTGACCACCCATTGCAGGTGGTGCGCATCCATCTGCAGCTGCTGGCCCATGGCGTCGAGCGCGACGAAGACGATGGTGGCATCCAGCGCAATCAGCAACTGGGACAGGGACAGCAGCGCCAGCGCGGCGCGCGGGTGGCGCAGGGCGCCAGCGGGGGAGTCGTTCACAAGCATGGGAGCGATCCTAATTAATGCATTTCTGAAGATAAACATCAGATATTCATTTTTCTTATGCAAAATCGAATCAATCAAACTTGCCATCGCCATGGACCTCAACGCCGTTCAATTGCTCATCAAGGTGGCCGAAAGCCGCAGCTTCACCCAGGCGGCAAGCCTGCTGGGCACCAGCCAGTCCCGCATATCGCGCGCCGTGGCGCAGCTGGAGAAAGACCTGGGCACGCGGCTGCTGCACCGCAATACGCGCAGCGTGTCGCTCACGCCAGACGGCTGCGCGCTGGTGGACCGCTGCGCCCCGCTGATCGCCGGGCTGGAGGAGGCGCGCCAGCTGGTCAGCGACCGGCGCTGCGCGCCCAGCGGCGTGCTGCGCATGACGGCGCCGTCCATGCTGGGCCGCATCGTGCTGGTGCCGCTGCTGGGGCAGTTGCTGCGCGAGCATCCGCAATTGCAGATCGACACCAGCTTCACCGACCGCATGGTGGACATGGTGGAAGAAGGCTTTGACGCGGCCGTGCGCATCGGCCCGCTGGCAGACAGCCGCATGATCGCCCGCGCCCTGCCGCCGCTGCGCTGGGTGACCGTGGCCTCGCCCGCCTACCTGGCGGCGCGCGGCACGCCGCAGACGCTGCAGGAGCT
The DNA here is from genome assembly GCF_043104185.1 of Delftia sp. WSY_22. NCBI lineage: Bacteria > Pseudomonadati > Pseudomonadota > Betaproteobacteria > Burkholderiales > Comamonadaceae > Delftia > Delftia sp. WSY_22. The sequence goes on from NZ_JBICKN010000018.1 coordinate 328,470, forward strand.
GGCACAGCACAGCTGCATGGCCGTCTACAACCACTACCTGGGCCGGCGCGTGCCCTGGCAGTTCCTGGCGGGCAACGGCGAGATGCTGGACTGGCCGGCGCCGCAGACCGTGACCTTCGACAGCGGCGATCCGCTGGTGGAAGGCTCGCTGGGCGGCCTGGGCGTGGCCCAGGTCATGGAGTTCGCGGTGCGCGAGCACCTGCAGGCGGGCAGGCTGGTGCGGCTGCTGCCCCAGCACGAAGGCCGCGCCCGCGAGCTGTCCCTGGTCTACCCGCGCACGCGCCAGGCTTCGCCGCGCATCAAGGCACTGGCACAACTGCTGCTGGCGCAGACACAGTGGTGAGGCGGCAGCGGCCAGCCGAGCTGGCGTGGCGCCGCACACACAGTGGGTGCTGATTCAGATCGGCTTATGCGGGTGAAGGGAGATTAAACTGCTGCCTTTCCACGATGGCTGCGTTCTCGGACAATCACGCCTTTTCGTGGTGCATGCACCTTGATGGGGCCGCGACAGCGCGGCTCTTTTGTTTTTACCTGTTTTGCATTCCTGCCCCCGCGCCGGCCAGCGGCCACGCGGGATCTGATCCAACCATCGACACATCCATGGCAGCAGACAACTCCAAGAACGCCGCTCCCACCGCACTCAGGCGCGAACTCAAGGCGCGGCATCTGTCCATGATCGCCATCGGCGGCTCCATCGGCACCGGCCTCTTCGTTGCCTCGGGCGCCACCATATCGCAGGCCGGCCCCGGCGGCGCCCTGCTGGCCTACATGATCGTGGGCCTGATGGTCTACTTCCTCATGACCAGCCTCGGCGAAATGGCCGCGAACCTGCCCGTCTCGGGCTCGTTCGCCACCTACGGCGCGCGCTACGTGGACGAAGGCTTCGGCTTCGCGCTGGGCTGGAACTACTGGTACAACTGGGCCGTCACCATTGCCGTGGACCTGGTGGCCGCCCAGCTGGTCATGGCCTACTGGTTCCCCGACGGCAACGGCATGCTGTGGAGCGCCCTGTTCCTGGCCATCATGTTCGGCCTCAACGCCATCTCGGTCAAAGGCTTCGGCGAGGCCGAGTACTGGTTCGCCGCCATCAAGGTGACCACCGTCATCCTCTTCATCGGCGTGGGCGTGCTCATGATCCTGGGCATCGTGCGGGGCGGCGCGCCTGAAGGCATCTGGGGCAACTTTGCCCTGTGGAGCCAGGGCGATGCGCCCTTTGCAGGCGGTTTCTCGGCGCTGATCGGCGTGGCCATGATCGTGGGCTTTTCCTTCCAGGGCACGGAGCTGATCGGCATTGCCGCTGGCGAATCCGAGAACCCCGCCAAGAACGTGCCCCGCGCCGTGCGCCAGGTGTTCTGGCGCATTTTGCTGTTCTACGTCCTGGCCATCCTGGTCATCAGCCTGCTGATCCCCTACACCGATCCGCAACTGCTCAAGAACGACCTGGGCGACATCAGCGTGAGCCCCTTCACCCTGGTCTTCGAGCGCGCGGGCCTGCTGTCGGCCGCCGCCGTGATGAACGCCGTGGTGCTGACCTCGGTGCTGTCGGCCGGCAACTCGGGCATGTACGCCTCCACGCGCATGCTCTATACGCTGGCCTGCCAGCGCATGGCGCCGCGCATGTTCTCGTACGTCAACAAGCGCGGCGTGCCCACGATGGCCCTGCTGGCCACCACGGTCGTGGCTGCGCTGTGCTTTCTGACCAACATCTTCAGCCCCCAGCTGGTCTACATCTGGCTGCTGAATCTGTCGGGCATGACGGGCTTCATCGCCTGGCTGGGCATCGCCATCAGCCACTACCGCTTCCGCAAGGGCTACGAGGCCCAGGGCCTGGACCTGAACCGGCTGCCCTACCGTGCATCGTGGTTCCCGTTCGGCCCCATCTTCGCCTTCGTGCTGTGCATGGTGATCACGCTGGGCCAGAACTACGAGGCCTTCATGGCAGACCGCATCGACTGGACCGGCGTGGTCGCCACCTATATCGGCCTGCCGTTGTTCCTGCTGATCTGGGGCGGCTACCGCCTGGTCAAGGGCACGCACATCGTGAAGTACAAGGACATGCAGCTGGGCTCCAACGTCGACTGACGCCCTCCCAGTCCCCATGAAAACAGCCCGCAGATGCGGGCTGTCGTCTTTCAGGCATCGGCCGACCACACGGCCAGCTCGTAGCTGTCCGGATCGGTGAAGTGGAACCTGCGCCCCCCCGGGAACGCGAACACCGCGCGGCTGATCACGGCACCGGCCGCTTCCACGCGGCGCTGCGCCTCGGCCAGATCGTCGGCGTAGAGGATGACCAGCGGGCCGCCGGGCCGCACCTCCTCGCCCGTGGTGAAGCCGCCCGTCAGCCGGCCGTCGCTGAACTCGGTGTAGCTCGGCCCGTAGTCGGTGAAAGTCCAGCCGAAGGCCTCGCCGTAGAACGCCTTGCTGCGTGCGATGTCGGCCACGTTGAATTCGATGTTGTCGATCTGGTGGTTGTTGCCCCTGATGCCCATGTGATGCTCCATTGAATGTCGGTAGGCCGCCATCATCGGCCACGCAGGGGCATGGCATCTTGAACAAAACGGCCAGCCGGGCCGCTCAATCCAGCAGTTGCTGCAGGGCAGCGCGGGGCGTGATGCCGCACAGCGCCCTCACCTCGCGCGACAGATGCGCCTGGTCCGCATAGCCGGCCTCCGCCGCCAGGGCCGCAAGACCTGCCTGCCGGTCAGACCGTGCCAGGGCCAGCAGGCGCTGAAAGCGCAGCACGCGCTCCAACGTCTTGGGGCCGTAGCCAAACTGCGCGTGGCACAGGCGGCGCAGGCTGCGCTCGGACATGTCCAGCTGCGCGCGCATGGCGGCCAGCACACCGGATTCGTCCCGCCCGGCTGCAGCCGCCACACCGAACAGCTGCATGGCCTGCCGGTCCGGCACTGGTGCGTCGCGGCCCATTTGCAACAGTCCATGGATGAACACGGCCTGCCCTGCGCCCGGCTGCGCATCGTTGATGCGATGCACCCACTCGCGCGCGCGCGGCCCCAGCAGATCGCCCAGTTCCACCGCCTGCCCCACGATCTCGTCCATGGGCAGGCCCAGCCAGGCGCTGGCCGCACCGGGGCCGAAGCGCGCGCCCCATACCTCGGACCCCGGCACGAGCGCGGGCCGCGCAGCCACCCTGTCAGGCCCCACGGCCAGCAGCCGCCCGCCCTTGCAGACGATGTCCACGCAGCCATCGGGCACCACGAGAAAGCCGCCGGCATAGTCCGGGGCCACGGTGCTGCTCCACAGGCACTGGAAGTGCGGCTGCAAGGCGGGCGGCGGGGAGTGTTCGCGGTAGGGAGCGGGCGGCGGCGCCTGGCCAGAGGGCATGGACTTCAGACCCCCAGCGGCAGGTCGGCCTTCTTCAACGTGCGCAGCACAAAGCTGGACTGGCTGTGGCGTATGCCCTTGATCTTGTAGAGCTTCTCGCGCAGGAGGCGCTCGTAGTCGCGCGTGTCCTTGACGACGACGCGCAGCAGGTAGTCGTACTCGCCCGAGACCAGGTGCGCCTCCACCACCTCGGGAATGGTCGCCAGCATCTCGCCGAATTTCTCCAGCGTGTTGTCCGAATGGCTGTCCAGCGTGACCTGCACCAGCACCGTATCGCCCAGGCCCAGCGCCAGCGGGTTCAGGCGCACGGTATAGCCCTCGATCACCCCCGCCTCTTCCAGCTTCTTGATGCGTGCCCAGCAGGGCGAGGCGCTCAGGCCCACGGCCGCGCCGATTTCCTGCAGGCTGGCGCGCGCGTTGGCCTGCAGGGCGGAAAGAATCTTTCTGTCGAGGATGTCCATGGCCGGCAATCTACTGCAAAACAGGCAGGTGCAGAATAATTTTCTGTAGCAACGCCTGTTTTGAAGAAATAAAGCAGCATTTTCTGAGGCCAAACGCGCACACTTGTCTGCATGGGAGCACGCTTACCGGCGCAGCAAAACCATTCACCCAGCCCCGCCGACTACCGCCAGCGCCCGGATGCGTGATCCCCTCAGGAACCCGTTACAGGCCGCCCCGCTTATCCGCAGTGGGGCGGCCTGTTGCATTGGGGCACCCGGCAGGCATCCGCAGACACCCGGCAGCGCTTTCCCGCAACGGCGGCCGGTGCACAATGCCTCCCGCAAACGTGCACGCCCATGCACTGACCCTGACGTCGGGCATGCATGGGCGCTCGCCACATCAACCAATCGGCCCCTTGATCCACACCCAAGACAATCCCACCGAAGGCCGCCGGAGGCACTGGCCAACGGATTCTGCAATGCGATGGCTGGCGCAAGCCCTGGCAGCCGCAGCGCTTCTGGCACTGCTCACCCGCTTGCTGCCCAACCCCCAGGCAGCCCAGGGCATTGCGGTCTTTCCCGGCAGAAGCATGGCGCCGGCCGCCATGCTGCTTTACGCGTACATGGGCTCGGCCCTGGCCATCACGCTGATGAGCCTGATCCTGTGGTGCTGGCTCAGGGAAAGGCTCTACATTCTTTGCGCCGCGCTCCTGGCAGCCGGTTTTGCCTACGCTGCTTTCCGTTACCGGCCCGAAGGCCTGTGGCTGCCCGGCGCCGACCAGCCCCAGCATGCGCTGTCCATCGCCTACTGCAGCTTCTGTGTGGTGGCGACGGTGTTTTTCAGCCAATTGTTCGAGTTCCGTCGCCATTGGATCTGGGCTGCGCACCTCTTCAGCGTGGTGGCCTGGCTGAATGCCATCGCACTGGGCCTGGCACTGTTGGGTGGCTATGCGCAGATCTCGCGTGCCGTGGTGTTCACGGCCCTGGTGTCCACATCGTTCGGCGCCGTCTTCGTGCTGTACCTGCTGGTGGTCCGAAGGCAGTGGCAATACCTGCCGGGCGCGCTGGCGTTTGCCGTGCCATCCGCCCTGGGCATCCTGAACCTGCTGAGAACCCAGGGCCTGCTGCCCGATGTCGCGCTGCCATCGGCCCAGATGCTGTGGTTTGCCGGGCGTGTTTCCGAGGCCATCCTGCTGGGAATGGCGGTGACCAATCGCACGCGGGTGGCGGAGCGCGCCCTGCGCAGTGAGCGGATGCAGGCCCTGTCACGCGCCCAGGCGGCCGAGCGCGAGCTGGAGTCCAAGGTCCTGCAGCGCACCGCACAGCTGCAAACGGCCCAGCAGGCCCTGCAGACGGCCTTGCACAGCGAGCGGGAGATGCGGCTGGAACAGCGCCAGTTCTTCAACATGATCAACCACGAGTTCCGCACCCCGCTCACCATCGTGGACGGCGCCGCGACCGAGCTGCAGACGTTCCCGACGACGGATGCGGACTCCCTCATCGAGCAGGCGTCCCAGATACGCAGGGCTTCGCGCCGGCTGATGACCCTGGTGGACACCTGCCTGATCAGCGACCGGCTGGACGCGGGCGCGTTCCGGCTGCAACTGGAGCAGACGCCATTGGATGAACTCCTGGAGGAGTCTGCAGAGCTCGTCGGCTGGTCCCGGCGGCATCGCCTGAAACTGGATCTGGAACAAGGCCCGCAGCAATGGCAATGCGACCCTGTCCTGGTGCGCATCGCCATCTCCAACCTTGTCGGCAACGCCATCAAATATGCCAAGGCGGGCGACATCACCCTGGCCGCCCGCTGCGATGCGTCCGGTGACCTGCTGATTTCCGTCAGCGACCAGGGACCGGGCCTTGCACCCGAAGCGGCAAGACAGGTTTTCGAGCCCTATGAACGCGCAAGCGCCACCCGGCACGTCAACGGGCATGGCCTGGGCCTGTCCGTGGTCAGGCGCATCGCCAGGCTGCACGCAGGCGACGCGTTCTTCCAGCCGGCTGCCGCAGGCGGGGCCTGCTTTGTCATCCGGCTGGGCCGGCTCCCGCCCGGCACGGCAGATGCCTGCCAGGAATGTCCGCCAGCGGCAAGGCCGGCCGCCGTGCCGCCGGGCATGCCCGCCTGACGCGGGCAAGGCCGGGGCCTTTGCCCCTGAAGCAGGGCGTGCTCGCTGCGCTCATGGCGCCGCCGCTGCACGGGCCGTCCCGCCCTGCACCACCAGCAGCACGCCACCCAGGATCAAGGCCACGCCTGCCAGGCGCGTCGCACTGACCGGCCGTGCGCCCAGGCCCATCAGGCCGAAGTGGTCCACCAGCACCGAGACCACGATCTGCCCCGCCACCACACAGACCAGGAAGCCGCCTGCGCCCAGCTTGGGTGTCACGGCCGCCGCGCTGGCCACATAGATGGCCCCCAGCACACCGCCTATCCATAGCCACCATGGCCCTGCTGCCGCCTGGGCCATGGCCGGAGCGGGCGCGCGCAGCACCCACAGTGCAGGCACCACGACCATGACGCTCACGGCCAGCGAGGCCAGCGCGCCCCACAGCGGGTGGCCCAGCAGGCGGCCCACCAGGGCATTGCTGGCAGCCTGGAATGGCAGCATGGCCCCCGCCAGCAGCGCCAGGGCCACGGGAGCAAGGGCGGTGAATGTGCTTTTACCTGTCATGCGGCAAGACCTTTCTTCTTCTGTCAATCGATGCCTGCATGCTCTCGCATCCAGCACGTTGATGGAAATCATTTGTGTGCACGGTCTATATTCATGGAATGGATGAACTGCGCCGGATCGACCTCAACCTGCTGCTGGCCCTGCACGCCCTGCTGGCCGAAAAACATGTGACGCGCGCGGCCCTGCGGCTGCACAAGAGCCAGCCGGCCATGAGCCATTCGCTGGCGCAGTTGCGCGAGCATCTGGGCGACCCGTTGCTGGTGCGGCGCGGCGGCCGCATGGCGCTGACGGCACGCGCACAAGGCCTGGTGCAACCGCTGGCGGATGCGCTGGGCAGCCTCAACGGCTTGCTGGCACAGGCGGAGTTCGACCCGGCCCACGCACACGGACGGCTGCGGCTGGCGCTGTCGGACTACGCATCGCGCATCGTGCTGCCGCCGCTGATGCGGCATCTGCGCCAGCACGCACCCGGGCTGGACCTGGCCATCAGCCAGTCCACGCGCGAGGTGATGCTGGCCCAGCTGGCCGATGGCGAACTGGACCTGGCCCTGGGCCCCTTCCCCGACGCACCCGACCTGCCCGAGGGCATCGAGGTGCAGGATCTGTTCCAGGAACAGTTCGTGAGCGTGGCCGACCAGGCCGTGCTGCCGGCACGCGGCGGGCTGTCACTGCAGGACTGGCTGCAGCGCCCGCACGTCATGCTGGCCATGCGGCCCGACGCCAGCGAGGAGATCGAACGGGCGCTGGCCGCCCAAGGCCTGAGCCGCCGCGTGGTGCTGGCCCTGCCCCACTGGAGCGCGGCGCTGGAGGTGCTGGCAGGCACCGACCTCGTGCTGACCGTGGGCAGCCGCGCCATCGGTGACCTGCGCCGCCACAAAACGCTGCGCCGCTTCACTCCTCCGCTGGAGCTGCCCGAGTTCGCCTACCAGCAGGCCTGGCATGTGCGCAAGCAGGGGGATGCCATGCATCGGTGGCTGCGCAACTCGATGGCGCAGTGCTGTACTGCGCAGAAGTAAACGCAGGCCGCAGCCTCAGGCTGCCACCACCACCCTCAGCAACTGCTTCTGTATCTTCCCGCTGGCCGTCTTGGGCAGGGCCTCGCGGAAGTGGTAGCGGCGCGGGCGCTTGTAGGCAGCCAGGCGGTCGCCGTGGACCAGGAAGGCGTCCAGCGCCTCGGCCGTGGGTGTGGCGCCCGGCTTGGCAACCACGTGGGCGGCGACGATCTGGCCCCAGCGCTCGTCGGCCTCGCCGATGACGGCGACCTCGAGCACGTCGGCGTGTTCGACCAGTGCGTCTTCCACTTCGCGGGGATAGACGTTCTCGGCACCCGAATTGATCATGTAGTCGATGCGGTCGCGGATCCAGAGATAGCCGTCGTCGTCGATGTGGCCCAGGTCGCCCGTGTGGTACCAGCCGTGCGCCAGGGCGCGGGTGTTGGCGTCGGGGCGGTTGAGGTAGCCGGCCATCATGCAGGGGCCGCGCACGAGGATTTCGCCCACCTCGCCGGGCAGGCAGGCCTCGGCCGGGTCGGTGGGGGCGTTGTCTTCGCGCAGGCGGGCCACGATGAGGTCATGGCCCATGGAGGGCAGTCCGGCCGAGCCCGCGTGCGAGAGTTGCTCGCGCGGCAGCAGGACGGACATGCAGGGGCCCATTTCCGTGGTGCCGTAGACCTGGACCAGGTCGCAGCCGACCTTGCGCGTCCATTCGCGGATCAGGTGCGGCGCCATGGAGGCGCCGCCGTACTCCACCAGCCTCAGCGCGGGCGCCTGCTCAGGCGAGGCAATGGGGTCGGCCAGCAGCATGGTGATCATGGTGGGCGCCGCGAAGAAGAAGCTCACGCGCTCTTCGCGGATCAGGCGCCAGGCCTCGGCCACGTCGAAGCGGCGCAGCAGCACCTGGGTGGCGCCGGCCTGCAGGCGCGGCAGAAAGCTGGTGTGCAGCTCGGCCGTGTGGTTGAGCGGCGCCATGGCCAGGCCCACGTCGTCGCGCGTGAACTGCATGGTCTGGTGCATGAGGGCGTTGTGCGCCAGCTTGCTGCGGTGCGTATGCAGCACGCCCTTGGGCCGGCCCGTGGTGCCGCTGGTGTACATGAGGATGCAGGGGTCGCTCTCGCGCACATGGGCCTGGGGCGGCGCGCTGCTGCGGCCCCTGGCCAGGGCGGACAGGCGCTGCGTGGCCCAGACCGGCAGCGGGTCGGCCGGGGCATCGTCGGCAAAGATCCAGTGCTCGATGCCCGTTCCAGTGCCGCCGCCTTCGGCCTTGAGCAGGGCCTGGGCGCGTGCGGCCACCTCGCCGCCCTCGTGCTCGAAGACCAGGGCGCGCGCTGCGCCGTCCTTGAGGATGAAGGCCAGCTCCTGCGCCGCCAGCCGGTAGTTGATGGGGTTGAAGATGGCGCCCAGGCGCGCGGCCGCCAGCATGGTGAAGACAAAGGCCGGCGTGTTGTAGAGAAAGGCTGCGACCACGTCGCCATGGCCTATGCCCAGCTCGGCCAGGCCATGGGCGTGGCGGTTGACTTCGGCATCGAGCTGGGCGTAGGTCCAGGCGCGGCGCTCGCCGCCCTCCCACGCGACCAGGGCTTCCTTGTTCGGCAGGTAACGTGCCGGCCAGGCCAATGTGTCTCCCAGCGTCTGCTGCATGTGCGCTTCTTCCTTCTCGCTCACGAGATTTCATATATCGATGCACCTCAATGTAGGAGATTTTTTAGACAGTTATGCAATTTGCAAATGCATCCATGCAGGCAAGCGCATGGAGTTGCAGTCGGCCCGCGGAAATCCCGAAGCCGCGCGGACGCTGGCCGCAGCTAGAATGCGCCGGTCAGGAGAGAGTGCCCGCCCGGCCGCAACGGTCGCAGGCAGCGGCACCGCCGAAGGCGCAGGGTTCGCCCCGAACGCTCAGGCAAAAGGACTGGCACCGCCTGCCGCCACGGCCGCAGGCGTTCCTAGCTGGAGAGAGATGCAGGGCACGGCGGTGTGCCCCATCCACCGAAGGAGCAAGCCCCACGCATGGAAGGTGCGGGTGAATCTCTCAGGTAAAGCGGACAGCAGGGCAGCACATCCCGGAGGACCGGGATGGCGTTATGCCTTGTTCCTTGCCTGAAAGAGAGCCCTCCTTGTCCGCTGCCTCCACCACCGATCTGCTCAGGACCCCGCTGTTCGACCTGCACCAGGAACTGGGCGCGCGCATGGTGCCGTTTGCCGGCTACTCCATGCCCGTGCAATACCCGCAGGGGCTGATGGCCGAGCACCTGCACACGCGCGAGGCGGCAGGCCTGTTCGATGTCTCGCACATGGGCCAGATCAGCCTGCGCGGCCCGGATGCCGGCGCGGCGCTGGAATCGCTGCTGCCCATGGACGTGCTGGGCCTGGGCGAACACCGCCAGCGCTACGGCCTGCTGCTCAACGACGCGGGCGGCATTCTGGACGACCTGATGTTCGTGCGCCGCGAGGACGACCTGTTCCTGATCGTCAACGGCGCCTGCAAGCATGAAGACCTGGCGCACATCCAGGCCCGCATCGGCCAGCGCTGCGAAATCGAGCCCCAGTTCGACCGGGGCCTGCTGGCGCTGCAGGGCCCGCAGGCCGCAGCCGCCATGGAGCGCCTGCTGCCCGACACGGCCGGCCTGGTGTTCATGACAGGCGGCCACTTCGACTGGGAGGGGGCCGAGCTGTACATCACGCGCAGCGGCTACACCGGCGAGGACGGCTTCGAGATCTCCTTGCCCGCCAGCCACGCCGAGGCCTTTGCCCGTGCCCTGCTGGCCCAGCCCGAAGTCAGGCCCGTGGGCCTGGGCGCGCGCAATTCGCTGCGCCTGGAAGCCGGCCTGTGCCTGTACGGCAACGATCTGGACACGACCACCACCCCGGCCGAGGCCGCCCTGAACTGGGCCGTGCAGAAGGTCCGCCGCGCAGGTGGCGAGCGCGAAGGCGGCTTTCCCGGCGCGGCCACCGTGCTGGCCCAGCTGCAGTCGCCCGAGCTGCTCACGCGCAAGCGCGTGGGCCTGGTGGCCCTGGAGCGCGTGCCCGTGCGCGAAGGCACGGAGCTGCTGGATGCCGGCGGCCGCAAGGTCGGCCAGGTCACCAGCGGCCTGCTGTCGCCCACGCTGAACCAGCCCGTGGCCCTGGCGTACGTGGAGCCGGGCAGCGCCGCCGTCGGCACCACGCTGCAGGCCATGGTGCGCGGCAAGGCCGTGCCCATGCAGGTGCAGGCCACGCCCTTCGTGGCGCCCCGCTATCACCGCGGTTGAGGACAGCCTGCGCGCTTGGCGTGGATCGAGTTCGGCGGATTCGTTTTTCCTGCCATCGCATGCCGCTACAGTGCGCACTGACCTTTCTCAAACCGCCTTTCACAGGTTTTTTCAGTTTCTATCGGAGCAAGCCATGAGCATCCAGTATTCCAAGGACCACGAGTGGATCAACGCCGCCAACCCTGACGCGGCCATCGTCGGCATCACCCTCCACGCGCAGGATGCGCTGGGCGACGTGGTGTTCGTCGACCTGCCCGCCGTGGGTACCAGCTTCAACCAGGGCGATGTGGCCGGCGTGGTCGAGTCCGTCAAGGCCGCCGCCGATGTCTACATGCCCGTCAGCGGCGAGATCGTCGAAGTCAACGAGGCCCTGCGCGACGACCCCTCCCTGGCCAACAGCGACCCGCTGGGCGAAGGCTGGTTCTTCAAGGTCAAGCTCAGCGACGCAGGCCAGCTGGCCGCGCTGCTCGACGAAGCCGCCTACACGGCCTTTGCCCAGAGCAACTGACGCCACTTTCCGGCCAGGACGGGCGCCAGGGCCCGCCCTGGCGCTTTTCAGCTTTTGAGACAGGTCCCTCCATGCTGATGTCCTCCACCCAGCCCCTTGCCGCCCTCGAGAACGCCACCGAATTCGTGGCCCGCCATATCGGCATCGCGCCCGAAGACGAGGCCCACATGCTCAGCGCCATCGGCGCGGCATCGCGCGATGCGCTGATCGACGCCATCGTCCCGCCCTCCATCCGGCGCCACCAGCCCATGGCGCTGCCGCCAGCGGCCACCGAGGCCCAGGCGCTGGCCGAACTCAAGGCGCTGGCAGGCCGCAACCAGCTGCTCAAAAGCTTCATCGGCCAGGGCTACTACGGCACGCACACGCCCGGCGTCATCCTGCGCAACATTCTCGAGAACCCCGCCTGGTACACGGCCTACACGCCCTACCAGGCCGAGATCTCGCAAGGCCGCATGGAGGCCCTGGTCAACTTCCAGACCATGGTCTGCGACCTGACGGCCATGCCGATTGCCAACGCCTCCATGCTGGACGAGGCCACGGCGGCCGCCGAGGCCATGACGCTGGCCAAGCGCTCCGTCAAAAGCAAGAGCAACCGTTTCGTGGTGGCCGGCGATGCCCACCCCCAGACCATCGAGGTGATACAGACGCGCGCCGCGCCGCTGGGCATCGAGGTGCTGCTGGCCAACTCGCTGGAGGAATGGAACCAGCTGATGGAGGGCGACTACTTCGCCGTGCTGGCCCAGTACCCTGCCACCAGCGGCCGCATCGACGATCTGCGCGCCGACGTGGACAAGGCCCATGGCAAGCAGGCCGCCTTCATCGTGGCCACCGACCTGCTGGCGCTGACCCTGATCACGCCGCCCGGCGAATGGGGTGCCGACATCGTGGTGGGCACCACCCAGCGCTTTGGCATGCCCATGGGCGCCGGTGGCCCGCACGCCGCCTTCATGGCCTGCCGCGACGAGTTCAAGCGCTCCCTGCCCGGCCGCCTGGTCGGCGTGAGCGTGGACGTGCACGGCAAGCCCGCCTACCGCCTGGCACTGCAGACGCGCGAGCAGCACATCCGCCGCGAAAAGGCCACCTCCAACATTTGCACGGCCCAGGTGCTGCCCGCCGTGGTGGCCAGCATGTACGCCGTCTACCACGGCCCCGAGGGCCTGGAGCGCATCGCCCGCCGCGTGGCCTCGTACACGGCCATCCTGGCGCGCGGCCTGGCCGAGCTGGGCGCGCCGCTGCGCGAGGCGCCCAGCTTCGACACGCTGAGCCTGCACACGGGCGCGGCCACCCAGGCCATCGTGGAGCGTGCCGTGTCCCTGGGCGCCAACCTGCGCGTGTATTTCAAGGAATACCTGTGCATCTCGCTGGACGAGACCACCACGCGCGCCGATGTCGAGCTGCTGTGGAAGATCTTCGCCCGGGACGGCCAGGCCCTGCCCAGCTTCACCGCCTTCGAAAAGGGCGTGGAGCCGCTGATTCCCGACGGCCTGCGCCGCAGCAGCGCCTTCCTCACACACCCGGTGTTCAACACCCACCGCTCCGAGACCGCCATGCTGCGCTACATCCGCCAGCTGTCGGACAAGGACCTGGCGCTGGACCGCAGCATGATCCCGCTGGGCTCCTGCACCATGAAGCTCAACGCCACCAGCGAGATGATTCCCATCACCTGGCCCGAATTCGCCCAGGTGCACCCCTTTGCCCCGGCCGACCAGCAGCAGGGCTATGCGGAACTGGACAAGCAGCTGCGCGACTGGCTGTGCCAGGCCACGGGCTACGCCGGCATCAGCCTGCAGCCCAATGCCGGCAGCCAGGGCGAGTACGCGGGCCTGCTGGCCATCAAGGGCTGGCATGCGAGCCGGGGCCAGTCGCACCGCAACGTCTGCCTGATTCCCAGCAGCGCCCACGGCACCAACCCCGCCAGCGCGCAGATGGTGGGCATGCAGGTGGTGGTCACCGCCTGCGACGCCAACGGCAACGTCGACATGGCGGACCTGGCGGCCAAGTGCGAGCAGCACAGTGCCAACCTGGCCTGCATCATGATCACCTACCCCAGCACGCACGGCGTGTTCGAGACCCAGGTCAAGGAGCTGTGCAAGCTGGTGCATGACCACGGCGGCCGCGTCTACGTGGACGGCGCCAACATGAACGCCCTGGTGGGCCTGGCCGCGCCGGGCAGCTTCGGCGGCGATGTCAGCCACCTGAACCTGCACAAGACCTTCTGCATCCCGCACGGCGGCGGCGGCCCGGGCGTGGGCCCGGTCTGCGTGGTCGAGGACCTCGTCCCCTTCCTGCCCGGCCATGCCACCACGGGCCTTGCGGGCGGCACGGGCGCGATCAGTGCCGCGCCGCTGGGCAATGCGGCCGTGCTGCCCATCAGCTGGATGTACATCCGCATGATGGGCGCCCAGGGCCTGACCCTGGCCACCGAGACCGCCATCCTCAGCGCCAACTACATCAGCGCCCGGCTGCGCGACCACTACCCCACGCTGTACGCGGGCGAGCACGGCCATGTGGCGCACGAGTGCATCCTGGACCTGCGCCAGTTCAAGGAAAGCACGGGCGTCATGGCCGAGGACGTGGCCAAGCGCCTGATCGACTACGGCTTCCATGCGCCCACGCTGTCCTTCCCCGTGCCCAACACGCTGATGGTGGAGCCCACCGAAAGCGAAAGCCTGTACGAGCTGGACCGCTTCGTGGACGCCATGATCGCCATCCGCGAGGAAATCCGCGCCATCGAGCAGGGCCGCCTGCCCCAGGACGACAACCCGCTCAAGAACGCGCCGCACACGGCCGAGACCCTGCTGGCTTCGGAATGGACCCACCCGTACAGCCGCGAGGCCGCCGCCTACCCCGTGGCTGCCCTGCGCCAGTCCAAGTACTGGTGCCCCGTGGGCCGGGTGGACAACGTCTACGGCGACCGCAACCTCTACTGCAGCTGCATCCCGGTCGACGCTTACCTGAGCTGAAGCACCTGCCACCCAAAGGGGCGCTTGTGGCGCCCCGCCCGGCGCGCGTACACTGCGGCCCTGCCCGCGCCGGGCCCCGGTCCATCTGCCGGGCGCCAGGCGCGGGCGACCAGGATTTGTGCGGCAGATGCCGCTTTCCCCAGCGCCAGCACGCGATGAGCAGCCAAGACCCTTCCGACCAGCCTCGCGACGACGAGCACCTGCCCCTGCATGCCTTGCTGGCGCCCGGCGCCGACCTGCCCCCCGTCGAACGTTTCCCCTCCTTCCAGCCCGAAGACGATCCGCTGCAGGCCCTGGTCGCCGAGCTGCGCAACTACCAGCGCGAGCTGGAGATCCAGAACCGCGTGCTGGACTACAGCCAGGCCGTGGCCGAAAGCGCCTCCGAGCGCTTCGAAGCCCTGTTTGCCAGCATTCCCCTGCCCCTGCTGGTGGTGGACGAGCACGACATGGTGGTGCAGGCCAACGCCATGGCGCACAGCGCCTTCCAGCCCACCGAGCATGACCGGCTGCTGGTCAATTTCGCGCCCTTCGTGCACCCTGACGACGCCGAGCGCGTGCGCGAGACCTTCGTTGCGGCACGCGAGCTGGGCCGCACCGAGGCCCACGAGGTCTGCTTCGACATCACCGAGCAGCACCAGCTGCGCGCCGACCTGCATGTGGCCTGCATCGCCATCCCGCAGCAAAGCGGCCCGCCCATTGCGCAGTACCTGTGCGCCGTGGTCGACCAGGGTCCGCTGCTGGCCGAGCGCCTGGCGCTGCAGCAGCGCAACCACCAGCTGTTCCTGAGCGAGCGGCGGCTCGAATCGGTCATCAACTCGGCCCTGGACGCCATCATCTGCCTGGACCACGAGCAGCGCATCACCGTCTTCAATCCCACGGCTGCCGCCCTGTTTCTGTGTCCGCCGCACGACGCGCTGGGCAGTCCGCTGGAGCGTTTCCTGCCCGATGCGGCCCAGGCCCTGTCCTTTGCGCCACTGACCACGCAGGCCGTGCTGGGCGAGATGACGGCACGCACGGCCAGCGGCCGCGAAATCCCGGTCGAGGTCAGCGTCTCCTTCGAGCACCACAGCGGCGGCGAGACCACCACCGTGTTCGCGCGCGACCTCACCAGCCGCAAGAAGGCCGAGGCCCAGCGCAACGAGCTGGAAGACCAGCTGCGCGAATCGCACAAGATGCAGGCCCTGGGCACCATGGCCGGCGGCATTGCCCACGACTTCAACAACATCGTGGGCGCCATCCTGGGCAATGTGGAGCTGGCCAAGGCCGACTGCGGCGGCAATGCCGCAGCCATCGAAAGCCTGCAGGAGATCGAAAAGGCCGGCCGCCGCGCGCGCGACCTGGTGCGCCAGATCCTGACGTTCAGCCGCAATGAACCGCCGCAGCGCAAGCCCGTGCAGGCGCGCGAGGTCATGGGCGACACGGCGCGGCTGCTGCGCGTGACCCTGCCGCCCGCCGTGGAGCTGCAGGTGCACGTGCCGCCGCAGATGCCGCCCATGCTGGCCGACGCCATGCAGGTGGAGCAGGCCCTTTTCAACCTGTGCACCAATGCCATGCACGCCCTGGGCGAGCGGCGCGGCCTGATCCAGATGGATGCCGACCTGGTGCGCCCGGACCAGCGCCTGTGCGAACGCCTGGGCCTGCCGCCCGTCAGCTACGTGGCGCTGTCGGTGCAGGACAACGGCCCCGGCATGGACGCACGCACGCTGCAGCGCATCTTCGAGCCCTTCTTCACCACCAAGCCCGTAGGCCAGGGAACGGGCCTGGGCCTGCCCGTGGTGCACGGTGTCATGCGCAACCACGGCGGCGCCGTGGACGTGTACAGCATCCCCGGCCAGGGCAGCCGCTTCACGCTGTACTTTCCTCCGGCCGACCCCCTGACGCCGGCCGACTCTGCACCGGCCGAGCCCCTCGCCGCCCAGGCGCTGCCCAGCGCACCCGAGCCCCTGGCGGCCGCGGAAACCCCGACCGGCCCGCAGTTCGCCCTGCTGCCCGACCCGCAGGCCGCGCAGCAGCATGTGATGTACGTGGACGATGACCAGGCCCTGGTCTTTCTGGTGCAGCGCCTGCTGCGCCGGCGCGGCTACCAGGTCAGCGGCTTCACCGATCCGCACGAGGCCATCGAGGCGCTGCGCGCCGCGCCCCAGGACTGCGACCTGCTGGTCACCGACTACAACATGCCCGGCTACAGCGGCATCGACCTGGTGCACGAGGCCCTGTCCATCCAGCCGCAGCTGCCCATCGCGCTGGCCTCGGGCTACATCACCACCGAGATCGAGCAGGCCGCATTGGCTGCAGGCGCCAGGGCCCTGGTCCACAAGCCCAACGACGTGGAAGAGCTGTGCGCCACGGTGCACAGGCTGCTGAATGAGCGGGGAACGGCTTGACCCCTGAGCAACGCGATGGCGGCGCCAGTGCAGGTGACGGCGCAGGCGTCATCTGCCTGCACGAAGATGCCGAACTGCTGGTGCTGGACAAGCCCAGCGGCCTGCTGTGCGTGCCCGGGCGCGGCCCAGACAAGCAGGACTGCCTGAGCGCCCGCGCCCTGCAGCGCTGGCCCGATGCGCTGGTCGTGCACCGGCTGGACCAGGCCACCTCGGGCCTGGTGATCATGGCGCGCAGCCTGGCCAGCCAGCGCCTGCTGAGCGAGGCCTTTGCGCAGCGCCGCGTGCACAAGCGCTATGTGGCCGTGGTGGCAGGCAGCCCCACCGCGCGGCAAGCCGGCGCATGGCAGAGCATCGACCTGCCGATTGCAGCCGACTGGGAGCGGCGCCCGCTGCGCATCATCGATGCCGTGCAGGGCAAGCCCAGCCAGACCCTGTGGCGCGCCCTGCCAGGCGCGCAAGCCACCGAAGTCCGGGACGCAATCACCGCGCGGGTGCAGCTGCAGCCCGTGACGGGGCGCACCCACCAGCTGCGCGTGCACATGGCCGCGCTGGGCCATCCCATCCTGGGCGATGCGCTCTATGCCGATGCCGCCGTGCAGGCGCTATCGCCGCGCCTGCTGCTGCATGCGCAGCTGCTGGAGCTGGCGCATCCCCTGTCTGGCGAGACGCTGCGTTTCGAATCCGCCGCGCCGTTCTGATCCATCGCAGGAACACGCAAATCATCGCCACCGCGTACGTTGCTGCAATGCAACATTCAGCGTACGTGTTTCCCCTTCTTGCAGTTGGTCATATTGACTTCATGAAGCACCGTCAGGGTGCATCGTCGGCATCAGCCGTTTTCTTCGGCCAAAACAGCCCCCGCCCGACGGCGCAGGCCGCGATGGGAGCCTTAGCGAAAAGCCTGTTGCCGCGCCAGCCCCGGGATACCCTGTTGCCATTGGTAACCAGGCGATTAACCTGTGCTTCTTTGCGCGGCTAGCCCCTACAGGAGCCACCGCGTTTTTCAGAACGCTTTACCCAAAGTTGAAGGAAGTACTCATGAGCATTCCGTTCCGCATGCACACCGTCGTCGCCGCCCTGGGTTTGGCTGGCGCCGCCCTGTTCTCCACAGCGCATGCGCAAATCAAGATCGCCATGGTGGTTCCCACCACCGGCCCGCTGACGCAGTACGGCGACATGGTCAAGGAAGGCGTGAACACCGCCGTGGAAATGGCCAATGCGGCCGGCGGCGTCAACGGCAAGAAGATCGAGCTGGTGTCCGTCGATGACGCCTGCGAACCCAAGCAAGGTCCCGTGGCCGCCAACCGCGTGGTCAACGCCAAGATCGGCTACGTGATCGGCCCCGTCTGCTCGGGCGCATCGATTGCCGCAGCCCCGATCTACAACAACGAAGGCGTGGTCGTGGTGACCCCCTCGGCGACGTCCCCCGCCCTGACCGACGGCAAGAACTACCACTTCATCTTCCGCACCATCGGCCGCGATGACCAGCAGGGCCCGGCCGCCGCCAAGTTCATCCTGGAAAAGGCCAAGCCCAAGAAGGTTGCCGTGCTGCACGACAAGCAGTCGTATGGCCAGGGCATTGCATCCTCCGTGCGCGACGACCTGAAGAAGGCCGGCGTGGAAGTGGCCCTGTTCGAAGGCATCAACGCCGGCGACAGCGACTACTCCGCCGTCATCACCAAGCTCAAGAGCGCCGGCGTGGACTTCATCTACTACGGCGGCTACCACCCCGAAATGGGCCTGCTGCTGCGCCAGGCTTCCGAGCAGGGCCTGAAGGTCCGCATGATGGGCCCCGAAGGCGTGGGCAACCCCGAAGTCAACGCCATCGCCGGCAACGCCGTCGAAGGCATGCTGGTGACCCTGCCCGCAGACTTCTCGGCCAACCCCAAGAACGCCGCCGTGGTCAAGGCCTTCAAGGACAAGAAGCGCAATCCTTCGGGTGCCTTCCAGCTGACCGCATTTGCCGCCACGCAAGTGCTGCTGGACAGCATCAAGGCCGTGGGCGACAGCCCCGCCAAGGTGGCTGACCACCTGCACAAGTCCAACTTCGAGACCGTTCTGGGCTCGGTGGGCTGGAACAAGCAGGGCGACCTGAAGTCCTTCGACTTCCAGGTGTTCGAATGGCACAAGGACGGCAGCAAGTCGGTCGCTGCCAAGTAATCCCCCTCCGTCTGACTGACCGGGGCACGCATTCGGCGTGTCCCGGTCGTCTGCATCCTGGCCTTTTAGGCCTTTTCCTGTTTTGGGGCGGCATTACACCATGTCAGAACTCTTACCTCAGCTGATACAGCAGCTGTTCAACGGACTGTCCCTGGGCGCCATCTATGCCCTGATCGCCATCGGCTACACGATGGTCTACGGCATCATCGGGATGATCAACTTCGCCCACGGCGACATCTACATGATCGGGGCCTACATCGGCCTGGTCACGCTGTCGGCCATAGGCACGCAAAGCGGCCTGCCGGTGTGGGCCATCATCGGCCTGATGCTGGTGGTCTCGGTCTTCGTCACCGGCGTCTATGGCCTGGTGGTGGAGCAGGTGGCCTACAAGCCGCTGCGCCGCAGTCCCCGCCTGGTGGCCCTGATCTCGGCCATCGGCATGTCCATCTTCTTGCAGAACTGGGTGGCCCTGGGCCAGGGTGCGCGCGACATGGCCGTGCCCTCGCTGCTGCCGGGCGCGCTGCGCTTCGGTGCCGAAGGCGGCTTCGAGATCTATGTGCCCTACTCGCGCATCCTGATCATCGTGGTGGCCATCGTGCTCATGGTGCTGCTGACGCTGTACATCCGCCACTCGCGCATGGGCCGCGCCTCGCGCGCCTGCGCCCAGGACATGCACATGGCCAGCCTGCTGGGCATCGACACCAACCGCGTGATCTCGTTCACCTTCGTGCTGGGCGCCATGCTGGCGGCCGTGGGCGGGGTGCTGATCGCGCTGGCCGTGGGCAAGCTCAACCCGTTCATCGGCTTTCTGGCCGGCATCAAGGCCTTCACGGCCGCGGTGCTGGGCGGCATCGGCTCCATCCCCGGCGCCATGCTGGGCGGCGTGCTGCTGGGCGTGGCCGAAACCTTTGCGGCAGCCTACATCTCGTCCGAGTACAAGGACATCGTGGCCTTCGGCCTGCTGGTGCTGATCCTGCTGTTCCGCCCCACGGGCCTGCTGGGCAAACCTGAAGTGGAGAAGGTCTGATGAAAACCAAACCCACTTTGAACCTGCGCGACGCCCTGATCGCCACGGTGATGACGGCCGTGGTCGTCACGCCCATCTTCGGCCTGCACCTGGAACGCGCCGGCACCCGCACCATCATCAACCCCGACTGGACGGTGGTGGCCTGGGCCTGCGCCCTGGTCTTCCTGGTGCAGCTGCTGCGCCCGCTGATCGCGGCGAAGATGCCCAAGGTCTCGCTGCCCTCGCTGCCGCAGGCGCGCCCCAGCCACCGCAACGGCCTGATGCTGGCGGCCCTGCTGATCGCCGTGTCCTGGCCGTTCTTTGCGGGCCGCAACGCGGTGGACATCGCCACGCTGGCCATGATCTACGTGATGCTGGGCCTGGGCCTGAACATCGTCGTGGGCTTTGCCGGCCTGCTGGACCTGGGCTTCGTGGGCTTCTACGCCGTGGGCGCCTACACCTATGCGCTGCTCTTCCACTGGGCCGGCTGGTCCTTCTGGGAAGCGCTGCCGCTGGCCGGTGCCGCTGCCGCGATGTTCGGCTTCGTGCTGGGCTTTCCGGTGCTGCGGCTGCGCGGTGACTACCTGGCCATCGTGACCCTGGGCTTTGGCGAGATCATCCGCCTGCTGCTGGTCAACCTGACCAGCATCACGGGCGGGCCGGACGGCATCTCCAGCATCCCCAAGCCCACGGTGCTGGGCCTGGAGATGACGCGCACCCCCTCCACCGAGGGCGGCACGACGTTCCACCAGTTCCTGGGGCTGGAGTTCAGCTCGCTGCACATGGTGATCTTCCTGTACCTGATGGCGCTGCTGCTGGCCGTGGTCACGCTGTGGATCTCCAACCGCCTGGTGCGCATGCCCATAGGCCGCGCCTGGGAGGCACTGCGCGAGGACGAGATCGCCTGCCGCTCGCTGGGCCTGAACCCCATGAAGATCAAGCTGTCGGCCTTCACGCTGGGCGCCATGTTCGCCGGCTTCGGCGGTGCCTTCTTCGCGGCGCGCCAAGGCATCGTCAACCCCGAGTCCTTCACCTTCATCGAGTCGGCGCTGATCCTGTCCATCGTGGTGCTGGGCGGCATGGGCTCGCAGCTGGGCGTGATCATCGCGGCCATCTTGCTGACGGTGCTGCCCGAGCTGGCACGAGAGTTCTCCGAGTACCGCATGCTGATCTTCGGCCTGGTGATGGTGCTGATGATGGTCTGGCGCCCGCAGGGCCTGCTGCCCATGCGCCGTCGCCATGTGGAGGTGCGCTCATGAGGCATGCCGACACCATGATTTTTGGGACAACAGATAGCAGCAAGGGCCGGCAATGAGCGAGTATTTGCTAGAAGTCAAAGACCTGTGCATGCGCTTCGGCGGCCTGCTGGCCGTGGACCACGTGGGCTTCAACGTGCGTCCGCAGGAAGTGTTTGCCATCATCGGCCCCAACGGCGCCGGCAAGACCACGGTGTTCAACTGCATCAGCGGTTTCTACCAGCCCAGCAGCGGCTCCATCGCGCTGGACGGCAGCGCCATCGAGGGGCGCAGCAGCCACCACGTGGCCAACCACGGCGTGGTGCGCACCTTCCAGAACGTGCGCCTGTTCAAGTCCATGACGGTGCTGGAAAACCTGCTGGTGGCACAGCACCGCCGCTCGGGCGTCAACCTGCTGTCGGGCCTGTTCAACACGGCGGGCTACCGCCGCAGCGAAGAGGAAAAGATCGAGAGCGCCCTGCACTGGCTGGACGTGATGGGCCTGCGCGAGTTCGTCAACCGCGAGGCCGGCAACCTGGCCTACGGCCACCAGCGCCGCCTGGAGATCGCGCGCTGCATGATCACCAAGCCGCGCGTGCTCATGCTCGACGAACCCGCCGCCGGCCTGAACCCGCAGGAGAAAAAGGACCTGCAGGGCCTGATCGACCAGCTGCGCCGCCAGTACGGCATTGCCGTGCTGCTGATCGAGCACGACATGGGCTTGGTCATGGGCGTGTCCGAGCGCATCCTGGTCATGGAGTACGGCAAGCCCATCGCCATGGGCCTGCCGGATGCCATTCGCAACGATGAACGGGTCATCAAGGCCTATCTGGGAGAAGCCTGATGCCTGCCATGCTGCAACTGGAGAACATCTCCACCCACTACGGCGCCATCTGCGCGGTCGACAGCGTCAGCCTGCACGTCAACCAGGGCGAGATCGTCTCGCTGATCGGCTCCAACGGCGCCGGCAAGACCTCGCTGCTGATGACGGTGTGCGGCAACCCGCGCGCCAGCTCGGGCCGCATCTCGTTCGAGGGCGAGGACATCACCCAGCTTCCTTCGCACCACATCATGCGCAAGGGCATTGCGGTCTCGCCAGAAGGGCGGCGCATCTTCTCGGACCTCACGGTCACCGACAACCTGAAGATGGGCGGATTCTTCCTGGACAAGCCGCAGATCGAGGCCGGCATCGAACATGTGTTCGGCCTCTTCCCGCGCCTGCGCGAGCGCGCCCACCAGCGCGCCGGCACCATGTCGGGCGGCGAGCAGCAGATGCTGGCCATCGGCCGCGCGCTGATGAGCAAGCCCCGCCTGCTGCTGCTGGACGAACCCACGCTGGGCCTGGCGCCGCTGATCATTGCGCAGATCTTCGAGATCATCCAGACCATCCGCGCCGCTGGCGTCACGGTCTTCCTGGTCGAGCAGAACGCCAACCGCGCCCTGCAGATCGCCGACCGCGGCTATGTGCTGGAGACCGGCAAGGTGGTGCTGGAGGACACCGGCGCCAACCTGCTGACCAACGACGCCGTGCGCCGCGCCTACCTGGGCGCCTGACAACGCACAGGCGCCCAGCGCTCCACGGGCCCGCCCTTTGGCGGGCCTTTTTCTTTTCACACGCAGATCGCACAGTGGTCTGGTCCTGCGCGGCCGATTGTGGGGTCTGCGGCCTGGGCGCAGGCGTTATAAAACACGTCCCTGCCTCTCATTGCTCCCCCACGCCCATGAACGCCCCCGCCCCCCATGACATGCTGCAACCCCTGGCCATCGACGTGGTGTCCGTGCAGTCCCAGGTCGTCTACGGCCGCGTTGGCAACAACGTGGCCATGCCCACGCTGCAGGCCCTGGGGCTGGCGGCGGCGGCCGTGCCCACGGTGGTGTTCAGCAATACGCCGCACTATCCCAGCATCCACGGCGGAGCAATTGCCGCCGAGTGGTTTGCGGGCTATCTGCAGGACCTGGGCGCGCGCGGCGCGCTCGGGCAACTGCAGGCCGTTCTGGCCGGCTACCTGGGCGGGCCGGACCAGGCCGGGCTGCTGGCGGACTGGGTGGCGGGCCTGCTGCAGCAGCGCCCCGGCCTGCGCGTGGTGGTGGACCCGGTGATTGGCGACCACGACAGCGGCATCTATGTGGACCCCGCCATGGTCGAGGCCTACCAGCGCCACCTGCTGCCCCTGGCCGACGGGCTGACACCCAACCATTTCGAGCTGGAACGGCTGACCGCGCGCCCTGTGCACGGCATGGACGATGTGGTCCAGGCCGCGCGCAGCCTGCTGACCGGCCGCACGCAGTGGGTGGCCGTGACCAGCGCGGCGCCCGAGCTGGGCGGCGAGCATGCACTGCGCATGCGCGTGGCGCTGGTCACGCGCGAGGACGTGCATGTGGTCACCCACGCGCGCGTGGATGCGGTGCCCAAGGGAACGGGCGACTTGTTCAGCGCCGCGCTCACCGGCCACTGGCTGCAGGGCGCCAGCCTGCGCGAGGCGGCCGAGCGCGCCTGCGAACGCATCGTGCAGGCGCTGGAGCGCACGCGGCAGGCGCGCAGCGCCGAGCTGCTGCTGCCCTCGGACCCCGTCGCCGCCCGGGCAATGACCGCGCAGGCAGCACCGGCAGCACGGGCACAAGCGATACCATCGCCCGCATGAACAATGCATCGCCTCTCCTTTCCCTGACGATTCTCACGGGCGCTTCGCGCGGCATGGGCCTGGCCATGGCCCGGCAACTGCTCGATGCCGGCCATGAGCTGGTCACGCTGTCGCGCTCCACCAGCGAAGACCTGAACCGGGCCGCCGCCACGGCAGGCGCCCCGCTGCAGCAGTGGAGCGTGGACCTGGGCGAGCCCGAGGCAGCGGCCCGCAGGCTGGGCGAATGGCTCGCCGGGCTGGACGCCACGCGCTACGCCAGCGTCACCCTGATCAACAACGCGGGCGTGATTCCGCAGATCGCGCCGCTGTCGCAGCTGCGGCCCGCCGACATCGCCCAGGCCATGCGCGTGGGACTGGAGGCGCCCATGCTGCTGACGGCCGCCTTCCTGGCCGCCACCGAAGGCTGGACGGCCGTGCCGCGCAAGGTGCTCAACATCTCTTCCGGCCTGGGGCGGCGCGCCATTGCCTCGCAGGCCTCCTACTGCGCGGCCAAGGCCGGCATGGACCATTTCAGCCGCAGCGTGGCGCTGGACGAGGCGCTCAAGCCCCACGGCGCGCGCATCTGCTCGCTGGCGCCCGGCGTCATCGACACCGACATGCAGGTGCAGCTGCGCAGCGCCGATGCCGCAGCCTTTCCCGACGCAGGCAACTTCGCCCAGCTCAAGGAGGGCGGCAAGCTGTCCACGCCCGAGCAGGCCGCCACCCTGGTGCTGGGCTGGCTGCAGCGCGCGGATTTTGGCGAGCAGGTCGTGGCCGACGTGCGCCAGCCCTGAACGCACGGGTCTGGCAGGCCCGATGCCGCAATGGAAATCCCGGCAGCAGACAGAAACATATCGCCGTGCTGCCGGAAACAATCCAGCCATTCGCCCTGGAAAATATTCCGCAAGTTTTACCGGTTGCAGGAATCATTTCCCATATCCAGGCCGCGCATTGCCTTCAAAAACGTCATCTGGCAAAGGATGACGTTTTTCGTCTGCGTTTGCCAGTCCCGCTTTTCCAATCCTCCTACAGTGGCATTTATTGCGGCTGGCAAGAATGGGGCACTCAACTCCAGGAAATCCAGCCATGTCCATTGCCTATTCCGATCCCCTGGCAACGCCAGTGGTCCCTGCGGCCAATACATCCGTCAGCGGTGTTTCATGGGCGGCGATATTCGCGGGCGCCATGGCGGCGGCCTCGCTGTCGCTGCTGCTGTTCATTCTGGGCACGGGCCTGGGCCTGTCGTCTGTCTCGGTATGGACCGGCCAAGGCATGGATGCCGGCGCCCTGGGGTGGACGGCCGTGGCCTGGATCGCCTTCACCCAGCTGGCCTCCGCCGGCGTGGGCGGGTACCTGGCCGGGCGGCTGCGCACCCGCTGGCAAGGCGTGCATACGGACGAGGTCTACTTCCGCGACACGGCCCACGGCTTTCTGTCCTGGGCGCTGGCCACGCTGGCCATGGTGGCCCTGATGGGCGCTGCGGCCGGTGGTGCGGTGTCCGGCGCCTTCAAGGCGGCGCAGACCGTGGCCACCAGCGCCTCCAGCGTGGTGGGTGGCGCGATCGGCGCCGCCGGCGGTGCGGCTGCTGGCGGTGCCGCAGCCATGGCCGGTGCCTCGGGCGCCGATGCCTCGCCCCAGGGCCTGGCCTACTGGACCGGCAGCCTGTTCCGCAATTCCGCGGCAACCTCCGGCAGCACAACGCCTGCCGACATGGCCAGCGCCACGCGGGAGGCCGGCGTGATCTTTGCCCAGTCGCTGCGCACCGGCCAGCTTTCTGCGGCCGATGAGCAATATCTGGCCCAGCTGATTGCGCGCAATTCCGATATTCCGGTGGAAGAAGCGCAAAAGAAAGTGCGAAGCACCTTTGATTCCGTACAGATGCAGATAAAGCAGGCCGAGCAAAAGGCAGAAGAGGCCAAGCAAAAGGCCAAGCAGGCCGCTGAAGAAACGCGAAAGGCCACCGCCCATTCCATGCTCTGGCTGTTTGTTTCCCTGATGCTGGGCGCCTTTGTGGGCAGCCTGTGCGCCACCTGGGGTGGCCGCCAACGCGATGCCATTTGATTTTGCATCGCAGTCAACACCATCCAACCATTCATTGAACGGAGGCCATTCATGCGATCCATACTGCTTTTTCTTCTGGGCGTGCCCATTCCCATCATCATTTTGATTGCACTGATGTTCTGAAGGAGCGCCGCATGCCCGCACCGCGCCGCAGCAACCCGGTCACGCAGCAGCCGCGGCGGGCTGCTGCGGCCGGCGGGCAGGACAAGGCTGCCGCTTCGCTGGCGGCCTACCGGCAAAAGCGCGACTTCACGCGCACGCCGGAGCCCTCGGCAGAACCTTCCAGCGACGCGATTGCAGGGCAGCCCGGCACGGGTGTCCTGCAATTCGTCATTCAAAAGCACTGGGCCAGCCATCTGCACTACGACTTCCGGCTGGAGCTGGACGGCAGCATGAAAAGCTGGGCCGTGCCCAAGGGCCCCAGCTACGACCCGGCCGACAAGCGCATGGCCGTGCAGGTGGAAGACCACCCCATGGCCTACAACCGCTTCGAAGGCCAGATTCCGCCGGGCCAGTACGGCACGGGCAAGGTCATCATCTGGGACCGGGGCACCTGGTGGCCACAAGGCGACGCCGCCGAGGGCCTTCGCAAGGGCAAGCTCAAGTTCGAGCTGCGCGGCCACAAGCTGCAGGGCCGCTGGACCCTGGTGCGCATGCGCGGCAAGGACGATGCCAAAAAACCCGCGTGGCTGCTGATCAAGGAGCATGACGGGCTGGAACGCGCCGCCGGCGAATTCAGCGTGGTCGAGGACATGCCCGACAGCGTGGCGGGCCTTCCCCTGGAACCTGCAGCAGCGGCAACGACAGAAACAGAAACAGAAACAACAACAGCAACAGCGCCAGCGCCAGCACGAAAGCAGCACGCCGGCACCGCGACCATGCCGCAGGAGATCGCCCCCCAGCTGGCGACCTTGGTGGACCGCCCGCCCACGGAGGCCGGGCAATGGATCTTCGAGAGCAAGTTCGACGGCTACCGCCTGCTGGCGCGCGTCGACAGCGGTACCGTGCGGCTTGTCACGCGCAACGGCAAGGACTGGACCGCCAGAATGCCTGCCTTGGCCCGCGCCTTGGCGGCCCTGCCCTTGCAAACAGGCTGGATCGACGGCGAGGTGCTGATGCTGGACAGCGACGACCGCCCCGACTTCCAGGCCCTGCAGAACGCCTTCGACGGCGAGCACACCGACCTGCTGGTCTTCTTCGCCTTCGACCTGCTGTGGCACGACGGCCAGGACCTGCGCCAGCAGCCCGTGGAACAGCGCCGCCAGCGGTTGCAGGAGCTGCTGCACAAGGCGCCGTCGGACCGCGTTCGGTTCAGCCAGGCCTTTGACGCCCCGCCCGCCGACCTGATGGCCGCCGCCTGCCGGCTGGGCCTGGAGGGCGTGATCGGCAAGCGGCGCGGCAGCGCCTACGTCTCGCGGCGCAGCATGGACTGGATCAAGCTCAAGTGCGGCCACCGTCAGGAGTTCGTGATCGCCGGCTATACCGATCCCCAGGGCTCGCGCACCGGCCTGGGGGCCCTGGTCCTCGCCGTGCATGGCGAGGACGGGCAGCTGCACGCGGCCGGCAAGGTCGGCACGGGTTTCAACGCACGCACCCTGGCCGACCTGCGCCAGCGCCTGGACGGCCTGGCCACCGGCACATCCCCGCTGGCAGACACCCGGGGCCTTGGCAGCCAGGTGCACTGGGTGCGCCCCACCCTGCTGGCCGAAGTCTCGTTCGCGCAATGGACCGCGGACGGCCGCATCCGCCACGCCGTATTCCAGGGCCTGCGCACGGACAAGCCTGCGCGCCGCATCGCAAAAGAGGAGCCACAGCACGTGCCATCGACCGCATCTTCACCCCGCACCGCAACCCGCCACAAAGCCGCCCCGCCCCGCATGGCCAAGGCGGCGCGCCTGCCCGCCACGATCGCCATCACCCATGCCGAGCGTGTCATCGACCCCTCCACCGGCATCACCAAGATGGAGCTGGCGCGCTACTACGCCACGGTGGCCCCCTTCATGATCACCCACCTCAAGGCCCGGCCCGTGGCCATGGTGCGCGCGCCGGAGGGCATCGAGGGCGAGCTGTTCTTCCAGAAACACATGGACCAGACGCCGCTGCAGGGCATTGCCGCCCTGGCGCCCGAACTCGATCCCGGCCATGCGCCGCTGATGGAGGTGGCGCGGCGTGAAGGCCTGGTGGCGGCCGCGCAGATGAACACCATCGAATGGCACACCTGGAATGCCCGCCGGGACCGCATCGACCGGCCCGACCGCATGACCTTCGACCTGGATCCCGGCGAGGGCGTGCCCTGGACGCAGGTGCAGGAAGCGGCCACCTTGCTGCATGTGCTGCTGCAGGAGCTGGAGCTGCCGGCCTTCCTCAAGACCAGCGGCGGCAAGGGCCTGCATGTGGTCGTGCCGATCAAGCGGCTGCTGGACTGGGACACGGTCAAGGCCTTCTCCCAGGCCGTGGTCCAGCACCTGGCCAGCACCGTGCCCCAGCGCTTCGTGGCCAAGAGCGGGCCACGCAACCGCGTGGGAAAAATCTTCGTGGACTACCTGCGCAACGGCTTTGGCGCCACCACGGCCTGCGCGTGGACAGCGCGTGCGCGGCCCGGCATGGGCATCTCCGTGCCCGTGGGCTGGAACGAGCTCGACAGGCTCACGGGCGGCGCGCACTGGACCATTCGCTCGGTGGACCAGCGCCTGCGCCTGGGCAACTCGCCGTGGGAGCACTACGGCACGGCGGCCACCAGCCTGGGCCGCGCCATGAAGGCGCTGGGCTTCGAGGCACCGGCCCGCGAAGAGCCGCCAACGAGGAAAGCACAACGATGACCAGGAAAGCCACATCTCCCCGCACGGCCCCGGCCGTCTCCTCGCGCAGCCTGTGGAAGGGGGCCATCAGCTTTGGCCTGGTCCACATCCCGATAGGCCTGTATGCGGCCACGGCCAGCACGGACATCGACTTCGACTGGCTGGACAAGCGCAACATGCAGCCCGTGGGCTACAAGCGCATCAACAAGGTCACGGGCAAGGAGGTGGCCTCGGCCGACATCGTCAAGGGCGTGGAATTCGAAGAAGGCCGCTACGTGGTGCTGAGCGCCGAAGAGATTGCCGCCGCCTTTCCCAAGACCACGCAGACCATAGAGATCGAGGCCTTTGTCGATGCCGACGATATCCCCTTCATCTACCTGGAGCGGCCCTACTACACCGCCCCCCTGCACCGGGGCGGGAAGGTCTACGCACTGCTGCGCGAGGCGCTGCGCAAGAGCAACAAGGTGGGCGTGGCCAAGGTCGTCATCCAGGCCAAGCAGCACCTGGCCATCCTGATCCCCTGCGGCCGGGCGCTGGTGCTGAACCTGCTGCGCTGGGGCGGCGAGATCCGCTCCTTCGAGCAGCTGGACCTGCCGCCGCTGGACGCAAGGGCCGCAGGCATCAAGGCCGCCGAAATGACCATGGCCCTGGCACTGATCAAGGACATGAGCCAGGCCTGGGACGCCGACCAGTTCCGCAACTCCTTCAGCGAGGAAATCCACCAGCTGGTGCAGGCCAAGGCCCATGCGGGCGACGTGCAAAGTGTGCCAAGGCAGCAGGACGCGCCCGCCGCACCCGCCAACGCAGCCGTGCTGGATCTGACCGCCCTGCTCAGGAGCAGCCTGGGCAAGGCAGGCAGCGGGGCCCCCGCCTCCGCGGCCAAGGAAAAAAATACCGGGGCGGCGGCAAAAGCTGCAAAAGCTGCAAAAGCGCCCGCGACCCGGACAACGCCCAAGCCCCGAAAGCCAGCGTCCAAGGCGCCTGCAAAACGTTCAACATCCAAATGAAACGGACCATTGCCGTTTTGCATAATCTACAAATGGCATTTCATGATAAAAAATACATGCATTTTTTGCCGCAAAAATGGATTCCACGATATGCATAGCAAATTCCAATGATTTACCAAAAGTAATCTTCCGAATTTCCTACACGCCGTGGATTTTTCAGGCAGCACAATGAAATTGCAGTGATGACGGCATCGCTGTTTACTTAAGGAGTATGGAAATGACGCAACAGACCAATAACCCTCAAGGCAACACGGCCAGCAACCAGCAAAACGACAAGAACAAGCAGAACCAGCAGCAGCAACAAAACAATCCGGGGCAGCAGCAGCAAAGCAATCCCAATAATCCCAACCATCAGCAACAGCAGAGCAACCCCCAGCGCAACCAGCCGGGTCAGCAGCAAAAGCAGGACAGCCACCAGCAGCGTTGAGCCGCAGGTTGCATGACCTGAAAAAAGGGTCCTCCGGGCCCTTTTTTTATTTTCCCATTGCGGCAACTGAAAAACATACCGTTGCTCCGCTTGAAATATCCGCGTCAAAAGAACATGGCGTTCATTCCCAAGGAGTGCATCATGGCCAAGAAAGCCCCAGCTGAAAAGAAATCCCCATCCCAATGCCCCGTTGGCCACGGCGGAGAACTCCAGCAGCAGGCCGAAGCCTCTCATCCTGTATTGACGACGCAGCAGGGCATACCGGTTGCGGACAACCAGAATTCATTGAAGCAAGGGCCAAAGGGACCCACGCTTCTGGAAGATTTCATATTGCGCGAGAAAATCACGCATTTCGACCATGAGCGCATTCCGGAGCGGATCGTCCATGCACGCGGCACAGGTGTCCACGGTTATTTCCAGCTGACCGATTCACTGGAGCAGTACACCACCGCAAAGGTGCTGACCGAAACCGGCAAGCAGGTGCCAGTCTTCGTGCGCTTTTCCACCGTGGCCGGCGGCGCAGGCTCGGTGGACACCCCGCGGGACGTGCGCGGCTTCGCCATCAAGTTCTATACCGAAGAGGGCAACTGGGATCTGGTCGGCAACAACATTCCGGTGTTCTTCATCCAGGACGCCATGAAATTCCCCGACCTGGTCCATGCCGTGAAGATGGAGCCGGACCGGGGCTTTCCACAGGCTGCCACGGCGCACGACACGTTCTGGGACTTCATCTCCCTCATGCCCGAGTCCATGCACATGGTCATGTGGATCATGAGCGACCGCACCATCGCGCGCAGCCTGCGCATGATCGAGGGCTTTGGCGTGCACAGTTTCCGGCTGGTCAATGCGCAAGGCAAAAGCACCTTCGTGAAATTCCACTGGCGGCCCGAGCTGGGCATCCAATCCACCGTCTGGGACGAGGCCCTGAAGCTGCAGGCCGCCGACAACGACTACCACCGCCGCGACCTGTTCGAGGCCATCGAGGCCGGCGACTACCCGGCCTGGGAGCTGTGCGTGCAGCTGTTCTCGCAGGAACAGGCCGACGCCCTGCCCTATGACCATCTGGACCCCACCAAGATCATTCCGGAAGAGGAGATACCGCTGCGCAAGATCGGCCGCTTCGTGCTGGACCGCTGGCCCGACAACTTCTTTGCCGAGACCGAGCAGGTCGCCTTCTGCCCGGCCAACCTGCCCCCGGGCATCGACTTCAGCAACGATCCGCTGTTGCAGGGCCGCCTTTTCTCCTACCTGGACACCCAGCTGTCGCGCCTGGGCGGGCCCAACTTCACGCAGCTGCCCATCAACGCGCCCAAATGCCCGTTTGCCCACGACCAGCGCGACGGCCATATGCAGACCCAGGTGCCCAAGGGCCGCGTGGCCTACGAGCCCTCCAGCCTGCAGGCCGACAGTCCGCGCGCCTCGGCGGCGCGCGGCTTCAGGCACTTTGCCCAGGATGACGGGGACGGCGCCAAGGGCCGCATCCGCCCCGAAAGCTTTGCCGACCACTACAGCCAGGCGCGCATGTTCTACGCCAGCCAGAGCGCGGTGGAGCAGGCCCACATCGCCAGCGCCCTGGTGTTCGAGCTGTCCAAGGTGCAGACGCCGCATGTGCGACTGGTCGTGGTGGGCCACCTGCAGGTGATAGACGCCGACCTGGCAAAGCGCGTGGCCGACGGCCTGGGCCTGCCCCAGCTGCCGCCTGCCGCCAAGCCTGCCGTGCCCCCGCAAAAGCTGCCGCCCAGCCCGGCCACGCGCATCATCGACCGCATGAAGCCCACGCTGCAGGGCCGCTGCGTGGCCATCCTGGTGGATGAAGGCTCCAGCGCCCGGCACATTGCCGCCTTCCACAAGGCCCTGGTGGCGCAAAAGGCCAGCGTGAAGATCATTGCGCCCAAGATCGGCGGCGCCACGCTGGACGACGGCAGCCACCTGCCCGCAGACGGCCAGCTGGCCGGATCGCCCTCGGCGCAGTTCGACGCCGTGGTGTCCATCCTCACGCCCCAGCGCGGCGAAGCCCTGGCCCGGGAAGCGGCCGCCCAGGACTGGTTCCGCGATGCCTTCGGCCACCTCAAGGCCATTGCGGCCTGCAAGGCCACCGGGCACATCCTGCAGACCGCGGGCATCACGCCGGACGAGGGCGTGTTTCCCATCGACACGCCCAAGCCCTTTGTCGAAGGCGCCAAGAAACGCTTCTGGGACCGCGAGCCCACGCTGAGGACGCTGGCCTGAGGCCGCAGGCCACCGGTTTTCGCGAATCATTGCTACCAAATGTCAACGCTTCGGCCCCGTGCAAGGGTCCGGGCATGGCGATTGCTGCAGCGGCTGCATGGCCGCTGCGGCCCGCCACCATCACAGGAGAAACCGTTCCATGATCGCTGCACCACCCACACCGCCTGCCACACCTCCCGTCGCTCCGCCGGTCAATCCGCCGCCGACCGAGCCGCTGGTGCCACCCGTGGGTGATCCTCCGCCGGCTCCGGCGCCTTCACCCTATTCCGATCCCCCCATCGCACCTCCGCCGCCGCCGCCGCAGGGGTTGCACTGACTGCAGACCTCATCCATGTCAACGACCGCATGCCCGGCTGGCGCCGCGTGCGGCGTGGCAAAGGCTTTTCCTATGTGGACCAGGACGGCAGGCCCGTGCGCGACGCCCAGGCGCTGGAGCGCATCCGCAAATTGGCCATTCCACCGGCCTATGTGGATGTATGGATCTGCCCTGACGCCCGGGGCCACCTGCAGGCCACGGGCCGCGATGCCCGCGGGCGCAAGCAATACCGCTATCACCCGCAGTGGCAGGAGCAGCGCAAGCAGGTCAAGTTCGACCGCATGCGCGAGTTCGGCCGGCATCTGCCCGCCATTCGGCGTGCCGTGGCGCGGGACCTCAGGCCGGGGCGGCCGCAGCTCGAAACCGTGGTGGCCACCATCGTCTGGCTGCTGGACTGCACGGCGCTGCGCGTTGGCAATGACGAGTATTCAGAAGCCAATGGATCCTTCGGCCTGACCACGCTCAGGAACCGCCACGCCCAGGTGCGCGCCGGAGAGCTGACGCTGAGCTTCAAGGGCAAGAGCGGCGTCGCCCAGCAGGCCCGCGTGTCCGACCGGGCCGTGGCCCGCATCGTCAAGCGCTGCCAGGACCTGCCGGGGCAGCGGCTTTTCCAGTTCGTGGACGACGAGGGAGATGTTCACCATGTGCGCTCCGAGCACGTGAACGACTACATCCGCAGGATCTGCAGCAAGGCCGGGGCAGACGAGGCAGACGGACCGGACTTCAGTGCCAAGGACTTCCGTACCTGGCATGCCAGCGTGTACGCGCTGGAGCTGGCCATGGCCGCCGCAGCGTCACCGGCGGGCAGCCGCCATCCGGGCGCGCTCACCTTCACGGACCTGATCGCCGAGGTGGCGCGGCGCCTGGGCAATACCTGTACGGTTTGCCGCAAGTTCTACATCCATCCCCAGGTACTGGCCCTGTGCGAGCAGCCCGGACAATGCCCGCCCGCCGCGACCGCTGCACCCGCACGGCGCACGCGCGGGCTGAGCGCCAAGGAATGCCTGTTCCTGGGCCTGCTGGAGCCCCAGCCCCGGCCCCGCAGGACCCCGCCCCGCCGTGGCCAGGGCGCCAGCCGCCGGCCCGCCTGATCCGCTTGATCCCCTCTTTGCGGCGACGGCGGCGGGGACCGGACCACCCGGCAAGCACTGTGCCTGTGGACTGACACAGATGCATACATCCCAGCCCCTAAACTGCCGGATCATGAATTTTTGTCAAAACAGGCTGCGGCCAGCAGCTCTGGAGGCCATGGAATGAACCACGTGCTGATCGTCGATGACGACGCGGACTCGGCAGCCACCATGCGCGAACTGGTGGGCGTGGACCGCTTTTCGGTCGCCGTGGCCCACACCCTGCGCGATGCGCGCCGCCAGATGGCCATGCAGCCGCCCAGCCTGGTTCTGCTGGACCTGCAGCTGCCCGATGGCAACGGCATGGACCTGTTCGGCGACCGGCAAGTGCCGCAGGACTCGCAGATCGTGCTGGTGACCGGCCATGCCAGCCTGGACTCCTCCATCGAAGCCCTGCGCCGAGGCGCCATGGACTATCTGGTCAAGCCCGTGGGCATAGGCCGGCTCGAGGACATTCTTTCGCGCTTTCTCATCCCCACGCCGGGCCTGTCGGGCGCGGACAGCCGCAACGGCGCAGGCCCGGCCTCCGATCAGATCACGGCACAAGACCATTGCGCACCCGCTGGCAGCTACTGCGCGCAGGAAGGCCGCTTTGGCCGGCTCCTGGGTCAATCGCCTCCCATGCAGCGCCTGTACCAGCAGATGGAGCGCGTGGCGGGCACCTCGGTCACGGTGTTCCTCACGGGGGAGAGCGGCACCGGCAAGGAGGTCGTGGCGCAGACCCTGCACGACTTGAGCCAGCGGCGCAGCCGCCCGTTTCTTGCCGTGAACTGCGGCGCCATTTCGCCGCATCTCATCGAAAGCGAGATCTTCGGCCACGAAAAGGGCAGCTTCACGGGCGCCGACCGCCAGCACCAGGGCTTTTTCGAGCGCGCGGCCACGGGCACGCTGTTCCTGGACGAGATCACGGAAATGCCCATGGAGCTGCAGGTCAAGCTGCTGCGCGTGCTGGAGACCGGCCGCTTCATGCGCGTGGGCTCCACCCAGACGCTGCAGACCGATGTGCGCGTGATCGCCGCCACCAACCGCTGCCCCTTCGAGGCCGTGGCCAGCGGCAGGCTGCGCGAGGACCTGCTGTACCGGCTGAACGTCTTTCCCATCGAGCTGCCGCCGCTGCGCGAGCGCCTGTCCGACGTCCCGCTGCTGGCCCAGCACTTGCTGCAGGCCATCTCGCAGCGAGAGGGCCAGACCAAGCAGTTCACGGCGTCGGCCCTGAGGCAGTTGGCACAGCACAGCTGGCCCGGCAATGTGCGCGAGCTGCGCAATGCCGTGCAGCGTGCCTACGTCATGGAGCCCGGCCCGCAGGTAGGCACCGAATGGCTGCCCCGCCCACCGGTGGCCATTGCCCAGCCCGCCCCCATGCCGGTGTCATTGCACGCATCCGTGCACACATCCGTGCCTGCACAGCTGGCCGCCAACGCCCCGCAGTTGCCGCCCACTGCGCAGGCCGCGCCTGTCGCCGTGCATCCGTTCGCCGACCACGGAGCGGCAGGCGACGCCTACGACCTGCCCGATATGGAGCCGGCCACCATACAGCTGCCCATCGGCATGACCATGGCGCAGGCCGAGCGGCTGCTGATCCAGGCCACGCTCAAGCAGTGCAAGTACCAGAAGGAACGCACGGCCGCCGTGCTCGGCATCAGCCTCAAGACGCTGTACAACCGGCTCAAGGACTATGCGGGCGGCAAAAAGGACAGGACGGACGCCGAACCCGGCTGACACGTGCGCAGACGCGCACAGCACCTGCTGCCGTTGCCTTGCGGGCACGCTGCTTGCCACCCTGCAAGCACCTTTGAGCAACCAAGGACAAGCCCATGGACTCCTCTCCTGCCCGCGCCTACGGTGTCTTCAAGCCCGTGGGCCACATGGTGGTCTCTTTTCCCACGGCTGCGCAGGCCGATGACGGCATGGCGGCGCTGCAGGCGCTGAACCTGCCCGAGCAGGACGTACGGCGCTACACCGACCGGGAAATGCTGGCCCAGATCGACCAAGACCTGCGACAGGCCAGTCCCGTGGCCGCCGTGGGCCAGGAACTCAATCTGGTCAAGGCCCACCAGGCCCTGGCCGAGCGCGGCTACCACTGGCTGGTGGTACGGGTGGACAGCGACGAGGCCGCACGCAACGCCGCCGATGCCCTCAAGGCCGCCGGCGCCGAGCGCGCACAGCTCTACGGCCGCTTCATCATCGAGGAATTGATAGAACACGCCGCCGATCTGCCCCAGGTCAGCGAGTCGCCCGACCGGGGCCTGGACGCCCAGACACCTTCAGGCCGCGAAGCCGAGCGTGCACAAATCCGCCCTGCGCCGGCCCGGGGCAACGGCACCCCGCAACCGGAGCGCTGAGTCGCTTGCGACTGGCAGGCACGCCGATTGCCATTGATATTCAACTGCAACTTTTGTCAAAGGCGATGCCATGGATTTCCTCATCTGGCTGATGGTGGGCGGGCTGATCGGCTGGATCACCAGCATGGTCACGAACACCCAGGCCCAGCAAGGCATTTTGCTCAACGTGGCAATAGGCGCCATCGGCGCCTTGCTGGGCGGCTGGCTGCTGGCGCCGCTGCTGGCGCCCTCGGCCATGGATGCGCAGGCGCAGGTGCCGGCCACATCCATGTCCATCTTCATTTCCATGGCCAGCGCCGTTGCGCTGCTGGCCATCTTCAACCTGTGCAAACCGCGCATGCGCCACTGAGCCGGCCCGGCCACGGGCCATTGACTTGCAGGAAAGGAGCCTCCATGAGCAAAGATCCCTTCCAGACCAGAAGTACCGCTGGCAGCACCGACCTCTCCCGCCATGGCAGCGCCGTGTGCAAGAAACCGCTGCGCTCCATTGCCACGGCGCTGGCGGCGGGGCTGCTGATCGCGCGCCTCGCACGCTGACCGGGCTCGGCCCTCCTCTCTTTTTCGACTTTCCTGCTTGCTGACTGCGCGCCCCGGCGCGCAGTCCTGTTTCCAGGGCCGCGAATGCCAGCTCAGTCCAGGCTTTGCGCAAGACAATCCTGCGCCGCCATGGGCACGCGCGGCAGGACCAGCGAGACGGCCAGGCCGCCGCTGGCTCCATCGCCGTCGCCTCCCCCGCTGCCGCCCTCGGCCCACGCCACGCCACCGCCAGCCAGGCACAGCCGGCGCGCCAGGGCCAGGCCGCAGGAGGCATCTGCATCGGCGTCGCTCAAGCGCACGCCGGGGCGGGATTCCTGCGGCCGCTGCGGCGCCTCGGCGCTGGCTGCGGCCACTACGCCCGCTTCGCCCCCTTCGCCCGCTTCGCCCGCAGCGCCCGATTCGCCCGGACCCGCCCCCTCCGGCCCCGGCCCGGCGCCCTGCCAGTGGGCCACGGCCTCGATGCGGATCTCCACCTGCTCGCCCTTGGCGGCCGATGCCGCAAGATGTCCGCCCACGGGATGTGCCGCCATGCGCACGCGGGCGCCATCGGGCAAGGCCTCGCGCACGGACAGGAAAATGCTGATCAGCGCCAGCTCCAGCTCGTCAGGGTCCACATACACGCCCAGGCGCGCGGCCGGCTGGCCCGGCGGGCTGGCCTCGGCGGGCTCAGCCACCTCCAGCGCCACGCGCTTTCCCAGCACCACGGCCAGCGTGCCCCGCACCCCCGGCAACCAGCGGTACAGATCCACCACCAGCGCATGCGTGCTGTGGCGCGGCCCGAAGCGCAGCAGCTGCTGTGTCAACCGGCTGGCCGTGTCCACCGAACGCAGCATGGCCTGTGCAGGCAGGCGCAGGTTCGGGTCCTCCGAACGACGCTCAATCAGATAGGCGCTGTTGCTCAGAACGCCGAGCTGGTTGTTGAACTCATGGGAGAAGCGGCCTGCCAGCCGGCCGACCACCTGCAGGCGCTCATTCTGGATATGGGCCTCGCCGGCTTCGTTGTCCCGCTCCCCCGGTGCGCCGCCGGCCTGGCTGCGCCGGGCCGGCCTCATCGGGTCCGCCCTGCCACGCAGGGCCAGCCCCGCCAGGCCCAGGCCGGCCAGCGCAAACAACACGATCGCCGCCCAGATCACGCCCCTCAGGAGCGGGGAACACGCCGGATCCAGCGCGGAACAGGGAACCCAGCTCACCCAGGTCCAGCCCTGGGCCGTCCTGCTGAAGAAAACGCGCAGGGTGCCGCCCTGCGCATCGGGCACATCCAGCCAGCCGTGCGCCAGGCTGGAAGCCAGGCGCTCGCTGAAATCAGCGGGCAAGGCAGGCTGACCCGTTGCCGCAGCCGTGCCGGCCGGCACCGCACGGCCCGCGCTGTCCACCAGAAAGCCGGACCATCCTGCCTCCAGCAGCGGTTGGACGGCAGCCAGCGCCTGCTCGGCATTGGCAGCGCGTGGCTCCTGCCTGTCCAGCAGGCGGGCCGCGGCCATGCTGGCGATGCGAACGGCCTGCTCCTGCGCCGCGTGCCCGGATTGATAGGCGCGCAACAGCAGCCAGGACGAGGCAGCCAGCACAAGCACCAGCAAGGCCAGAAGCAACAGGGCCCGTCTCAGGCGCATGGACATGGATGGCCCGCGTGCGGCGCCGCGCGCCCCGCCTTGCGGGACTGCATTGAGGGTTCCCGGCGGCGGGACCGTGTGAAAACCGGTGGATTGGTACATGGCAAAGTTTGCAGAAAACCTTGCGCCCGAGCGGAAATTTTTACCGCAGGCGCCTTGAGCGGCCCTGCTGTTGCAAAGCCGATACCCGCAGCGACGGCCGAACCCCGGGCCCCTGTGCCTTCTGCGCAGCAAGTACGCAGCAGGTTTCGTGCCCAAAGTGTATCCAGACGATTCGCCACGCTGATCGGGGCATGAACGTTGCGTCCTTGTGGCCATCGCAACAAGGAGACGAGATGGGTTCCATGCACCTCAAGGCGGACATACGCCAGTCCCAGACGCTTTCCCCGCGCTTGCAGCACGCGGTGCGCATGCTGCAGATGTCCTCGCTGGACTTTGCCGCGATGGTGCGCAGCAAGATGGAGGACAACCCATTCCTGGAAGATGCCGAGCCCGCAGATGACCGCGACCTGTGGGTGGCCGACATGCACCTGGGCGCGCGCCAGGCCGTTGACGCGGAAGGCTCCGCCATGGACACGGCTGCCTGCGAAACCACGCTGGCCATGCACCTGCACGGCCAGCTCAACGTGACGGCCATGACGCCACGCGACCTGTGCATGGCGCGCGCCATCGTGGAATCGCTGGACGACGACGGCTATCTGCGCA
Source organism: Delftia sp. WSY_22 (assembly GCF_043104185.1). Lineage (NCBI taxonomy): Bacteria > Pseudomonadati > Pseudomonadota > Betaproteobacteria > Burkholderiales > Comamonadaceae > Delftia > Delftia sp. WSY_22. The sequence goes on from NZ_JBICKN010000018.1 coordinate 367,203, forward strand.
CGGACCTGCAGGAGCTGGCCGGCCTGCTGGCGCTCAGCCCGGCGCCCGATGCGCAGGAAATGCTCATCGCCCTGCGACTGGTGCAATCGCTGGATCCGGCGGGCGTGGCCGCGCGCAGCGTGGGCGAATGCCTGTTGCTGCAATGCCCGCAGATGGCCGACGCCACGCTGCGCCAGCTGTCGCAGACCCTGCTGCAGCACCACATGGACGCGCTGGCCGCGCGCGACGTGCCGCGGCTGGCCAAGGCGCTGCAGGTGCCGGCGGCCCAGATCGTGCAGGCCATGGATGCCATACGGCGCCTCAACCCCAGGCCTGGCTGGAGCTTCGGCTCCACGCGCGTGGACTACATCGTTCCCGACGTGATCGTGCGCAGGGGACCGAGCGGCTGGAATGTGCAACTGAACCCCGCCGTCGTGCCGCGCGTGCGACTGAACAGCGTCTACGAGCAGCTGTTCCAGCGCCACCGCTGCACGGGCCAGGCCCAGCTGGCCGACCATCTGCAGGACGCGCGCTGGACCGTGCGCAATGTGGAGCAGCGCTTTTCCACCATCCTGGACGTGGCCCGGGCCATCGTGCGAAAGCAGGAGCTGTTCCTGGAGTTCGGCGCCATGGCCATGAAGCCGCTGGTGCTGCGCGAAATTGCCGAGGAAGTGGGTGTGCACGAATCCACCGTCTCGCGCGTGACCAACAACAAGTACATGGCCACGCCCACGGGCGTGTTCGAGCTCAAGCACTTCTTCTCGCGCCCCATGCTCAGTGCCAGCGGCAGCGCCTGCTCGGCCACGGCCATCCGCGAGCTGATCGGCGACATCATCGCGGCCGAATCCGATGCCCGGCCCCTGTCCGACGTCGATATCGCACGCCAGCTGGGCGCCCAGGGCCTGGTCGTGGCCCGCCGCACCGTCACCAAGTACCGCCAGCTGCTGCGCATAGCGCCGGCCGACCGGCGCAGGCGCCACGGCTGACACGGCACCTGCCGTCGCGGCCGCGGCCTTGCGATGGCCCTTGGCGCCGCTGCCCGTGGCGGTGTGTCCTGCCAAGCCCCACTGCCGTGCAGCGGCTTGTCGCTCCCCCAGGTCCTGCCTTGTCCGACAGTTGCAGGCCGCCGTCCGGCCTAAGGTGAAGGCTCATGGATTGAAGGAGACCGCCATGGACACCCCTCCCCGCAGAGTGCACGCCCCCCTCGAACGCCAGCGCAGCGAGAACAACCACATCCGCGATGGCCGCTGGCCGCTGCGCATCGCCGCCCTCACGGCCGCCGTCGCACTGATCCTGGTGCTGATGTTCAACTTCATGGCACCCAGGGGGCGGCTGGATGCGCCCAGCGCCACCGGAACGCCAGCGACAGAACCCACCTCCTCTGCCTCGCCGGCCGCACCTGCCGCACCTGCCGCGCCGTCCATGACGCCGCCGCAGGCCGATCCGGCCACCGCACCCGCCACCACCGCGCCACGCTGAGCCCGCCTGCGCACTTGTATCAACCCTTCCCCTCAGGACAGCAGCAGCCATGAACCACCCCCTGCCCCACGCACCCAATATTCCCCAGGTGCCGACCACGCCCAACGACCCCGTGGCACCCGACGATCCCAACCGCCAGCCCGGCCGCCCGCGCGGACCCGAGCCGATAGATCCCCCCACCACGGCGCCCCCCATAGAATTGCCGCCCGCGCCCGAGCAGGAACAGACCCGCAAGGGAGAGTGACATGCCCCGAGGAGACAAATCCACCGATACCCATGAGCGAAAACGCCAGGCCCGGCACATAGTGCCCAGCCACGAATCGCGCGGCGCAGGCCATGAAGAGGCCGAAAGGCGCCTGTGGGCCACCGTGGACAAGGACAGCGGCGGCGGCAGGCAATCGGGCTGCGGCCGGGGCCGGCAAGCAGCGCATTGCGCTGCCCGCAAGAGCGCCCGCAGGCGAGGCGCCGCACCTGCAGCGCAATCCGCCTCGCGATAGCTGCGCCGCCCCCGCGGCCCCGGCGCCTGGATCAACGACACAGGCCGGCCCGCGAAGTCGGCAATCCCGTGGGAGAACCCGTGAATTCAGAAGACAGTTTTGGATTCCTGCCGCAGCGCGGCGAAATGGCGGCACGCGTGCGCGCCCACGACTGGGAGGGCACGCCCCTGGGCTCGCCGCAGAGCTGGCCGCAAAGCCTGCGCAACGCCGCCAGCCTGATGCTGGGCTCGCGCTTTCCCATCATCATCTGGTGGGGCGATGACTTCCGGCTGATCTACAACGACGCCTACATTCCCTTCCTGGGCACCAGCAAGCACCCCAAGGCGCTGGGACAGGCCGGCGCGCAATGCTGGAGCGAGATCTGGGACGACATCGGCCCCATGCTGGAGGGCGTGCTGCGCACGGGCCAGGCCACCTGGTCCACCGATGCGCGCTACTTCTTCGACCGCGAGCTGCCGCAGGAAGAGGTCTTCGTCACCTTCACCTACGGCCCCATCCTGGCCGATGACGGCATCACCGTGCAGGGCGTGTTCTGTCCCTGCACCGACACCACCGAGAAAATCGTCAGCCGGCGGCGCCTGGAGACGCTGCACCGCCTGGGCATCCGCACGCTGGACATGCGCAGTGCCAAGGACGCGGGCGAAAAGGTCTGCGCCGTGCTGGATGAAAACCCCTACGACGTGCCCTTCGCCATCATCTACGAATGCCAGGCCGCCCCGGATGCAGGCAGCGCAGACACCGCTCCCCCGGCCTTCCAGCTACTGTGCTCCACCGGCATGGACACCGACCTGGCGGCCGACCCCGCGCCCTGGCCGCTGGCCCAGGCCGTGCAATCGGGCCAGCCGGCCAACGTGGACCTGGCGCAGCTGGGCCTGACCCTGCCTGGCGGCCCCTGGCCCGAACCCTCGCGCCTGGCGCGCATCGTGCCCGTTCGCTGGTCGGGCGACGGCCAGGCCTCGGGCGTGCTGGTGCTGGGCGTCAGCCCGCGCCGCCCGCTGGATGCGGAGTACTGCGCCTTCCTCGATATGGTGGCAAGCCACACGGGCGGCGTTGTCGCGCACGCCGTGGCCTATGAGCAGGAAGCGCGGCGCGCCCGGGCCCTGGCCGAGGTGGACCGTGCCAAGACCGTGTTCTTCTCCAACGTCAGCCACGAGCTGCGCACGCCGCTGACGCTGATCCTGGGGCCGCTGGACGATGCCCTGCGCGAGCACGGCGGCCACCTGCCGCCCGATCAGGCGCAGATGGTCCACCGCAACGCGCTGCGCCTGCAAAAGCTGGTCAACGCCCTGCTGGACTTCGCGCGCATCGAGGCCGGGCGCATGCAGGCCAGCTACGAGCCCACGGACCTGGCCCGCGCCACGGCCGAGCTGGCCAGCGTGTTCCGCTCGGCCATGGAGCAGGCGGGCCTGCGGCTGCGCGTGGACTGCCCGCCACTGCAAGGGCCGGTCTACGTGGACCAGGACATGTACGAAAAGATCGTGCTCAACCTGCTGTCCAACGCCTTCAAGTTCACCTTGCAGGGCGAGATCGCCGTGGCGCTGCACGACGCGGGCCCTGCGGTGGAGCTGTCCGTCAGCGACACCGGCTCGGGCATTGCGCCCCAGCACCTGCCCCATCTTTTCCAGCGCTTTCACCGCATTCCGGGCAAGCCAGCCCGCACGCACGAGGGCACGGGCATCGGCCTGGCCCTGGTGCAGGAACTGGTGCGGCTGCATGGCGGCACCATCACGGTCACCAGCACGGAGGGCGAGGGCAGCCGCTTCACCGTGCGGCTGCCCAAGGGCAGCGCGCACCTGCCGGCCGAACAGGTGAACCCCATCGCGTCACCGTCAACCCCGCCGCCGCCGGGGCACGGCGCGGGCGCCCCGGCCGCACGCCAGCTCGTGGACGAGACGCGGCAGTGGGTGCCGGGCGAATCGCCCACGCACGCCCCGCACGCCCCGCACGGCGTGCCGGCTGGTGCCGAACCGCAAGGCCCCCGGCCGCGCATCGTCTGCGCCGACGACAACGCCGACATGCGCGGCTACATCGGCCAGTTGCTGCGTCCGCTGTACGAGGTGGAGGTGGCGGGCGACGGCCGGGCCGCGCTGGACTGCATCCGGCGCCAGCGGCCCGATCTCGTGATTGCCGACGTGATGATGCCCGTGCTCGACGGCTTCGAGCTGCTGCATGCGCTGCGCAGCGACGAGGCCACGCGCTCCATCCCCGTCATCATGCTGTCCGCGCGTGCAGGCCAGGAGGCCCAGGTCGAAGGCCTGCGCGCAGGCGCGGACGACTACCTGGTCAAGCCCTTTTCGGCGCGCGAGCTGCTGGCGCGCGTCGCCTCGCTGCTGCAGCTCGAGCGCGTGCGCGAGCAGGCCCATGCCGCCCTGCGCGCCAACGAGAAAAGGCTGCGCGCCATCATCGACCAGATGCCGGCGGGCGTGGGCGTGTCCGACATGGGCGGCACCATGGTGCTCAGCAATGCGCTCATGGACCGATTCGTCCCGCGCGCCATCCCGTCCACCCTTGCCGACCGCGTGCAGCGCTGGCGCGGCTGGGACGACAAGGGCCGGCCCATACCGCCCGAGAACTGGCCCGGCAGGCGCGCGCTGCGCGGCGAGGTGGTCATGCCGGGGCTGGAGATGCTGCACACCGACGACGAGGGCCGCGAATGGTGGATGCGCGTCAGCGCCGCTCCGCTGCGCGATGACGGCGGGCAGCTCGTGGGCACCTGCTCCGTCATCCAGGACATCACCGAACTCAAGCGCGCCGAGCAGCACCTCAGGGAGGCCGACCGGCGCAAGGACGAGTTCCTGGCAACCCTGGCCCACGAGCTGCGCAATCCGCTGGCACCCATCAGCCACGGCCTGCAAATCCTCAAGCGCACCGTCCATGGCGACGACAGCGCGCGCCGCAGCCAGGAGATGCTGGAGCGCCAGGTCAACCACATGGTGCGCATGGTGGACGACCTGCTGGAGGTCTCGCGCATCACCACGGGCAAGGTCCAGCTGCGCAAGGAGGTGGTGGACCTGAACAACGTGCTGCAAGGCGTGGCGGCGGCCAGCCATGCGGTCATGGAATCCGGCGGCCACCAGCTTCGGCTGGAGCTGCCCGCCGAGACCCTGCTTCTGCCGGCCGACCCCGTGCGGCTGGCGCAAATGGTCACCAACCTTCTCAACAATGCCGCCAAGTACACCGATCCCGGCGGCCACGTCGTGCTGGCGGCCTGGGCAGAGGGTGCGCAGGCCGTGATCTCCGTGCGTGACGACGGCATAGGCATCCCCGCCGCGCTGCTGGACAGGATCTTCGACATGTTCATGCAGGTGGACCGCGGCGGCCGCCGGGGCCAGGGGGGCCTGGGCATCGGCCTGACACTGGTGCGCAGCCTGGTGGAGATGCACGGCGGCAGCGTGCAGGCGCTCAGCGAAGGTCCGGGCCAGGGCAGCGAATTGCGGCTGCGCCTGCCCTTGCCGGCCCATGCACCTGCCGATGCATCCGCCCATGCACCCGCCGATGTGCCCTCCCTGCCCGGCCCGGCCGCAGGCGCGCAGTCCGGGGATGCGCCAGCCTTCGGCCGCATCCTGGTGGTCGATGACAACGCGGACGCCGCCGACACCCTGTCCATGCTGCTAGGGCTGCTGGGAGCCGAGGTCGAGATCGCCCGCGACGGCCCCGGCGCGCTGGCCATGCACGACGCCTTCAGGCCCGACGTCGTGCTGCTGGACATCGGCCTGCCCGGCATGGACGGCCTGGAAGTTGCGCGCCGCATCCGCGCCCGGCAGGACCGCGACCAGGTCCTGCTGATCGCCCTCACGGGCTGGGGGCAGGAGGATGACCTGAGACGATCGCGCGAGGCCGGCATGGACCACCACCTGGTCAAGCCCGTGAGCTTCGACACGCTGGAGCGGCTGCTCAGGAGCCTGCGCACGTCTGCATGAGCACCGCCTTTGCGCGCGACAATCCCCGCTTCGCCCAGCCTGCCTGCGCTGCCTGCGCGGCTCGCGCGCCTGCCGCAGAACTCACCGAGACCCATGACCGCCCTGCCCCCCATCAATGCCGAGCGCCTTTGGCGCCGTGTCCAGACCCTGTCCACCTTCACCCTGCCCGACCGGCCCTGGACCCGCCGCGCCTTCTCGCCCGAGTTCGACCAGGCCCGCGCCTGGCTGCGCGCCGAGTTCGCGGCCGCGGGCATGCAGGTGCATCTGGATGAAGGCGGCAATCTGGTCGGCCGCCTGCCGTCTGCCCAGGCCGCTGCGGGCGGCGCAGAACGCGCCCCCATCTCCACCGGCTCGCACTGCGACACCGTGATGATGGGCGGGCGCTTCGACGGCATCATCGGCGTGCTGGCCGGCATCGAGGTGGCGCACTGCCTGCATGAAAACGGCATCGCCCTGCAGCACCCGTTCGAGGTGATCGACTTCCTGTCCGAGGAGCCCAGCGACTACGGCATCTCCTGCATCGGCAGCCGCGCGCTGTCGGGCAAGCTGGACGCCGCCATGCTGGCGGCACGCAACCCGCAAGGCGAAACCCTGGCCGAAGGCATGCGGCGCATCGGCGCACGGCCCGAGGCGCTGGACCGCCCGCTGCGCAGCGCCGGCGGCACGGCCGCCTTCGTGGAGCTGCACATAGAGCAGGGCCCGGTGCTGGAGCAGCGCGGCCTGCCCATTGGCGTGGTGACGAACATCGTGGGCATACGCCGCGTGGGCTTCACCGTGCACGGCCAGGCCGACCACGCAGGCACCACGCCCATGGACATCCGACAGGACGCGCTGGTGGGCGCGGCGCGCATCATCGATGCGGCCAACCGCAAGGCCGCTGCGCTCAATGGCCAGCCCCACTATGTGGTGGCCACCGTGGGCCGGCTCTCGCTCACGCCCAATGCCTCCAATGCCGTGCCCGGCCTGGTCGAGATGATGATGGAAGTGCGCAGCGACCACGCCGGCGTGCTGGAGAGCTTCCCCGAGGAACTGCTGGCCGAAGTCCTGCCCGGCCTGGCCGCCCTGCGCGTGCGTGCCGAGATGGCCGACGTGAGCCGCTCCCAGCCCACGGACTGCGCTGGCCTGGTCATGCAGGGCGTGGAGCAGGCCTGCGACAACCTGGGCTACGCCCACATGCGCATGCCCAGCGGCGCCGGCCATGACGCCGTCTACATGGCGCCCACCGGCCCCATGGGCATGATCTTCATCCCCTGCCTCCACGGCCGCAGCCACGCGCCCGAGGAATGGATAGAGCCGTCCCAGCTGCTGGACGGCACCCGGGTTCTGTACGAGACGGTGCGCGTGCTGGACAGGCAGTTGGCGCAGGGCTGAGCGCCTGGCCTGCGGCCAGGCACCAAGGCGGCATAAAATAGCCCGCTTCCCTCTGGAGCAGGCACAAGCTGCTCCTTGGTGGAAGCCCCTGTGGCACAGATTGCGGAAATCCGCCCAAATAGCGGGTTTCCCAATGCAAGATGGCGGAACCACCCTCCCCGATCATCGACAACCCACCGCATGGGCGACCCGGCGCTGCCGGTCCGCTGCGAGAGGGTTGCACCGCCCCATCAGACCCTGGAGTTTCTTCTTTCATGTTCCGCCAACTGATCACCTGCACCGCCGTGGCCGCCGCCATGGGCCTGAGCTTTTCCGCAGCCGCCCAAGGCGCGGCGGCCGACTATCCGAACAAGCCCGTGCGCATGATCGTGCCCTTCCCGCCCGGCGGCGGCACCGACATCCTCGCGCGCGTGGTGTCCAACAAGCTCACCGAAGTCAGCAAGTGGACCGTGGTGCCCGACAACCGCGCGGGCGCAGGCGGCACCATCGGCATCACCGAGGCCGCCAAGGCGGCGCCCACGGGCTACGACATGGTCATGGGCCAGAAGGACAACGTGGTCCTGGGCCCCTACCTCTACAAGAACCTGCCCTGGAACCCGGTCAAGGACCTGGTGCCCGTGGCCCACGTGGCCTACACGCCCATCGTGATCGCCACCAGCGTGAACTCGCCCTACAAGACCCTGGCCGACATCGTGGCCGCTGCCAAGCAGCACCCGGGCAAGGTGACCTACGGCTCGCCGGGCAATGGCACCAGCATCCACCTCTCGGGCGTGCTGCTGGAGAAAGCGGCGGGCATCCAGCTGGTGCACGTGCCCTACAAGGGCTCCAACCCGGCCCTGATGGATGCGCTGGCCGGCAACGTGGACCTGCTGGTGTCCTCCGTGCCCTCGGCCATCGGCCAGATCAAGGCCGGCAAGCTGCGCGCCATCGCCGTGACCTCGGCCAAGCGCTCGTCCTCGCTGCCCGACACGCCCACGCTGGCCGAATCGGGCCTCAAGGGCTTTGACGTGAGCACCTGGTACGGCCTGTTCATGCCCAAGGGCACGCCCACGGCCATCGTGACCAAGGTCAACGCCGAAGTGAACAAGCTGCTGGCCATGCCCGAAGTGCGCGACGCCATCCAGACCCAGGGCGCCGAGCCCCAGTCCATGACCGTGGCCGACTTCGACAAGATGTTCCAGGCCGACTTCAAGCAGTCCAAGCAGATCGTCGAGTCCTCGGGCGCCAAGATCGAGTGACGCCGCGTCTCCTTGATGCAGATCAGACTGATCTGCATCAAGGGGCGATGTGACAGTCCCGTGAATACTTCTCCGGAAATCATCGAATTCCTGGAGAACGCCATGGCATTGCTGGTCTGGGTCCCCGAGCTGGACACCGGAATTGCAGAGATCGACAGGCAGCACCGCCGCATCGTCGACTACATCAACAAGCTCTACGAGCTGCGTTCGTCGCCCGACCGCGAGGCCCTGGGCGATGTCATCGGCGAGATGATCGACTACACCGTCTCGCACTTCGTGTTCGAGGAAAGCCTGATCGAGAGCGCCGGCTACATGTTCGCCGGCCCGCACAAGAAGGTGCACGAGCTGTTCACGCGCCGCGTGATCGAGATGCAGACCCGCTTCGATGCCGGCGAGGACGTGGCCGCCGAGCTGCACGGCATGCTCTCGCGCTGGCTGTTCAACCACATCCGCAACGAAGACACCGGCTACGTGGACTCGGCCAAGGCCTATCTGCGCATGGCGCGCGAGTCCAGTCCTGCCGCCGAGAAGGAAAGGCTCAAGAACGAAGTGCTGCAGGAGCTGGAACTGCAGCGCAAGAAAAAGGGCTGGCTGGCACGGCTGCTCAATCGCTGATCGCCCTCTCCCCCTGCAGCGCACCAATAAAAACGGCTCCCGAAGGAGCCGTTGACGTTTCACCCGGCGAAGGGCCGAGCGGTCCGGTGATTACTCGCGCACCACCAGCACCGGCACGCGCACGGCGCCCAGCACGCGCTGGGTCACGCTGCCCAGCATCAGCTTTTCCAGGCCACGGCGGCCTTGCGAGCCCATGATGATCAGGTCGGCGCCCGTGCTCTCGAGCACGCGCACGATGCCTTCGTGCACCGCATGGCCTTCGCCCACCACGGTGGTGGCGGTGATGCCGGCCTCGTCGGTGATCTTCTTGACGGCGTCCAGCGTGGTGTTGGCCTCGGCCGTGGCCGCGCTCAGGTACTGCGACTGGCCGTAGGCGAAGTCGGCGCCCACGCCCGTGAACGGATAGGGGTCCACCACGTAGACCGCCGTCAGCGTGCTGCCAAAGACCTTGGCCAGCTCCACGCCCTTGTGGACCGCCAGCATCGAGCTGTTGGAGCCGTCCACGGGAACCAGGATGTGCTTGAACATGCGTTTTCTCCTTTGTGCTTGGCCGCCCTCAGGAATCGGGGGCGGCCGGGTCGATGAACCAAAGTGTGCGCCCATCATGCGCCAGCGTCTTGAGCTGCATCAATCCTTGCGGCGACGCGTCAGCTCCGAGCCCTGGAAACCCTGGCGGCGATAGGTCAGCACCAGGGTATCGCGCACACCGCCCGGCTGCTCGGGCTGTATGGGCGTGGTCTCGTGGATCATGCGGGCATCGTCCAGCAGCATCACCGACCAGGGCTCGGTCAGCGTGAAGCGCTGGCCGCTGGGGCCCGTGGCCTCGAAGATACGCGTCTCGCCGCCCTTCACGCCCTCGCGCCCGACCAGGATCACGGCCACCAGGTCCACGCCGTCGCGGTGCGCGCCTTCGGGCGTGGGCCGGCCAATGCCGTCCGTGGTGTCGATGCGGAACTGGTGGGACTCGATGAACCAGCGCTCGTGCTGCACATCATCGCCCTGGGCGCAGAACACCTGGTCGGACAGGCCGGCCAGCGCCAGCAGCAGGCGGCTCCAGGTGGCGCTTTGCGCCGTGGCATCGCGCATGGGATCGAACATGCGCAGCATGCCGCCATGCAGGGCGTTGTATTCCACCGGCTGCCAGTGCGCGCGGTGCTCCACCTGCTGCAGCCCGTCCTGCCCCGCGATGAAGCAGGAATGGCGGCGGCGCCGGTAGCGCCCGCCGTCCTTCAGAAAGGCATCGGGCGGCAGCTGGGCCCAGTCGGCATCGAGCGCATGCAGCTCGGTCAAGGACACGCCCGCCCAGGCCGCGAATTCATCGGGGCGCAGCACCGCGTAGCCTGCGTCGCGCAGCGACTGCGCTGCATTCTGGGGAGCGATATAGGGAGGGGGAAACGTGATGTGCGCCATAACCTGCCAAGCTTACTCCTCGCCCGCACCCGTCCGGGCGAGGCGGGCTGCAAATTTGCGCAATGCTGTGGCGACAGGCGCGCATCAATGCGGGCGCAGCCTCGGCGGCGCCCGGGGCCCCACGCCGGCCCTCACACCAGCGGCAACCCCACATAGTTCTCCGCCAGCGAGGTCGAGCCTGCCCGGGAGTTGACGATGTAGTCCAGTTCCGCCTCCTGCACCTTGGTGTCGAAGCCGCCCGCGTCGGGGAAGCGGTGCATGAGCGAGGTCATCCACCACGAAAAACGCTCGGCCTTCCAGACGCGGCGCAGGCATTGCTCGGAGTAGCCGTCGATGCCTTCGGGCGCCTTGTCGCGGTAGTACTGCGCGAAGGCGCTGGACAGGTAGCCCACGTCCGAGGCGGCCAGGTTCAGGCCCTTGGCGCCCGTGGGCGGCACGATGTGGGCCGCGTCGCCGGCCAGGAACAGGCGGCCGAAGCGCATGGGCTCGGTCACGAAGCTGCGCAGCGGGGCAATGCTCTTTTCCAGCGAGGGGCCGGTGACCAGGCGCTCGCGTGCCTCGGGGTCCAGGCGCAGGCGCAGTTCGTTCCAGAAGGCTTCATCGCTCCAGTCCTCGACCTTTTCGGTCAGCGGCACCTGCAGGTAGTAGCGGCTGCGCGTGGCGCTGCGCTGGCTGCACAGTGCAAAGCCGCGCTCGGTCTGGGCGTAGATCAGTTCGTGCGAGACGGGCGGCGTGTCCGACAGCAGGCCCAGCCAGCCGAAGGGGTAGACCTTCTCGAAGGTGCGCACCTTGTCCTGGGGCACGCTGGCGCGGCAGATGCCGTGAAAGCCGTCGCAGCCGGCGATGAAGTCGCATTGCAGCTCATGGACCTGGCCGTCCTTCTCATAGCGCACGACGGGGCTGTCGCCATCGAAGCCCACGGGCTGCACGTTGGCGGCCTCGTAGACCGTGGCCAGGCCCTCGGCGGCGCGCACTTCCATCAGGTCGCGCGTGACCTCGGTCTGGCCGTAGACCATGACGCGCTTGCCGCCGGTCAGGCCGTGCAGGTCGATGCGGTGGCGCTGGCCGCCGAACAGCAGCTCGATGCCGTCGTGCGGCAGGCCTTCGGCGCGCATGCGGGCATCGGCGCCGGCCTGCTCCAGCAGGTCCACGGTGACCTGTTCCAGCACGCCGGCGCGGATGCGTCCCAGCACGTAGTCGGCGCTGCGCTGCTCGATGATGACGTTGTCTATGCCCGCGTGGTACAGCAGCTGGCCGAGAAGCAGGCCGGCAGGGCCTGCGCCGATGATGGCGACTTGGGTACGCATTGATCTGTCTCCGTTGCGTTGTTCGATGTCATGGCCGGTTCATGCCATGGCCTGGTCCCAAGACTAGTTTTGAGGCAGCGCAAAGACGAGGGGCTGGCACATGAGTTGCGCGGTGATCGCGCAATCTGCGCGACAATCGCGCACTACCTGCATGCCCGCCCTCCCCGCCCATGAACCAGCCCTTTCCCATCGACCCCGATGACTTCATCGCCGGACTGGCCAAGGGCCTGGCCGTGCTGGAGAGCTTCGACACCGAGCGCCAGCGCCTGAACGCCACCATGGCGGCCGAGCGCTCGGGCATCACGCGCACGGCCGCGCGCCGCCATCTGCTGACGCTGGCGCACCTGGGTTACCTGGAGACGGACGGCAGCCATTTCTGGCTGGCGCCCAAGGTGCTGCGGCTGTCGGGCAGCTACCTTGCCTCGGCGCGGCTGCCGCGCATCGTCCAGCCCGTGCTCTACCGGCTGGCGGCGCAGACCCAGCTGTCGTTTTCCTGCGTGGTGCGCGATGGCCACGAGGTGGTCATCGTCGCGCGCAGCGCCCTGCACGAGCGCGGCCAGCGCCTCATGGCCCACGGCCTGCACCTGGGCAGCCGCCTGCCCGCCCACGCCACCTCCACGGGCCGCGTGCTGCTGGCCGCCCTGCCTGCGGCCGAGCTCAGGCAATGGCTGGCCTCGCACGACCTGCGGCGCCTGACCGCCCACACGGTCACCGACAGCGCAGCGCTCGAAGGCGTGCTGGACGAAGTACGCCGACAGGACTTCTGCCTGGCCCTGGAAGAGCATGAGCTGGCCGTGCAGGCCCTGGCCGTGCCGCTGCGCAACATGGAGGGCCGCACGGTGGCCGCGCTCAACATCGTGACCTCGCCCCAGCGCATGGCGCCGGCCGACATGGTGGCCGAGCTGCTGCCGCTGCTGCAGGAGGCGGCGCGGGAGCTGCGGCCGTTGCTCTGAGGCCTGGCTGAACTGCCGCCGTCGCTGCAACCGCTCAGAGCGGCGCGCACACCAGCCGGCTCAGTTCGCGCAGGGCCAGAGAAGTCTTGCGGATCAGCGGCGTGGCCTTTTTCTTGGCCGACTGCGCCAGGCACAGCGTGCTCACCACATGGGGCGATTCGATGGGAATGCCCACCAGCTCGGCATCGGTCAGGTGGCTGCGCATGGCGCTGTCGGTCAACGCGGCGTAGCCGTAGCCGCCGCGCACCAGGTCCAGGATGGCCGGCACGCTGGACACTTCCCAGACCACGTTGAGCTTGACCTGGGACAGCGTGGCCTGGGCCTCCATCAGCTTGCGGAAGATCTGGCCGTGCTGCGGCATGATCAACGGAAACTGCGACAGCTCGTCAAAGCGCACGCTGCTGCGCCCGCCCAGCGTGCGCGCCGGGCCGATCAGGCACAGGCGCTCTTCCAGCACGGGCGTGACCTCGATGTGCGGATGCGGCTCGGGCGTATAGACCAGGCCCAGGTCCATGCGGCCCGAGGTCAGCCATTCGGCGATGTTCATGGAAAAGCCCTCGACCACGGCCAGCCGGGCCTTGGGCATGTCCTTGCTGAACAGGTCGATCAGCGGCAGCGTCAGGCGCCGCGCCAGGCTGGGCGGCAGGCCCACCACGATGCGGCCCACGGGCTCGTCGCGCTGGCTGCCCAGATCCTCCTTGGCCAGCGCCACGCGCTGCATGATGGCGTGGCCGTGCTCCAGCAGGCGGCGGCCCGCGTCGGTCAACGTCACGCCGCGGCCGGTGCGAATCAGCAGGGTTTCGCGCAGCTCGGTCTCCAGCGCCCGCACCTGGCGGCTCAGTGCGGGCTGGGCCGTCTCCAGCAGCACGGCCGCCTTGCTGAAGCTGCCGGTCTCGGCCACATGCACGAACGTCTCTATCTGCTGCAAATTCATGTTCTCTCGCCTCCTCACTTATGCCATTTTGCTATAGCTGCTAGCGCCAGCCACGGCTAGGTGCTTTGCAACGAACTGACACAATGCGGCGACTGGATGATCCAGCCGCTCCCGCAAGAGAGCGTAAAAACAAGAGCAGCCTGTGCCTTGCCGGCATAGGACCAAGCCCCCCAGCAAGCCCAACAGCGACTCGGAGACAAACCATGAAAGACAGCGCCTTCCGCATCAATCGCCGCCAGGCGGGCCTCGCCCTTGGCGCCCTGGCCATGGGCGCCCTGGCACCCGCGCGTGCCCAGTCGGGTGCCGCCGCCAACTGGCCCACCAAGCAGGTGCGCATCATCAACCCCTTCCCCGTGGGAGGCGGGCCGGACGGCACCTCGCGCCTGGTGGCCGACAAGCTGGCGCGCCTGTGGAACCAGCCCGTCATCGTGGAAAACCGCCCGGGGGGCAACGGCTTCATCGCCATCGAGGCCTTCAAGCGCGGCGCCACCGACGGCACGGACATCATCCAGCTGGACAACGTCCACCTGGCCGCCTATCCCCACCTGTTCAAGAAACTGCCCTACAGCATCGACAAGGACTTCGAAGTCGTCCTGCCGCTGTTTCGCACCTTCTTCTTCGTCTGCGTGCCGGTCAACAGCCCCTACAAGACCGTGGCCGACCTGATTGCCGACGCCAAGGCGCGCCCCGGCAAGCTCAACTACGGCTCGTGGTCCGTGGGCAACCCGGTGCACCTGGGCTCGGCCCTGCTGGAGTCGCTGACGGGCACCAAGATGGAACACGTCATCTACAAGGAAACCAGCCAGCTGTACACCAGCGTGGCCACGGGCGAGCTGGCCTTTGCGCTGGGCTCCTCGGGCACGGCCGGCCCGCTGATGCGCTCGGGCAAGCTGCGCTTTCTGGCCGTGCTGGCGCCCCACCGCCTCAAGGGCTATGAAGACGTGCCCACCGTGGCCGAGTCCGGCGGCCCGGCCGATGCCGTGGTCACCGGCTGGAATGCCTTTGCCGTCTCCAAGTCCACGCCGCCGGCCGTGGTCGAGAAGATCCGCCAGGACACCATGAAGGCCCTGCGCGAGCCCGACATCCAGCCCAAGTTCCAGACCTTCGGCTACGAGAACTACTTCCCCACGAACGAAGAGTTCAAGGCCTTCATCGTCGAAGAGAACAAGCGCTTTGGCGACGTGATCCGCCGCGCCAAGATCGAGCTGTAAGCCACAGGCCACAGCAGGCCGCAGACGCAAAAAAGCCGCCGCGCCGCAAGGCCGGCGGCTTCTTTCATGCCGTCTTCAGCGCGACATCCCGCGCGCCGCAATCGGCCACAGCGCGTGCACCGTGCCGCCCTGCAGCAGCACCAGCTCGTCGTGCAGGTTGAATGTCGGGTCCACGTGCGAGGGCAGCAGCTGCAGCACGCTGCCCAGGGCGGGCGCCTGGGCGCCAGGCTCCACGCATACCACGCTGTGCTCGTCATTGATGGCCACGCAGCGCAGGCCCGGCGTGCCGTAGACGGCGGGCGGGCCGCATTCGGCCGAGGTGGATTTCAGGCCCGCATCGAGGATGACGCGGTCCGGCGCGGGCGTGCTCATCACCGTGGACAGCAGGAACAGGCTGCGGCGAAAGGCCAGCGCCCCGCCCCATTCGTTGGCGCCGTAGTCGCCATCCATGAAGGCATAGGAGCCCGGCTGCAGCTCGGTGTAGACGCCGCTGGCCGCATCGAACTCCACGCTGCCCGTGCCGCCGCCCGTGATGGTGTGGCAGGCCAGGCCGTTGTCGCGCAGCAGCTGCGCGCAGGCCGCCGCCCGGCTCGCAGCCTCCTGGCAGGCCTGCGCACGCTCTTCGCGGCTGCGCCGGTGCTGCGCCGCGCCGTGGTAGGCCTGCAGGCCCGCGAAATTCAGGCCCGGCAGGTCACGCGCCTGCCGCGCCAGGGCCAGCACGGCCTCGGGGCCCGTGACGCCGCAGCGGCCCTGGCCCACGTCCACCTCGACCAGCACGTCGATCTCCACGCCCGCCTGCGACATGGCCTCGGACAGCTGCACCAGGTTGGCCGCGTTGTCCACGCACACGGCCATGCGCGCCGTGCGCGCCAGCCGGGCCAGCAGCGCGTGCTTGGCGGGTCCCACCACCTCGTTGCTGATCAGGATGTCGCGCACGCCGGCCGCCACAAAGGGCACGGCCTCGCTCACCTTCTGGCAGCAGATGCCACGCGCGCCCAGCGCCAGCTGGCGCAGCGCGATCTGGGGGCACTTGTGCGCCTTGGCATGCGGGCGCAGCGCCACGCCATGGCGGTCGGCCCAGTCCTGCATGGCGCGCAGGTTGGCATCGAAGGCCGTCAGGTCCAGCGCCAGGCTGGGTGTGTCGATGCGATCGAGCGGATCGCCGGGCCGTGCGGCAGGCTCCAGTGCCAGGCCGCTGGCGTCATCGTGCAAGGGCATGGTGCTGTGCCTCATTCCTGCGGGGGCGCGTACTGGGCGATGACCTCGGCCTCGGTCATGGTCGGCGTCTGGTTGGCGAAGTCGTAGTAGCCGGGCTTTCTGTCGATGTAGATCTGCGTGGCCAGCTCGAAGTCCTGCGACTCGAAGGCGCCGGCCGGCACGAAGTACTCGCCCGTGGCGTGCAGCCGGTAGTACAGGTGCGTGCCGCATTGCCTGCAGAAGGCGCGCTCGGCCCATTCGGAGGAGGCATAGGTGCCTATGTGCTCGCCGCCCTCGAACTTCACATCGGGCCCGCAATGCACCGCCAGCATGGGGCCACCGCCCCAGCGCCGGCAGTACCCACAGTGGCAGGCCCCGATTTCCCGGGCCTGGGGAGAGACAAAGCTGACAGCGCCGCAAAGACAGTGACCGTTCATGGTGCATGGACCTTTCCGTGGGTTGCGAGTACCTGGGATTATTCACAGGTGTCGCGCATCATAGGGGATGGCGGGCCGCCTGCAAATCGCCGCGCCCTACACTGCGCGCCATGCGACTTTTTCATTTCAGCGAAGACGGGGACATCCGGCAGTTCCAACCCCGCCCGGTCCTGAAGGCGGCCCCCCGCCGCCAGGGACAGGAGTGGCTCAACGGCCCCCTGGTGTGGGCCATCGCACAGACGCATCAGCGGCTGTACCTGTTTCCGCGCGAATGCCCGCGCATCGTCATATGGCCGCACGAGCACAGCACCAGCGAAGACAGGGCCCAATGGCTGAACGCCCTGCCCGATGGAGCGCTGGCCGTGGCCTATGTGGAGACCGCCTGGGCCGCGCGCCTGCAAGCGGCCCGGATACACCGGTACGAGCTGCCGGCCGATACGTTTGAAAGCCTGGAGGACGCCGGCATGTACGTGAGCCGGCAGGCCGTGCAGCCCCTGCGCCGGGACCTGCTGGTCGATCTGCCGCAAGCGCTAGCGGAATGCGGCACCGAGCTGCGCATCGTCGATTCGCTGCAGCCGCTGCGCGGCGTCTGGGACAGCTCGCTGCATGCCAGCGGCATACGGCTGCGCAATGCGGCCAGCTGGGCCTGAGCGCCGGACGCCACGGCGACGGCAACCATGGGCAAGCACGTAGGCAAAAACAGGCAATTGCATTCGGACGTACGCTATAGTAACGAACGGTATCAAAAGCACGGTCTGCCGTATGACAAATGGACGACTGGATACCCTCCAGGAGGATACCCAACCGAGGCTGAAATGCACGATGCCATCACCAACCCCACGCAAGCTGCGGTGACCCCGGTGGCGCCAGCCCCCCTGGAAATACCCGATTACGAACTGCTGGAAACCTTGGGATCGGGTGGCTACGGCACCGTCTACCGTGCGCGACACCGGCGCACGGGTGCATCGGTGGCCATCAAGGTCGTCAGGCTGCAGGAAGGCGGCCGCCAGGTGGAGCGCTTCCACCGCGAGACCATGCTGTGCGCGTCCCTGCACCATCCGCACATCGTCCAGTTGCTGGACAAGGGCGAGCAAGGCGACTGCGTCTACGGCGTCTTCGAATATGTGCCCGGCGAGACCCTCAAGAGCCTGATCCGCCGCCAGGGCGTGCTGACTGCCGCCGAGGCCGGCCGCCTCATGGCCGAGGTGCTCGATGCGCTGGACTGCGCGCATGCCGCCGGCATCGTGCACCGCGACCTCAAGCCCGACAACGTGATGGTCACCTCCACGGGCGCGGTGCGCCACGCCATGGTGCTGGACTTCGGCATTGGCACCGTGATCCCGCAGTTTGCCGGCCCGCAGGTCTCGCAGCTCACCATGGGCGACGAGTGCCTGGGCACGCCCGCCTACAGCGCGCCCGAGCAGCTGCGCGGCGAGCCGCCCAGCGCACGCACCGACCTGTATGCCTGGGGGCTGATGTTCCTCGAATGCCTGACGGGCACGCCCGCCGTGCAGGGCGCCTCGGTGGCCGAGATCGTGCACCGCCAGCTCAGCCCGCAGGAAGTGCAGCTGCCGCCGGCCAT
Organism: Delftia sp. WSY_22; assembly: GCF_043104185.1. Taxonomy (NCBI): domain Bacteria; kingdom Pseudomonadati; phylum Pseudomonadota; class Betaproteobacteria; order Burkholderiales; family Comamonadaceae; genus Delftia; species Delftia sp. WSY_22. The sequence continues at coordinate 385,333 of NZ_JBICKN010000018.1, forward strand.
CTCCACCCACCCCATCGCCACCTTGCTGCGCAAGGCGCTCAAGAAGCGGCCCGCGGAGCGCAGCGACTCGGCGGCGGCCCTGCTCAGGGACCTCATGCGCGTGCGGCTGGACGATCTGGTGGGCCAGTTGCCCGCCGCCGCCCAGGTGCAGCAGGCGGACCTGACACGCACCGTGGCCACCACACGCGTGTTCTCCGAAGTGCGCCAGCTCACCGTGCTGTGCTGCAGCGTCTCCCTGTGGCCGGGCAGCGACATCCACGGCATGGACAGCGCGGCACGCACCGCAGGCCAGCCCTCGCAGGGGCTGAACATCGAGGACATCGAACTGCTGCAGCGCGAGGAACTCACGCTGTTCTCCGACGTTGCCACCCGGCGCGGCGGCATGCTGGCGGGCACGCTGGGCGACCGCATGCTGGTGCTCTTCGGCTACCCGCACACCAGCGACACCGATGCCCGCCAGGCCGGCATGACGGCGCAGGAGCTGCTGACGCTCAGCCGCAGCCGCGCGGCTGCCATCGAGCAGGTCCACGGACTGCACCTCGGAATCCGCATGGGCCTGCACACCGGCATGGCCGTGGTGGTCGGCGGCGAAGCACCCTCGGGCCATGCCGTCAACGTGGCCATGCGGCTGGAGGCCATCGCCGATGCGGGCACCCTGCTGGCCAGCGAAAGCAGCCACCGCCTGCTGTCGCGCCATGCGCGCTTCGAGAAGGCCGGCAGCCTGCGCCTGCCCGGCCAGCCTGCGGGCATGCAGACCTATCGCCTGGAGCTGGAGCAGCCAGCCGAGCTACTGCAGGGACCTGTGTCCGATGCGGCCTTGCAGTGCATAGGCCGCGAACCCGAACTGCAACGCCTGCACGACGCATGGGCGCGGGCCCGCGAAGCCGGGGGCAATGCGCTGTGGATTCGCGGCGAGCCGGGCATCGGCAAATCCTGCCTGGCCGACATGCTGCTCGTCCACGCCAGGACACAGGGCGCGAACACCGTGGTGCTGCAATGCCAGCCCGAGCACCGCAACACCGCGCTGACCCCTTTCCTGGGCCTGATACGGCAGCGGCTGGAGGCGGCAGATCCCCCGCAGGACCACCGCGAACAGATGCGCGAAGCCCTGCGCGCCGCAGGCTGCGATGCCGAGGCCGCCCTGCCCATTCTGTGCGCCTGGCTCTCGCTGCCCCTGGGCGACTGCGAGCCCAGCCGCATCTCGGCCGTCATGCAAAGGGCGCTGCTGCTGCAGTCCACCGCGCAATGGCTGCTGCACATGTCCGAAGCCGAGCCCCTGCTGCTGGTCGTCGAGGACGTGCACTGGGCCGACCCCACCAGCATCGAACTGCTGGAGCAACTGGTAGCGCGCCTGCCCGGGCGGCGCGTGCTGCTGGTGCTCACGGCACGTCCGCAGTGGCAACCGCCCGAGGGCCTGCAGGCCGACTGCGTGGACGTGCGGCGCCTGGAAGACGCCCAGGCCACCGAACTGGCCCGCCAGACGCTGGCACCGCGCCGGCTCAGCCCTGCCGTGATCCGCCACGTGGTGGAACGCACGGACGGCGTGCCGCTGTTCATCCAGGAAATGGCGCGCATGCTGCTGGATGCCCACCTGGTGGAGGAAGACGGCGTCTGGGACTTTCGCCATGCCGAGCTGCCGGCCGCCATTCCGCTCACGCTGCGCGACTCGCTGGTCAGCCGCTTTGACCGCATCGGCCCGCTCAAGCCCCTGCTGCAGCTGGCCGCCACCATGGGCCGGCACTTCGACTTCGACCTGCTGTGCGCCTGCCTGGAACGCCCGCAGGGCGAAGTCGGGCAGGAACTGGCCGCCCTGGGCCAGGCCGGCCTGGTGATTGCCGACGAACGCGCGGGCCCGGGCGCCTACATGTTCCGCCACGCGCTGATCAGGGACACGGCCTACGAATGCATGCTGGTATCGCAGCGCCGGCTGCTGCACCGCGACGTGGCCCTGGCCCTGATGCAGCACCAGCCGCAGCGCGTTGCGGCGGAACCCGCAGGCGTGGCCCAGCACTGGGCGGACGCCGGCGACCACGCCCAGGCCGTGGCCCTGGCCGTGCGGCAGTTGCGCATCACCCAGCTGCGCTCGCTCAACGATGAAACCATTGCCTACGCGCGCCATATCGACGACTGGCTGCAACAGCTCCAGGGCGTGGCCCAGCGCGAGGCGCGGCTGGACGTCAACAGCTACGTGACCCAGGCGCTGATGAACAAGCACGGCTGGGCCCATGCCCAGGTGGTGGAAAGCATCGCGCTGTCGCAGGAGCTGCTGGCCGGCCCGGGCGCCAACGCCGTGGCCGACTACAAGCAGGTGCAGCACCTGTGGATGCTGATCACCTACCACCACGTGGCCAGCAACCGCGAGGAAGTGCGCCAGCTCAGCCACCGGCTGCTGGAGCAGGCCGTGCGCCAGCAGGACACGGGCGTGCTGGTGGCCGCCCAGACCTACCTGGGACTGGCCCACTACTCCGACGGCCGATTCGAGCAGGCCGAAGAAGCGCTGACCGACGCCATCACCCGCTACGACCCCGTGGCCCATGCCCACCATGCGGCCGAGTTCGGCTTCGACACCCGTGTCTGGGCCACCTGCGGGCGCGCCCTGGTGCGCTGGTTCGCCGGCTTCGGGCAGGCCGCGCTGGCCGATGCGGCCGACGCCGTGCGCCTGGCGCACGAGGTCTCGCACATTCCCTCGCTGAGCATGGCCCTGCTCTACCAGGGCCTGGTCCACCAGGCGCGCGGCGACCGGGCCAGCGCGCTGGCCACCACGGGCGAGCTGCTGGACATCACGGCCCGCTACGGCCTGCCAGCGTTCTCGGGCTATGCGGACATCATCCGCTGCTGGGCCCTGGGCGAGGGCACGGCAAGCGAAGACAGCGAAGGCATAGCGCGCGCCAGCGCAACGGCGCAGGTGCTCTGGGACATGGGCTGCCGCTACTGCCAGACCTACTACCGCTCCTTCGTCGCCGAAATGCTGGCGGCCAGCGGGCGCTGGACCGAGGCCCTGGACAAGATCGACGAATGCCTGCGCCTGGCCGACGTGCTGGACGAGCGGCTGCACAGCAGCGAGCTGCACCTGAAGAAGGCCCGCTTCCTGCTGGCCATGGGCGCCGACCACGCGGCCGTGCAGGACAGCCTGGCCCAGGCGGCCGGGACTGCGCGCACTGCCGGCAAGTACCGCACCGAAACCGAGGCACTGGCCCTGTCGCAGGCCCTGGCACCCGCCAGGCCTGACGTGGCCGCGCGCCTGAGTGAGCTGGCCGCGCTGCGGCCTGAACTGTCCGTGCACCTGTCCGGGCCCCTGCCCGGCCAGGCGCATTTTTCTTGAACCGAGGATGAAGTCACATGACCACCCAGCTGCAGAATACTGAACCGTTGCTCGCATTCCGCCTTGCCTACCTGCGGGCCATCGCCCGCTCCTGGCAGGATGACGCCTACCGCCGTGACCTGCTGGGGCAGCGCGACATCCAGCCCATGCTGCACCGCGACTTCAACCTGCCGACCCAGTGGCCCCAGGTCGATGTGTCGCTGCGCCTGAGCGACGACCCCACCCAGCGGGCCGAATGGAAGCCCGTGCTCACGGCCGGCTGGATCGGTCCCGACGATGAATTCGTCATCGTCCTGCCCCAGGCGCCCCAGACCCATGCCTCCGAGGCCCTGGCCGCCTACTACCAGCTGTTCCCCAACTTCATGGGCGTGAGCACCTCGTTCGAGGAGCCGAACAACGGCATGCTCAGGGCTGCCCTGCCCACGGGCCTGGGCATCCCCGGCGGCGGCCCCGACTCGCTGCTGGCCTTCGGCGGCGTGGTGCTGCGCGCCATCGCCCTGGCCTGGCAGTCGCCCGAGTTCCACGCGGAGCTGACGCGCGACGACGGCAAGGACAAGGCCCCCGTGCTGAGCCAATGGCTGGGCTACAACAACCCGTTCAACTTCCAGGTCCGCTTCGAGACCGAACAGGCCTTCACCTGGGACGCCGCGCGCGGCGAATGGAACCTGCAGCGCGCAGACGGCACGGCCATCAAGAACGGCATCGTGCTGAACTACCCGGTGGCACCCGCCGAGCAGGACCTGTGGGCCATCGCCCTCACCTCCTACAACAACACCGGTGACGCCTATCCCTTCACCTGCTGATACGGCACCGGCGCAGCTGCAAGGGGCCACGGCCACCTTGCTGCTGACGCTGGCGGCACGTGCCCGCGCTGCAGGTGCGGCAGCTCCCCCGGAGCTGCACGACCTGCCGCCCTTTGCCGACCCCGAGGCGTGCCGCATCGCGGCGGCGCTGCCCCAGGCCAGCGAGGCGCACGCCGCCGACCCCGCCTTTGTGCGCAGCGTGGTGCTGCGCACGCAGCTGTTCGACCGGCTCACCACGCAATTCCTGAGCGCGCATCCGTCCGGCCTGTGCATTGCGCTGGGCGCGGGCCTGTGCACGCGGCGCAGCCGCCTGGCGGCCCTGGCCGGCACCGCACGCTGGCTGAACGTGGACCTGCCCGACGCCATTGCGCTGCGCGATCAATACATGGACGGCGACGAAACCCGCCTTGCCTGCTCCATCCTCGACACCTCCTGGCTGGACGCCGCCGCCCTGCCCGGCAACCAGCCCGTTCTGGTGCTGCTCGAAGGCGTCTGCCCCTACCTTCCCCGGGCGCCGCTGGAGGCCATGCTGCAGCAGCTGGCCCAGCGTTTTGCCGCGCCCGGCAGCCCGCCGTGTACCGTGGTGCTCGACCATGTGCACCCGGCCCTTGCACGGCTGCCCATGCAAGTGGGCGGCATGCGGCTGCCCGTCGTCTCCGGCTTTGCGGACGGCGCCCAGATGGAGCGCATCCACCCCGCCATCCGCATCAGCCTGCAGGAGCACCTGTATGCCCGGTTCTCGCAGCAGCACCAGCTGTTCGAGACCGCCTTCCACGCCACCACCGGCCAGCATCCGTATGCCGTCGTCCGCCTTGAACTGGGAGCCCCGTCCCTTGCCTGAGCCTGCGGCCCCGGACCTGTTTGCCGACGCCTTCCGCTGGCACGAGAAATTCCTGTCCCCCGTGCAGCAGGGCGACCGCCTTTTGCTGACCAGCGAACGCGACACCCTGGCCCTGGGCTCCGCCGCCGTGCTGGCGCTCAACGCCCCGCTGCAGGCCGGCACCAGCCTCATGCAGCACTGCGCCACAGCGCCCGATGCACCGCTTGCGCAGATGCTGCACGCCCTGGGCGCCCTGCTGCGCCAGGGCCTGGTCCAGCCGGTGCTGCACAGCGGCTTGAACGGCCACGGTTATCTGCAACCGGATTTCTCGGCCCCGCCCGTGCGCCTGCAGGCATCGGAGCAGATCGACATCGTCCTGCTGACTGCAGCGCTGGACAGCACAGCCGCCTGCCACTGGGCTGCGGCCGTGGCCACGCAGTCACCCGCCCCCGCCCCGCTCACCATCGTTTTCTGCGACGACTACCTGGACCCGCGCCTGGGCGCCATCGACGCCGGCCAGCGTGCCGCAGGCCGGCCCTGGCTGCTGGTCCGGCCCGCGGGCGAGCAGGCCATGGCCGGGCCCTTGTTCACGCCCCATGCCGGCACCGCATCGGCCTGCTGGCATTGCCTGGCGCACCGCTGGCAACGCAACCATCCCGCACGCGCCGCGCAAGGCGGCCCGCCGCACGACAGCGGCCGCTGCCCGCCCGTGCGCGCCGGCGCCGACCTCATCGCCACGCGGCTGCAGGCCCTGCTGCCCACGGTGCAGCGCCTGCTGGCGCACACCGATGCGGCGCAAACCGTGTGGACGCTGGAGCCCCCCCAGGCCCACCCCGTGGCCGCCCGCCCGCAATGCCCGAACTGCGGCACACCGGGGCTGATGGCACTGCGCCAACGCGAACCCATTGCGCCAGTTCCCGGCACGCATGCCGCGCGCGCCGACGGCGGCTGGCGCAGCGTGCCGGCCGAGACCACGGTGCAGCGCCTGTCCCGGCACGTCAGCCCGCTGACCGGCGTGATTGCCCGGGTCACGCCGCTGACGGCCGAGACCGACGAAGCGCTCACCGTCTACCGCAGCGAAATCTTCAGAACGCCCGCGCCTGGCAGCGGCTTCCTGGCAGCCCCCCCGACACAGCTGTGCCTGGGCAAGGGCCTGTCGGCCATGCAGGCCCGCGCCAGCGCCATGTGCGAAGCCGTGGAGCGCTACGCCGCCTTCCACCAGGGCGATGAAGCCGTGGTCGTCGCCCCCGCCGCGCAGCTGGATGCGCCCTGCATTCCTCCCACAGCGCTGGCCCGCTTCAGCGACCGGCAGACCGCCCGCTTTGCCACCGACAGGCCGCCGCATGCCGTGGCCCCCGGCGCCGGCCAGGGCGAACCCCTGTGGTGGGCGCCCGCCTGGTCCCTGACCGCCGATGCGCGCCGCTACCTGCCGCTGGGCTTTTGCCTGGCCCATGCGCCCGCGCAAAGCCAGCACCATGTGGGCTGGACCTCCAACGGCTGCGCGGCCGGCAACACGCGGGAAGAAGCCATCCTCCAAGGCTTCATGGAACTGGTGGAGCGCGACGCCGCGGCCATCTGGTGGTACGGCCAGATCCGCAGGCCCGCCATCGCGCTGGACGGCATCGCCGCAGCCACGCGCCAGCGCCTGGCGCGCAGCTGCGGCCCGCAATGGTCGTACTGGCTGCTGGACATCACCCATGACTTCGGCATACCGGTCGTGGTCTGCGTGGGCCGCCACGCGGATACCGGCCATTGGGCCGTGGGCTTTGGCTGCAGCCTGGACCGCGCCCTGGCCTGCGAACGCGCCCTCACCGAAATCAGCCAGCTGATCGCGGCGGGCAAGGGCTTTGCCGTGCCGCAGCAGGTGCAGGCCTTTCTGCATCCGCTGGACGGCACCGATGCGCCGCCGCAACAGCCTGCGCAGCAGGCGGACACCGCGCCGCCGGACGTTGCCCGGGCCATTGCGCACTGCGTGGACATCGCACGGGGCCTGGGCCTGGAAACCATCGTCTACGACCACTCGCGCCCCGACATCCCTCTGTACACCGTCAAGGTCGTGGTTCCGGGCCTGTGCCATATCTGGCCGGAACTGGGCAATCCACGGCTGCGCGACGTGCCCGTGGCCCTGGGCTGGCGCAGCCGGCCGCTGCAGGAATCCGAGTTCAATCCGCAGGCGCTGTACGTTTGACAAACTGAAACGCGCAGCGGGCATGTACTCTCTCGGCTTGGCAACAGGCTGCCGGCTCCGGGCCAATGCGCCCCCAGCCCACCCCCTGTTCACACAAGCCCCAAGGAGAATTCGAGGCGATGGCCCTCTTTCGTAACCAACTCGACGGCAGCATCGTCGTGCTGCGGCCCCTGCATACCTTCGGCCGCCACCCCTCGGTCTGCCAGACCGTCATGAAGGCGCCCGACGTCTCCCAGGTCCACGCCCTGTTCCGCTGGAACCGGCAGACCTGGGAAATCGTGGACCAGAGCCGCAACGGCACCATGCTCAACGGCGTGCGCCTGGTCGCCGGCCGCTGGACCGTACTGACCGTGGGCGCCAGGCTCAGCATGGGCGAAGGCGCAGAAGCGGCCTGGACCGTGCAAGACCTGGGGCCGCCCGTCACCTGCCTGAGCCCCGGCCCGGGCCTGCCCCAGGACGCCCCCCTGGCCCTGAACCCGCGCGGCACCCTGCTGCCCGACGCCCAGGAGCCCGAAGCCAACGTCTTCTTCGAAGACGGCCGCTGGCTGCTGGAGTCCGGCGACGGCACCGAGCCCCTGGTGGACGGCGCCATGGTCCACACCTCCGCAGGCAGCTGGGAATTCGTGCAATGCGACGACCTGGAATCCACGCGGGAAAGCAGCTTCGACCCGCATGCGCCCAAGCCGCCGGACGTGTCCTTTCGCTTCCACGTCAGCCAGAACGAGGAGCACGCCAGCCTGACCGTCATGAGCGACGGCAAGCCCATCGCGCTGGGTGAACGCATACACCACTACACCCTGGTCACCCTGGCCCGCGTGCGCCAGCAGGACGCCCACAAGGGCCTGGCCCCCGCAAGCCAGGGCTGGATAGAGCTCGATGCGCTCTCGCGCATGCTGGGCGTGGATTCGTCGTACGTGAACATCCAGATCTTCCGCGCCAAGCACCAGATCCTCAGCGCCCTGCCCGAATGCGCGGCCTTGCCGGCCCTGGTGGAGCGGCGGCGCGGCAGCCTGCGCTTCGGGGACTTTGCGTTCGAGATCGAGGGCGGCGCGCGCAGCGCCTGAACGGCGAACTGCAACGGAGAACGGCAGGCACACGGCGCATCGCTCGCCGTATGTAATCAGCTGTAATTTTCTTGTTGTGCACACGTCAATAAAGTGGGAACCGGTTCCTGCCGCCTGCGGCAAGGACCTCTCACCCTCCTCCCGGACCGGGTTGCCCGAGTCCACTGGCGCACCTGGAAACCGCAAATGAGCATGGACATGCGACGTGTACTGTTGATCCCCGCCAGCGCGCGGCCCGTTGACCCTGGCCTGGCCAGCCTTTCCATGGACGCACAGGTCTGGGAAAACGGCTATCCCCTGGTCGTCGGCAAGGCCCGCCACGGCCTGCTGCAGGACTTCTGGCGGCACTACTACGGCGAATCCGCCGCCATGTTCGTGGCCTCGGACCAGCTGCTGGAACTGCACAACGACATCATGGCCGCCATCCCCGCCTGCGTGGGCGAGATGCCGGTGCTGCGCTTTCTCAACGACCTCGGAAGAATGTGCCTGCAGGCGCATGGGGACGGCAGCGGGCTGCAGGTCATCGGCGACTGACGAAACGGATGACTCCTGGGGTTGCCGCGCATCCCTGTCGCGGCATTGGGGCGCATGCACAATGGCATGCGCCTTTTTTCGTGCCCGCCCGACCATGAGCAACGCCCCGGATAGCCCCCCTCTTGCCCTGACCGGCAGCTGCCTGTGCGGCGCCATCGCCTATGCACTGCGCTCCACGCCCCAGGCCGTCTCGCACTGCCACTGCCGCATCTGCCAGAAGGCCCACGGTGCCGCATTCGCCACCTACGGTAGCGTGCCGGCAAAGGACCTTGTCTTCACCCGGGGCCAGGAGCAATTGCGCTCCTTTGCCTCATCGCCCGGCATCACGCGCTGCTTTTGCCAGCAATGCGGCTCATCGCTGTCATGGCACAGCCAGCATTACGAAGAAGGCGCATGGATCTCCGTCGCACTGGCCACGCTGGATTCGGAGTTTGTCGTGGGCAGGCAGCGGCATGTGAACCGGGGGGCGGGGATGGCGTGGGTGGATGGTGGGACAAGGTGATCGGGCGGATGGGGTCGGCCAAAAGCGGCCGGATGCCAAGGCCTGCCCGGCCGGTCGACCGGTGGACGACTTGTCCAGTGGCGGCCCTGGGGCGGCACCTATGATGCAGGGCGCGCCAGACGAGCCTGTGCTGGTGGTCTTCTCGGACAAGCAGAACCAGGGCAATCCGGACCGGCCCTTCCAGTACTTATGAACGACAACCCAAGCCAGGCACTCGCAGAGCAGCTGCAGAGCTCCACAAAAAACGTCGATGTGTTCTTGGCGCTGCAAGCGCTGTCCTGCGCTGCCCCCGCAGTGGCTTTCGAGGCCATCACGACATTCATGAGGTCCGCACCGGCAAATCAGCTGCCCCTGGCCCGAAATGCACTGCTGGAGCTGGCGGACCGCGCTCCCGCGCTCCTGGTGAGCGCGACGCTGGACGAAGACGCAAAGGTGGCTGACGCGGCCAGGCAGGCCTTGTTGATCCGTCCCTCCAATGAGGCACTGCCCCTGTACCTGCGCATGGCCAAGTCCAAGAGCGTTGACGAAGCCTGCTCGGGCTGCATGTACCTGGGCCGTATCTCCTCGCCACAGGCCCGGGCGCCTTTGTTCAAGGCCTTGGGCCACCGCAGCGCAGCGGTGCGCGAGTATGCGGCGACATCCATTCACAGCCACGCCGACGAACACTGGATCGCCGACCTGCTGGAGGCCATCCGCACGCTGCGGCGTGAGGAGACCGACAAAAAGAAAGACTTTGGCGAGGTGATCAACACGCTGTGCAGCGCGGTGGTCCAGAAATCCACACACGCCTGCCTGGACCTGCTGATGGAAGGACTCCACGATGCGGACGCCAGAGTCCGCGGGACCTGCATCAGCGCACTGGGGCGCCTGGGCGATACGGCAGCCGTGGTCCCGCTGATCGAGACGCTTGAACACCCGCGCCGCGGGATGCCGCGGGAGCTGAGGACGGCATTGGTCAAGGTGCTTGGCGAGTTGGGCGACGCGCGTGCGATCGCGCCACTGCTGCGTGCCGGAGTGACCGTTGCAGCACCGGCGCTGGGCCCGCTGAAGGCGCAGGAAGCCGTGCCTGAACTGATGGCCGCGCTGGAGCAGGCAAGGACACCGCGCGATGCCGACGAGCTGGCCGAGGTGTTGGCCCAGCTGCAAGGGCCCGGCGAGTCGCAGTGGCCCCGCGCAGGGTTGCGCACGGCGTCGCTGCAGGTACGCCGAGCCGCCGCGCTGCAGCTGGCGCGCACCGCGCCCCAGGAAGCGGCCCAGCATCTGCGCGCCATGCTGCCCCAGCTGTGCGGCGGCGACGCCGTGGGCGTGGCCGAAGCGCTGGCCTTGATGGGCTCAGCAGAGGGTTTCGAAGGCTTCGCGAAGGCATTGGCGGACGACCCCCACCACTGGAATGCCAGCGCCGTGGCGTACGCCTGCCAGAATCTTCGCGGCCCCCAGGTGCAGGCCCTGCTCCTGGGGCTGATACCCGGCATCCGCAACGAATACGTCCACCACGTCTGCAAAGCGCTGGCAGCGCAAGGGGCTGACGTATTGCCTGCGCTGATCGCTGCAGCCCAGGCAGCCGGCGACAGCTTGCGATACCGCTACGTGATGGCGCTTGCCGAATTCCGCGACCCCCAGGGGGCCGGTTTGCTGGCGCCTCTGATGGTCCGCCGCAACCCGTTGCGGGACGCCGCCATTCTGTCGCTGTCAGCCACGCCCAGCGCCGAGGCCAGCGCGGCGCTGGCTGCGGCATTGCTGCAAGCCGAATCGCCGGCTGATGCCCGGCTGATCACCGAAACGCTGGCGAAGGCAGCCACGCGCGAGGCGATTCCCGACCTGATACGGGCGCTGCAGGCCGACCTCGCCACCGAAGAGATATTGGAAGCCTTGGGCCGTCTGGGCAGTCTGGGCGACCAGGCGGTTGTGCCTGCACTGATCGATCAACTGAGCAGCCCCAACGCGCGCCGCCGCCAGGCAGCAGCCATGGCGCTGGGGCAGATCGCGGACCCTGCGGCAGGGGCACCGCTTGTCCGCCTGCTGCTGAAAGAGTTTCATCTGGAGGTGGCGCAGGCCGCAATGCAAGCCTGGCTGGCCATGGGCGCGCAAGATGGTGGCGTACTCGATGGGCTGGGCGCGCCGGGCACGCGCGCATTCCTGTTGGCCAGTGCCAGACAGCTGCGCAGGGAACGCTGACACGCACATCCCCGCACGGATTGCGGTGCGCCCGGTCAGGATCTGCCATCGCTGTAGAGCCGGCATTTGGTGCGGCTGCTTGAGGCTGAGAGCTGCCCGGCCCCTTGACGAAGATTCACCGTGCCTTCAGGCAAAATCCAGACGATCGGGAAAGCTTGGCGTCAGGTCTGCCGGGAAGCCGAACTTGAAGAAGGGAACAGTATCAATGGCACTGACGAAAAAGGGCGAGTTCTGGTACGGGACAACGTCCGGCGACACCCAAGCCGAGCTGCGCAGCTACAGCGTTGCGAATCGCCATGAGGCCGTCCGGTTTGCCTCGTCCAAATGCGATTGCGGCTGCCGGACTTTTGCGCTGCAGACGGATGAAGAAGCCGGCGTGGCCATCCGCACCTGCACCGACTGCGGGCAGGAACACCTGATGGGCGACAGCGCGGAACATGTTGAAGAGGCCACCCCTGAGGCACACGAGTGCGTGTGCGAGAACGAGACGTTCGAACTGATGTCCGGCGTCTCCGTGTACGAAGGCACACACGACGTGCGCTGGTACTACATCGCTTGCCGCTGCGTGGAGTGCAATCTGGTTGGGGTCTTCGCAGACTGGAAGTGTGAAGCGGGTGATGCAGCGGCCTTCCTCGCCAAGGTATGAGCGCGCGGGATCAAGACGCGCTGCTCAAAGATCTGGTCAAGCGGGTTTGCCGGGTGCATGCAGGCGATAGCGCAAAAAGCGAGTCCCCTCGATATCCAGTGCGCCATCTGGCCGAAATCCCAGCTTGAGAATCCCTTTTATTCTGGTTCTTGAAGGTGGCAGCAAAATCGTGATGGAGCTCAGCCCCAAGCCAGTGAATGCACGTTTCACTATCTCTTGATAGATGGCTTTGCCACTTCCCCAGAATTTGGGGTGAAGCACCAAAGCGAGGTCGGCATCACCTTCCTCGTACTGCAAACCGCCCCAGCCGGCAAATTGCTGATCAATTTCAAACGCCCATGGCCCATAGCCGTATTGCTGCCACTGGGCATCCTTTTGCCGAGCCCATTCATTTGCTTTCGCCAGGTCGAAATTCGCACTTCCAAGCGGCATTTGTCGCAGCACATCTGGATTGTTGTTCAGCGAAACAATGTGAGCCGGATCAACTTCAGTGAGCCGCTTAAATTTCAAATTCATGCCTGTATCTGGTTGTCTATCCATCAAATTCAAAGCCTACCAAAACGGTGGTTGCCGACCGTCTATCTGAGCGTCAACCAAGGGGCAGCAGTCCACAGTGCGGGGTTGCTGCCGCTGCAAGCCAAGGCTTCACTTTCTGATCGGCGGTGCGCAACCACTGCTCGACGCTCGGCAACGCACCGCCACCAGACCCGCTGCCAGCAGCGAAAGCAACGCCAGCGCCCAGGGGCCGAGCGCGGGGATGGCCTGCGGGGCCAGCAGCACGGGCAGGCCGGGGTCGGTGATCTGGTTGGGCACGGAATCGCTGTCACCCACGCCGCCATCGGCCAGGGTGAAGGTCACGCTCAGGCCGTCGGGCGCAAACTGCGCGCCGGGCAGCGCATACCAGTGCGGCTGCGCGCAGGCAGCGCCGGTGCAGCCCAGCCCATCGGGGCTGGGGCCGTATTTGTAATAAACGGCCCCCTGCGGCACTGGTGTGGTGAAGTGCACGGTCACCTGTGCATCTGCATTGCCAGCGACACGCCCCAGCACCAGGCCCAGCGGCGCGTGCACCGCACGCACATGGGACGGCAAGGGCGCGGGCAAGGTGGAGGCAAAGGCGGCGCTGCTGATCTCCCAGCCGTTCGCACTGTCCACCTCCACCGCCCCCAGATTGCCGTTGCCGCCCGCACCCTGCCACGGTGCGCTGCACTGCTGCGCTGCGCCGCCATATTCACCGCTGCACTGCCATTTGTGTTGGCCGCCGGCGGATAGCACGGTCCCTGGCGTACCCGTGGCGCACAGATTCGCGCTGGGCTTGAAGGCCACAGCGCCGTTGGCCGCTGAGCCGCAGGTCGCATCGACCGGGTCGTGGGTGAACGTGGCCGAAACGCTGCGCGGACTGGTCACGTTGGTGAGCTGGCATGCTCCCGTGCCCGCGCAATCGCCTGACCAACTGGTGAAGTGATAGCCCGCATCGGGCGTGGCGGTGCAGCTTGCGTCCTGGCCGTGGGTGACGGGGTTGGGCGCGCAGGTGACCGTGCCGTTGGCCGGGGCGGGGGTGATGCTGATGGGGTATGTGTTCAGCGCGAAGGTGGCACTCACGCTGCGCGGGCTGGTCACGTTGGTGAGCTGGCATGCACCCGCCCCCGCGCAATCGCCTGACCAACTGGTGAAGTGGTAACCCACATCAGGCGTGGCGGTGCAGCTTGCGCCCTGGCCGTGGGTGACGGGGTTGGGCGTGCAGGTGACCGTGCCGTTGGCCGGGGCGGGGACGATGCCGATGGAATAGGTGTTGAGCACAAATGTGGCACTCACGCTGCGCGGGCTGGTCACGTTGGTGAGCTGGCAGGTGCCCGTGCCCTCGCAATCGCCCGACCAACTGGTGAAGTGATAGCCCGCATCGGGCATGGCGGTGCAGCTTGCGTCCTGGCCGTGGGTCACGGGGTTGGGCGTGCAGGTGACCGTGCCGTTGGTGGTGGCGGGGGCGATGCTGATGGGGTAGGTGTTCAGCGCGAAAGTGGCACCCACGCTGCGCGGGCTGGTCACGTTGGTGAACTGGCATGCCCCCGTGCCCGTGCAATCGCCTGACCAACTGGTGAAGTGATAGCCCGCATTGGGCGTGGCGGTGCAGCTTGCGTCCTGGCCGTGGGTGACGGGGTTGGGCGTGCAGGTGACCGTGCCGTTGACGGCGGCGGGGGTGGCGATGGAGTGGGTGTTGGGCGTGAAGGTGGCCGAGACGGTGCGCGACGCGGTCACGCTGGTGAACTGGCATGCACCCGTGCCCGTGCAATCGCCCGACCAACTGGTGAAGTGGTAGCCCGCATCGGGCGTGGCGGTGCAGCTTGCATCCTGGCCGTGGGTGACGGGGTTGGGCGTACAGGTGACTGTGCCGTTGGCCGGGGCGGGGACGATGCCGATGGAATAGGTGTTGAGTACAAATGTGGCACCCACGCTGCGCGGGCTGGTCACGTTGTAGAGAATGCACGCGCTGGCAGTGCCCGCGCAATCGCCCGACCAATGGGTGAAGTGGTAGCCCATCGCGGGCGAGGCGACGCAGATGGTGTCTTGCCCATGGGACACGGGGTTGGCCGTGCAGTTCACGCTGCCGCCGGTGACGGCAGGGGTGGCGATGGCGTAGGTAATCGGCGCGAAGGTGGCTCCCACGCTGTGCGCGCTGGTCACGTTGGTGAACTGGCATGCACCCGTGCCCGCGCAATCGCCCGTCCAGCCGGTGAACTGAAAGCCCGTTTGCGGCGTGGCAGTGCAGCCAGCGGCCTGGCCGTGGGGCACGGGATTGGGCGTGCAAGACATGCTCCCGCCCGTGGTGGCAGTGGTAGTGATGGCGTAGGTGATGAGCGTCGTGTTGGCAGAGACGGTGGTAGCCCCGAGCACCACGGGCTGGCAAGCCCCCGTGCCGCTGCAGGCGCCGCCCCAACCGCTGAAGGGGCGGGCGACAGGGTCGTGCGCCGTGGCCGTGCAGGTGGCGCTGGAGCCATGGGTCACGGGGTTCGGGGTGCACTGTGCGCTGGCGATGCCCGCATCCGTGTTGACTGTCACCATGTACTGGCGCGGTGCCAGGCAAGCGGCCGTGGTGCCGCCGCTGATGCCCGCGCAATTCCAGCGGAAGGCATCGGACGCGGCAGACTGGTTGGTGGCCGAACCGGCGCTGCACAAGAGGGTTGGCAAGGTGAGCGAAGGCGCAGTGCTGCCACACGCGCCATTGGTGGGCGGCGGGGCGAAGGTGGCGCTGATGGTGCAATTGCCGGTAATGGTCGCAGTGGTGTAGGTGTTGCCCGCAAGCGATCCGCCGCAGCCGCTGACCTGCACCGTATAGCCCGGTGGCGTGGTGAGCGTGAAGCTGGCCTGCTGCCCCGCCGCTACATCGCGCCCCGCCTCGATGCTGCCGCCGCCCGTGGCCTGGGAGGTAACGAGGTAGGCGCGAGGCACGGAGCATTGCGGCGAAGGGTTGCCGCCGTAGCTGCTCTGGCACACCCAGGAGAAGGAGTAGGTTTCACCCATCACGCCGCTGGTCGTGCCCACGCTGCACAGCAAGGCGTCTGGCGGATAACGGCGAGGCGTGGTGCTGCTGGCACTGCCGCACACGCCATCGAGCTGCACGGAGCCGGCCTCGACCGTCATCCCGATGGAGGTCTGCGGCTCGGCCACCCAGGCCGGCTTGTGGCTCGCGCCTGAATACCAGGTCAGCCCGTCGTTGGTGGCCGTGGTGATCTGGCGGCGGATCATGGTCTGGCCGATGCTGCGCACCACCACCCAGGCAAAGTCGCCCGCCGCCACGATGCGGTCGCCCGTGAACACGCGCATGCCCGGCGTGGCCGCGTCGGCGGTGAAGGGGGCACAGGCCGTCATGTCCACGAACGGCGTGGCGGCGCTGGCGTCGGTTGCGCACACTTGCAGCTCGAACTGGTCGATCTGGGTGAGATTCATCTTCACCTGCGTGATGCGCAGCGACTGGCTGCCAATCGGGATGCGGTTGGCCACCCACAGTTTGGTGTGGTAGCTGGAGTTGTGCTGGATGAGCCACGGGTCATTGGCGGCTGCCAGGTTGTCGAATACCGTGACTGCACCAGCAGACACTGAAGCCGCCGCCGTCAGCAGCAGCATGGCAATTCGAAGGGCAAGGGTTTTCATGGCGATGGGGTGGGTGGGTGGAGCGGTGTTCCACCCAGCCGCGATCGGCCATGAAAAATGCTTTCAGCACTTGTGTATCAAGCGCTGAAAGCCATGTTGATGCAAGCGTGTGGCACGGGTGGATGCGCACTGCCGGCCATCTTGCGGGCGCGCAGCCCTGGCGGCTTGACTGTGCGTTCGTGCCGCGCTTGACTGGACGTTTCGCAAGCCTCACCCCCCCAAAAAAAGGGGCGTTCCCCTCCCCTCCCGCGCTATCATCCGCCCCGGCCCCCTGTCCCGGGGCTGATGCTTCAAAACATCCGTCGTATAGCGGCACAGCCTCTCCGAAAGCGAGGCTTGGTACACCGAATCCATCAGTCAACGCAGATGCGATGGCCTGTGGATTCGATCCGCAATGGAGCACGGAACAATGAACGCCGTTTCTCTCGCCTGCGCGCCGTCTTTTGGCGCAGCCCCTCCCTCATGCCAGGCCTTTGTGCCCGGCCAACTGCGGAGGGACATGGCATGAACCCCGCCCAGCCCTCCCCCACCACGGACAGCCACAGCACCCGGCAGCTGTCCAACGCCCTCACCCAGGTGGACAATCTCGTGCAGCAAGGCTGTGCAGAAATCTCCGCCATCGCCCAGTTGGCCCTGGCATGGCTGGAGCCCCCCAAGGGCCATCGCCACCTGGACGTGGTGGCCCGCGCCCTGCAAAGCATCCGCGACAGCGCCGACACGCTGGCCGACTACGCCGGCACCGAGGCCCAGACCATGGGCTGCGGATCTGCCATGGCGCGCACTTCATGGCCCGGCCTGTGTTGATGGTCCGGCCACGGGCTGCGACGCTCATCCAGGCTCAGGCGCCCTGCGGCAGATAGCTTGGCCGGGCCGCCGTCATGCCGCGCTTGACCTGCTGGGTGAGCTCGTCGGCCAGCACTTCATCGAGCCCGGCCTCCAGTCCGTCCAGCGCGCGGCTGACGATGTCCTCGGGGCTGGACTTCGGTGCGTCAAGCCCGCGCGTGAGGTCGGTATCGACATAGGCCATGTGCAGGCCCAGCACCTGTGTCTTCTGCCCTGCAAGCTCGCTGCGCAGGGCGTTGGTGAGCGACCAGGCGGCCGACTTGCTGGCCGAGTAGGCGGCCAGTTCGCCGCCATTGACCCAGGAGGCCACCGACAGCACATTGAGCAAGGCCCCGCCGCCGTTGGCCTTGAGAACCGGCGCAAAGGCCTGGCTCATGCGCAGCACGGCGAAGAAGTTGGTCTCGAAGATGCGCCTGGCGACCTCTTCGCTGTCGGGCGCCAGAAAGCCGCCGGGCTGCGCGATGCCGGCGTTGTTGATCACCAGCGTGACGTCCGACGCCTGCGCTGCGGCGGCGGCCACGTCCTGCGGGCGGTTCACGTCCAGCTGCAGGGCATGCACGCCGGGCTGGGTGACGGTGGCGGGGTCGCGCGCGCCGGCGTAGACCTTGCGGGCGCCACGGGCAAGCAGCTCGCGTGCGAAGGCCAGGCCGATGCCGCGATTGGCACCGGTGACGAGAACAACAGCGTTTTCAATTTTCATGGAGCACTCCAGGGGTGGGGGGAAACAGATTCAACGGATCTTGATGACGACCTTGCCCTTTGCGTGGCCGGCTTCGGCATAGGCAAGGGCCTCGTTGGTGGACTCGAATGCGAAGACCTTGTCCACGACCGGGCGGATGGCGCCCGCCTCGATGAGGCGGGTGATCTCGCGCAGCTGGCCGCCGTCGGCCTTCATGAAGAGAAAGGAGTAGTCAATGCCACGGCTTCGCGCCCGGCGCCTGATGCCGGAGCTGAGCAGCCGCATCACCAGCTTCACGAACAAGGGCGCCGCGATTGCCCTGCCAAATGCGGGATCGGGCGGGCCGGAGATGGAGATCAGCTTCGCGCCGCCCTTGAGCACGCGCAGGGATTTGCCAAGCGTCTTGCCGTCCTGGCTGTTGAGCACCACGTCGTAGTCGTGCAGGACGTCCTCGAAGTCCTGCGTGCGGTAGTCGATGACGACATCCGCGCCCAGGCCCCTGACCAGCTCGAAGTTGGCCGCGCTCGTCGTGGTGGCCACAGCGGCGCCCAGGTGCCGGGCCAGCTGGATGGCGAACGTGCCCACGCCGCCGGAGCCGGCCTGGATGAAGACCTTCTGCCCCCTGGCCAGCCGTGTCGTCTCGACCAGGACCTGCCAGGCCGTCAGGCCCACCAGGGGAATGGAGGCGGCCTCTTCCATCGTGAGCCCCTTGGGCTTGGGCGCCAGCGATGATTCCCTGACCGGCACGAACTCCGCGAACGTGCCGATCCGGAAATCGTCCGTGCGTGCATAGACCTCGTCACCGGGCTTGAACTGCCGCACGCGCGGGCCGGCCTTGACCACCACGCCGGCCACGTCGTGGCCCAGGATCAGGGGCAGGCGATAGGGCAGGATGAGCTTGAATTGCCCGTCTTTGATCTTGGAGTCCAGCTGGTTCACGCCTGCGGCATGGACCTGGACCAGGACTTCGTCGTCACGCAGCTGCGGCTCGGGTACGTCTGCCAGCTGCAAGGCGCGGTTCGCTCCATAGCTTTCCAGAATGAATGCCTTCATGGCTCTCCTTTATATGATGATCATCATATGTAAAGACGAAAAAAATCCAGGCACATGCACTGGGCATGCGCCATCACTGGCTGGCCGGCGCCAGGTGCTTGAGTGCTGCCTCGCGCAGGCTGTCGGACAGGGCCGGATCGTCCACCGCCCGTGCCAGCAGCAGGCTGCCGACCATGGTGGACAAGGTGACGAGCGCGCGCTCGTGGGCACCGGGCTGTCCCCAGTCCGGTGATTGGCGGGCGATGAGATCGACCATTTCCTTGATGTGGCCCGTGGCCACGCGGCGCACCTCCGGCGCCTGGCGCGAGGTCTCGGAACCCAGGGCCGCCAGGGGGCAGCCCACCTCGGCGCGCTGGACATGTTCCTTGGAAAGATAGGCGGCCAGCATGGCATGCAGCGCCATGCCGGGCGGCGCCTTGGCCACCACGTCGGCGACAGCGGCACAGGACTCGGCGCAGGCCTTGCCCGCAGCTTCCGCCAGCATGGCGTCGCGCGAGGCGAAATGGGCGTAGAAGGCGCCATGCGTCAGGCCCGCCTCCTTCATGATGTCAGCCACCCCGGTGCCGCCATAGCCGCTGCGGCGGATGGCACGCGCCGCCACGGAGACGATGCGCTCATGCGTGGCCTCCTTGGCGGAAGCCCGGGTGCTGGAATTGGTGTTTCGCATGATGGTCATCATACATTGTTTGCGCCATGCACGCGCCGCAGATGGGACATCCGCCCGCAGCCATTGCATGGACAATCCCGGCATGTCTGCTGCTGCTTCACACCACAATCCATCCCGCCCCGTGCTCATTGCCGGCGGCGGCATCGGTGGCATGGCCACTGCCCTCACGCTGCACCAGATCGGCGTGCCCTGCATCGTGTTCGAGTCGGTGGCGCAGCTGCAGCCGCTGGGCGTGGGCATCAACCTGCAGCCGAACGCGGTGCGGGAACTGCATGACCTGGGCTTCGGCAACGATGTGCTGGACACCATCGGCCTGCAGGCCCGGGAATGGGCGCTGGTCGGGCGCAACGGCAACGAGGTGTATGCCGAGCCGCGCGGGCTGCAGGCCGGCTACCGCTGGCCGCAGTACGCGGTGCACCGGGGGCAGCTGCAGATGATGCTGTTCAACGCCGTCAGGCAGCGCCTGGGCGACGACGCCGTGCAGCTGGGCCGGCGCGTGGTGGGCTACCGGCAGGATGCCGAGGGCGTGACCGCCCTCATCGACACCCGCGATGGCCAGCGGCTGGAGGTGCAGGGCTCGCTGCTGGTGGCGGCCGATGGCCTGCACTCGGCCGTGCGCGCGCAGATGCACCCCGCGCAGCCGCCCATACAGTGGGGCGGCGCCATCATGTGGCGCGGCACCACGCCCGGGGTGCCGGTGCGCACCGGCGCGTCCTTCGTGGGCGTGGGCTCGCTGCGCCATCGCGTGGTGCTGTATCCCATCACGCCGCCGGACCCCGTCACGGGCCTGGCCACCATCAACTGGATCGCCGAGATCACGGTGGACAACCAGGGCGGCTGGCGGCAGGGCGACTGGAACCGGCGCGTGGCGCTGGAGGAATTCATCCACCACTTCGACGGCTGGGACTACGGCTGGCTGGACGTGCCGGCCATGCTGCGCGGCGCCACGGATGTCTTCGAGTACCCCATGATCGACCGCGACCCCGTGCCCACCTGGGTGGACGGCCGCGTGGCCTTGCTGGGCGATGCGGCGCATGTGATGTACCCGGTGGGCTCCAATGGCGCCAGCCAGGCCATCGTGGACGCGCGCGTGCTGGGTGCGCAGTTCCTTGCCCACGGCGTGGGCCCGCAGGCGCTGCGCGCCTATGACGACAAGCTGTGCAAGGACCTCTCGGCGCTGGTGCTGCGCAACCGGGGGGCCGGCCCCTTCGGCCTGCTGGGGCTGGTGGACGAGCGCTGCGGCGGCGTCTTCGACCATATCGACGAGGTGCTGCCACGCGAGGAGCGCGAGGGCTTCATGGCCCGGTACAAGGCCGCTGCCGGCTTTGCGATCGAGACGCTCAACGCCGCGCCCCCCACCATTGCGCCGGGGCAGCGCGTGGCCGGGGCCTGAGCCCTTGTGCGGCGGCAAGGGCCGCGAGTCGCCATAATCGGCCCTTGCCCCTGGCAGCCATCCCCAGATTTACATCACAGACCCAGCAGGAAGACCCCATGCCGATCCAATCCATTCTGAAATCCACCGTGGTGGCACTGGCGATCGTGGGCAGCGGTTCGCTCTTTGCGCAGGGCGCGCCCCTGAACACAGCGGCGTTCGACGCCCTGATTGCGCAAGGCCCCGTCGCCGACGCCGCGACCATCGCATCGAGCACCTGGGCCAGCAAGATCAAGCAGGCCGGCACGCTGCGCCTGGGCAGCACCCAGACCTCCAATCTGTTTTCCCTGCTCAACGAGAAGGACGGCAAGATCCGCGGCTTCGACGCAGGCCTGGCCCAACTGCTCACGCGCTACATCCTGGGCGATGCCTCCAAGTACCAGTTCGCGCAGGTCACCTCGTCCACGCGCGAGCAGGTGCTGATCAACAACCAGGCGGACATGGTGATTGCCACCTACTCCATCACCCCTGCCCGTGCCGAGAAGATCTCGTTTGCCGGCCCCTACTACACCTCGCAGGCCGGGGTGCTGGTCAAGGCAAGCAACAAGACCGTGCAGTCGTACAGCGATCTGGGCGGCAAGAAGGTCGCCACGCAGGCCGGCTCCACGGGGCCTGCCATCCTGGCGCAGCACGCGCCCAAGGCGGTCGTGCAGGAGTTCCAGACGCACCAGGAAGCGCTGGACTCCCTGCGCCAGGGCCGCGTGGACGCCTATGTGACCGACTACACCCTGCTGCTCAACACCCTGAGCCTGGGCACCGGCGACGCGCGGCTGGCGGGCGCGCCCTTCGGCACGCAGGATTCCTATGGCATCGGCCTGCCCAAGGGCTCGGACGGCGTGGCCTTCATCAACGCCTTCCTGAAGAAAATCGAAGCCGACGGCACCTGGGCCAAGCTGTGGACCATCTCCATCGGCCAGCGCACCGGCAGCACGGCCGTTCCCACGCCGCCCGCCCTGCCCTGAGCGATGGGTGACGTCTCCCGGCTCCTCGCCGACCACGGGCCTGCCTTCTGGCAGGCCCTCTTGCTGACCTGGAAGCTCACCGCGTTCTCGTTCCTGCCCGGCTTCCTGCTGGGCGTGGTCGTCACGGTGCTCAGGTTGCTTCCGCTGCCGCCGCTGCGCTTCGTGCTGACCGCCTACGTCGAGATCTTCCGCAACATCCCCAGCGTGGCGCTGCTGATCTTCATCGTGTTCGCGCTGCCCGATCTCAACGTCGTGATCGACTATGAGCCCAGCGTGGTCCTGGCCCTGGCGCTGGTGTGTTCCGCGTTCACGGCGGACTATCTGCGCGCGGGCATCAACACCATTGCCGGCAGCCAGATCGAGGCCGCGCTCAGCCTGGGCATGCGGCCCATGCAGATCATCTCGGCCGTGGTGCTGCCGCAGGCGCTGCGCTCGGTGGTGCAGCCGATGACGTCGCTGCTCATTGCGCTGATGCTGTCCACCTCGCTGGCATCCCAGGTGCCGCTGGCGGGCCGGGAACTCACCTCGCTCGTGTCCAAGATCGCCAACGACTCCGCTGCCGGCATGGCCGCCTTCGCCGTGGCCGCCGCGATGTACGTGGCCACCGGATTGCTGATCGCCTGGGCGGGCGCCATCCTGGAAAAGAAGCTGCGGATACTGCGATGAGCCGTTCTCTGGAAGACATTCTGTTTGGCGCACCCAGCCCGCAGGCCCGGCGGGTCACGCAGGTGGCCAGCCTGATCGCGGCGGCCCTGCTGCTGGCGCTGGCCGCGGGCATCGCGCTGCGCTTTCATTCGGCAGGCCAGCTCGAGGCCCGGTTCTGGGAATTCTTCGCCTGGCCCACCACCTGGGCCTTTCTGGCCAAGGGCCTGCTCGGCACGCTGGCATCGTCGGCCATGGCCGCCGTGATTGCGCTGGCCCTGGGGCTGGTGCTGCTGGCGGGGCGCCTGGCGCGGCCCCGCATCGTGCGCTGGCCCAGCGTCGCCGTCATCGAATTCCTGCGCGGCACGCCCACGCTGCTGCTGATCTATGTCTGCTTTCTGGTGCTGCCCGCCGCCGGCATCAAGCTGAGCACCTACTGGATGCTGACCCTGCCCATAGGCCTGAGCACCGCCGCCGTGGTGGCCGAGGTCTACCGCGCGGGCGTGCTTGCCGTGCCCCGCGGCCAGACCGATGCCGCGCGAAGCCTGGGACTGACCGAGGTACAGGTCTTCCGGCTCGTCGTCTTCCCCCAGGCGGTGCGCTTCATCGTGCCGGCGCTGGTCGCGCAACTGGTCATCGTGGTCAAGGACACCACCTTCGGCTACATCGTCACCTATGGCGAGCTCATGCAGAACGCCAAGGTGCTCATTGCCAACTACCACGCGCTGGTGCCCGTGTACCTGGTGGTGGCGGTGCTCTACTGCCTTGTGAACTACGCGATATCCAGGGCGAGCAGGCGGCTGAACCGGCCCGTGCACTGAGGCCCGCCAGTGCCTGCCCTCAGGGAAGGCTCAGATCCATGCCGAGCATCCTGGCAAGGCCGAAGGTGAAGGCCAGCACGCACAGCAGCAGCAGCGTGAAGACGGCAGCGATCTTGCCGCCCGCAATGAGCAGCTCGCGCCTGTCCGCCCCCTTCTTCTTGCCTTGGTCGTAATGCCACTTGATGGCGAAGAACATAGCCGTGCCGAATACGAGCGCCTTGAACGTGACGAAGACTACGGGGATCCAATCGATCATTTTGAGAACTTCCAGCCAATGACTTGGCACTGTCCACGGTGGGGAGCCCCCCTCCCGGACATGAGAGGCAGAGCGTCAGCAACGGCCATGCAAGCACGGTGCTGCCACACCTTGTGGCGCATACTACCCAAAAGCAATTTCCATACATGGACCCCAACATCGCTGCTGAAAACCATGCAAGATGACTCTTTGCCAAGCTGGCTGCCGCGCCTGGCCGTGCAGCGCGGCCCCCGTTTTCTGCAGATTGCGGATGCCTTGCAGGCAGCGGTGGCGGACGGATCGCTGAAACCGGGTGACCGCCTGCCTCCGCAGCGCCTGCTGGCAGCGCAGCTGGATGTGGACCTGACGACCATCACCCGCGCCTACGACGAGGCCCGGCGGCGCCACCTGCTGGAGGGACGCGGCGCGCGAGGCACCTATGTCGCGGCGCCGAAGGTCGAATGGAGCTCGGTGCTCGACCTGAGCATGAACACCCCGCCGCCGCCCGAGGGCGTTGACTTCGACGACATGCTCAAACAGGGCTTGTCGCAGGTATTGATGAGGGCCGATGCCCAGCTGCTGATGACCTACCACCTGGGCGGGGGCAGCGACTCCGACCGCAAGGCCGCAGCCCAATGGCTGGAGCCGATGTTTGGGAGTCTGGATGACCGGCAGATCGTTGTCTGCCCCGGGGCGCAGGCGGCGATCGCCGCCCTGATTCTTGCGCTGACCGCGCCGGGCGACGTGATCCTGGCGGAGCCCGCCAGCTATCCCGGCCTGCGTGCCGCAGCGGCCCAGTTCGGCCGGCGCATCCTGGCGGTGCAGGCGGACAGGCAGGGGATGGTGCCGGAGATGCTGGAGCAGGCCTGCCGCGAGCACAGGCCGGCGCTGGTCTACCTCAATCCGACACTGCAGAACCCGACCGCCATCACCATGTCGGAAGGCCGGCGCAAGCAGCTGGCCAGCGTGGCCAGGCGCTGCCAGGTGCGCATCGTCGAGGACGACCCCTACTGGCTGCTGGCCGAC
Source organism: Delftia sp. WSY_22 (assembly GCF_043104185.1). NCBI lineage: Bacteria > Pseudomonadati > Pseudomonadota > Betaproteobacteria > Burkholderiales > Comamonadaceae > Delftia > Delftia sp. WSY_22. The sequence continues at coordinate 409,893 of NZ_JBICKN010000018.1, forward strand.
GCCCCGCCGCCGCCCATTGCCGCATTCGCCCCGCAGCAGGTGTACTACATCTCGACCCTGTCCAAATGCCTGACGCCCGGCCTGCGCGTGGCCTTCGTGCTCATGCGCGACCCGCATGAACGCCAGCGCTTCCTGGTGGCGCTCAGGTCCTTTGCGCTGATGGCCACCCCCGTGACGGCCGCGCTGGCCACGCAGTGGATCCTCGATGGTTCGGCCGGGCAATTGATGGACGGCGTGCGCAAGGAGGCGCGCCTGCGCCACCGGATGGCCAGGGACATCCTGGCGGGGCGGTACAGCGGCGCCGGGGACGGCCTGCATGTATGGCTGGAGCTGCCGGGGTACTGGACTAGCGCCCAGCTGGCACGTGCCGCCGACAGCGAGGGCATCGCCGTCACGCCCGCGCAGGCATTCGCCACCGGCAGCGAATCCGTGAATGCCATCCGCATCTCCCTGGGCAGCATCAAGGACCGTGGACGCCTGCACGCCGGTCTTCAACGGCTGTCCCATCTGCTTGCACGGCTGCCGGAGTCGTTCAGCGCTGCCGTGGTGTAGCCGCGCCGGTCGCGGGAGCGCGGCTTGCGGCCGCAGCCGCAATCGCAATCGCGAGCGCAGCCACGACCAGCACTGCCGCGACTGCGAACGTGATCCGCATCGCGTGGGCAATGGCCCCGGGATGCGCCGCGGCGATGTCGGCCGTCCCTGACGCGAACGCGAACACCATCCCCATCACGGATGCGCCGGTGACGAGCCCAAGGTTGCGCGACAGCCCGAGCATGCCCGACATCACGCCACGCTGGTCCGCAGCGACATCGGCCATGACGGCCGTGTTGTTGGCGGCCTGGAACAGCTGGTAGCCAGGGGTCAGGACGGCGATGGCGGCAACGTAGCCCGCAACACCGAACATCGCCGCAAGCACGGACAGGGCGAATGCGCCCGCCGCCATGGCGATGAGTCCGGCGATGACCATGGGGGCAGCGCCCAGGCGATCGACGACACGGCCGGCCGGGACACCGCTCAGGATGGCGATGAACGGGCCCACCGACATCACGAGCCCGACCGTGGTTTCGTCAAGCCCGAGCCCGCGAGACAGATAGAACGGCCCGACCACCAGCGTCGCCATCATCACCGTCGAGACGAGCGCATTCATGGCCAGGCTCGCGCTGAAGCCCGGATCGCGGAACCGCTCCAATCGGATCAATGGCGATGCGGCTGCCGCCTGGGCCCTCGCGAAGAGCACGACGCCGAAGGCCGCAGCCGACAGCAAAGCCCCGTTGAGCGAACCGAAGCTTGCGCGCCCCAGCGTCATGGCGAGTGCATAGGCCACAAGCGTCAGAGCGAGCAGCAAGGTGCCCAGGTGGTCGAAGCGCGCCCGATCCGCCTGCGCCCCTTGGCGATGCACGGGCAGGTATCGATGCGCGAGAAGGAATGTCAGGACGCCCAGCGGCAGGTTGATGAGGAAGATGGCCCGCCAGCCGGGTCCGGCGATCAGATATCCGCCGAGTGCTGGACCGAGGGTGGTGCCCATCGCGGACATCGTTCCGAGCAGGCCCATCGCGCTACCGGTCCTTGCCTTCGGAACCGTCTCGGCAACCAGCGCCATGGAGAGGGCCATCATGATGGCCGCGCCCAGGCCCTGCACCGCCCGGGCGGCAATCAGCAGCCAGAGAGTGGGAGCCAGGCCGCAAAGGACCGAGGCCAGCGTGAACAGGACGATGCCGGCCAGCAGCAGCCGTCGACGGCCCAGGACATCGCCAAGCCGGCCGGCGCTGACGGTCAGGGCGGTGATGGCCAGCAGATAGGCCAGGACGATCCACTGGACCTGCTGGAAGGACGCGTTGAACGCCTGCGCGAAGGTGGGCAATCCCACGTTGGCGATGCTGGTGCCCAGCGAGGACAGCAGCATGGACAGCGAAAGGCTGGCCAGCACCCACCGGACCGGCGGCCCCTGTTGCGCACCGCCGGCCCCTGCCCCACCTGTTCCGGCACCGATCGGTTTCGACGTGGACTTCATCTTTGGCGACTCCCATATTCAAGTTCTCAGGAGCCTAGTGCCGTGCCTGGCATGGCGGAAGGCGCACTGCTCTCACTTTATTCATGCGTTTGACGCCATGTCGCTACCCGCTGTGCTACGGTCAATCCATGCCGAAGCCCGATCTCAACCTGCTTGTCACCCTGGATGTGCTCCTTGCGGAGGGAAACGTTGCGCGCGCAGCCCAGCGGTTGCGGCTGAGCCCTTCGGCAATGAGCCGGGCGCTGGCGCGGCTGCGTGAGACCACCGGCGATCCGCTGCTGGTCAGGGCCGGGCGGGGTCTCGTTCCCACACCGCGAGCGCTTGAGCTGCGCGAGCGGGTCAGCCAGCTGGTGCAGGACACGGAAGCTGTTCTGCGCCCTGCCGGGCAGCCCGACCTCGGACAACTGGTGCGCACGTTCACGCTGCGCACCAGCGAAGGCTTCGTGGAGAATTTCGGACCGGACCTCATTGCCCGCGTGGGCCAGCAAGCGCCCGGCGTACGGCTTTGCTTCGTGCAAAAGACCAACAAGGACAGCGGCCCGCTTCGCGACGGGACGGTCGACCTGGAGACCGGCGTTGTCGCAAGCACGATAGGTCCGGAGGTGCGCGCGCAGGCGCTGTTCCGAGACCGTTTCATCGGCGTCGTGCGCCAGGGCCATCCGCTGAGCCAGGGCGAGATCACACCCGCGCGCTATGCGAGCGGCAGGCATATCCTGGTGTCCCGGCGGGGGCAGGAAAAGGGGCCCATTGATGAAGCCTTGAATGCGCTCGGACTGCAGCGGCAGATCGTTGCGACCGTCGGCGGCTTTTCCAGCGCGCTGGCCCTGGCCCGCGCCAGCGACCTGATCGCCAGCGTTCCCGAACGGCACACCGGCAACCTGCGCGCGCAAATGCACAGCTTCCCCCTTCCGGTCTCCATGCCGCAGATCACGGTTTCATTGCTCTGGCATCCCAGGCTGCATGCCGATCCTGCGCACCGCTGGCTGCGCGGGTGCGTACGGGAGATTTGCGCAAAGGCTGATTCGCCATGAGCGCCCGCAGCCAGCGGGCTGCCATCGCCGCACCCATGCACCCATGCAGATACCCATGCAGATGGGCCAGCCCATCTGCAGACCAAGGCTGACCAGCGCCAGATGCAGCAGGCGCTGGAGGCCGGGATGGTTACATATGCAACAACGGGTTGCACACCTACGTGGACCGTCCTGCGCAGGCCATACCATCGCCGGCCTACAACACAGAAAGGCGCGAGGTTATGCAGGAGAGTTCTCTGGAGTGCTTCCTCTATCACAGTCAGTTGGCACCAGGGGCCGACACCACCTGCATCGCGGGCATCATCAAGACCGCACGCTCGTTCAACGGGTCGGCCGGGATCACGGGCATGCTGGTTTTCGACGGGGAACGTTTCTTTCAGTATGTCGAAGGGCCGGCACGGCAATTGGGTTTGCTGGTGGAGTCGATCTCGCGCGACGAAAGACATATCAACTTCACGCCGATGTTCCCGCAAACGCGCATTGATCAAAGGCGTTTCGCCAAGTGGTCCATGGCCTATGTGATTGTGGAAGATACAGAACATCTGGGCACGATTTCCAAGCTTGAAGGCCCTGGTGCGCTGGCCAAATTGCAGGAGCTGTTGCCGCTGCTGGATGTTCAGTAATTCCTTGGGCCAAAGCGGAGCGGGATTTTCATGATGTGGGTTCACTGAGGCAGGAAATCGATGCTCACCCGTTGGACTACCGAATCCGAGAAAGAGCAACTGCTCGGACTTCAGACCGCTGAAATCCTGGACATGACCGCCAGACGGGAATTTCAGCGCATCACCCAGCTGACCAGCCAGATGTTCATGGTGCCGATTGCCATCATCACGGTTCTGGACGAGCACAGGCAATGGTTCAAGGCGCCCGTAGGTGTGGACATGGACGGCAGCCTGCGCACGGACGCCTTCTGCGACCACACCATCAGAAACGAAGGAATCATGGTGATTCCTGACACGCACCTTGACCGCAGGTTCTCAGGCAATGCGCTGGTAACCGGCCAACCGAACATCAGGTTCTATGCCGGCGTTCCCCTGATCATGAAATCCGGCCATGCCATCGGCAGCCTGTGCATCATCGATACCCGACCCAGAACCTTCTCTGAAGAGCAAGGCCGGCAACTGGCCGCCATGGCTGCGATAGTGCAGGCTCAGATCCAATACCATCACAGCATTGGAAAAGTAGACGAGGTCACGGGCTTGCAAAATCGCTCGCAGCTCCAGTCCGACCTGAACAGCCTTTGCATTGTGGCCCCGCAGGAGGCACGCAGCCTGGTATTGATGGAAGCGATCAACCATTGCAGCCTGCTGGAAATGAGCAATGCGCTGGGCTTGAATTATGTCGAGCAGCTCCTGCGTGACATTGCGAAGGCCGTCACGGACATGACGGGACCGCGCGCAACCGTGTACCACGTGGGCTTGGCCAGGTTTGCATGGATCATCAGCGCAGGCAGGCAAGAAGATGAAGAGGCCCTGGTCAGGCAATTGCTGAAACACCTGCAAAAGCCCATCACCAGTGCCGATCTCCGGTTCGAACTTCAGCCCCGGGCAGGCGTGGTGCGGTTCCGCCTGGCCCAGGCCGAGGTCGATGATGTCATTCGCAAGGCCATGGTGTCCGTGCAGCAGGCTGGCCACGACCATCGGTCACTTCACCGCTATGAGGAGAACGAGGACAGCCGCCAGCGAAGATCCTATCGGCTATTGCGGGACTTTGGGCATGCGCTGGACAAGGGGCAGCTGCGGCTGGTGTACCAGCCCAAATTCGACAACCGCAGTTTCAGCTGCAAGGGGCTGGAGGCGCTCATCCGCTGGAAGCACCCGGAAATGGGGGAAATCCCGCCCAGCGAATTCATCCCCCTGGTGGAAGCCACGCCGTTGATCCATGGCCTGACGCGGTTCGTGATCAAAACGGCGCTGGCGCAGGTTGCGGCCTGGAAAGCGGAAAGTCTCGACCTCCAGGTCTCCATCAATGTCTCGCCGCGCAATCTGGACGAGGTCGATTTTCCGGACTACCTCAACGCCATGTGCAGTCAATATGGCGTTGCCCTGGAAAATATCGTGATCGAGTGCACCGAAAGCGATGTGCTGACAGGCCATGGCACGGTCCAGGCGCTTCAGCACATCAGAAAACTCGGAATCCAGGTCGCACTGGATGATTTTGGTGCCGCCTACTCCAATCTTGCGTCACTCAAGAATCTGCCTGCCGAGATATTGAAGATAGACCGCTCCATGGTCTGCGACGTCGATACCAATGAACGGGCGCTGGCCGTGCTCAAATCCATCATGACCATGGCCTCGGACCTTGGCTACCGCCTTGTGGCAGAAGGCGTTGACAGCGCCGAAGTCTTCGATCTGCTGGTTTCGCTGGGGTTCGATGAGATACAGGGCTACTATTTCAGCAGGCCCATGGAGGCATCGGAAATCAGGAAGTTCGTCGAAGAGCGCAATCGATACGCACAGGGGAAATGAAGGGCCTTGCCCATGGCATGCCGGGCGCAGGCGCAGGCAATTGGCGGGACGACTGTAGGCAGTCTCCTCACCGTGGCGCTGGATCGGCTGACATGGCTTTGCTTGGTTTTCCGATCTCGCCGCTGCCGGGCTGCGCTCCTAATGAGGGCTTCAAATTTTGTTTTCCAGGAGTTCTCTATGACAGGTCTCAAGACGCTGAAGATGGGTTTGATCGCAACCGCGCTGATCGCAGCCACGGCCTCGACCAGCTGGGCACAGCCCGTGGCGGGCACCACCACCTTGGGCGTGGCGGCCACCGAAGTCCAGGCCGTGGCCACGGGCTGGAGCCTGAAGAAGTCCGTGCTGGGCAAGAGCGTCTACAACGAGGAAGGCAAGGCCGTGGGCAAGATCGACGACGTGATCGTCGCACCCGACAAGGCGGTCTCCTACGCCATCGTCGGCGCCGGCGGCTTCCTGGGCATGGGCAAGCATGACGTGGCCATTCCGGTGAACCAGTTCCGCGTGGAAAACAACAAGATCACGCTGCCCGGCGCCACCAAGGACGCGCTGAAGGCGCTGCCCAAATTCGAGTACGCCAAGAAGTAAGCCGGGCGCGCGCCCTGCTTCTTTGACAAGCCCTGCGTTGCAGGGCTTTTTCGTGGGCGGCCGTGCAGGACCATATGATCGCGGCGGATCAGATTCATACCAAAAAATATCCGCGAGTCAATGAAAACAATCGTCGCCGTATCCTTGGAAATATCGCTGTGCATTCAGGCATTGCCCTGCCTTGCAGACAACAGCAATGGAAAGCAGCTCTACCTGTCCAGATGCGCCATGTGCCACGGGGCAGACGCCAAGGGTACGGGCCCGCTGGCCAACAAGAGCAATCCACCCACCCCCGACCTGGCGACCGCCGCGTTCAGAAAAAGGCTCCATGACTATCCGGGCGTGATCGTCTCGTCCGTCATTCTTCGCCCCAATGGCGACCTGATTCCCAGGACCTTGCGGGAAAACGGGGTGAAGGTGCCGCCCCATGCCTGGACCGTGAAGGATTTCCGCGACCTCAATGAATACTTCAGTGGCCTGGTTGCGAAGAAGTAGCCCTATATATCGAGTTTCTGCGCGCGCATATGCTCGCGCACCGCATCGACCAGGATGCTGGCCAGCCGGTCCACGGGCGCCGGCGCATCGAGCGTGGCACGGCCCAGGATCAGATCCATGGACGGCAGGGCCGGCAGGCCCAGGGCCTGCGCATCCAGCGGCTTGACGTGCGCGGGCAGGCCGAACGGCGTGCGCACGGACAGGCCCAGGCCTGCAGCCGTGGCGGCCCAGACGGCGGACAGGCTGGCACTGTTGAAGGCATGGCGCCAGGCCATGCCCTTCTTGTCCAGCGCAGCCGTCACGATGTCCCGCAAGGGGCAAGGCGCATCGAGCATGGCCAGGGGCAGCACGTCGTCGTCCTGCGCTGCACCACTGCGCCAGCGTGCCCAGCCGGCGTCGGCCGCGTCCATGGATGCCGGGCCAATCCACTGGAGCGGCAGCCGCATGATGTGCTCCCCATGCACGCACGCGTGGTTCACGCCCGCATCCCATAGCAGGGCCAGGTCGAATTGCCCGAGGGCGATGCGCTCGCGCAGTTCATCGCTGCGGGCCACGCTGGCTTCGATGCGCACATGGGGATGGGCGCGCGCGAACTGCCCCAGCACATGGGGCAGCACGCTTTCGCCCAGGTCCTCCTGCAGGCCCAGGCGCACCAGGCCCCGCAGTTCGCTGCCGCGCACGGCCGCCACGGCGCGGTCGTTGAGTTCGAGCAGGCGCAGCGCGTAGCCGCGCAGGGTTTCTCCGGCCTCCGTCAGCACCAGCCCCCGGCCGGACTTGCGCAGCAAGGGCGTGCCGCATTGGGATTCCAGCTTCTTGAGCTGGGCGCTGACGGCCGAGGTGGAGCGGCCGAGCTTGTCCGCGGCGCGGGCAAAACTGCCCAGTTCGACGCCGGTGCAAAACGTGCGCAGCACATCCAGGTCATAGAGCACACGTGTCATTGCCAAGCCTTCATCGTGCTAAAAAACTGGATTATAGATACGAAATTATTTGATTTTCAGGATGGTTGGGGCTGACCATACTGCCGGCCATGACCTCTTCTCCTGCCGGCCGCAGCGCCAATCCCAGCCCCTTGGCTTCCCCCCACCCGCCCCGCCACCGATGGAAGGTGCTGGCCGCTGGCGTCATCGCCAACGCCGCGTTTTCCGTGGCTTTCAGCGGCATCCCCATGACGGCCATCCTCATGCGTTCGGGCTACCAGCTGGACACGCAGACGCTGGGCCTGGCGCTGGGGCTGATGGGCCTGGGCATTGCGCTCAGCGAACTGCCCTGGGGCCTGCTGACGGACCGCTGGGGCGACCGGCCGGTGCTGCTGCTGGGCCTGTGCGGCACGGCCTTGGCCCTGGCGGCGATGGCGCTCTGGGCCTCGCCATCGCCGGACCATATCCCTTCGTTCGGCCTGCTGGCCGGCGGGCTGGTGCTGGTGGGCCTGCTGGGCGGCAGCGTCAACGGTGCCAGTGGCCGGGCCGTCATGGGCTGGTTTGCCGAAGGCGAGCGCGGCCTGGCCATGAGCATCCGCCAGACCGCCGTGCCCTTGGGCGGCGCCATTGGCGCCCCCTTGCTGACCGGCCTGGCCACGCATGCAGGCTTTGCCGCCGTCTATGGCGTGCTGGCGGCGCTGTGCCTGGCGGCGGCGGTGTTTGCAGCGCTGTGGATTCAGGAGCCATCGCATGCACCGGCCTCAGGCAAGGCCGCTGCGCCAGGCCGGGCCGGGCCATCCGCGCCAGGGCCCCTGCGCGATCGGCAAGCCTGGCGCATGGCCGCCGGCATCGGCATCCTGTGCGCCCCGCAGTTCGCCGTGCTCTCGTTCGGAACGGTGTTTCTGCATGACCATGCCCACCTGGGGCTGGGCGTGGCGGCGGCCGTCATGTCGGTCGTGCAGCTCGCCTCCATGGCCCTGCGCATCTGCAGCGGCCGCTGGACTGACAGGCGCCAGAACCGCCCGGCCTTTCTGCGCGCCTGCTGCCAGCTCACCCTGGCGTTGTTCGCGGGCATGGCGGCCCTGAGCTGGAGCAGCCATCCGGGCGCATCGGCAGTGTCGCCCGCCATGGGCCTGGTGCTGATGGTGATGCTGGGCGTGTGCGGTATCTGCGTGTCCGCCTGGCACGGCGTTGCCTACACGCAGTTGGCCGGGCTGGCCGGCGCGGCCCGCGCGGGCACGGCGCTGGGCATGGCCAATACCTCGGTGTTCGCGGTGTGCTTCCTGGTGCCGCTGGCCGTTCCGCACTTGCTGTCGGCCCAGGGCTGGGGGCTGGTCTGGGCCTGCGCGGCGGCCTGCGCGGGCTGGGCCATGCATCTGTTTGCACGGGCCGGGGCGGCCGGCAACCCCGGGGCCACGCAGGGGGCGTTATTGAACGAGAATACCGGCTGTCTTCCCACGGCCTCCTCGCACCGACCATGACCATCGCCCACTGGCTTGTTTTCTGCGGCGTCTCGCTGCTGATGTGCTTCACCCCCGGCCCGGCAGTGCTGCTGGCCATCTCCAACTCGGTGGACGTGGGCGCCAGGCGAACGGCCCTGAGTTCGCTGGGCAGCTCGGTGGGCATCTTCGTGGTCTCCGGGCTGGCCATGATCGGCATGGGCACCATTCTCAGCATGTCGGCCCACGCATTTCTGGTCATGAAGGTGGCAGGCGCCATGTACCTGATCTGGCTGGGCGTCAAGCGCTGGCGCAGCAAGGACGCGCTGCTGGGCAGCGACGCCGGCCTGGCGCCTGCCCACCGGCGTGAACGCGGTAACTGGCAGCTGGTGGCGCAGGGCCTGGGCGTGTCGCTGACCAATCCCAAGGCCATCCTGTTCTTCTCCGCGCTGTTCCCGCAATTCGTCATCCCGGGCGAGCCGCTGCTCACGCAGTACCTGGTGCTGACCACCACGTTCGCGGTGTGCGCCCTGATCTCGCACGCCTGCTATGTGCTGCTGATCTCCATGATCAAGGGCCACGTGCTGGCGCACGCCAGGCTGTTCAACCGCATCGTGGGCGGCACCTTCATCGCGCTGGGCCTGGGATTGCTCAGGACGCGGCACAAGCTGGGCTGAGTGCGGGCCAGGGCTTCGCACTGGCCGTTCAACAGCTGTCGGATCAACCCGGCAAGCCCAGCCGCTCGCTCACCACCCGCTTGATCAGCTGCTCTGCAAAGCGCGTGACGCGGGTGGACGGGCGTGCGCGCGGAATGGCCAGCACCAGGCGGTTGCGCACGACGGGCGAGATGATCTGCGCGATCGACAGCTGCGAAGGCGAGGCCGTGCCCTGGATGGCGCTCAGCGGCAGCACGGAGTCGCCCATGCCCCGGGCCACCAGCGAGAGCACGGTGTGCACGGAATCGACCTCGGCCAGCATGTGCAGCGGCACGCCGCGCGGCACGGTGTAGCTCTCCAGCAGCTTGCGCAGCGCGTTGGGGCCGCGCGCCATGACGAGCTTGCGCTGGGACAGCGCCGCCATGCGGACCTTGGCGGGCAGCGCATGCCTGCTGACCAGCACCAGTGGCTCGCGCAGCAGGGTCTCCGTGGTGATCTGCGGCGAGTGCGGGGGATCGAACAGCAGGGCCATGTCCACGCGCCCGGCGATCAGCCATTCGCGCAGGCTGATGCTCAGGTTCTCCTCGATGGAGATGGTGACGTCGGGGTACTGCTGCAAAAAGCCCTGCACCAGGTCTGCGGCGATGGAGCGCGCCACCCAGGGCGGCAGGCCGATGCTGATGCGCCCGCGCGGGCTGCGCAGCCGGTCCTGCATGTCCGATTCGGCCTGCGCGGCCAGCGCAAAGATGCCGGCCGCATGCTGCAGCAGCGCCTGGCCCGGCTCGGTCAGCACCACGCCGCGCCCGGTGCGCTCCAGCAGCCGCTGTCCCAGCTCCCCCTCCAGCAACAGCACCTGTCGGCTGAGGGCCGGTTGCGACAAATGCAGGGCGGCGGCGGCGCGGCTGAAGCTGCCGGCCTCGGCCACCGCAGCGAAATAGCTCAGGCGCGTCAGGTCCATGGTTCTCCTTGGCAAGGGCTTTCAGCATGCTTTTGGCTGATAGCAGGTATCAGCCAAGTCTATGCCTCATTCGCGGCAAGCCCGCCCACAATCGCCACAAGCCTTCGCTGTCGCTGCCTTGTTGCAAAGCCCCATGCCTGAACTCACCTACGCCCTGTCCCCCTCCAAGCCCGCGCTGCAGCTGCCTGCGGGCGCCTGCGATACCCATGTGCATGTGTTCGGTCCCGGCACCCAGTTTCCCTATGCGGCCGGGCGCAGCTTCACCCCGGCGGACGCGGGCAAGCACACGCTGTTTGCACTGCACCGCCACCTGGGCGTGTCGCGCTGCGTGATCGTGCAGTCCGCCTGCCACGGCCTGGACAACAGTGCGGTGCAGGACGCGATTGCCGCCGGTGGCGGCAACTACCTGGGCGTGGCGCTGGTGGCCGCCGATGTGTCCGATGGCGAGCTGGCGCGGCTGGCGGGTGCGGGGTTCCGGGGCGTGCGCTTCAACTTCATGCGGCACCTGGCCGGCGCCTGCATTGAAGACGTTCTGGCACTGACCCCGCGCCTGGCCGCGGCCGGCCTGCATCTGCAGGTGCATTTCGAAAGCAGCCTGGTGCATACGGTGGGCCGGCAGTTGCAGGCCAGTGCCGTGCCCGTGGTGATCGACCACATGGGGCGCGTGGATGCGCGCCTGGGCGCAGGGCATGCAGATTTCCAGGCGCTGATGCAGCTGCTGGCCGACCAGCCGCAGTTCCACGTCAAGGTCAGCGGCGTGGACCGCATCGACAGCCAGCCGCCCTATGCCCAGGGCAAGCCGCTGGCGCGCCTGCTGGTGGAGCGCTTTCCCACGCAATGCCTGTGGGGCACGGACTGGCCCCACCCCAACCACACGCACGTGCCCGACGACGGCCTGCTGGTCGATGCGCTGGCCGACATCGCGCCCACGCCAGCGCTGCGGCAGGCCCTGCTGGTGGACAACCCGCAGCGGCTGTACCGGTTCTGAGGACCGCACACGGCGCCCGTCGCCTGTGGCTCATCGCCGGTCGCCCTGCCCACAGATACCCATAAAAGGAGACATCCATGACAAGCATCCCTTCCACCCGCCGCAGGCGCTGCCTGTCCATGGCGCTGGCGGCCCTGGCGCCCCTCGCTGCCCTGGTTTGCGCCGTATGGCCCGCGCTTGCGCCCGCGCAGCCGCAGATGACGCGCATCGTCGTGGCCTTTCCGCCGGGCGGCCCGGTGGACTTCGTGGCGCGCACGCTGGCCGAGCAGTTGGGCAAGGAGCTGGGCAGCATCGTCGTGGTCGAGAACAAGGCCGGTGCCAACGGCGCCATTGCGGCCGAATACGTATCGCGCGCACAGCCGGACACGCGCACGCTGTGGCTGACCAGCGTGGGCGCCGTGGCCATCAACCCGGCGCTGTACCCCAAGCTCGGCTACAAGCCGGCCACCGACCTCGCACCGGTGTCGCTGGTGGTCAGCAACGTGGAGATGCTGGTGGTCAACGCCAAGGCGCCCTACGGCAACGGCGCGCAGTTCGTGGCAGCCGCACGCCAGGCCCGTACACCGCTGACCATGGCCTCGTCCGGCACGGGCAGCGTGCCGCACCTGGCCATGGAATTGCTCAAAGAGCATGCGGGCATCCAGCTCGCCCACATTCCCTACAAGGGCGCCGCGCCCGCCATCACGGATGTGGTGGCGGGCCATGTCGATGGTTTCTTTGGCGACATTCCCGGGCTGATCGGACAGATCTCCGCCGGCAAGCTCAAGCCCGTTGCCATTGCCGCCAGCCGGCGCCACCCGCGCTTTCCCGAGGTCAGGACCTTTGCCGAGATCGGCATCACCGGCGTGGATTCGGACAACTGGTACGCCCTGTTCGCCCCCAAGGGCACGCCAGCGGCCGAGACCGAAAAAATGAGCCAGGCCGTGCAGCGGGCGCTGAACACGCCCTCGGTCAAAAGCCGCCTGGAAGCCGCTGGCACCGAAGTCGTGGGCAGCACGCCGGCCGAGCTGGCCAGGGCGCTGCAGGCCGACACCCTCAAATGGAGCCGCGTGGTACGCGCCAACGGCATCACCCCCGACTGAAGCGAGCCCCCATGAGAATCCAACCCGTACTCCCCGGAACCCGCCCCGAACTGGCGGCTGTGGAATCGCGCATCCTGGCCGAACGCGGCCGCATTTCCGAGCTGTACCAGGTGCTGCTCAACAGCCCGCCCATCGCCCACGGATGGGAGCAGATGCTGTCGGCCGTGCGCAATCGCAGCAGCCTGGATGCAGGGCTGCGCGAGCTGGTCATCCTGCGCGTGGCCGTGCTCAACGGCGCGCCCTATGAATTCAATGCCCATGTGCCCCATGCCCACAAGGCGGGCAAGAGCGATGCGGCCATCGAGGCGACCCGCAGCATCCCCTGCGCCGCGGATGCGCCGTGGACCGAGCAAGAGCACCTTGCCATCCGCCTGACCGATGCCATGACGCGCGACATCACCGTCGCCGACGCGCTGTTCGCCCAGGTGCAGGCCCGCTTCAGCGCGCAGGAGCAGGTGGACCTGGTGGCCACCATCGCGGCCTACAACATGGTCTCGCGCTTTCTCACCGCATTCCATATCGGGCACTGAAGGCATGGCTGATTCCCGCATACCTGCCGACTGCCTGCTGCTGCGATGGACGATGGCAGCGCCCTGCCTGGCAAGCGCCAAGGCACTCGCAAGAAGCGCCTACGGTCCTGCGTTTGGCGACGCCCTCACCCAGGCGGCAGGCCTGGGCGTGCGCCTGACCGTCCAGCGATTCGCCTGGTCGGCCAGCACGGGGCGCATCTACGTCTATGTGGAGCTGCCGGGCCGCATCGGCGTCTCGCGGCCTGCAGTGCTTGCCGTGCAGGCGGCGGCGCAGGCCATGCTGCCGGCCGCATCAAACCTTGGGGCGTCCAGGCTGACGCTGGCCTTCGACCGGCCCGGCGCCTCGCACGGGCAGCAGCGCCATGCCCACTACACGGTGGAGATGGACCCGGCCGAAGGCTGGGCGCCCGAGATCTTTCGCTGGTACGACGAAGAACACATGCCGGGCCTGGCCGCCGTGCAGGGCAACATCCATTCACGCCGCTACCTGAACCACGACGGCGGCCCGCTGTCCCTGGCCTGCTATGACCTGCAAAACCCCGGCGTGCTGGGCTGCCCGGCCTGGCTGCAGGTGCGCGCCACGGCCTGGAGCGACATCACGCGGCCGCATTTCACGCACACCGTGCGCACCATGTTCGCGACCGTGGACGCGGGGGATGCGGCCTGGCCGCCCTATTGAGCGCCCTATTGAGCGCCCTATTGAGCGCCCTATTGACCGCCCTGCCCGGGAATCAGCAGCAGCTTGCCCACGCTCTGGCCCGACTCCATGCGCCGGTGCGCCTGCGCGGCCTCGGCCAGCGGCCAGGTGCTGTCGATCACGGGGCGGATGGTGCCGGCAGCCAGCGCGGGCAGCCAGCGCTGGGCAAAGCGCCGGACCATGGCCTGCTTGACTTCGGGCGGGCGCGACTTCATCACCGTGCCGAAGATCCTCAGGTGCCTGTACAGCAGCACGTCCATGGGCACGGCCGCCGCCAGCGCGCCGCCCAGCAGGCCCACGCAGACCATGCGCCCGCCCATGGCCATCGAGCGCAGGTTGCGCTCCAGATACGGGGCGCCGATGAAGTCCACCACCACATCCACACCCTGGCCGCCGGTCTGCTCGGCCACCACGGCCTGGAAGTCTTCGCTGCGGTAGTCGATGAACACGTCGGCGCCAAGGCCCATGACAGCCGCCCGCTTGTCGCCGCTGGCCGTGGCGAACACGCGCGCCCCGGCCGCATGCGCCAGCTGCACCGCCGCCGAGCCCACGCCGCTGCCGGCCGCGTGGATGAGCACGGCTTCGCCAGGCTGCAGTTGGGCCAGGTGGAACAGCGCCTCATGCGCCGTCACGAAGACTTCGGCCACCGCGCCGGCATCCGTCAGCGAAAGGCCCTCGGGCACATGCATGGCCATGCGGTGGTCGATGCGCGACAGCTCGGCATAGGCGCCGCCGCCCACGATGCCCATGACGCGGTCGCCCACGGCGAAGCCCTGCACCTCGGCGCCCACTTGCACCACCGTGCCGGCGATCTCCAGGCCCATGAGGTCGGATTCGCCAAAGTGGGCGCGGCCATAGGCGCCCTTGCGGTGCGAGACATCGGCACGGTTCACGCCGATGGAGGCATTGCGCACCAGAAGGTCATGGGGCCGGACTTCGGGCCGGGCCACGTCGCGGACCACGAGCACTTCGGGGCCGCCGAAATCGTCGAAAACAATGGCTTGCATGCGGGCGTCGTCATTCATGGCGAAAGAGTGTCCAAAAACAGGTTGAAGAAACGAATGCCCCAAGCTTACGACTGCCGCCAGCCGCTCGAACGCAGCGATTTCGCTCTACAGTGCTGCAAATCTGCATCACGCCAACCGCCATGAACTGGGATGACACCCGCATCTTTCTCGCCCTGACACGCGCCCCTTCCCTGCGCGCGGCCGCACGCATCCTGGGCGTGGACCAGGCCACCGTGGGCCGCCGCCTGAACGCGCTGGAGGCCGAGTTGGGCAGCAAGCTGTTTTTGCGCGCCAGGGATGGCTACCTGCTCACGGCCGCTGGCGAGGCAGCGCTGGGCGCGGCGCGACGCATGGAGGGCGCGGCGCTGGACCTGCGCACGCGCATCGAAGGCCTGGACGACAGCCCGGCCGGCCTGGTGCGCGTGACCAGCACCGACTCGATTGCCACAGAATTCCTGCTGCCCGCCATCGAGCGCCTGCAGCAGCGCTGGCCCGGCATCCGCGTGGACCTGGAGGTGTCCACCCAGATGCTCAACCTGGGCCGCCGCCAGGCCGACATCGCGTTTCGCAACGTCCGCCCCGAGGCGCCCGAGCTGGTGGTGCGCCGCGTGGCGGCATGGCCGGTAGGGCTGTTTGCGAGTGCCGCCTATGTGGCGCGCTTTGGCGAGCCCGTGGCCGAGGACGAACTGCGCGGCCACCACCTCGTGGTCTACGGCCCCTTCCTGGAGCAGCGGCCCGTTCCCACCATGGTGGACGTGCCCGCGCGACAGGCCAGGATCGCCATGGCCGCCAACTCCAGCCTGCTGGTGCGCAAGGCCGTGGCGGCCGGCATAGGCCTGGGCGAAATGCCCGTGAGCATGGGCGAGCGCGAAGGCCTGCTGCGCATCTGGCCGCAGCGCCAG
This sequence comes from Delftia sp. WSY_22, assembly GCF_043104185.1. Classification (NCBI taxonomy): domain Bacteria; kingdom Pseudomonadati; phylum Pseudomonadota; class Betaproteobacteria; order Burkholderiales; family Comamonadaceae; genus Delftia; species Delftia sp. WSY_22. Next base: position 425,659 of record NZ_JBICKN010000018.1, read on the forward strand.
CGCTCGGACGACTACGAGGTCTGGCAGGTCATGCACCCCGACCTGCAGCGCACGGCCCGGGTGCGCGTCACGGCCGAGTTCCTGGCCCAGGCGCTGGGCGCGGAGCCTGCGTGATGCAGAGCTTGTCCAGGGCGGCGGCAATCACGGCGGCAGGGATGCAGGCATGCAGCGGGAGCCGATGATCGGCAGAACCTGCGCCAGCGCACCGGACAGGCTGCCCGGTGGCCACCGGCTTCGCCTTCAGTCTTGGGAAGCAGGCCTGGGCCTGTCCTTGCGCAGCATCTCCAGATAGAGCGCCTCCACCTTCTCGCGCGCCCAGGGCGTCTTGCGCAGGAACTTCAGGCTGGAGCTGACGCTGGGGTCCAGCGCAAAGCAGCGCACCGGAACCTGCCGCGCAAGCCCGGCCCAGCCGTAGCGGGCCTCCAGGGCAAGGACGATGGCTTCGAGCGTGACGCCGTGCAGCGGATTGCGGGGCTGGGCGACGGGAGGCGGGGTTTCTTGCATGGCGCGATTTTCGCCCGCCTTTGCAGTGCTGCGGACCGCAGCTTTATTTGTAATTACATGCAACCACGCCGTAAGTTTCTGTAGCATTGTGGCGTTCCTGGCCTTCTGCTGCACTCCCCGACCATGCCCGCCCTGTCCCTTCGCCAGAAACTGCTGGCACCGCTGGTTTTCTGCCTTCTCGCGCTGCTTGCGCTCACCCTCTTCAACGCCTACCAGGCACGCGACAAGGCCTACGAGGCCCGGCAGCAGGCGCTGCGCGACTTCGTCGATGCGGGCGACAGCCTGATTGCGGCGATTGCCGCCGAGGCCAAGGCCGGCAAGCTGACAGAGGAAGAAGCCAAGGCCACCGCCATTGCCCGCGTGGGCCAGTTGCGCTATGCAGGCGGCGCAGGCTACATCACCAGCATCACCACGGATTCCGTGGTGCTGAACAATCCCGCAAGCCCGGGCATCAACGGCAAGAACATGGGCGGCTTCCAGGATGCCAAGGGCAACTACCTGTACCGCAACATTGCCGCCGTGGGCGCGTCGGCCCAGGGCAGCGGCTACCTCACGTACTGGTGGCCCCGCCCCGGCGCCAAGGAGCCCAGCGAGAAGCTGGCCTATGCCAGGCGCTCCACGGCCTGGAACTGGGACCTGATCGCTGGCGACTATGTGGACGACATCCAGCAGGCCTTTGTCGCCACCATCACCAAGTCGGTAGCGGCGCTGGCCGTGCTGGGCGCACTGCTGTCCCTGATTGCGTGGCTGGCCACGCGCAGCGTGCTCAATGCCATTGGCGGCGAGCCGGCGGTGGCGGCCGAGATTGCCAACCGCATCGCCTCGGGCGACCTGTCGCAGTCGGGGCTGGCGGGCGCAGCCCAGGCCCCCGAAGGCAGCGTGATCGCCGCCGTGCAGCGCATGAGCGAGCAGCTGCGCCAGCTGGTGACACGCATCCATGACACGGCCGGCGTCATCCACCGCTCGGCCGGCGAGATCGCCACGGGCAGCGTGGACCTGTCGCAGCGCACGGAGCGCCAGGCCAGTTCGCTGGAAGAAACCGCCGCCTCCATGGAGCAGCTCACGGCCACCGTGCACCAGAACGCCGAGAACGCCCAGCACGCCAGCCAGATCGCCTCGGGCGCCTGTTCCGTGGCCGAGCGCGGCGGCTCCGTGGTGGACCAGGTGGTGGCCACCATGGGCGAGATCAACAGCTCCTCGCGCCGCGTGGTGGACATCATCGGCGTGATCGACGGCATTGCCTTCCAGACCAATATCCTCGCGCTGAATGCGGCCGTGGAAGCGGCGCGCGCGGGCGAGCACGGGCGCGGCTTTGCCGTGGTGGCGGGCGAGGTGCGCACGCTGGCACAGCGCAGCGCCTCGGCCGCGCGCGAGATCAAGACGCTGATCCAGACCTCGGTGGAAAGCGTGGACGCCGGCGCCACCCTGGTGGACCAGGCCGGCCAGACCATGCGCGAGGTGGTCACCACGGTGCGCAACATCACGGGCATCGTGACCGAAATCGCCTCGGCCAGCCGCGAGCAAAGCAGCGGCATCGAGCAGGTGGGCCATGCCGTGACCGACATGGACCGCGTGACCCAGCAAAACGCCGCCCTGGTCGAGCAGTCCTCGGCTGCCACGCAGGTGCTGCAGGAAGAATCGGAGAAGCTGTCGCGCCTGACGGCTTCGTTCAAACTCTAGAGCCGGCTCTGCCCTCCCTGCCTCCCCTTTCCTTACCTCCCCTTCTTCCATCCCCATGATCACCTGCTACCTGCGCTACATCATCGACCCGTTCAAGGCCAAGGAATTCGAGCACTACGGCAAGACCTGGATTCCGCTGGTCGAGAAGTTCGGCGGCAAGCACCACGGCTACTTCCTGCCGTCCGAAGGTGCCAACAATGTGGCGCTGGCCATGTTCAGCTTTCCCAGCATGGCGCTGTACGAGGAGTACCGCATCAAGTCCATGCAGGACCCCGAATGCCAGGCGGCCTTCCGCTACGCGGAGGACACGCGCTGCATCCTCAGCTACGAGCGCAGCTTCATGCGCCCGGTGTTCGGCTGAACCTCCCCCGCGCCACGCCCATGTGCGTGGCGCGCGTTTGCAAATACGGAATCGGTATTTTCACAACTGAAGCACGCTAACTAGCATCCATCCCATTGCAATCTTTTGAGGATGGAGCGCGTGAACAAGCGTCGTTTCCTGCTGGCCGGCCCTTCTCTGCTGGCCGCTGCCGCCCTGGCTTCCACCACCGCCGCGCGGGCTGCGGCCGACCCCAGGACCCGATTGGTCGTCGCCGACCAGAGCGAGCTGCTGCGCCACCTGCTGGATGCCAGCGGCGAGCGCAAGCGCCTGGGCTTTCAGCTGGAGCTGCCCAACTTCGCGGGCGGCCCGGCCATCTTCGAGGCCATACGCGCAGGCGCGCTGGACATTGCCTATGTGGGCGACACGCCGCCCATCCAGGCGCGCGCCGCCGGTGTGCAGCTGCCCATCATCGCCACCTTCACGCGCGAGCGCGCCCAGTACCGGCTGGTGCAGCGTGCCGATGCAGGCATAGAGCGCCTGGCCGACCTGCGCGGCAAGCGCCTGAGCTATGTGGAAGGCTCGGGCCGCCAGGTCTTCCTGATCGAGGCATTGACACGCGCGGGCCTGACGCTGGCCGACGTGAAGCTGGTCAACCTGCGCGTGGCCGAACTCAACGACGCGCTGCGCGCCAAGGCCGTGGACGTGGCCGTGCTCATGGAGCCCCATGTCACGCGCCTGGGCAAGCAGATCGGCGCGCGGCCCGTGCCCGATCCGCAGGAGCGCACGCTGCTGCCCGCCACCTCGTACCTCTATGCCCGGCCCGAGGTGCTGGCCGACCCGGCCAAGTCCCAGGCCATCGTCGATTTCCTTGGCGCCTTCGTGCGCGCAGGCAAGTGGAGCAATGGCCACGAGCAGGAATGGGGCCGCCACTACTACACGCAGTTCCAGCGCATCGATGCGGAGAGCACGGCGGCCATCCTGGCATCGCAGTCCGACCTGCTGTTCCAGACGGCCGCCGAGGCGCAACCCCACCACCAGAAGCTGATCGACATCCTGCACGCCGCCGGCAGCCTGCCGCAGCGGCTGGATGCGGCCGGCTCCTTCGTGTCCACCTACGACCGCGTGATCGTGGCCAACCGATGAACCGGCCAGAAAACACACGATGACGCAAGCGCAACTGGATATCAACGCGGCCGGTCTGGCACCGGCCACCGCAGCCACCGCTCAATCCGAGCCCGCCACCCGGGCCGCCGTGCAACTGGTGCCCGCGCGACTGTCGCAGGGCGCGCTGCTGGTGGGCCCCGGCCTGCTGCTGGTGCTGTGGGAGGCGGCCTCGCGCCTGGGCTGGCTGTCGCCCGAGACACTGACCGCGCCCTCGCAGGCCCTGGTCGCCGGCTACGGCATGGTGGCCGACGGCAGCCTGCTGCCCCACCTGCTGGCATCGGCAGGCCGTGCCTACAGCGGGTTGCTGCTGGGCGTGGTGGCTGGCGTGCTGCTGGCCCTGGCCTCGGGCCTGACGCGCACGGGCGAGGCCCTGCTCGACGGCCTGGTGCAGATCAAGCGCGCCGTGCCCACGCTGGCGCTGATTCCCCTGGCCATCATCTGGCTGGGCATTGGCGAGTCCATGAAGATCTTTCTGATCTTCACGGCCGTGCTGGTGCCCGTCTACATCAATACCCACGCGGCCCTGCGCGGCATCGACATCGGCCATGTGGAGCTGGCCCAGACCCTGGGCCTTTCGCGCGCCGAATTCATCCGCAAGGTGGCGCTGCCGGGCGCGCTGCCGGGCTTCTTCGTGGGCTTGCGCATTGCCGTGTCGCTGTGCTGGACGGCGCTGGTGGTGCTGGAGCTGATCAACACGCAGACCGGCATCGGCTACCTCATGAACCGCGCCCGCGACTGGGGGCAGACCGATGTGATCGTGGTGGGCATCCTCATCTACGCCCTGCTGGGCCTGCTGTCCGACGCCGTGGTGCGCCGCGTCGAGGCGCATGTGCTGTCCTACCGGAGGTCGCTGGGATCATGAGCCATCACCCCACCCCGGGCGCCGTGCGGCTGCAGCGCTTCACGCGCAGCTTTGGCGGCAAGAACGTGCTGGACGCCATCGACCTGGACATTGCCCCGGGCCAGTTCGTGGCCCTGCTGGGCGAGTCCGGCTCGGGCAAGACCACCTTGCTGCGCGCGCTCGCCGGGCTGGACGGCCATGCGCAGTCCAGCGGCGCGGCCAGTGCGCAGGGCAATGTCTCCGTGCTGTTCCAGGACGCGCGCCTGCTGCCCTGGCTGTCGGTGCTGGACAACCTCACGCTGGGGCTGGACGCCCGCGCCGTGCTGCCCGCAGCACGGCAAATCCTGCACGACGTGGGCCTGCAGGACAAGGCTGGCGCCTGGCCCGCCACGCTGTCGGGCGGCCAGAAGCAGCGCGCCTCGCTGGCCCGCAGCCTGCTGCGCGACCCGCACGTGCTGCTGGCCGACGAGCCCTTCGGCGCGCTGGACGCGCTCACGCGAATGCGCATGCACGGCCTGCTGCTGCGCCTGGTCGAGCGCATACGGCCCACGGTCATCCTCGTCACGCACGACGTGGACGAATCCCTGCTGCTGGCCGACCGCATCCTGGTGCTCAGGGACGGCCGCATCGCCGAGGACCACGCCGTGGACCTGCCCCATCCCCGCCGCCCCGACCATCCTGCCTTCATGCAGCTGCGCGCCACCTTGCTGCGCAGCCTGGGCGTCGAGACAGAGATCGCCTGACGCCGGCCCCGCCCGCGAAACAACCCACACAACAAAGGACTGCTCCCATGTCTCGGCAACTGCACCTGAACCTGTTCCTCATGACGCGCGGCCACCACGAAGGCGCCTGGCGCCATCCCGGCGCCAACCGCAAGGCGCTCACCGACCTGGAGCTGTACGTCGATGCCGCACGCATCGCCGAGGCCGCCAAATTCGACGCCGTCTTCCTGGCCGACAGCCTGGTCGGGCCCGAGAACGGCCAGCAGATCACCTCGGGCCTGCTGGACCCGCTGGTGCTGCTGACGGCACTGGCACTGCGCACCGAGCGCATCGGCCTGATCGGCACCGCCTCCACCACCTACAGCCATGCCTACACGCTGGCGCGCCAGTTCGCCTCGCTGGACCATCTGTCCAAGGGGCGGGCGGGCTGGAACATCGTCACCTCCTGGGCGCCCAATGCGGGCCTGAACTACGGCCTGGCCGACAGCGTGGACCACGGCGACCGCTACCGCATCGCCGAGGAATTCGTGTCCGCCGTCGATGCGCTGTGGCGCAGCTTTCCGGCCAGCGCCCTGCTGGACGACACGGCGGCCGGCCAGTTCCTCGACGCATCGCAGATCCGGCCCATCCACTTCGAGGGCAAATACATCCGCACGCGCGGCCCGCTCAACGTGCCCGGCAGCCCGCAGGGCCGGCCCGTCTTCGTGCAGGCAGGCCAGTCCGAATCGGGCCGTGCCTTTGCCGCGCAATGGGCCGAGGCCATCTTCACGGCCCATGGCTCGCGGGAATCGGCCCAGGCCTTCTATGCCGACATCAAGGGACAGGCGCAGCGGCTGGGCCGCCGCCCGCAGGACATCGTGATCCTGCCCGGCATCAGCGCCGCCATCGGCTCCACCGAATACGAGGCGCGCCAGGTCTGGGAAGAGCTCGACAGCCTGACCAGCATCGAGGTCGGCCTGGCCCGCCTGTCCGCACGCTTTGGCGGCCACGACTTCTCGGCCGTGCCGCTGGACCGCCTGCTCACGCGCGACGACTTCCCCGATCCCGACAAGGTCGAAGCCTCGCGCAGCCGCGCCGTGGGCTACGTGGAAACCAGCCTGCGCGACGGCCTCACCCTGCGCGGCCTGCTCAGGCGCCTGGCCGGCGCCCGCGGCCACCTGGCCGTGGCCGGCACGCCCGAACAGGTGGCCGACATCATCGAAGACTGGTTCAGGCACGGCGCAGCCGATGGCTTCAACGTCATGCCGCCCATACTCAACCAGCAGTTCGAGCTGTTCACCAGCGAAGTCGTCCCCCTGCTGCGCAAGCGCGGCCTGTTCCGCGAGGAATACGAAAGCCGCACGCTGCGCGGGCATTTCGGGCTGGGGGAGCTGGCGGGGACGGGGGCGGGTGGTGCCCCAGCCGCCCGCCCAAGGGAGCGAGCGCTGGCGGCTTGACCGATGCGGCGCTGCGGCTGCACAGACGGGCCTACAGCAGAATGTCCGCCGTGGGGTACTTCCAGAAGTCGCGCAGCAGGTAGCTGATCGGCAGGTTCAGATTCGTGGAGCTGGGTGGAATCGGCTGCAGGAACCACTTCTCGTAGATGGGGTGGATTTCGCGGCTGGTGATGATCCGCTTCATCTCTTCATCGACCAGTTTCTTGAACGCGGTATCGGCCTTCGGCAGCATGATCGCCAGGGGTTCGGTGGACAGGAACTTGCCCACCACCTTCAGGGCACGTGGATCGGGCCGTGCAGCGGCCAGCCCGTTGAGAAGCACGTCATCCATCACGAACGCGTCGGCTTCGCCCTTCTCCACCATCTCCAGGGCCCTCGCGTGATCGGGGGCCTCCACAATGGTGATGCCCATGAGGCGCTGCCTGTTGGCCTGCGTCACCAGGGCCATCGGGCTGGTGCCCTTGGTGGAAACCAGCTTTTTGCCCTTGAGATCCTCCATCGCGTTGATGGTGCTGTCGGCCTTCACGAGCATCCGGGCGCCGGTGATGAAATGGGGAACCGTGAACGCCACGGTCTGGCGCCGCTGCGCGTTGTTCGTGGTCGAGCCGCACTCCATGTCGGCCTTGCCCTGCTCGATCACGGCCATGCGATTGGCGGGCGTGACCATCAGGAACTCCACCTTCATGTCCTTCCTGCCTGTCTGCTTGCGCACCGCCTCGGCCAGGCGAAGGCACAGATCCAGCGCATAACCGACGGGCTTGCGGCTGCGGGTGTCGATGTAGGAGAAGGGAACCGACGATTCCCGGTGCGCAATCACCAGCGCGCCACCGGCCTGGATCTTGTCCAGCACACCGGCTGCAGATACACCGCTCAAGGCCCACAGGCCCAACGCACCCAACGCAATACCCCACTGGCGAAAGATCATCTGAGTCCTTGGCTCGCAAGCGCCGGGCGGCGCCCAGCAGGTTGTGACAGGTTATACACGTATTGTTACTAGGTGCGCAAACCTGGGCTGCTGGCTGTTTCGGTGGCAGCTTGGGCACTGGCTTTTCCCCCTCCCCCGTTATGGCAGGATCACCAGCACCAGAATTACCGAGGGAATTCCCATGCTGATCAACTGCGTTGCCTACGAAAACGGGGCCAAGCTGGCGGACATTCCCGTCGCCGACATCAGCAACTACATAGAGCGGCCCGGCTGCTTCGTCTGGGTGGCGCTGGCGGACGCCACGCCGGCCGAGCTGGAGGAGATGCGCCAGGAGTTCGGCCTGCATGCCCTGGCCGTGGAGGATGCGCTGCACGGTCACCAGCGGCCCAAGCTGGAGGAGTACGGCAGCTCGCTGTTTGCCGTGATGCACCTGCTGGAGCCCGAGCCCGAGCGGCCCGGGCACTTCAACCATGGCGAGGTCGATGTCTTCGTGGGCTCCAACTACGTGCTGTCGGTGCGCAACCGCAGCAAGCGCGGTTTCCTGGGCGTGCGCGAGCGCTGCGAGAGCGAGCCGGAGCTGCTGCGCCACGGCTCGGGCTTTGTGCTGTATGCGCTGATGGATGCGGTGGTGGACCGCTACTTTCCCATCATCGACGCGCTGGAGGTGGAGCTGGAGCAGATCGAGCAGCAGATCTTCACCAAGGGCGCGGCGCGCGACAACATCAAGCAGCTGTATGAACTCAAGGGCCGCGCCATGGACCTCAAGCACGCCGTGGCCCCCCTGCTGGAAGCCGTGGGCAAGCTCAACGGCGGGCGCGTCCCCCAGATCTGCGTGGGCTCCAGGGACTACTTCCGCGATGTGATGGATCACCTGGGCCGCATCAACGCCCAGATCGACACCATGCGCGACACCGTGGGCACGGCCATCCAGGTGAACCTGTCCATGGTGTCCATCGAGGAAAACGAAGTCACCAAGCGGCTGGCAGCCTGGGCCAGTATCTTCGCCATCTGCACGGCCTTCTTCGGCGTCTGGGGAATGAACTTCGAGAACATGCCCGAACTGAAGTGGCAGTACGGCTATCCGGCCGCACTGCTGTTCGTGCTGGGTGTTTGCGGCCTGCTCTACTACAAGTTCCGCAAGGCGGGGTGGCTGTAGGCGGCGGGAAGGCGAGCGGTGCCAGGGTATTCACCCAGCCGCACCGTCACAGCCGCGTCACACATCCACGCCACCATCCCAGGCGCCAACTCCTGGACGCCCGGATTCCCCACCATGTACGACGAACTTCTGCCCGACCACCATGATTCGCTGATGCAGCGCATCGAACGCGATCTGCTCGACAGCTACGACGAAGAACTGGAGATGGAGATAGACGACGCCCGCCTGGGCAGCGGTGGCGACGATCTGGACGGTGCCGACACCGTGAGCCGCCAGACCTACTTCCGCGAGCTGCTGCGCCTGCAGGGCGAGCTGGTCAAGCTGCAGGACTGGGTGCAGCACCACAGGAAAAAGGTGGTCATCCTCTTCGAGGGCCGCGATGCGGCCGGCAAGGGCGGCGTGATCAAGCGCATCACCCAGCGCCTGAACCCTCGCGTGTGCCGCGTGGCCGCCCTGCCCGCGCCCAACGACCGCGAGCGCACGCAGTGGTATTTCCAGCGCTATGTCTCCCACCTGCCTGCGGGCGGCGAGATCGTTCTCTTCGACCGCAGCTGGTACAACCGCGCGGGCGTGGAGCGCGTGATGGGCTTTTGCTCCGACGAGGAGTACGAGGAGTTCTTCCGCTCCGTGCCCGAGTTCGAGAAGATGCTGGTGCGCTCGGGCATCACGCTGGTGAAGTACTGGTTCTCCATCACCGACGAGGAGCAGCACCTGCGCTTTCTGGGCCGCGTGCACGACCCGCTCAAGCAGTGGAAGCTCAGCCCCATGGACTTCGAGAGCCGCCGCCGCTGGGAGGACTACACCAAGGCCAAGGAAGCCATGCTGGAGCGCACCCACATCGCCGAGGCGCCCTGGTGGCTGGTGCAGGCCGTGGACAAGAAGAAGGCCCGGCTCAACTGCATCTCCCACCTGCTGACGCAGTTGCCCTACGAGGAGATAGAGCACCCGGCCATCGTGCTGCCCGAGCGCACGCGCAACCCGGAGTACACGCGCAACCCGGTTCCCCAGCACATGTACGTTCCGGACAAGTACTGACACCCCCTGAGGCGCTTCGCGCCTTCCCCCTCTCTACCCGCTTTGCGGGGGAGGGGGACGACACCCTCGGTGCGGGGGCGGCCCTTCCTTGGTGTCTCTGGCTTCAGCAAGTGCCCATTTCATGCGCACGGCCGACTTTCAGACCTTATGTGCCTCGCCGTCCTCCACGGATGCCTCGGGCCACTCAGAGGACGCGGAGGGCTCGGAAGACTCGGACGCCTCAGGCGTCTCTGGCGCTGGCTCTGCCTCGGCGACTGCAGCCGCCTGCGGCACCTCGGCAACCTCTACAACCTCGGCCGCACGCTTGCGCCGGTCCTGCTCCAGCAGCGCGGTCAGCGCCGCGTGGATGCGCTCCAGCTTTCCGCCCGGGTTGACCCACCAGTCCGTGGACCAGATGCGCAGAATCTGCCAGCCCAGGCCGCGCAGCACCTGCTCGCGCAGCTTGTCGCGGTCGCGCGCCGTGGCCGAGCGGTGGTAGGTGGCGCCGTCGCACTCCACGCCCGCCAGGTAGCTGCCCGCATGGTCCGGGTGCACCACGCCCAGGTCCACGCGGAACGAGGATGCGCCGATCTGCGTGTGCACGCGCCAGCCCTTGCGCTCCAGCGCCTGGGCCACGCTGGCCTCGAAGGGGCTGTCGAAATCGCCCTGGCTGCCATGGTGCGACTCGGCCAGCGCGCGCGGGCCGCGCTCGGCAAATTCCAGGAAGTGCTTGAGATCGCGCACGCCCGCCGCCTGGGTGCGCGACAGGTCCATCTGCTCGCCGCGCAGGCTGGAGAAGATGCGCAGCTCCTGCCGCGCGCGCGTCACCGCCACGTTCAGCCGCCGCTCGCCGCCGTCGCGGTTGAGCGGGCCGAAGTTCATGGATACCGCGCCCGAGATATCGGGCCCGTAGGTGATGGAAAAGTACATGATGTCCCGCTCGTCGCCCTGCACGCTTTCCAGGTTCTTGACGAAGACGGGCTCCAGCAGCGCATCGGAGAAAAACGGCTCCAGCCCCGGGTCCTTGCGGCGCTCTTCGTCCAGCAAATCCTCGATCAGGCTTTGCTGCTCGGAGTTGAAGGTGACCACGCCGATGGTGGCGCCCGACTGCGCAAACCCCGGCGACTTCAGCCGCGCCACCAGGTCGGCCACCAGGGCCTTGGCCTCGGGCTGGTTGATGCGGGCGCCACCTTTTTCATAGCGGCCCTGCACGGCGTGGAAGCTGACGGCGCGGTCATCGGTGACGGGCGAGGGAAAGGTCACCAGCCCGCCGCCGTAGTAGCGGTGGTTGCTGAAGGCGATCAGGCTTTCATGGCGCGAGCGGTAGTGCCACGACAGGTTGCGCGTGGGCAGGCTGGCGCCCAGGCATTCGTCCAGGATGCTTTCCATGTCGCCTTCCACGCCCTGCGTGTCCTCGTCGAAGGTGTCGGAGGTGTCGGCGCGGCCGAAGAAGCTGGTGGGCGGCAGCTGCTTGGGGTCGCCCACCATGACCACCTGCTTCGCACGCGCCATGGCGCCGATGGCGTCCCAGACGGGAATCTGCGAGGCCTCGTCGAAGATGACGATGTCGAAGTTGCTGGTCTCGGCGCTCAGGTACTGGGCAATGGACAGCGGGCTCATCAGCAGGCAGGGCGTCAGGCGCAGCACGGCCGAGGGGATCTGCTCCAGCAGCTGGCGCAGCGGCAGGTGCTGGCGCTTCTTGGTGATCTCGCGCCGCAGGATGCCCCACTCGCTGTTGCGCTGGATGCTGTCGGCCGACGGCAGGCCCGCGCACAGCCGCGCACGTATCCACTGGCGCGTGACCGAGGTGAATTCATCGTCCAGCGCGCGGAAGTCGGCAATGCGCCGCTCATGCTCGGCAGAGACAAAGCGCTTGAGCACCTCGTCCTCGTCCACGGCCAGCGCCAGCCACCAGCGCGCGTAGTTGACCTCGAAGGCCTGGGGCGCCTGGGCCGGTTCCAGGCTGCCGGACTCGATGGCGTCGGCCAGCGCACCCAGCCCGCCCGCGCGGGCCGTGGCCTGGGCATTGCGCCAGGCGCACCAGGCATGCAGGCCGCCCTGCCCGGCCAGCACGCCGCCCGCCGTGGCCGCCAGCTGCTCGGCCGTGCGCTGGGCCAGGGCACGCTGCTGCGGCTCGCCATGGGCTGCCGCCGCGCTGAAGGGGTCTATGGCCGCGTGCAGGCCGGCCAGGCTGTCCAGCAACTGCTGGCAGGCCATGCCGACCGCGGCACCCTCGCCCAGCTCGGCGCTGCGCAAGGCCAGCACCTGGTGCAGCGCCTGGCGTGCCTGGGCCAGCTCGGCCTCCTGCCAGCCCAGCCCGGTCAGCCCTGCCTGCAGCGATCCCTGCAGGCGCAGCGCATGCTCCACGGCTTGCGGGCGCGTGTCCAGGCCGTCCCAGACGCCGGGGCAGCGCAAGCGCAGATCGTCCAGCGCCAGCAGCTGTTCCTCGATGGCGCTGCGGGCCGCCAGCTGCGCATGGGCCTGCTGCAGCGCCGCACCACAGCGGCCCTGGGCCACGGCGGCGTGCGATGCCATCAGGCCGCCGCGCCGCGTCAGTTGCAGGCGCTCGCGCTCGAAGGCCAGCGCGTCCTGCAAGGCCTGGGCATCGGTTTCCAGGCCGCGCCACAGGCCGTGGCTGGCATCGGCCAGCGGCAGGTAGCCATCGAGCTGGCGGTCGATCTGGTACAGGGCCTGCAGGCGCTGCACTTCGGCCGCCCAGCGCTCACCGCCGTGGCCTTCGGCCACGGCCTCCAGTCCATCGAGCGAGAAGGATTTCTGCGCGCGCGCGGCCAGCAGGGCCGCATTGGCCTTCAAGGCGCTGCGCGCATGGTCGGTGCGCGTGCGGTGTCCGGCCCACAGGCCGTCGGCTGCGGCGCCGGGCTGGATCTGGTCCAGTTCCTCGCGCAGGCCCCGGATGCGCACCAGGGCGGCCAGGTCATCGGCCACGCGCGGCTCGCCCGCGCCTTCGATGGTGGCCTCCAGCGCCGCGCGCACCTTGCGCCGGCCCAGCCAGGACAGCGGCCACAAGGACTTGCCGGCCCTGGCCCATTCGCGCTGCAGCTGCGAGACATTGAGCTGGCCCACGCCCGGGCCGTACTTGACGGACAGGCCCTGGCGCAGCGCCGCGATCTCGTCGATGCACTGCAGGCCGCGCTCCAGCTCGTCGCCCAGGGACACGGGCCAGGGCGTGCCCAGCCCGGCCTGCAGGCGCCGGCGCTGCGCCAGCAGGTCCAGCGCCTGGGCCAGGCGCGTCTGCAGCTCGGCCGGCCAGGGCGCCGGAATCTGTGCGGACAGATCACCGTGCTGCGCCAGCAGCTGCAGGCCCGATTGCAGGGATTCGCCAATGCGCGCGCCGTCAGGCAGCACGCAGAAAGCCAGGTTGCGGCCTGCGGCCGCAGGCAGCGCGCGCGCGATCACGCCCAGCGCCGAGCGCGCCTGGCGCCCCAGCGCCGGCCACTCGATGCGCAGCAGCCGGCCCAGCTGCTGCGCCGCCTCGGCAAAGCCCTGGCCTGCATCGTGCAGGGCCTGGGCGGCATCCACCATCTGCTGCTGCCAGCGCACGGACCAGTCGCTGGCCTGCACCGTGGCCAGCGGCCCGTCCTTCAGATGCTGCGCGCCCACGGCCTGGGCATTGGCCTGCAGGCGGCCCGCAGTCTCGCGCAAAAGGGCCAGGCCCGCTTCGTCATGGGCCTGGGGCGTGGGCCAGTGAAATCCCAGGCGCGGCAGCGCCTGGCCACCGGCCACGGCGCCAATGGCGCGGTAGATGGTCCAGCCGTTGGCGTGGCGCCGGTGCAGGCGCTCCACATAGGCCGACAGCTGCTCGCGCAGGCGGCCGAGCTGGCTGGCCTTGGCGGCCCAGGCCTCGGCATCCACCTGGCCATGCGAGTCCCAGGATTTCTGCAGCTGGCCCAGCACGTCGAGCTTGCGGCTCTTGTTGGAGTGCAGCTCCAGGCAGAACTCGCCCAGGCCCACTTCGCGCAGGCGGCGGTAGACCACGTCCAGCGCGGCGATTTTCTCGGCCACGAAGAGCACGCGCTTGTCCTCGGCCAGGCACTGCGCGATCAGGTTGGCAATGGTCTGGCTCTTGCCCGTGCCCGGCGGGCCGATGAGCACGAAGTCCTTGCCGCGCGCAGCGGCCATCACGGCCGACAGCTGCGATGAATCGGCCGGCAGCGGGCTGAAGACCTGCTGCGGCGCGAACTCCTGGTCCAGCCGCCGCGTGTCGGGAAAGGCGATCTCCGAGCGATAGGGCTCGCGCGGCGTGTCGATCAGGTGGGCGACCACGGGCGAGCTGCGCAGCTGGTCGGCGCGCTCGGCCAGGTCCTTCCACATCAGGTATTTGGCGAAGGAGAACATGGACAGCACCACGTCCTCGCTGACCTCCCAGCCGCGCACGTCCTTGATCGCCTCGCGCACGCGGGCCCAGATGCCGGTGATGTCCAGTCCGGCCTCGTCGCGCGGCAGGTCGCCTGCGGGCACGCCCAGCTCCAGCTGGAAGTCCTGGCGCAGCATCTCGACCAGCGTGGGGTTGAAGCGCGGCTCGTCCTCATGCGCCTGCAGCGTGAAGCCCGAGCGCGCGCTCTTGCGCTCCAGCGTGACGGGCAGCAGGATCAGCGGCGCGCGCACGCGCACATCGGGCTTGTCGGGCCGGCTCCAGACCAGAAAGCCCAGGGCCACGAACAAGGTGTTGGCGCCGCCTTCCTGCAGCGCGTTGCGCGCGCCGCGAAACAGCTCCACAAAGCGGCTGTCCAGCTCCAGCGGCTCCAGGTCGATGAAGACCTCGCGCCGCTGCAGCGCCTCTTCGGCGTGCGCGCCGCGCAGGTCTTCCAGGCTGCGCGCCTCGTGCAATGGCTGGCTGCGCGGGTCCTTGCCCTGCATGAGCTCGGGGCTGGGCAGCAGCTTGAGCACCTGGCCCCGGGCCAGCGTGTCCTCCAGCGCGGGCGCGGCCACCTGCAGCAGCAGCGATTTCTTGCCGGGCTTGAAGTTGAGCAGGGCATTGCGCAGCGACAGGTCCAGCAGCCGGCGCTGCCAGCGCGCCAGCCTGTCCTTGGGATCGAGCTGGGAGGTGGGCACTTCGCGTGTCTGCGCCTGCGCCAGGAGTTCGGGCGGCGGCTCCACGGTGAGCCGTGGCTCGGCCTGTCCTTCGCCGGCCTCGGGCGCGGCGTCCTGCGGCTGGGCCAGCGCCAGCGGGCGGATGCGCTGCATGCGTGCGCGCCGAACGTCCACCAGCAGCTCGAACTGGTCCTCATGCTCTTCGGCCAGCTGGCGCGCGCCCTGGGCAATGGCCTGGCTGAAGGCCACGGCCTGGCCTTGCGCGGCCAGCGTGGTCTCGAAGACCACCAGCTCCTGCAGCTTGAGCCGCTTGCGCACGGCCGTGATGTCATCGACCACGGCGGTCGAGAATTCCTGCCTGCCCAGCCACAGGCCCACGAAGGCATGGCCGCGCGTGAAGACCAGCAGCGGGTTCAGGTGCGCCTGCTCCAGGCAGGAGGCGAACAGCAGCGTCAGGTCCAGGCAGGTGGCCAGGCCCGCATCCAGTACCTGGGACGCGCCGCGTATCTTCTGGCCCGCATGCTCGAAGCTGGCCGGCGGCAGCGCGTAGTTGAGTTTCTTCTGGAGCACGGAGGTCCAGATGGCCGAGGCCAGTTCCCAGGCCCGCTGCGGCCCCTGTTCATAGCCGTTGATGGCGCCGGACTTGCCCGCCGCCTCCAGCGCCTGCGCCGCGCCCTTGAGGATGCGGTCCACGGCCGGATCATTGGGTTGCACGAAGGCCGCCACCATCTCGGGCAAATGCCCCAGGCCGCCCCACTGGTTGCGGGCCAGCAGTTCCAGCGGGTGTTCGTGCCGGGCCAGCACCGTCTCTGCCGGCTGGCCGCTGCGCAGCTCCAGCCGCAGCACGGCAGGCTCGGCCTCGGTCAGGCGCGAGAGCAAGGCGCCGTCCAGCGCCACATCCAGGTCGGTCAGCGCATAGGTGCTGTGCGCGGCCACCGACTCCAGGCGCCACGTGCGCGGCTTGATGAAGGCAGGCTCCGAGGCCAGGTGCAGGCTCAGCGCCTGCAGCGGCAGCTCGCCCTCGTTGACGATGGCCAGCTCCAGCAGCGCGGGCACGGCGTTCTGGAAGTCGGCGAGATTGAGCTTGGCGACGGTGCCGATGCGCAGCTGCGGGGCCGTCTGCGGCGCCTGGGCGGCGGCGGGGGCGGCATCTGCGGGGGAATCTCGGCGGGGGTCTTCTGTCATGCGCGGTAGTCCTTGGCTGGCCAGCAGGCGGCGGGAACTGTCGAAATCCCGTCATATTCCTGGCCTGACGATTGTCCGCTGCGAATGGGGCGCCGTGTCCGAGATGGGCGGTTTTCAGGGGTCACTGTTTGCAAAAAATGAGAGCAGGAAACCGCGCCGAGAGCGCCAATCCGCAGGGCCGGCCATCACTTCATCAATCACTTCATGTACGAGCGCATCACCGACAGCACCAAGTCCACGTCGTCTTCACGGGCCTGGCTGCCGGCCGTGCCATCGCCCAGATGGGTGCGTACATGGCCCTCGAGCACCTCGAAGATCATGCCGTTGACGGCGCCGCGCACGGCCGCCAGTTGCTGGAGGATGGCCGCGCAGTCGTGCTCGGCCTCGAGCGCGCGCTCCAGCGCCTGGGCCTGGCCCTGGATGCGGCGGATGCGCGTGAGCAAGCGCTTCTTGTTCTGAATCGTATGTGCCATGAGGGCCATTCTAGGCGCCTGCACATACTGGGGTACAGTATCTTCATGCACAGCATTCCATCCCTCTCGACCGCTGGCGGCGCCAGCCCCAGGCAGCATTCACACCGTTTCGACGAAGGCAACCCGCTGGGCGAGCGCCGTGCCATGCTGGCTGCGGGGCTGACGGCGGCCATGATGGTCGGGGAGATCGCAGGCGGGTACGGATTCAACTCCATGGCGCTGCTGGCCGATGGCTGGCACATGGGATCGCACGCGCTGGCGCTGGGGCTCTCAGCTGGCGCCTATGCGGCCGCGCGCAGATTGGCGGGCGATACGCGCTTTGCCTTCGGCACCTGGAAGATCGAGGTGCTGGCCGGCTACACCAGCGCCATCTTGCTGCTGCTGGTGGCGGGCGGCATGGCCTGGCAGTCGGTGCAGCGCCTGTTCTCGCCCTCGCCCATCCATTACGAGCAGGCACTGGGCGTGGCCGCGCTGGGCCTGCTGGTCAACCTTGTCTGCGCCTGGCTGCTGAAGGGCGGGCACGGGCATCACCATGGTCACGGTCACGGTCACGACCACGGACATCACCACGGGCACGGCAGGCATGCGCACGGCGGCCACGCGGGCGACCGCCATCACGGCGACCATGGCGACCACAGCGATCTCAACCTGCGCTCGGCCTACCTGCATGTGCTGGCCGATGCCGCCACCTCGGTGATGGCCATCGCCGCCCTGTTCGGCGGCATGGCCTGGGGCCTGGGATGGCTGGACCCGGCCATGGGCCTGGCCGGCGCCGTGCTGGTGGCGGCATGGGCCATGGGCCTGCTGCGCGACAGCAGCCGCGTGCTGCTGGACGCCGAGATGCACGCCCCCGTGGTCAGCGAGGTGCGTGAGGCCATCGCCCAGGCGCCGTTTGCCGCGCAGATCTCCGACCTGCATGTCTGGCGCGTGGGCAAGGCGCGCTACGCCTGCATCGTGGCACTGGACGCGCCCGCAGGCGTGGACCCCGATGCCGTGCGCCAGTTGCTTGGCGTGCACGAGGAACTGGTCCACGTCACCGTGGAGGTCAACCGGCCGCAGCCGGCTGCGACACACTGAGCCTACTGCGCGCCGGCCACCGCAGCCTGGCGCGCACCGGGCTGCTTGAACAGCTTGAAGTAAGGCGTGTTCGACGGATTCACCGGGATGTCGAACTTGCGCACCATGGCATAGGTCTGGATCTGGTCGTGCAGCGGCAGGTAGATCAGCTCCTTTTGCACCGTGCTCCAGATGGAGTGGATGGTGGCATCGCGCTTGCGCGCATCGCCCTCGGAGGCCAGGGAGACGATCTGGCTGTCCAGCTCGGCATTGCTGTAGCGCGTGGCATTGGTGTTGCCCCGGCCATTCTTGCCGCGCGTGTGCACCAGGTAGTCGAAGACGTAGGCCGAGTCATAGGTGGGCACGCCCCAGCCGTAGAGGTAGAAATCCGTCTCCTGGTTGTTGATGGCCGCCGTCTGGATGGCCAGCGGCCGGGACGACACGGCCGTCTTCACGCCGATGCGGCCCAAAAAGCCGGCGATGGCCTGGCAGATGGCCTCGTCGTTCAGGTAGCGGTCGTTCGTGCAATGCAGGGTGATGCCGAAGCCGTTGGGATAGCCGGCCTCGGCCAGCAGCTTCCTGGCCTGGGCCAAGTCGGCCTTGCCCACGGCGCCAAAGGATTTCTCGTAGCCATGCACAAAGGGCGGCGCAATGATGTTGGTGGGCACGGACAGGCCGCGCATCACGGCGCGCTGTATGGCCTGCCGGTCTATGGCCAGCTGGAAGGCCTGGCGCACGCGCAGGTCAGCCAGCGGGTTCTTGTCCTTCACATCGGAATGCGACAGCGGGGCGGCGCCCACGTTCAGGCCCAGGAAGATGGTGCGGTTCTCGGCGGCCTGGTTGATGCGAAAGCGCGGGTCGGCGCTCAGGCGCGCAATGTCCTGGATGGGCAGGTCCTGCACGAAGTCCACCTCGCCCGACAGCAGCGCCGCCACGCGCGTGGCCTGGGACTTGATGGGCAGGTAGACCAGTTCGTCGATCTCCAGCGGGAACAGCCCCTTGCCCCAGTAGCCGGGAAACTGCCGCAGCACGGTGCGCGTGTCCTGCTCGCGCGAGGCGATGACGTAGGGCCCCGTGCCGTTGGCGTTGCGCGTGGCGTAGTTCTCTTCCTTGGCCAGCGCGTTCTGCGGCTGCTCGGCACCATGGGCCTTGGCCCAGGCGGCGCTCAGGATCTGGATGTTGATGAGGCTGGCCGGCAGCAGCGGGTTGGGCCCGTTGGTCCTGATGTGCACGGTGAAGGCATCGACCTTGGTCACGTCGGTGATCGAGGTCAGCAGCGAGCGCATGTCCGAGGTGGCCGAGCGCGCGCGGCGCAGCGAGAACAGCACGTCGTCGGCCGTGAACAGGCTGCCGTCATGAAACTTCACGCCCTTGCGCAGCTTGAACTCCCAGACCGAGGGGTCGGCAGTCAGCGCCCAGGACGTGGCCAGGGTGGGCAGCAGCTTGCCATCGGCCGTGCGGATGATCAGCGGCTCGTAGATCTGGTGCAGCAGGTTGTGGTTGGGGCCGTTGTTCAGCGCGTGCGGGTCCAGCGTGGATGCGTCGGTGGAGCGCGCCCAGCGCAGGGTTTCGGCCTGGGCGGGCGGTGCGCACAGCAAGGCTGCGGCCAGGGCGGGGAGCAGTGCGGAAGTTCGCAGGGTGCGCAAGTGGGTGCGCAGCAGGGAAAGGCGAGGCAGGAAGCGTCTTTGGGTCATGAAGTGTCCTGGCAGCCGGAACAAGATCGCAGAAATGCGGCGGCGGGTGCCGCGCCGGCTGCACCAGACGGCCGATTGTGTGGAGCCACCAGCCCGCCGCAAAGCCCGATTGCGCCTATGCAAATGCGCTGCGCGCAGATGCAAAGCGCTGCGACAGCAGGGCGTACAGCGCGCGCAGGCCCTGGGCTTCGCCGCCCCTGGGCCGGCCGGGGCGCTCCTCCAGATTCCAGGCGAACAGGTCCAGGTGCAGCCAGGGCAGCTCGGGCGGCACAAAGCTCTCCAGGAACAGCGCAGCCGTGATGGCGCCGCCCTGTGGCGTGCTGGCGGCGTTGAGCAGGTCGGCCTGGTCGGAGCGGAGCATGCGGCGGTACGGCGCCCACAGGGGCAGGCGCCACAGCGGGTCGGCCTGCGCGCGGCCCTGGGCCAGCAGCTCATCGGCCCAGCCGTCATGGTTGCTGAACAGCGCGGGCAGGTCCGGCCCCAGCGCCGTGCGCGCAGCGCCCGTGAGCGTGGCCAGGTCGATCAGCAGCGCGGGCGGCGTGGGCGCGCTGCGAATGGCGTGGTGCAGCGCATCGGCCAGCAGGAGCCGGCCTTCGGCATCGGTGTTCTCGATCTCCACGCGCCGGCCGTCACCGGCCTCGATAATGTCGCCGGGCCGCAGCGCACCGGCACCCACGGCGTTCTCCACCGCAGGCACCAGCAGCTTCAGGTGGATGGGCAGGCCCGCCTGCATCAGCAGATCGGCCAGGGCCAGGGCGTGTGCGGCGCCGCCCATGTCCTTCTTCATCCAGCGCATGCCTGCGGCGGGCTTGAGGTCCAGCCCGCCGGAGTCAAAGCACACGCCCTTGCCGATGAGCACCACATGGGGCAGCGCGGCATCGCCCCAGGTCAGCTCGGCCACGCGCGGCGCCTGGGCCGCCCGGGACGCCGCCCGACCCACGGCGTGCACCAGGGCAAAGCCTGCGGCGGGCAGCTCGTCGCCCACCCATTGCCGGTAGCGCGCGCCATGGCGCGCGGCCAGGTCGGCCACGGCCTGGGCCAGCTGTTCGGGACCCAGCTGGTTGGCAGGCAGGTTGACCAGCCGCCGCACCTCGCCAATGGCGGCGGCCATTGGCGCGACGGCGGCCTGCTCATCGGGGCTTGCCACCAACCGAGCGAGTGATAGAGCGAGTGATGGAGCGGTTGCCGCATCCGACTGCCGCGCCTGGCGGGTCGATGGCAGCGCGCCCAGTGCCCAGCCCAGCAGCAGATGCGGCCTCTGAGCCTCATCCGCATCGGCGAGCGCATAGGTGCCGGGCGGCAGCGCAGCCGGCAGGCCGGCCAGCTGCCACAGCAGCTGGTCCGGGTCCACGCCGACCAGCACGCCAGCGAGGGCAGTGCCCTCGCCCTGCCCTTCCCTCTGCACTTCGCTCTGCATGCCGGGCAACAGCAGGATGCGGCCCGGCTGCGCATCAAAGCCTGCGGCGCGCGCCCATCGGGCCTGGGCCGGGGGTAGTTGCTCCAGCACGGCCGCCAGCGTGGCGGGCGTGGCACGGTGCAAGGCCGTGGCGGGTTGGGATGAAATGGCAAAGGCGCCGGGGCGGGAATCGGAATGGACGGTTGTGACGGGGCTGGACATGGCGTGGTCAAAGCGCGCCAGCCTAAAGGCCAACCTGGCTATCGCAAACAAGCCTGCCGCATATGGATATGCGCAAACCCCTGATGGAAGGCAGCGCCAGAGCACAGCCATCGACGGCACAGGATGCCTGCCATGGTGCCAGCATATAATTAGCTACCATACAATATGCCAGCATCACACCCGGCGCACAGCGCCTCAACCCCAGGAAACACCATGTCCCACTATCTGGTCGAGCTCTATTCCCCCAACCCCGCCTGGCTGGCCCTGCCCGCCGCGCAGCGCCAGCAGTTTCTGGACGCGGTTGCCAGCGCCATGGGCGGCCTGGCTGCCATGGGCGTGCAGGTGCTGGCCCTGGCCGAGACCGAGCGCGGCCTGGACCAGGCCAGCCCGCACCGCTTCCTGGGCATCTGGCGCTTTCCCGATACCGCCGCGCGCGATGCCCTGCTGGCGGGCATCAAGGCCAGCGGCTGGTACGGCTACTTCGACCATGTGAACGCGGCCAGCGGCACCGGTGGCCTGGAAAGCCATCTGAAGGCGCTGGCCGAGGTCTGAGGCGGACGGGCGATGGGTGATGAATGGGTGCAGGATGGATGCTGCAGCGCCGGCGCTACGGCTGAATCGGACACCCCAGACGCTTGAGCGTCTCGTCTATCCATGGCGCGCTGTAGGTGCCGGCAGCGATGTCGGCCACCATCCTGGCCTCAACCACCTGCTTCCCGAGTGCTGCATCCAGCAGGGCCTGCGCCTGCGCATGCGGTACGCACAGCAAGCCATCGTCGTCGCCAATCATGAGGTCACCGGGCTCGATCACCATGCCATCGATGGCGATAGGCACATTGATTTCGCCCGGGCCGTCCTTGTAGGGTCCGCGGTGCGTGACGCCCGCGGCGAATACCGGGAAGCTGCCAGCACGAATCCATGCCGCGTCCCGGATCGCGCCGTTGATCACGACGCCGCCCAGCTGGCGACGCATGGCGTCTCCCACCATGATTTCTCCGATGAGTGCGTTGGTGAGGTCGCCACCGGCATCCACCACGATCACGTCACCTGGGCTGGCCAGTTGAAGTGCCTTGTGGAGCATGAGGTTGTCGCCCGGGCGTGTCTTGATGGTCAGCGCGGGGCCGGCCATGCGCCCGCCGCCGTGCATGGGGCGCAACCGCGCGCCGCCCGCCGTCATGCGGGCCATGCAGTCGCTGACGTTGGCAACAGGCACGTCGAGATAGCGCCTGGCAATATCAAGGCTGACAGCGCGCTGCCGCTTCAGAATTTGAAGACCGATCATGGTGTGGTGCTCAGAGTGATGGAATGAAAGCCGTGCCGCTCAATCGAGCGTGGTGCCAGAGCTCTTGACGATGGGTGCCAGGCGTGCGCGGTCGCTGGCGTAGAGCCTGGCCATGTCCTGCGGTGTGCCGGTGATGAGTTCGGCGCCGGAGTCGGCGATCTTCCTGGCCGTGTCGGGTGCGTTCACCACCTTGTTGATGGCCTCGTTGAGCTGCTTGACGATGGCGTCGGAGGTGCCGGCCGGGGCCATCACGCCCCACACGCTGGCCAGCTCCACGCCCTTGATGCCGGATTCGGTGTAGGTCGGCACGTCGGGCAGCAGCTTGGAGCGGCTCGCGGTGGTCACGCCGATGGCGCGCACCTTGCCCGACTGGATGTGCGACAGCAGCGTGGGGATGGAGCCCATGTACATGTCGATGCGCCCGCCCAGCAGGTCGGGCATGGCCTGCGCCATGCCGCGAAACGGCACGTGGGTGAACTTCACATTCGAGCTTTTCTGCCAGGCCTCGCTGATGAGGTGCGAAATGGTGCCGGTGCCCGGCGTGGCAAAGCTCAGGCGCCCGGGGTCCTTCTTCGCCGCCTGGACGATGGCGTCCAGGGACTTGTACGGCGAATCGGCATTCACCACGAGCACGGCCGGGCCGGCTGCGACCAGGGCCACGGCGCGCAGGTCCTTGTCGGGGTTGTAGGTGAGCTTGGAGTACAGCAGCGGGTTGAGCACCACGTTGTCGGTCTGCGCCATCACCAGGGTCAGGCCGTCGGCGGGGGCCTTGGCCACCTGGTCCAGAGCCAGGTTGCCACCGGCCCCGGGCTTGTTCTCCACCACGATGGCCCACCCATGGGCCTCGGTGAGCTTGGTGCCGACCAGCCGCGTGAGGTTGTCGGTGCCGCCACCGGCCGGAAAGGGCACGATGAACCTGATAGGCCGCTGCGGATAGGTGCCCTGGGCATGGGCCGGGGCCACGGCGGCAGCGGTCAGTGCCAGCAGGCCGGCGAGGGCCAGACGGCGTCGGGTCGGGGTCGTCATTGCGGATGTCTCCTTTGGTGGTGTCGGTTGGCGCAGGGGTACGTTGATCAGGGGCGGCTGGCGAGCACGTGGCTGCCCAGCCAATCGATGGCCTCGTCGGTGGAGGTGCCGGTGAAGGGCTGCGCCGCATGCGCCCGGGCCGTGTCGGCGAACAGCGCCTCGACGGCGGTCAAGGCGATGGGCGCCAGGCCGTTGCGGGCCATCTGCTGCCGGGCCTCGGCCACCTCGTTGCGGCGGCGTGCGGAATGCGGGATGTGTGTGCGCACCATGGACTCCATCAGCGTGCGCAGCGGTGTCTCGTCGATGTCCTGCAGCACGGCATGCAGCTGCTCGCGCAGGCCCATCTGCTGGGCCGTCACCAGGCACTCCACGGCCAGCGCCTCGGCCCCCTTGGTGTAGATGCTGCGCAGGAGCTTGAGCGCGGCGGCATCGCCCGGCTGTCCGCCCACCACGCGAACGGAGCCGCCAAGGGGCAAGAACAATTCCTGTACAAAACCGGCCTTGCCACCGGCCACGAGCAGCGGCGTCTTGCTGCCGCCCAGGTTGACCGCGCCGGTGATGGCCACGTCCACGAAGTGCACCGCCCTGCCCTGGGCGACGCGCCGGGCCAGCTCGCCGCATTCGCGCATCTCCTGCGGGTCGGCCGTGGTCATGTCCACATAGACCACGCCATCGCGCAGATGGGGCAGGCAGGCCTCGAACAGGCTGCGCGCCACGGTGCCGAACACGGCGCTCACCACCACGTCGGCCTCGGCCAGCCAGGCGCCGGGCGCGGCATGCACCTGCGCGCCAGCGGCCTGCACGGCGTCGGCCACCGCAGCGTTGGGCTGCAGCTCGCACAGGCACACCAGGCTGTGCCCCTGCTCCAAAAAGGCCTGCATGTAGCAGGCGCCGACCATTCCACCACCCAGTATTGCGAACTTCATAAAAATACAAATTTAAAACATTTATCGCAGTCTACGGAGCACATCTCCTTTTTCTTCCTAGAGATTTCCCGTAGAACTTCGAATATTTGTACTTGTTTTGTATTTTTCGGAATGAAGCGCAGCTCGGAGAGCCCTTCCGTCGTCACCTAGAATCGGCGCACCATCCCCACCCATCTGGTGCAAACACAGTGCAAAACGTGAAAGACAAGGCGTACGAGGTTCTGCGGCAGCGGCTCATCGGCGGCCACTACCGACCCGGCGAACAGCTCAAGGAGGAACCCATTGCCCGCGACCTGGGACTGAGCCGCACGCCGGTGCGCAATGCGCTGCACCGCCTGGTGGAAGATGGCCTGGCCACCGATGGCGCGGGCCAGGGTATCCGCGTGTCGGAGTGGAGCGACTGGGATGTGGAGGAGACCTTCCAGCTGCGCATGCTGCTGGAGCCGTACGCCTCGTTCCTCGCGGCCACGCGCGGCGGCGAGGGGCTGGCCGATGAGCTGGAGGCCAGCAACCAGCGCATGGAGGCCGGCATTGCCGCTGGCCACGACGGCATTGGCGAGGTGCAGTCAGCCAACCGGGATTTTCACCACGCGCTGATCGAGGCATCGGGCTCGCCGCGCCTCAAGACCATGCTGGCGACGATGATCGACATGCCGATCATCAAGCGGTCGTTCTACATCTACACGCCCGAAGAGCTGGTGCAAAGCCTGCACCACCACTGCGACCTGGTGATCGCCATACGTGCCAGGGATGGGGAGCTGGCACGCCAGGTGATGCAGCTGCACCTGCGCATGTCCTACCACCGGTTCATGAAGCATCGAGGGGAATACCGCGCGGATGCATGAGCAGTGTCATGACCGGGGCTGAACCCTTTGCGCTGACCGCACCCGGTACAGCTGCGGCAGCCAGACAAAGGCGATGAGGACCAGCACAACGCCCGCCAGCGCCATGGGCAGCACCATCGGCCAGGCACCGTGGCGCATGGTCGGATCGACAAATTGCGCCGCCAGCTGGCCGGCGCAGAAGGCCACGCACATGATCGCGAAGCCCGAACACGACACGGCCCGCCCGGCCAGCTGCGGCGGCAGGCCACCCACCGCGCCCGCCTGGCCGCAAGGCTGGTGCAGGCCATGGCCCAGTGCATACACCGCGTGCCCCAGCAGCAGTGGAAAGGGCGAGGCCGGCGCCAGCACGCAGCCGGCGATCTGGATGCACGGCCCCAGCAGACTGAGCGAAGCGCCCAGCTGCACCGTGCGCACCGGCCCGTGGCGCGACAGCAGGCGCCGGCACCATGTGATGCCGAGGATGTAGACCAGCGAGCCGCCCGCTGGAATCCAGCCGTAGAGCACGGGCGACAGGCCGAACAGGTCGACGTACACCATCGGCGACAGCAGCAAAAAGCAGAAGATGCCGCCGTAGGTGGTTGCGGCCAGCGCCGTCCAGGCGCAAAAGCCGGGGTCGGCGAACACCTGGCGCACACCGCCAGCGGATACGGATACGGGTACGGATGCGAGGACCGGGGCAGACTCCGCCGGCGCTTGCCGCGTCTCGCTGAACATGCGCCAGCACAGTGCCAGCAAAGCCAGCGAGTAGACACCCATCGCCCCCAGCACCCAGCGCCAGCCGGCGGCCTGGACTGCCCATGCACCGGCAATCGGCGCCACCAGGGCCACCAGCCCCAGGCCCATCAGGCCGCGGGCCATGATGCGCGGCCCTTCATGGGCCGGATACAGGTCGCGCACCGCAGCCCGTGCGCACACCAGGATGGCCGCCATGGCCGCGCCCTGCATGGCGCGCCAGGCCACCAGTGCGTCCGCGCTGCCCGCCAGCGCACAGCCTGCCGCCGCTGCCGTGTAGCAGGCCAAACCCGTCAGCAGAACGGGCCGGCGCCCGAAGCGGTCGGCCAGCGGCCCGCACACCAGCTGGGCGACACCGAAGGCCAGCATGAACACGGTCAGGCTGCTGCTGGCCGAGCCCAGGTCGCGCGCGATCTCGGGCAACGCCGGCAGATAGCCATCGGTGGCGACCGGCTGCGCGGCCAGCAGCAGCGGCAGCAGCAGGAGAAAGGAAACGGAGCGGCGCGGGCCGGGATCAGCGAAGTTCATCTCAATGAAGCCTGGTCACGGCATGCGGCGCGTCGAGCGAGGGAGTTCGAAGGACGATACATGGCCAGTTGCGCGCCATGCATCCTATGCGACGGCGGACAGCACGGCCCGCAGGCCCAGCAGATAGCTGTCCGCGCCGAAGCCGCAGATCTGGCCCCGGACGATGTCGGCAAACACCGAGTGGTGGCGGAAGGGCTCGCGCGCATGGATGTTGCTCATGTGGATCTCCACCACGGGCACGGTGAGCATGGCCAGCGCGTCGCGGATGCCGTAGCTGTAGTGCGTCCAGGCACCGGCGTTGATGAGCACGCCATCGACGCCGTCCCGAAAGCCCTGGTGGATGCGATCGCACATGGCGCCTTCGCAATTGGTCTGGAAGCTGTCCACCTCGCAGCCCAGCTGGCTGCCCAGGCTGCGCAGCGAGGCGTCGATCTCGGCCAGCGTGACCGTGCCGTACTGCGCCGGATCGCGCTGGCCGAACATGTTGTGGTTGATGCCGTGCAGCATCAGGATGGTCTTCATGGGGTGTCCTCGATTCAGGGATTCGTTCATGCCACCGGGGTCTCGACGGCGGCACCGGTACGCGCCGCCTCTGCAATGGCCTCGGTGATCTGCAGGTTGCGCAGGCCGTCGTGCACGCTGACCAGCGGCTGCGCCAGGCCGCGCGCCACCTGCGCGAAATGCGCCATCTGGCGCACCAGCGGGTCTTCGCGCTCCACGGCGGCCACATCCAGGTCGAATGGCTCATTCCAGGAGCGCTGGCCGGCCGATGCATAGGTCTTCAGCCGCATGCTCGGTATGGCCAGCGAGCCGAAGGTGCCCGCCACCAGGTAGCAGTCTTCGTCCTCATAGCTGGCATAGGCCTTGTTCTCCTGCGAGGTCTGCTCCCAGCTGCGCGCGCTGGCGGCCGTGTCCGAAAGCACAAAGCTGCCCAGCGCACCGCTGGCAAAGCGCAGGTTGATGGCCACCGTGTCTTCCACGGCAAAACCGCGCGTGGCATGCGAGGCGAAGGCCTGCACGGCCACGATGTCGCCGCACAGCATGCGCAGGTTGTGGACCTCGTGGATCATGTTGAGCAGGATGGGGCCGCCACCGGCCTCGCGACGCCAGGAGCCTTCCTCGAAGTAGGCGTCCGGCTTGTAGAACAGGGCCGCACCGGTCACGGCCACCAGGCGGCCCAGCCGCCCCTGGGCGATGAGGGCTGCGGCCCGCGCCATGATCGGGCTGTGGGCGCGGTGGTGGCCCACCAGCAGCCGGGCGCC
This sequence comes from Delftia sp. WSY_22, assembly GCF_043104185.1. NCBI lineage: Bacteria > Pseudomonadati > Pseudomonadota > Betaproteobacteria > Burkholderiales > Comamonadaceae > Delftia > Delftia sp. WSY_22. Next base: position 453,102 of record NZ_JBICKN010000018.1, read on the forward strand.
GCAGCGATCGGCCAGCGCGGCCAGCCGCTGGGCCTCGGCCACGGTGGCGGTCACGGGTTTTTCCAGCAGTATGGGCAGGCGCGCATGCATGCACTGGGCCGCCTGCGGGGCATGCAGGCGGTTGGGCGTGGCCAGCACCACGGCGTCGGGCCGGTCATGGGCGATCAGCTCGCCCAGGTCGCGCCACAGCGGCACCCCGGCCCTTTGGGCAAGCTCCCGGGCTGCGGGCGCCGGGTCCACGATGGCGGACAGGCGGCAATCCGCCTGGGCCCCGATGGCGGCGATATGGGCCTGGCCGATCGCGCCGGCGCCGGCCACGGCAATGCGAAGCGGGTGCAGCTGTGCCATGGCATGCCCCCTCAGAAGCGGTGCAGCACGCCCAGCTGCACGCCCTTGATGGTGCGGCCGTTGACGTCGTCGGCCGATGTGAAGTTGGGCTTCATGCCGCCCGAGGCCGCCAGCCTAAAGCCCGCATTGCGGTCGTTCTTCAACTGCTCGGCCACCGCGTAGAGCATGGTGCGCCTGGACAGATCGTAGTAGGCCGCGATGGCCCCGCCCGATGCGCCGCGCCCGCTGTCCGAGCCATCCTGTATGCGGCCCCACAGTGCGCCCACGCGCAGCTGCGGCGTCACGCGGTAGTCGGCCGACAGCTGCCAGACGCGGTAGAAGCGGCGCACATCGGCATTCGTGCCCGCCACCAGCCCGCCCACATTGCCCAGCACCGTGCCCGTGTTGTTGCCCGCCGAGCCCGCCGTGCTGTTGTTGGACCGCACAAAGGCCAGCTGGACCTTGCCCTTGCCGTAGTCGTAGTTGGCGTAGAGGTTGTCGTAGCGGACCGCGTCGGTATAGGCCGCGCTCTGCGGCGCACGCGCATACAGCCCGGCATAGCCGACGCGGTAGGGGCCGTTCAGGTAGTCCAGGCCCAGCTGGTAGATGGCCTGGCGCGCTGGAGCACCGGTCTCGGCCATGGCGTAGTGGGCCTCGAACAGGAAGCCGGCCATGCGCGGCGAGGTGTAGGAGATGTCGTTGTCGAAGCGCGAGGGCACGCCGAAGTTGTTGACCATCGATCCCAAGGTGCGCGAGGTGAAGTCGATGTAGTCGCCGCGCCCGAAGATCACCGTGTTCTGCCGGCCCAGCCGCACCTCGCCCCAGCCGCCGCCCAGGCCCACCCAGCTTTGGCGGTCGAAGCCGCGCGTGCTGTCGGCCTGCGTGCCGTTGTCGGCGTTGATGCCCATCTCCAGCTGGAACTTCGCGTACAGGCCACCACCCAGGTCTTCCTGACCGCGAAAGCCCAGGCGGCTGCGCAGCAGGGCGCCGTCCTCCAGCGTGGTCATGGATGCGCCCGAGCTGCTGCGCATGTGGTTGATGTACTGGTCCACGCTGCCGTAGATGGTGACCGAGGACTGGGCCTGGGCGCCCGCGCCCCAGGCGCCCAGCACGGTGGTCAGGGCCAGGATGCGAAGGGCCCCGCGCTGCGGCACTCGCGGTGTCTGGTGCATTTGCTGTTGCATGGTCTTGTCTCCTTCTCTGTGAAAACTGCTTTTTCGGGCGTGGCTGCGCCCTGCCCCGGACGCATCCAGGGCCGGTTGTCTGTCGGCTGGATCAGTAGGAGATGTGGGCGGTGGCGCGCAGCTCGTCGGGCGTGGCGCTGCCGAAGCCGAAGAATTCGAGGTAGGCGGGAATCATCTCGAACAGCATGTCCGTGCCCACCTGGAAGTCGCAGCCCTTGTCGCGCACGGCGCGCAGCAGCGGCGTGAACTCGGACTTCATCACCACCTCGCCCACAAAGGCGGTGGGTGCGATGCGCTGCACATCGAACGGCAGCGGGTCATCGTCCTTCATGCCCAGCGGCGTGGCGTTGACGACCACGTCAAAGCCCCGCGGGTCCCTGGAGCCCGTGCCCACCTTCATCCTCGGGTAGTAGGCAGCGAGCCGCCCTGCCAGGGCCTGCGCGCTCTCGTCCCGCGTATCGAACAGCATCAGCTCGCCCACGCCGGCCGCCGCCAGCGAGGCGGCAATCGCCGAGCCCACGCCACCCGCCCCGGAAATCAGCACCCGCGCGCCCTGCAGCTGCCGCCCCTTGCGCAGCACGCCGCGCACAAAGCCCGCGCCGTCGAACTGGTCGCCCAGCAGCGTGCCGTCCTCGCGCCGCAGCACGGCATTGCAGGCGCCTGCAATGTGCACGGCGGGCGTGACCTCGTGCACCAGGTCCACCACGGACACCTTGTGCGGCATGGTGATCAGCGCGCCGCGCAGGTTGGTGAAACGCATGATGGCGGCAAAGTCGCCGGCGAAATGCGCCGCCTTCACGCCCATGGGCACGACGCAGGCATCAATGCCCCGGCTGTCGAACCACGGGTTGTAGATCATGGGCGACTTGAAGGTCTCGGTCGGGTCGCCGATGTGCGCGATGAGGGTGGTTTTTCCGGAAATCATTTCCTGGGGCCTTCGGATGCCTTGGGTTGCAGGATTCAGCGGCCGGACTGGGCCAGGGCCTGGTTGCGCAGGCGGTCGTACTCGGCAGCTGCCACGGGCTGCGCACCGGCCTCGCCCAGGTCTTCCATGCGCACGCGGTAGGTCTCGCGGGCGCTCCACGCGGCCAGGGCGGCCACCACGGTGATGCCGAAGGCGATCAGGCCCACGGTCAGCCAGATGTTGTGCGCACCCGGAGGCGCCACGGCCGTGAACAGCGCGGGCAGCATGGCGGTGATGGCCGTGCCCACGTTCTGCGAGATGGCCATGGCCGAGACGCGGGTGCGGGTGGGGAACAGCTCGGGGTAGAAGCTGGGGAACACCGCGTTGTAGCCCTGGTAGACCACGCCCCACATCAGGATGGACATGGCGAAGGCCAGCGGCATGTTGCGTTCGCTGATGGCGTAGAGGTAGCCGATGGCCAGCAGGCCCGACAGCAGCGCGCCGAAGATGATGGGCGGGCGCCGGCCGATGCGGTCGGACAGGTTGCCCACCATGGGGATCACCAGCACCGCGACGATGTTGCCCACCACGGGAATCCACAGGTACATGTCCTTGGCGAAGCCGATGCCGTAGGCGGGCTGCACGGCGTAGGCCGCGCCGAAGATGGTGGCCACCACCGGGATCACGTTCATCAGCGCCATGCAGACCACGCGCAGCATGTCGGGCGAATGGTGGCGGAAGGCCTCGACCACGGGCGAACGCGGACGCGCCTCGCTGCGGCCTGCGGCGGTGAAGGCCGGGGTCTCGTTGACCTCGCGGCGGATGATCCAGCCCGCGATGATGACGACGAAGCTCAGGATGAAGGGAATGCGCCAGCCCCAGCTGTTGAACTGCTCGGTGGGCATGTAGTGCGCCAGCGGCAGGAACACGGCCGCTGCCAGGATCTGGCCGGCCTGCACGCCCTGCAGCGTGAAGCTGGCGAAGAAGCCGCGCCGCCCGAACGGGGCATGCTCCAGGATCATGGAGCTGGCGCCCGAGATCTCGCCGGCCACCGCGAAGCCCTGTATCAGCCGCATCAGCACCAGCAGCGCGGGCGCCCACAGGCCGACCTGGTCATAGGTGGGCAGCAGGCCCACGGCGATGGTGGAAAAGCCCATCAGGAACATGCACCACACCAGCACCTGCTTGCGCCCGTGCGTGTCGCCCAGGTGGCCCAGCACGAAGGCGCCGATGGGCCGCGCCACATAGCCCACGCCATAGGTGGCCAGCGAGGCGATGATGGCAATCGCCGGATCACCCTGCGGAAAGAAGATCTGCGGAAAGATCAGCGCAGCCGCCGTGGCGTAGATGAAGAAGTCGTAGTACTCCAGGGCCGAGCCTATCCAGCCGCTGGTGGCGGCCTTGCGCGGCTGGTGCCCGGTGGGCTGTGTGTGTATCGGGGTTGCGCTCATGTGTTGTCTCCTCCATGTAGAAAAGGCCCCTGCCCGATGCTTGCGGCCAGGCCGGCGGGATGTAAAAAATGTAGTTCCCGCCTATGGATGCGCCCAAGCCAATTTCGAAAGGCATGTGCGCTGATCGCACCGCGCTGTTCGATAATCGCACGCACCCAGGGTTAATACGGAAAAATCAAAACCGTCATGACAACACCTTCCACCCTCGCCCAGCGCGACTGGATTGCCGGACTGGAACGCGGCGTATCGATCATCGAAGCCTTCGACGACGCCCACCCGCGCATGACGGCCGCCGAGGCCGGCCAGCGCACGGGCATGACGCGCACCGCCGCGCGGCGCTACCTGCTGACGCTGCAGCACATGGGCTACGTGGCGGGGGACGGCAAGCTGTTCTGGCTCACGCCGCGCGTGCTGCGGCTGGGGCAGTCGTACCTGGAGTCGGCGCGGCTGCCGCGCATCGTCCAGCCGTTCCTGCAGCGCGTGGCCGCCGGCACCCATGAAACCGCCTACCTGGCGGTGCTGGACGACGACGAGGTGGTCTACATCGCGCGCAACGGACCCAACCGCAACATGAACACCGGCTACGTGCTGGGCGCGCGCGTGCCGGCCCAGGTCACGGCGGCCGGCATGCTGATGCTGTCCATGCGCAGCGACGCCGAGCTGGAGCACTGGCTGGACAACCGCGCGCTGACGGTCTTCACCTCGCACACCATCACCTGCCCCGCCGAAATGCGCCGCGAGCTGGCCTTGATCCGCACCCAGGACTGGGCCCTGTGCGAGCAGCAGCTGAACCTGGACTCGCGCGGCATTGCCGTGCCGCTGCGCGACCGCCACGGCGCGCTGGCCGGCGCCCTCAACATCACCATGCCCATGGGCCGCGAAACCGGCAAGGACGCCGTGGCGCGCGTGCTGCCCATGCTGCGCGAGACGGCGCAGGCCATGCGGGATTTGATCTGATCTGATGGTGAACGACATGGCCATGGCGCAACTTCCTGGCCTGGACATGCATGGCGACGACGACCATCTGCTGCAGCATCTGCAGGCACTGGAAGTGCGGCTGCACGATCCGCAGGTGCGATCGGACGCAGGCCAGCTGCAGGCGCTGCTGCATGAAGACTTCCTGGAATTCGGCCGATCGGGCGGCATGCACGACCGGGCCGCCACCGTGGACAGCCTGGCGGATGCCTTGCCAGCACAGGCCCCTGCCCGGCTGGTGTCAGGCGGCTTTGCGCTGGCGCGCCTGGGACCGGACAGCGCGCTGCTGACCTACCGCTCGGCCAGCGTGGCCGAGGATGGAACGGCCGGCCGGCATACGCTGCGCTCTTCGGTCTGGCTGCGCACGGCGCGGGGCTGGCAGATGCGCTTCCACCAGGGCACGCCCACGGCGCCATTCGACCTGGCCGCATCCATGCCATGAGCGGCCTGCGGCGTGTTCAGACGGTCTCGAACGCGTACTTTTCCGTATCCACCTCGCGCTGCGAGGCCACGGCATAGCGGTCGCCCTGGATGCGCTCGGGCTTGAAGAGGTCGTCCAGTTCGGCCAGCAGGGCCGCATCCAGGCGCACGGCGCCGCCGCGCAGGTCTTCGTGCAGGTGGTCCACGCTGGTGGTGCCCGGCAGGGCAATCACATGCTCGCCCTGGTGCAGCACCCAGGCGATGGCCAGCTCGGCCAGCGTGCAGTCGGCGCGCTCGGCAATGGACTGCATGGGCGCGAGCAGCTGCAGGTTCTTCGCATAGGCCTCGGGCGCAAAGCGCGGCATGGCGGCGCGGATATCGCCCTTGACCAGGCCCTGGACCTCCTGGAGCTTGCCGGTGAGGAAGGCGCGGCCCAGCGGGCTGAAGGCCACGTAGGCAATGCCCAGTTCCTTGCAGGCCTGCAGCGTGCCCAGCTCGGCATTGCGCGACCACAGCGAATACTCGCTTTGCAGCGCGGCGATGGGGAAGGTGGCATGGGCGCGGCGCAGCGCGTCGGCGCCGATCTCGGACAGGCCCAGGGCGCGCACCTTGCCCTCTTCCACCAGGCGCGACATCTCGCCCACCGATTCCTCGATGGGCACGCGGCGGTCCCAGCGGTGCAGGTAGTAGAGGTCGATGACATCGGTGCCCAGGCGCTGCAGGCTGTCTTCGCAATTGCGGCGCAGGGTCCTGGGGTGGCCATCGATCACGCGGCGCACCACGCCGTCGTCGCCGCGCACGCCGGCCATGCCGCATTTGCTGGCCAGGGTGATGTGGTTGCGGTGGGACTTGAGCACGGGGCCGACCAGGGATTCATTGGCGCCGAAGCCATACAGCGCCGCCGTGTCGAACAGCGTGACACCGGCGTCCAGCGCCGCATGCAGCACGGCCTTGCCCTGCTCGGGCGACGGCGGATGGCCATAGGCGTGGCTGAGGTTCATGCAGCCCAGGCCGACGGCGCTGACGGAGAAGGGACCCAGGTTTCGTGTGGACAGGTTGGTCATGGTGGCTCACAGGGAAAAGAAGAAAGGGAGCGGCCGGCGCTCCCCTGCAGTGCATTCGCACAACGATTTTGCCGTCAAACCGCAGCGCCCCGCACGCCCGTGCGCGCCCAGGCCGGCAGCGGCACGGGCCGGTGCAGCACGTCGTCGTTGAGCCACTGCGCGCTGCGGCGCGCGCGCTCGGCCACGGTGTCCAGCGGCAGTTGCTGGTAGTCGTCGTTGAAGACCTCGAAGCTGTAGTCGCCACGGTAGCCCAGGCGGTCCAGGCGCAGCACCAGGTCGGCCAGGCGCTCGCTGTGCACGCCCTCGCCCGGAAACACGCGGAAGGTGCGCGCCGTGGCCATGCGCTCCTCGAAGGTGGGCGCGTCATGCCACATGAAGTCGGACAGCTGCACCAGGAAGATCTTGTCGCGGTCGATCAGCTCCAGCGCATCCAGCGGCGTCTTGGCGGCCAGGATGTGGAAGGAGTCCAGGCCGATGCCCAGGTTGGACATGTCGGCGCGGCAGACCACGTCCCAGCTGGTGGTGAATTCGTTGACGTTGCGGCCCCAGGACAGGCCCTCGTAGGCGATCTTCACGCCCAGCGGGATGCCGAGCATGGCCAGCTTGCGCAGGTCGCGCGCAATCACGTCGAGATCGCCCGTGGCATGGCGCGAGGTGGACGAGCAGGCCAGCAGCACGGGGCTGCCGATCTCGGCGCACATCTCCAGCATGGATTTGGCGATGTCCACCTTGTAGTGGTGCAGGTGGTCGGACAGGCCCTCGAAGTCGCGCAGCACCTGAAAGCCCGTGGGCCGCAGGCCGCTGGCGCGCACCGCCGCCGCAGCCGCCTTGACGCCGCCCGGGTGGCCGGCCAGGTCGCGCGCGCTGAGCATGACCTGGGTGAAGCCCGCGCGCCGGATGGCGTCGAGCTTGGCCTCCAGCGAGCCATTCAGAGTGATGGTGTCCATGCCATAGCTGTCCAGCAAGCCCATGTTGCCCTCCAGGATCGTTGTGTGTATCGGCGGTTGAATCGGACGGCGGCGCGCCAGGCTTTGCGCTAGGCGTCGCGGTGCACCAGCTCGAACACCACGGTACCCATGGCGTTGCGCGTGAGCGCGCCGCGGTCATCGGGGTGCAGGCGGCTCGATTCCACGAACTCCACGCCGCGCTGGCGCAAGGCCTGCACGGCAGCAGGCACGTCGGTGGTGCCCAGGCCGATGCGCTGCAGGCGCTCGGGCATGTCGTCCCACTCCAGGCCCGGATCGGGCTCGATCAGCTGCCACAGGAAGCGCTTGCAGGGACTGCGCATGAGCTTGCCCTTGGGCAGGATGCCGAAGCGCTGCGCATCGGGCAGCAGGTGGAAGTCGAACATGCGTTCGAAGTAGGTGATCCAGTCGGCGCTGCGGCCACGCCCTATGTACTGGACCACGCCGAAATAGCCCAGGCCGGCCAGCGCCGGCGGATGGGGATCGGCCCCGGCAACGGGCTTGAAGTCGATGTCATAGATGGAGAACTCCTGCCATCGATCGACAAAGTAGAAGCGGCTGCCACCCGGGCCGTGGATGGCCGGAATGTGCAGCTCCATCGCCTGGGCCTGGCTGGGCGCCGCCCAGGCTCCCAGCTCGATGCAGCGCGTATGCGCCTGCAGGGCATCCTGCACGCGCAGCGCCACGGCCGAGATGACGGGCTGCCCGTCCGAGGCGGCATGGGCCAGCGCATCGGCGGCGCCCGCATTGACCACCAGGTTCATGTCCCCCTGCCGGTACAGCGTCACCTCGCGCGAGCGGTGCCGCGCCACGGGGCGAAAACCCAGCCCCTCCAGCACCTGGCCCAGGGCCTGGGGCTGGCTGGTGGTGTACTCGATGAACTCTATGCCGTCGATCCCGAGGCGATTGGACGCCTCGGGCACGTCTTCCCGGCTGCTGGAGGAGGAATCGGTCATTGCGGTACTCCGGGTGGAAACATGATCGTCGTGCCACGTCCAAGTGGCATCGCTCTCCTACGATCAAATACGCGTAAAACTGGCGCGGCCCAACTCAGAGACACCGAGGAAGGGCCGCCCCGCACCGAGGGTGTCGTCCCCCTTTCAGGGGGAAGACGCGAAGCGGCTCAGGGGGTGAGCTGTTTTTCCAGATCGTGCAGGACCTGATAGCAGGGCAGCACCTGGGCCACGCTGGAATTGGGCTCGCGGCCTTCGCGGATGGCGGCGAAGAACTCGCGGTCCTGCAGCTCGATGCCGTTCATGGACACGTCGACCTTGGAAACGTCGATCTTCTCTTCCTTGCCGTTGACGAGGTCGTCATAGCGCGCGATGTAGGTGCCGGTGTCGCCGATGTAGCGGAAGAAGGTGCCCAGCGGGCCGTCGTTGTTGAACGACAGGCTCAGCGTGCAGATGGCGCCATTGGCGGCCTTGAGCTGGATGCTCATGTCCATGGCAATGCCCAGTTCCGGGTGGATGGGGCCTTGCACGGCGTTGGCCTTCACGATGGGGCTGCCGGCCTGGTAGGCGAACAGGTCCACGGTGTGGGCAGCGTGGTGCCACAGCAGGTGGTCGGTCCAGCTGCGGGCCTGGCCCAGCGCGTTCATGTTGGTGCGGCGGAAGAAGTAGGTCTGCACATCCATCTGCTGGATGTTGAACTCGCCGGCCGCGATCTTCTTGTGCACCCACTGGTGGCTGGGGTTGAAGCGGCGCGTATGGCCGCACATGGCCACCAGGCCGGTCTGCTTTTGCAGATCGGCCACGGCCTGCGCGTCCTTGAGGCTGTCGGCCAGCGGGATCTCCACCTGCACATGCTTGCCGGCCTTCAGGCACTCGATGGCCTGGGCGGCGTGCATCTGCGTGGGCGTGCACAGGATGACGGCGTCCACCTCGGGCAGGGCCAGGCTGTCGGCCAGCTCGGTGGTCACATGCTGGATGCCGTACTTGTCGGCCACTTCCTGGGTCTTGGCCAGCTCGCGGCCCACCAGGGAGACGACTTCCACGCCGTCGATGTTCTTGATGCCGTCCAGGTGCTTGATGCCGAAGGCACCGGCGCCCGCCAGGGCGACTTTGATGGTCTTGTTGCTCATATGAGTCTCCGTAGAGCCGCCTCAAGGAGGCGAAGGCCCCCTCGGGGGGCAGTGAATACACGCAGTGATGAACGTGGGGGCCTCAGCCGTTCTCCAGGATGAGATGTCCCACGGCCGTATTGGACGCGGGCACATGGTAGAAGCGGTGGTTGACCTTGGGCAGCGGCGCGGGGCC